>NZ_JBFUDM010000001.1:0-1058565 GCF_056404715.1 Dongia sp. P2_B8 | reverse complement strand
ATCTGGTCATAGGCCGTGAACGTCGCACCGCCCGTCTCCGCCAGAACCTTCGTGATCGCCGCCGTCAGCGACGTCTTGCCGTGGTCAACGTGGCCAATCGTGCCAACGTTGCAGTGCGGCTTGTTACGCTCAAATTTAGCCTTCGCCATGTCCGTACAATCCTAAAAACCAGAATTGAAATCGTTTCTTTAACTACTTTGCCGTAAACCGGTCACAGACCGATCCACCGCGAAACTTTTGGAGCGGGTGACGGGAATCGAACCCGCGTAGCCAGCTTGGAAGGCTGGAGCTCTACCATTGAGCTACACCCGCCCGCTCACTAGCGAGTTCACACCCGCCAACACCTCGCAACACCGTCCTCGCGCCACCACCCGTAAGCACATGCCAGAACTGGCAAAATGCCTGAAGGGCAGCTTGGTGGAAGGGGTAGGATTCGAACCTACGTAGGCCGAAGCCAACGGGTTTACAGCCCGTCCCCTTTAGCCACTCGGGCACCCTTCCATCGCGCTCGACTCCGCTCAGCGGAGACGCGGACTTATGAGCATTTAACCAACCGTGTCAACTTGAAATCACAGCAAAAACTCCCGTTCGCGCCGATTTCGATTCCGGCCCGAAGGGAGTTAGGGTAAAGCTCTTGTGTCATTCAGATCATAGAGTCCGCCATGTCCCCGCGCAAGCCGCCAAAGACCCCAAAATTCACCTCAGATAAGTCCGAAGGCCGGCGGTCCGGGAATTTCCCAGGAAGTGCGTCCCGAGGAGGTCGGAATCGCGAAGATCAACCGCGCCGCGGTGAAACAAAATTACCGCCTGAACCGTCCGGGAATAACACCGGCGGGCCGGGGGGCTATTGGATCTTTGGCCATCATGCTGTCGAGGAAGCACTTAAGAACCCGAAGCGCCGAATCCATCGCCTGGTCGCCGCCGGCGACGCCGCTGCGGCGTTAGGACGCGGCGCCGGAGCCCCCGCCACCGAGACGGTCGAGCGTGACCTGATCGACAAGCTGGTCGGCCGCGATGTCGTCCATCAGGGCATTGCCGCCCGGGTTTCGCCCCTGCCAGAGACCTATATCGACGAAATCTGCGATCTGGGCCGCGACCGCGAGAACGCCTGCGTGGTGATCCTCGACCAGGTCACAGACCCACACAATGTCGGCGCCATCCTGCGTTCGGCCGCCGCATTTGGCGCGCTGGCGATCATCCTCACGGAGCGCCACGCTGCGCCCGAAAGCGGGATTCTCGCCAAATCCGCTTCCGGCGCTTTGGAACATGTGCCGCTGGTGCGCGTTACCAACCTCGCCCGTGCCATGGAAGAGCTGAAAGCGGCCGGCTTCTGGTGCATCGGCCTCGCCGCGGAAGCCAAGCAGACCCTTTCCAGCATCAAATCGGGTGGTCGCGTGGCGCTTTGCCTCGGTGCCGAAGGTGCCGGCTTGCGCCGCCTGACCCGTGAAAACTGCGATCTGCTCGTGCGCCTGCCGACCGCGGGGCCGATCGATCACCTCAACGTGTCGAACGCCGCTGCGATTTCGCTCTATGAATTAGCGCGCTGACCGACGCCTCTTGTTCAAGGAATTTGGGATGAAGACTTCATGGCTCCTCGCCGTCCTTGTGGCGATGATCGCTGTCGGCCCGGTGCTGACCAAAACGGCACAAGCACAGGCCCCGGATTTCCGCAGCGCCTATTTCAACCGCCTCGACCAGAAGAAGACCGGCGGCTTTACCCTGGCCGATCTGCAGCGCATCTCGGCCAAGGAATTTAAGCGGATCGACGACAACAAGGATGGCGGCCTGTCCCTCGACGAATACATCTTCGGCATCCCCTCATCCCGCCAGGATGCCATCGACTTCTTCACCGCCCGCTTCCATCGTTCCGACTACAATGGCGACGGCAAGGTCGACTTCACCGAAGACCAGGCCTATTGCGTCGACCTCGTCACCGCGGCCGACGCCAACAAGGACGGCATTGTGACCAAGGACGAATTCCTGGCCGCCCTGCAATAGCCCCCTCGCCTCAAGTTTTATTGTCCCGCCCTTGCAGCCCTCGAAGGGCCGGACTATATCATCTGCGCATGCGAGTTATTCTTACTTGCATCAGATCCTAGCCGCCTCCCATCGCGAAAGGTTCCCCCATGGTGACGCCCCGCCTCCGCGCATTGTCCCGCCGACAGTTTGCCGCCGCTTCCCTGGGGACGCTGGCGATGCCGCTGATCGGCCGCGGGATCGGCGCGGCAAGGGCTGATGGTGGCGAGGTCAACATCTACAGCGCCCGGCACTACCCCGCCGACGAGACGCTTTACGGCCTGTTCACACAAGAGACCGGCATCAAGATAAACGTCATCCAAGGCACCGCCGAGGAACTGATGGAGCGGGTCAAGCTGGAAGGCGAGAGTTCACCGGCCGACGTCTTCGTCACGGTCGACGCCGGCAATCTGTGGCGCGCGCAGGAAGCCGGTGTGTTCCAACCAACCAAGTCCGCATTGCTCGATGAGAAGATCCCGGCGCATTACCATGAGCCGGAAGGCCACTGGTTCGGTTTCTCGACCCGCGCCCGTGTCGCCGTCTATGACAAGCGCAAGGTGCAGCCGACGGATCTGAGCACCTATGAAGATCTGGCCGATCCAAAATGGAAGGGCCGCCTCCTCATCCGCTCCTCCAACAACATCTACAACCAGTCCCTGCTAGCTTCGATCATCGAACATGACGGCAAGGAAAAGGCCGAAGCCTGGGCCAAGGGCCTGGTGGCGAACTTTGCGCGCAAGCCCGAAGGTGGTGATATCGATCAGATCAAGGCGCTGGTCGCCGGCGAAGGCGAGGTCGCCATCAGCAATACCTATTACTTCGCCCGCATGTTGTCCGACCCGGACGAGTCAGCGAAGAAAGGCCTGGAAAACCTGGCTGTCTTCTTCCCCAACCAGCAGGATCGCGGCACCCACGTCAACGTCTCGGGCGCCGGTGTCGCGACCTATGCTCCCAATCAGAAGAATGCCATCGCCTATCTCGAATTCATGGCGAAGCCGGAAGCACAGGCCATCTTCTCCGGTGCCAATTTCGAATATCCGGTGGTCGCCGGCTCGAAGGTCTCGGATGTCGTCGCAGCGTGGGGCGATTTCAAACGCGATGAAGTGAATGTAGCGGCCCTCGGCCGCAACAATGCTGAAGCTGTGATGATCATGGACCGCGCGGGCTGGCGCTGAGCCGGAACATCACAACGAAAGACGCCGCCGGCATTACCGGCGGCGTCTTTTCATTTTCTGAACCACGCTGCCAATGCAGCGCAGGCTATCGGACAATGGGATTTAGACCGTGATGTCGAGACGGCGCTCGCCGGTGGTGCTCACCGGATCACGCTCGCCACTCTCTTCGACCACTTCGGTCTTCTTCAGATCGGCTTCTTCGGCGACGCGGTTGTTCTGGCGCTGCACGGCATTGCTGCTGGCAGTCTGACTGGATTGCTGAACGCCGGTAAATCTGGCTGCTTCAACGCCGGCAGCGACGGACCCGATTTGGGTGATGCTCATCGCCCACCCTCCTTGGCAAAGTTATACATGCCCCTAAGATGGGCCCTTCAGCGGCGAGCGCAAGCACTATCGATTACGAATTTAATCGAAGTTTAAGTAATTTCATTGCGCCGCATCCCACGGGCGGTCGTCTCGACGGCGCGGGCCAGATGATTATATGCTGGCGGACTGCCGTTCTTAACCATCGCTTCAGCGAGTGTCCAAACCATGTCCCTTGCGCATGCCAAGCCATTGACGGAATTAACTGAAATAGAGCGGCAGGCATTTTGGCGCGATGGCTGCCTGGTGGTGAAAAATGCCCTGAGTGCCAGCGAACTTGCAGCGCTTCAGACCGAGTTCAACGGATGGGTCGCCGAGAGCCGGGCCCATGAAAAACCCTGGGGTGAAATCTCCGACGGCCGGCCGCGCTTCGATCTTGAGCCCGGTCACACGTCCGCCCACCCTGCCCTGCGGCGGGTAAATTCTCCGACCGAGATCTCGACCAACTATGAGCAGGTCATGGCTGCCAGCCGCATACCGGCCCTGGTCGCCGACCTCATCGGCCCCAACGTCAAATTCCATCACGCCAAGATCAATTCGAAATTGCCGGCTGCCGCCACGCAGGTGAAGTGGCACCAGGATTTCCCCTTCACGCCCCACAGCAATGACGATCTGGTGACGGCGCTCTTCTTCGTCGACGATGTGACACCGGAGAACGGGCCGCTCGAAGTGCTGCCCGGCTCGCACAAGGGCCCGCTCTTTGACCTATGGCATGATGGCCGCTTTACCGGCGCCGTCGAAGCCAAGCTTGAAGCTGAGATGATGGCACGCTCGATCCAATGTGTGGGACCAGCCGGCAGCGTCTGCTTCATGCACACAAGGCTGCTGCACGGATCAGCGCCCAACCGGTCGCAGCAGGCGCGGACGCTCTTCATCTGCGTCTATTCCGCCGAGGATGCCGTTCCGCTCTCGCCCAATCCGCTGCCCAGTTCCCATGAAGGTCGCATCGTGCACGGGGAACGCACTGGGCGCGTGCGTTGCGTGGCCAATGAGCTGCCTTTGCCGCAATTGCCTAAGACGGCCTCTTTCTTTGGGCAGCAAGCCGCCACATATGATGGTTGACACTCAATAACCAGAATTGTGGACATAATGACAAAGCCCGCCACGGACAACATTGTCAGCGACGATCTGCTGCGCCGCATCCTGACCGAGACCAAAATCATCGCGTTGGTCGGTGCCAGTCCCAAGGCGGAACGCCCCAGCCACGGGGTGATGCGTTTCCTCCAGCGCCAGGGCTACCGTGTCATTCCGGTCAATCCAGGGCTGGAAGGCCAGACATTGAATGGCGAGCGGGTCTACGCACGCGTCGCCGACATTCCCGAAGCCAAGTTGGGACAGATCGACATGGTCGACATCTTCCGCAATTCGGAAAGCGCGCTGGAACCGTCGCGCGAGGCGATTGCGGTCGGTGCCAAGACTGTCTGGATGCAGCTCGACGTCATCAATGAAACCGCAGCAGCGGAGGCACGCGCCGCCGGGCTCAATGTGGTGATGGATCATTGCCCGGCGATCGAGATTCCGCGTTTGCAAATCGCACGGCGCGCCTGACGTGTCCCGATAAGATTGCGTTCCTCGCATCCGTCCTGCTGCAAAACTTGGCGCTGGTCACCGATTACGTTATTGTGGCGCCATTCGGGGATGAGTTCTGAGGGAAGTAATGACGCGGGTAACAAGTACCGCCAGTGCCAGCGAGCGGCCGACTGAGGCTGAACTTGGCTGGCTTTCAAAAGGCTTGAAGCAGCCGGGCGGCAAGCTGCCGCTGTTCGATGAATGGGGGCAGAAGATCAATGAGCGCACGATTCGCGCTTGTATCGATCACGGCTGGGCGGAACCCTGGTTTACCAACCCGCTGAAGCCGGATTGGCTGGTCTGCAAATTGACCGACGCCGGCCGCCGCGCCCTGGAGACCAAGCACCACTAATCAGCGCTAGATCGCGTAGGCGGACCGAAGCAAATCGAGATGCAACGGATCGTCAGTGCGGTTGAAGAGGCTGCCATCACGGGCCGCGCCCATTTTGGCGGCTTTGGCGAGCCCCTGCCCGTCTGACAGTTCGACTTGGCTGGCATTCTTGTCGCGCTGCTCGTCTTCTTCACGGCTCACAGGCAGTGCTGCCAAGGTCACCAGCATCAGCGGCGATAGCAGGCTGCCGACTTTGCTGAAACCGTTGGTCTCTTTGGTGGAGGTGCCGCTGGTCGTGGTCGCTGCTGTCCGGAACGCCGCCAGATACGCGGCATTCGGGCTGGCCGGCAATGATGTTCCAGTATCGGCAAGCGCCACCAGCGCAGAACCCGCTGACATTGCAACGTCACTGGATGTTGCACCGGCTGGCGCACCTTCCAGCGATGCGTAGGCTTGCATGTCGGCATTCATCGACGCCGCAAACCGGTCATAGATCTCCGAGGCCGTGCGGGCGCGGCCGGTATCGGTATAGAAGACATCCTGATTGGCTGCCGCAGCCTTGGGGAACATGCTGGCGCCGGTCTTGTCCGGGCTGTCTTCCATGTTGCGCAGGAATTTGAGCGCGCCGCTGATTCCGAGGAAATGCGCCATATAGAGATCAGTGCCGTTGATCTCGCGCCCGAGTTTCTCCTGCAGCTTCGCTTCGTTGTCGGCCGCATGTTCGGCCGCCATCGCCGAAGCGAAGCTGGGGTCGCGCCGCAGCTCCAGAATCTCGTTGCGTGTCTTGGAATCTGTGACTGTAAAATGCCCATCCGAACGCCGGCTGATCTTGTCGGCCAGATCGCCCTCGCCGTACTCGGCGCCATGATTTTTGACCACGCCGAGCCAGGTCTGTTCGACGAATTGATAGAGGCCGGCGGCGGACGAGGTCCTGGCCTGTGCTGCCGGGTCGAAGCTGCTTTCGCGATTGGCCTGGGCCATCAGGTAGGAGAAGTCGATGCCGGTCGACTGACTGGCCTGCCTGATCCCGGCTAGGACGTCAGATCGAATGGCCAGATCCTGGCCGTTGACTGTGCTCAGGGTGACCGGTGGGGTCATGCCAATGCCCTCCCTACCGGCAGCCAGCAAAAGCACGGCCTGGGCGTTGCCGGGGACATCATTGGGCGCGTTTCAACCAAGCATGCCTCTGCGACGGCATTTTTTGCCCGGCTAAATCCTGCGATGGTCCCGATCACGACCATGGAAATGCTGCTTTCCGCCTAAGTAATCGTTGATGAACAGTCCATAATGGCAAGCTATGAGCAATCGGCATGCCAGATACCGGATAGCGGCAAATCGTTGTCCATTTTCGCGGTGTGGATGTACCATTGGCAGATAATTAAGAACTTAATCTCAGAGGCGCCGTGACCCCCGAAGACTTCCACCGCATCGTCTTTGAGAGCGTCGATATCGGCATCTATATGACAGCCGACGCCGGTCGCCTGCTGACTGTCAATAATGCGCTGGCAACCATGATGGGCTTCGGATCGCCGGCAGACATGCTGGCGGAGGAGGACGCAGCCCGCCTTTACGCCGATCCGGCACAGCGCGGCCGGTTGCTGCGGGCGATCGCCAAGACCGGACGTCTGGCCAATGAAGTCAGCGAAATGATCCGGGTCGATGGGCGGCGATTGTGGATCTCGGAATCCGCCTCCATGCACCCGACGACAGACGGCCGGTCGGTCCTGATCGGCACCGTCATCGACATAACCGCTTTGGTTGAATCTCAGCAAGCACTGCGCGGTGCCGAGGAACGCTATCGCAGCCTGTTCGAAAATGCGATCGACGGCACGTATATTTCCAGCCTTGACGGTCGCATGATCAACGCCAACCAGGCGCTGGCCCGCATCAATGGCTACGAGACGCCTGAAGAGTTGATTGAGGCGGTCAACGACATTGCGGTCGAATGGTATGTCGACCCAAAGCGCCGCGCCCAATTTGCCGAACGTGTCGAGCGTGATGGCACGGTTCGCAATTTCGAATCTGAAATATACCGCCATAAGACACGTGAACGGATCTGGATCTCAGAGAATGCGCGCCTTGTGCGCGACGCCATTGGTCAGCCGAAGCACTATGAGGGCACGGTCGAGGACATCACGGAGCGCAAGAGCTTCGAACGGCAGCTGATGATTGCACGGCGCGAGGCGGAAACGTCTAACAGGGCGAAGACGGAATTCTTGGCCAGCATGAGTCATGAATTACGCACGCCGCTCAATGCCATCATGGGCTTTTCCGAGTTGATCGGGCTGATGACGCGCCAGGAATCAGGGGCGAACCGCGTCAATGAATATGCCAACGACATCCATGCCAGCGCCGGCATCCTGTTTCGTCTGATTGAAGAAATCCTCGATTATTCGAAGCTGGAATCAGGCAAGGCGCATATCGAAGAGAACCAGGTGGACTTCGCCGAGATCATCAAGCAATGCATCACCATGGTTTCGGCGCGGGCGCAGAAAGGCGAAATCGATCTCACGA
The DNA here is from genome assembly GCF_056404715.1 of Dongia sp. P2_B8. NCBI lineage: Bacteria > Pseudomonadati > Pseudomonadota > Alphaproteobacteria > Rhodospirillales > Dongiaceae > Dongia > Dongia sp. P2_B8. The sequence continues at coordinate 1,050,597 of NZ_JBFUDM010000001.1, read as the reverse complement.
CGGCGCTGGCCGCCGACCTTCCTCTCGTCCGCGGCGATTACCGCCGTCTTTTGCAGATCGTGCTCAACCTGCTGACCAACGCCGTCAAGTTCACGCCACCCCAGGGATCGATCACGGTCAAAGCCGGATTGGAACCGGACGGTAGTCTGGCGCTCTCTGTCGCTGACACGGGTATCGGCATCCCGACAAAGGACATCGACCGCGTCTTTGAGCCCTTCGTGCAGGTCAATCGATCAGCATTCCACCAGCGCGAGGGCACCGGTCTGGGCCTCGCCATCTGCCGCAGCCTCATTGAACTGCATCAGGGCCGAATTGAGATTTCCAGCCGCCCGGGCCAGGGCACGACTGTGCGCGTCATGCTGCCGCCAACCCGAATCCTGGGGCGCGCAACGGCGATAAGTCAGCCGGACACATTCCGACAGAATGTGCCGACTGACCGGTAGATGGATTTACTTGCCGTGGGTGCCCCAGGGGCCGGCATAAGGATGCAAGGTATCCGTGCAATAGCCTGCGTTCGTGATCATCCCATTGCCACTGCAATTCGTATCGAAAATACGGCTTTCGGCGCATGCTGTGAGCAACAGCAAGCCCGCCACAAGAATCAGGTGCGAACGCTTAATCATTTAATCCTCCAAAATAGACTTTGACGCCCCCTACTCATCAACCGCGCTGACCGCGCAGATGCCGCCAAGGGCGCCGGCCGTATGATTGGCGAGAACATGGGTAACAACGTGCTTTACTTTGGAAAGTTGCGTCCCGGATGAAATTGTTCGGGGAGCATGGTACAATAGGAATATTTATTGTTGGGTTTTGTTAATTAAGCGTGAGGGATTTGCGGCGATAGTTTAGATTCGTTCCGAGCTAAAGGCGCCGATGGCTGCATGACTGAGATCGATACCGACCTGCCCTTTGATATTCCCGAGCCGCGCTTGCGCTCGCTTTACAGTTATTGGCACAGCAAGATGCATGGCGAAGCTTTGCCGGCGCGGACCGATATCGACCCGCTGGAAATGAAGCAGTGGCTCGGCAATCTGATGCTGATCGAATTCCATGGCGACGTGGAGAGCTACCAGATCCGTTTGGATGGCACCAATCTCGAGCATTATTACGGAACGCGGCGCACGGGGTTCGGCGTAGAGAAGCTGACATCGGACGATGAGCGGGAATTGCTCATGTCACAATACAGCACCGTTCTCCACGACAAGCGCCCGGCCTATTACGAAGCCGACTTCACCAACAGTGATGGTGTCTTCTCGCGGCAGGCCAAACTGATTCTGCCGCTCTCGGCGGACAAGGAACGGGTCGACATGGTTCTGGTCGGCATTTACTTCCGCGCCACGGACCAGTCAGACTCTCTCTAAGCTCTAAGGGCCGGTCACGTCCGAGATCGACCGCAAGGTCACCCCCCAGAAGCAACCTCAGGGCTAACCTCTGGCAATGTAGTCGCGCAGTGACTCGGCTTCGCGCTCCGCGTCCTCGACCCGCCGCTTCACCACGTCGCCGATCGAAATCATGCCGATGATGCGTCCATTGCTGCGCACCGGCAGATGCCGGAAGCGCCGCTTTGTCATGACGGCCATTGTGCTCTCCACCGAATCCTCTGGCGCGCAGCACAGAACGGTGGTCGTCATCATGGTACTGACTTGGCGCATAAGCACGGTTGCACCTTCGCGGGCAATTTGGCGGACGATATCGCGTTCCGACACGATGCCGATCATCTCGCCTTTTGTATCGAGGACAGGAACAGCGCCGATATTCTCGCGTGTCAAGATTCCGGCCACATCGTTCAGGCTGTCAGTCTCTTTGACAGAAATGAGCCGATCCGGCTTTTGCTTGAGGATGCTCGCAACAGTCATCGCAGCCACCTCTTTTCTGCGGCTGATTTGTCAGCCGTCAGCTCAGAGCGTAGCGCGCTTTCTGACTAACGCAATGTTTTTGCAGTTGCGAAGAGATGTGATTGAGAGACTGTCGTGCGAAAAGCCAGCAAACTCAGGTGTTTCTCACCGTGCGGCCAGCACCCTGCTCATCATCCGACTCCTCGTCGGACTCGCCATCCGGGTCGGCATCTTCGGCCCCGTCTTCGCCAGCATCCCCGTCTTCCCCAGCGTCCCCGTCTTCCCCATCGTCGTCTTCGTCGAGGTCATCGTCCTCGTCACCGGAATCATCTTCATCAGAATCATCCGTCCCCGACTCATCGCCGGTATCGGTCGTCTCTTCTGCGGGGGCAAAGATGCCGGCAGCAGCTTCCTCTTCAACCCGCGCCAGCAGCTCGGCTTCATATGCGTCGTCCGCCACAGCCTCGCCTTCGGGGTTAAGCTTGGCAACAGTGGCGCCTTCTTCATCGAGTTCCAAAGCCGGTTCACCGCGCAACTCGATCGCAGCAGCAGCCTCGTCCTCTTCGCTGCCGTCGCCGCGCAGCATCTGGCTGGCAGAGCCACCCTGGGTGCCAAGCGTCGAGATAGCCGAGCGCGCATCGAGGAGGCCCGAGGCCCGCAATTCCTCGACGCCGGGCAACGCCTCGCAGCTCTCCAGGCCAAAATGTTCCAGGAAGCCCGTCGTGGTCCCCCAGGTGACCGGCCGGCCAGGTGTCTCGCGGCGCCCCTTCGGCTTGATCCAATCCGCTTCAAGGAGCGAATCCAGGGTGCCTTTGGAGATCGCCACGCCGCGGATCTCTTCGATCTCGGCGCGGGTGACGGGCTGGTGATAGGCGATGATGGCAAGCGTCTCGACCGCGGCACGGGTCAGTTTGCGCACGACCTTGCGTTCGATCGACATGCGGTGCGAGAGGTCGGGCGAGGTGCGGAACGCCCAACGGTCCTCGAATTGCATCAGCATCACGCCCCGGTTGGCGTAATGCTCTTTGAGCTCCGAGAGCAGACCCTTGACGTCGGCATCTTCCGGCAAGCGATGCGCCAGGACCTTTTCGGTCAAGGGCTCGGCGGCTGCGAACAGCACGGCTTCCAGGAACCGCAGGGTTTCGAATCTCTCTTCACTCATGATTGGTCACTTCACTCGCAGGGGCGTCCAGGCGCGGGTCGGCCCGCTTCATGTAGATCGGGCCGAACAGCCCGTCCTGGCGCAAATTGATGATGCCCGATCGCGCCAGCTCCAAAGAGGCGGCGAAGGTCGCCGCCACGGCGGCCCGGCGCTGCAGGGGCTGGCGCAGGCCTTCCGGCAGGAAGTTCTGCAGGATGGTCCAGTCCAGCGTGCGGCCGATAATGTCGCCGATGCGCTTCAGGGCATCGTCCATAGAAAACAGGTTAAGCGGTTGAATTTGCAGCATTCCATCCCGCTTGCGGCCAGGATGCGTGCCATAGGCCTTCAAGAGCTCATAAAGCGACAGCTCGAAGACCGGGATATCCACCACCTTCAACGGCTCGGGGGCACCACGCAAGAAAGTGTCCCGGCCAAGCTGCGGCAGGTTGAGCATCGCCTGCCCCGCCTTCTGCATCGCCTCCAGGCGCTGCAGCTGGAAGGCCAGGGCAGCTGCCAGCTCGACGCCGGTGGGCTCGCCATCGGCCGGCGGCTCCGGCAGCAACAGGCGTGACTTCAGGTAAGCCAGCCACGCCGCCATGACCAGATAATCGGCAGCCAGTTCCAGGCGCAGCTTACGGGCATGGTTGATGAACGACAGATATTGGTCGGCCAGTTCCAGGATCGAGATCTTCTTCAGATCGACCTTCTGGTCCCGCGCAAGCGCCAGCAGGATGTCGATCGGCCCTTCATAGCCATCGAGGTCCAGCCGCAGCTCGGCATCGTCATTGGCCGCCACCGGCTGCTCAGCCTCGCCGGCAGCGTCCGCCATCGGCTCGTCCGCAGGCGCACCTGTCTCATCGGGGACAATTGGTGTCTCCGGCGCTTCCGTATCGTCGTCGGCGATCCAAGACGCCATCAGCTATTCAGCCCCGCTAGGTTTGCAACAAGTCGCACGAGATAGTCGGAAGCCGGCCCCAAAATCCAGCCCAAAATATTGAGGTTCATGCCGAATTGCCGGCCGACATAGGGTAGCAGGATGATCAGCCCCAGCAGAATCGGCRTGCCATACCGCTCCGTCCGGTAGTAGGGGCGCGCCAGGGACGGCGGCAGCAATCCGGCCAGCACCCGCCCGCCATCGAGCGGCAGCAAAGGCAGCATGTTAAAGACGGCCACATGGAGCAGCAGCGCCGAGATGATCGCCAGCGCCAGGTTCGTGCCCGGGCCAGCGGCCGCCACCAGCATGGTGTCGCGGCGGAAATTCTTCAGACGCCGAAAATTGACCGGAACAGGCTTTGCATAGCCGAACATGAACGGGGCATGGAAGAAGAACAGCGCCGCCGGCAGCAGGACAGTGCCAATCGGGTCGACATGCTTCAGCGGGTTCATCGTCACCCGGCCCTGCAGATAGGCGGTATCGTCGCCCAGCTTCCAGGCAGCAAAGCCGTGCGCTGCTTCATGCAGGGTAATGGCGAGCAACACAGGCAGAATCCATGTGGAGGCCACCTGGATCATGCTGCCGAAATCGGCTTCGTTCACAATGAAACTCCTAGAATGAGCGGTCCCGCCGATATGGGCATCAGCCCGCGTCAGATCCAGGCTAATCGTTGAATATCAAGCCATTAAGCTGGAGAGTTCTTCCGCGAGGTCAGCCCGGTCGAAGTCCGGGTCAGCGTTCAACCGCCGCTGCCCCTGTTCATATCGGGCGAGTCCGACCGCTGACAAGGGCTTTGCCCCACGGACCACCCGCTCCATCTCAGCCATATCGCCATTGCAGTGGAGGACTACGTCGCAGCCGGCTTCCAGGCTGGCCTGCGCCAACTCATCGAGCCCGCCCTTGAGCGCCTTCATGGAAAGGTCGTCCGAGAGCAGCAGGCCGGCGAAGCCGATCTCGCCGCGGATCACCTCGGCGATCACTGTGGGGCTGAGCGTCGCCGGCAGGTTGGCATCCAAACTTGTATAGACAATGTGCGCAGTCATCGCCCAGGGGATGTCGTTAAGTGCCCGGAAAGGCACGAAATCCGTTTCCGCCAAAATATCGAAATCCGTGTCCACACGCGGCAGGTCGAAATGGCTGTCGACCGATGATCTGCCATGCCCCGGGATGTGCTTGATGATCGGCATGACGCCGCCAGCCATCAGCCCTTCCGCCGCCGCGCGGCCAAGATCGGCCACCAGATAGGGATCAGTGCCATAGGCGCGGTCACCAATGATATCGTGGGCCCCTACCGCACGCACATCCACCAAAGGCGCACAATCGACATTTAGCCCAAGTTCCCGGAGCTCGCCGGCCATCAGTTCGTGGTTGAGGCGGACTGCCTGCGCCGCCCGCGCCCGGTCCTGGGTGGCGATCAGGCCGAACCGGTCAGCAGCCGGCGGGTGCCGCCAATGGGGGGCCTTCAGCCGCGCGACGCGCCCACCTTCCTGGTCCACCAGGATCGGTGCATCGGGCCGGCCGATTGAGGCGCGCAAATCCGCCGTCAGCTTCTTGACCTGCGCCGGCTCCACCAGATTGCGGGCGAAGACGATGAAGCCCAGCGGATCATGCGCCTTAAAGAAGGCCGCCTCCGCCGCCGACAGCTCAGGACCGGCGCAGCCCAAAATCGCTGCCAAAGGCATGAAACTCTCCCCGATGTACCGCTTTAATTAGCGACGATACACGCCTGATTTTCTTGTTTTAATTTGGCACAAACCTGCTTGGCGCTGGCCTTGTCCTGCAACGGCCCTGCCTGGATCCGATAGAATGTCTCGTTAGCCGATTTGTTGAATTTTTCAACATGAAGCGTGAGGGCGCCGAGGACATCGGGATGTGCCTTCTGGATGCGCGCCCATTCCTTCTGGGCAGCCGCTTCAGTCTTGACCGCCGCCAGCTGGACACGCGCCGATCCACCAGCAGCAGGTTGAACGGATGCTGTCTGTGCTGGCGCCGCTTCAGTGGCAGGTGCCGCCGGTTCGGCTGGCGCTTCAGATGTAGCCGCAGGTGCTGCGTCCGTGCTGGCGGCCGGTGCCGTGTCGGTGCTGGCCGCAGGTGCGGCTGAAGCATCGGCCGTCGGTTCGGTCGGCGCAGGCACCGCTGGGATGGCGTCAACCGCAGGTGCCGGCACGGATGGGATGACATTGCCGGTATCGCTGGTTGCCGTCGTCGCATCCGGACTGGGGGCTGCGACGGCGGGCGCCGGTTCCGGCACCACTGGCGGGGTGGCCGGTTGCTCGGGCGCCGGCAAAACGGTCTCACCCTGCGTGGGGGCGGTCGAGTTCTCGCCGTTCAGAATGGCGACATCCTGGTTGGGGACCTCAAGGCCGCCTTCGTCGGCTGGCTTCACCTTTTCCGGAGCGCTGTCGGCAGTGATCACCGGCACCGGCTGGTTGCCGGAATCGCCACCGCTCAGCAGCCAGAAGGCGCCAAGAGCAATGACCAGGACGCCGCCGGCCAGCAGCCGATTGCGCAGCCGGCGTCGGCGATGAGCTGCTTCGGCATCCGCATCCGGCAGGTCGGCCAAAGGCGGCGGCGTGGTGCCGATGCCGGAAAGAAGGTCCGGCTGGTCGGCAGGCTTGAGGCCCGTCATGCGCGCAAACGGCGTCTCGGCGCCCCCTTCACTGCCGCCATTCTGATTGAGTGCCATGCTGGGATCGGGCGCCTCCAAGCCGGGACCAATCTCAAATAGAGCTTCTGGCGAGGTCAGGATCGGATCGGCAGCGCGACCGGTCTGATTGGGGGCCGTCGCATTGGGAATCGGCACAAACGGCGGTTGCTGCGATCCGGTAGGTGGTGTTGGCGCCAGCTCACCCCGCAGGCGGCTGAGGGCAGCCGCAACATTGGCCTGTATCTGATCTGGGCGGGGTGGTTCCGTCGTCATCTAACGCTATCCTTGACGCCATATCTTGGCCGACGGCGAAACGCCGCCGCAAGGCTGAATCAAACCAGTTCCAAGCCGAGTCGGTCAAGACAAAGCCCTGTGATGAGCTGGGTTAAAGCCAAGATTCGCTTAGGATTTTTCTGAAACAACCGGGTCGGGACCGAGCAGCCTGACATGGGCTTCCAGGGCAAATTTGTCGGTCATGCCGGCGATATAGTCCGCCACCACCCGCGCCTGCTGCCAGCGGTCGGCGTGGCCGGCCTCCTTCGACCATTCCGGTGGCAGCAAATCCGGCTGATCGAGATGCAGCCGAAAGAGGTCCGTCACCACTTCCTTGGCATGGGCCATGGTGCGGTTGATGCGGTCGTGCCGGTACATGCGCTGAAACAGGAACTTCTTGAGGCCGATATCATGGCCACGCATCTCCGCCGAAAAAGCGATGATAGGTTCGTCGCGATTGCGGACATCGGCCGGAACCCGCAGGTCGGCAGCAGCAATCCGACGCTGACTTTCCGCAAGCACATCGCTCACCATGACATTGATCATGCGGCGCACCGCTTCATGGATGAGGCGCGTCGTCTCCAGGCCGGGATAGAGCTTGGCCACATCGGCAAAGACCGGTCCGGCCAAGGGCACATCCTTCAGATCCTCGACGGCAAAGAGCCCGGCCCTGAGCCCGTCATCGATATCGTGGTTGTTGTAGGCGATGTCGTCAGCCAGCGCGGCAACTTGGGCCTCGGCACTTGCGAAGCCATCCAATTCCAGCGGCCATTGCTTGTCGAAATCGGCGATGGTCTGCGGAACACCATGGGCAAGACTGCGCGCCCCTGCCCGACTGCCCTTCAACGGCCCATTATGCTTGACGATGCCTTCCAGCATTTCCCAGGTGAGGTTCAAGCCATCGAACTGGGCATAGCGCCGCTCGAGCGAGGTCAGCACCCGGAACGTCTGTTCATTGTGATCGAACAGTCCGCCGAGTTCGACCAGGCAAGCATTGAGCGCCTCTTCGCCGGCATGGCCGAAGGGCGGATGGCCGAGATCGTGGGCCAGTGCCAAGGCTTCGGCCAGATCCTCGTTGAGCCCGAGGACGCGGGCGATGGTGCGGGCGATCTGCGCCACTTCCAGACTGTGGGTGAGCCGGGTCCGGTAATGGTCGCCTTCGTGATACACAAAGACCTGGGTCTTGTGCTTCAGACGCCGGAAGGCGGCCGAGTGGACCACCCGGTCGCGGTCGCGCTGATAAACCGAGCGCATGGGGCTTTCGGCCTCGGCGATGAGCCGGCCGCGACTCTGATCCGGGTCTGAGGCGTAAGAGGCAGTATGCATGCGGCGACCGTATCAGGCGTGTTCCGGCCAAGCCACTAGGATTGGATGCGGCCGTCCCGGACCGGCCGTGGCCCTTGTTCGTCCAAGGAAATTTGCCAATCGGACGGAAAAACACAATTGGTGTAAGGGCATAGATGACAGCCATGCGCTTCCGGCGTTTGACTTTCCGGCATAACGCCCTAAATACTGCCCTAACGACTTAAACCAGCCGAAGTGACGTCCATGGGCAATATGATCGACGCGCCGCAWCAGGTGACTGTCAGCGAGAATGCCGCCAAGCGGATCGCCACCCTCATCCAGATGGAGGGCGATGCCGATTTGATGCTGCGCCTGTCTGTGTCGGGCGGTGGCTGCTCGGGCTTTCAATATGGCTTCTCGTTCGACAAATCCCAGCAGCAGGACGATCGGATCTTCGAGCGCAATGGCGTGAAGGTCGTGATCGACGATACCTCGCTTGAATTGCTGGCCGGCGCCGAGATCGACTTCGTCGAAGACCTCGTCGGCGCCTCGTTCCAGATCAAGAATCCGAACGCCTCATCGAGCTGCGGCTGCGGCAATTCCTTCTCCGTCTGATCCCGATTAGCTCCCTGTGAAGATCGCGACCTTCAACGTCAACTCGCTGCGTGCGCGCATCGCGAATGTGTTGGAGTGGTTACGCGACGAAAAGCCGGACGTTGCCTTGCTGCAGGAAATCAAATGCAGCGACACTGAGTTCCCGCGGCTCGAGATCGAAGCGCTCGGCTATCACGCAGCGGTGCTCGGGCAAAAGAGCTATAACGGCGTCGCCATCCTGTCGCGGACACCTCTCACCGTGGAACATAAGGGTTTGCCGGGTGACGAGACCGATGAACAGGCGCGCTACATTCAAGCAATCGTCGACGTGCCGGATGGCAAGCGCTGGAAGAAAGTGCGTGTCGCCACCATCTACCTGCCCAACGGCAATCCGGTCGAGAGCGAGAAATATCCCTATAAGCTGGCCTGGATGGAGCGACTGCGCCATCACGCCGCTGAACTATTGAAGCTCGAAGAGCCCACCGTGCTGGGCGGCGATTATAACGTCATCCCGACCGACAAGGATGTCTACGATCCGATCGGCTGGGCGGGCGACGCGCTGGCCCTGCCCCAGACCCGCGCCAAGTTCCGCGAAATCCTCAATCTCGGCTACACCGAGGCCTTCAAACTGCTGCACCCCGAAGGCCATCGCTATACCTTCTGGGATTATCAGGCCGGTGCTTGGCAGCGCGATCATGGCCTACGCATCGATCATCTGCTGCTTTCGCCGCAAGCTGCCGACTGCCTGGAAGCGTGCGACATCGACAAGAAGCCGCGCGCCAAAGACAAACCCAGCGACCACACGCCGATCTGGTGCGAACTGACGCTGTAGGCGCTTCTGTCGGGAACGGGATATCACCGTCATGGTCGGCGAAGGTCGACCATCTCCGAATTTCCAGCCGTCACCACGACGAGCGAGGATGTGGCCCTGGTATCATTCCATTTAAATCGTCATCCCCGGGCTTGACCCGGGGATCAGGTGCGACGAGATGCGCTGTTCATCGGTTGCTCGCAGATCCCCGGATCAAGTCCGGGGATGACGCATCTTGTTAGGACAGATTGGATGTGCCGGTGATGCCGAAACGATGTGTTAGAACTCCGTCACCAGCTGCGAGACGCGTTCGTGGTCGGCGGGGAAATCGACTTCGCCCCAGAGTTTGCCTTCGATGCTGCAGGTTTCGACCTGGTGATGTTCGGCGATCTGGCCAATGGCGCGGAGGTACCACCACTTCACGCCTTCCGGCGTGTACATCAGCGTGTCCAGCGTGTCGGTGAAGAGCTTGGGGCCGTCGCCGCGAAACAGCAGCATGCCGATCGATTCACCGTTGGTGCGGTCGGCTGCCAAAGTCTTACCGATCTCAAGCAGGCGCGTACCCTTGAGATGCACCTTCATATCGTCGGAATCGTAGGATTCTTTCTTGTCGATGGTGACGGTGATCGGCGCCTTGGGGCTCGCCATCAAAGTCTGGAAGATCGTCGGTTCAATGACGGTGTCGCCATTGAGGATGACGAAATCGCCCTGCATTTCATGACGCGCCATCCAGCAGCTCGCGAGATTGTCGGCGAGTTTGTAGAACGGGTTGTAGATGGTGCGGATCTTGAGTTTCGGGCTTTCCAGCTTTTTGAGGAGCGCCACGACATCCTGCGCATGGTAGCCGACCACAACCGCGATCTCGTCGACGCCGCCCTGGGTCAGCGCCCAGATCTGCCATTCGATCAGCGTCTTGTCGCCCAACTGGAGGAGGCATTTCGGGCGGCCTTCGGTCAATGGCAACAGACGCGAACCCTGGCCCGCGCTCAAAATGACGGCCTTCATGGAAACTCCGATGGCTAGCTGTGCCCGTACCGGTCGCCCGGGCATCTGGATGGCGCCGGAGAATCGTGAATGTCAGGGCCGCTGTCAACCCCCGCGACCCCTGGATGTGACAATTCGCTGCGCCAAAAAGGACTGCCGAATCAGGCCCTTGAGGATATTGCAGCGGATGAAGAAAGCTGTTTGCAGCCGGCCGAACCTTCTGCTATATGCTGGCCCAACGCGCCGGGCTGTGAGGTTCAGGCAGTGTTATTCCTCGATAGCTCAGCTGGTAGAGCGTCGGACTGTTAATCCGCAGGTCGCTGGTTCGAGTCCAGCTCGAGGAGCCAATTCGGAACGAAGCTGCGAAAGCGCATCGGTCCACACGAAAGACGCCCCCGGCCGCGCATAGCGTCCGGGGGTGTTTTGTTTCGGCGGTTGGCGTTGCAAGCGGTCGTCGGGGGGGGGAACCAGTCGAGCCCCGCTCAGTTCAGGAAGCTGCGATCCAGGCCCATCTGTTCAACGAACGGCCTCTCCTGCGCTACCGCCCGCTGAAAAATCTCCAGATCAACAATGCCTGCCAGATAGCGTGACAGTTTCGGATAGTTGTCCGCTGGAATCGAAAGGCCGAGATAGCGGTAGGTCAGCAGATTCGAGGCCACCGCCAGATCCGCTAGCGTCAACGAAGAGCCGACAAGAAAGGCACCCTCGATCTGTGCTTCCAGATAGCTGAAGATCTTCGGCCGCACCTCGTTCAAGACCGTGTCGACGAGCGCCTGGTCGGTCGCGACCTTCTTGATACGGGGCGCCACCACTATCTGGTGAAATAGCGGGCGCACGACGTCCCGGAACATGGTCCCGCCAGCATAGGCATCGAACCACAGAGCTCGACCGCAACGTTGGGGGTCCGCCGGCAGGATCGGCGCCGACGGATGCTTGCGCTCAAGATAGAGGCAAATCGCCGTTGAGTCGGCCAGGGTGAATTCGCCGTCCTGCATTGCCGGAATGAGCCCGGTCGGACTGAGCGTATGCCAATTGGCCGGCGGATTGTCGGGAATGACCGGAATCACGGCCTCGAATTTGTGATCGAGACCCTTATGCATCGCGGTGACAAGTGTCTTGCGCGTATGCACCGACAGGGGCACACCATAGATCGTCAGCATGTCGTCTCCTTGTGAAATCACGGAAAAATGCGCGAGCGCGACCTCACAGGCGCGCCGTGTCGCGCCCGGTTGGATGATCAAATTGTGTTGGGGAGTTACGCGGCCGGTCGAACCGGAAACTGGATCTCGACCAAGGCACCCTCGAACCCGGGCGGCCCCGTCACGGACTCCAGAAACACTTCACGGCAGGGTCCGGCGATCTCGAAATGATTGGCCTCTATCCATGTGCCGATCGCACTGAAGGAGGTGTGGCTCTGGGCGTTCGTTCCCTGGCGAACGATCGTCGCCATCATGTCCACCGCCGGCAATTCGCCCGCCCGCAGCACAAGATCACCGCCGACCCTGACGTTGGCGTTCGTTGGGCGGGTCAGCGAATAGCCAATCTCCAGATCGAGCAGATCCGCGTCGTTCTCGCTTCGCGATACCACAATAAGCTTGTCGCGCAAGGCGGGCCGGATCTGCCTGGCGCCATCCTCGGCAACGCACCGTACCATCCGCACGGCCTCATCCATGCCGTTGCAGCTGTATCGCACCGACAGGAATGGGATCGCAGAGACGGATTTGGTCACGACGTCATATCCGTCGATACCACCGTCCTTGTCGATTTGGGCGATCCGCGATTCGATATGTCGCAGGCGATTCTCATCTTCGCGCAGGGCTCTCTCGACCTCGGCCCGCTTCAGGGTGAGCATGCCGCGCAGCGCCGATGGTGAAATATCGTCCTTCAGCAGCGGCCCGATCTGCTCCAGAGACAGACCCAGTTCCTTGAGCGCCAAGATACTGTTGAGCCGCGGCAACTGCCGAATGCTGTAGTATCGGTAGCCGGTCTGGTCGTCAATATGCGCCGGTTGCAATAGCCCAAGCTGGTCATAGAACCGGAGCTGCCGGCTCGACACCTGGGCGATCTGCGCGAATTCACCGATCCGAAACATTTCCTCTCTCCCGCTTGAAACCCTGCCTCATCCGGGCATCGGCCCGTCGGGAAGTGGTGTACAGGCTTGACGCAGCGTCAAGGTCAAGGGGAAAAGTTCTAACTGTGGCCGGTCTGCGTCAGATGGAGTCAGAGCGGCCTGAACGGGACCATGTCGACGCGGACATTGCGTTCGGTCACCAGCATCTGCCCGGCCGGGACTTCGTGCCAACAGCGCTGATCGTCGTCGAGCGGTTCCGAGACGATCAGCAACTGGTCATCCTCATAGCGCCAATAGAGCGAAGGCGGCGTTTCGTCGGTGGCAAAGCGAATGGCATAGATCGCAGCACCATCCGTGACGACGGAGGTGAAACGCAAGGCATCGGATACGTCGGCCTGTTTCATGATCTCAACCACGGCGCCCAGCGTGCGCTGGATGGCGTTGACCGGATCCTTGTCGAGCCCCATCGAGAGCATCAGATAGAAGATAAGTTCGCTGTCGGTCGTGCCCAAGCGATGGACGTAGAAGCTGTCGTCCACCAGAGCTTCGATGCGCCGGCGGATGCGGTCATAGCCGCCGATCTGTCCGTTATGCATGAACAGCCATTTGCCATGGCTGAACGGATGGCAATTGGCGCGGGAGGTTGCAGTCCCGGTCGAGGCGCGCACATGTGCCAGGAACAGACCGGAGCGGATCTGATGCGCGATCGAACGCAGATTGGCATCGTTCCAGGCCGGCAGGATGTCGCGATAGGTGCCTGGCACAGCGCGTTCCGCATACCAGCCAATGCCAAATCCGTCGCCATTGGTGGTGACATGGCTTTGCCGGGCCCGCATACTTTGATGGATGAGCGAGTTTTCGGTCTCGAAGATCACGCGGTCGAGATAGATGGGATCGCCGCAATAGGTCAGCCAACGGCACATGGATTACTGTTCTCCCTCATCCGGCACTTTCATAATGCGGGACCTCGATCAGGCGCCGTGTGCCGGCGTCGACATCGTAGATATGAAATGAATCCATGTTGCGCCCATAGAGGTGAAGACTGACGCAGGTCTCCCGCTCGGTCGGCACGCCGGTCATGTGGATGTGATCAGGATTGGGCACAAAGCTTGAGATCGCCGACGGACACAGCAGGGTGACACCGCCGCGCTTCAGGCCGATACCGCTGTTGCCGTGTATCTCGCCCGCAACGGACATATAGGCGCGTTCCTCCAGCATGCCGCGGACGACACCAACGACACCCCAGCTGCCATGATCATGCACCGGCGTCCACTGCCCGGGCAGCCAGACGAGGGCGAAGAGCGACAGGTCCCCCTTTGGACAGAGGTAGATGGCATTGCGCGCGTAATGGTCTGGGTCCGATCTGAAATGCTCGTCCGACAGAAATTCGTCAGCGTCCGCGATCAACGCATGCATCAGCGGCGCGATGGCCGTGACCCTATCATGCGCCTGCCCCATTGAAGCGACCACGGCATTACACTGCTCGACGAACCTGCTCAGAGACTCATGCATCACATACCCCAGTTCAATACTGACCGACGCGCCTTGGTCTGCTTGGCCGGCCGGGCAATCCAGCCTCGATCCTTCGGATCTCCGCCCTCACCCAGGCGCCGTACCCAGGCCCATTCCGTGCCTAGCTCGCCATCTTTGCCGGGCAATTTGAAGAACCCGGCCGATTCACGCAAGCTTATATGTAAAATAGTTAACGCGATATCAAAGGGATAACGCGCCCCATCCCCTGGGCGATGTCTGGCATGGGACATGCTTCAGAGAACGGCAGAAACCCAATCTTTCGAGGCCACCGCCATGCGCTTAGCCCATCTACCCCTCCTGCTGCTGCTTGGCACGGCGGCCTGCACCTCGACCAGCCTGCTGGCCAAACCCGATATCACGGCCCGGCTCGACCAGACCCCGGATGTGATGGCCAATTGCCTTGCCGGCAGCCTTGCCAACGAGTTCCGCGGCACGGAGCCCGACCTGCTGTTCTTCGGCCCGAAAGCCGAAATCAGTGTCTATGCGCCGCGCGGTGGCCTCATTGCCTTTGTCACCGTGGAGCCGCATCCCAACAACAAGTCGATCGTGAAATTCTATAACGGCGATCTCTATTGGCCGACCCATCAGGTCAGCGGTGTCTTCCCGGACATGGCGCGCGACAATTGGCACCGGGCCGACGCCGCGATCAAAGCCTGCGTCCCCGTCTCGGCCCAGGGCCCCGGCGGCGCCACGACACCAGCCTCCTGACCCCGCTTATCTTGCAGCTTGCGCCCCGATCGGTCAGGATCGCGCGTCAAGCACAGTCGGGGGAGAGTGCCGTGATCGGCAAAGAGATGCTGGCCGCCTTGGGCCTTTACGTGGCGATCCTGTCTTCCGGCCAATTGCTGTTCAAGAAGGCGGCACTCAGCACCGGCACCATCAGCGGTCTGGGCGACGTGCGGCTGCTCATCGCCAATTACTGGCTTTGGGCAGCGCTCATTCTCTATGGTATTGCTACCGTGTTGTGGGTTGCCATCCTGCAGCGCGTACCGCTGTCGACGGCGGTGCTGTTCAATGCGCTCTGCTTCGTGCTGGTGCCGCTGGCAGCAGCCGCCTTCTTCGGCGAAGGGCTCGGCTGGCGTCACGCCGGCGGCATCGCCCTCATCGTCACGGGACTGGTCGTTGTCGCGCGCTAAATCAGCGCGTGGCCTTCCTGCATGACCGAAACATCAAGCCGATCGTCAGCCCCTGAAACGCCATAAACCGGGATGGCCGGCAGGCTGTTATAGACGAAGGGTGTCGAGAAATAATAGGCGGCGGTGTCGTGCAACATGACGAAATCGCCCGGCTCCAGCAGCGGCAAGGCGCGGGCATGGGCCACGATATCGCCGGCGAAACAGCAGGGGCCGGCAACATCCTGAACGACCTTGGGCCCCTTCTTCGGGCGCGCCTGACTGTCCAGAGCACTCACGCGGATCTTCCACAATTCCGGCATGAACACAGTGCGGGTCGCGACCTGCGCCCCGGCATGGGTGATGGCGATGGGATGCCCGCCCTGTTCCTTGGTGTACTCCACGCGCGCCAGAATGAACCCGGCCTTGGCGAGAACGGACCGGCCGAATTCCGTGACGATCTTAAACTCACCGGCAAAGAGACCTGGAACGCCGGTACGCAAAGCGGCCACATAATCGCCAAAACTGGGGGTCGCGATGTCGCTTGCGAAATTGACCGGCACGCCGCCACCAATGTCCAATGTCGTGATCTGCTTGCGACCGAGTGTTGAATTGATCTCCTGCGCCAGCGCGAACGTCTTGGCGATCCCAGCCGCGATGAGGTCGAGCGGGCAACCTTGCGAGCCCACATGGGTATGAAGGCAGGTGAGCCAGGGACGGCTGGCATAGGCATCGATGATCTGCTGGCGGTTGTCGCCATCTTCGAGGCCAATGCCGAACTTGGAGCTCAATGTCGCCGTGCTCATAGCGGCGATGCTGCCCGTCCCCACCTGCGGATTGATGCGCAGGCCGATGATCGAGCGCGATGTGCCCTTGGCGAGCCAGGCATCGACCCGCGCCAGTTCCTGGAAATTGTCGATGTTGAGAGTGGCACCTGCCTTAAGCGCAGCGTTGATCTCCCAGTTGGTCTTGGCCGGGCTGTCGAAGACGATTTCCGGCCCGCTGAATCCTGCCTTGACGGCTGCCTCAAACTCGCCGGGGCTCGCTACCTCACAGCTCATGCCCCAGTTGCGGATGAGATTGAGGACGGCAGGCATGGTGTTTGCCTTGGCGGCAAAGGCATGCTGGAAGAAATTGGGGAATGACGAGCGCAGATCGTCGATCGTCGCGCGCAAAGCATCTGTATCGATGATGCCGATCAAAGGGGCCTCTTCGACCAGCAAACCATCCTTGAAGGCGCGCGCCGCAATGGCGGCCTTGCGCGGTGAAACAGTGTCATCCATCCCGGGAATTCCTTGAGGCGCGTGTCTAGAACAGCGTCATAGAGACCGGAAAGACGGCGGAAAGGCAACCCTGTTGACGTAATCGCAGCCTTGCAGGGAGGGCATGGCAGCGGGCTTACCCGTCAATCGTGGCCTGGATGTAGCGACCGAAATCCGAGGCACCCATCAGCTTCTTGCAGCGCTCGAAGCGGCCTACGGCATAGGCCCAGAAATCGTCGGCCGGATTCTGGTTTACGTGCTGGATAATGCCCCACAGGGTCCAAAGGAGGTCGCACATGGCCTTATAGAGCACCATGCGGCCGCGATCGCCCGCCGGGACACGGCCATCGAAATAGGCTTCCAACAAGGCAGCGTCTTGATCGGACCCAAAACTGGCTTCGACTGACAAATCGCCCAGATCCCACATCGGATCGTTGTTGCCGGCATATTCCCAATCGATCACATAGACCATCTCGCCATTGTCGAGGAAGTTCTCGGCCAAGGGGTCGCAATGGCAGGGTGCTGACGGCAGCGGCCGGGCGGCCAGCGCCCGGCGCACGCTCTCGGCCTCGTGTTTCACATCATGATAGCCGTCCGGCAAAGGCGCATCCTTGCGCGCCAGAATCTCCAGATAGTCGTCGATCATGTGGAAGAGCTCGAACCGGTTGAGAAACGGCTTGCCCGACACATGAACCTTGCGCAGGGACTGCGCCGCCCGTCGGACCGATCCCAGATCCTTGAAGCGTTCGCTATTCATCGTCTGCGCGCCGTCGATATAGCCGGCAAGCTGCACCCCATCTGACTCATCGAAGAAGATGAGCGGGGCGTTGACGCCGATATCGGAGGTCACCCTCGCAGCATGTGCTTCGTTCTTGCGCGATATGTACTCGCCCGTTCCCTCGCCGGGAATGCGCAGGACAAACTTGCCCTTGGGAGTCCCTAGCAGATAGTTGCGGTTGGTAAGGCCACCCAGCCGTTCGGCACTGACCTCATTGACATCGAGGTCGGCCAATAACGGAATGCGCCGAAGCGTCTCGCCAATGATCGTCTCGTCCACCATCCATGCCCCCTCAGGCCTTCAATCGCTCATTCTTCGGATCGTAAAGCGGGCCGTCATGGCGTGTCGCTGGCGACTGCTCGGTAAACGATTCCACGACGAAGCCCTGCGCTGTGCTGAGCGTCGTCGATAGATAGGCATAGGCAACCGACTTCCCAAGCGTGTAGCTGAAATTGCCGCTGGTGGTGACGCCGACAACCTTTCCATCATGGATCACTGCCTCGCCGCCATAGAGTGGCAGCGGCTTATCAAGCGTGAAGGTACAGAGCTTTTGCTTGACGCCCTCGGCCTTCTGCGTTGCCAGCACGTCGCGACCGATGAATTCGCCCTTCTTCAGGTTGACCCGGAAACCGAGCCCGGACTCATAGGGCGAATAGTCCGGCGTGATATCGCTCGACCAATAGAGATAACCCTTCTCCATGCGCAGACTGTCGATGGCGCGGTAGCCGACATCGCGGATACCGAACGCCTCACCTGCTGCGCGCAACACGTCATAGATGTGTGCCGCATATTCCGTGGGCACATGCAGTTCCCAGCCCAATTCGCCGACATAACCGATGCGGATGGCCAGTACCGGCGCCGCCCCCACGGTAATCTGCCGGCAGGTCGAGAACGGAAAGGCCGCGTTCGAAACATCCTCCTCGACCACCAGCGCCAGAACGTCGCGCGCCTTCGGCCCACAGATATTGATGACGGCACGGCCGGATGTGACGTCGACGATCTGTACAGATCCGTCCCGCGGCAGATGACTCTCGATCCATTGCCGGTCGTGAAGGCCGAATGCACTGCCCGTCACGAAATAGAAGCGGTCCTGTGCAATGCGCGAGAAAGTCAGGTCGCATTCAATCCCACCCTTCGCGTTGCACAGCTGGGTGTAGATCGTGCTGCCGACCGGCTTGTCCATGTCGGAAACGGCGAGCTTCTGCAATGCAATGGCAGCACCCGGCCCGATGACCTCGAACTTGGCAAAGGAAGTCTGGTCGATGAGCGCCACCCCTTCTCGCACCACCTTGTGTTCGGCGCCGACATGAGCAAACCAATTGGTCTTGGCCCGATCGAAGGCGGGCTCGTCAGCCGGCTTCACGCCAGCCGATGCGAACCAGTTCGGCCGCTCCCAACCACCGCGGGACCCGAACACGGCACCCCTGCCCTTCAACGTCTCATAAAGCGGCGAGCGGCGGATGCCGCGCATCGTTTCATGCTCGTCACCCGGCCGGTGCAGTTTGTAGTGATGACCATAGAGCTCGACAGCGCGCGGATACATGAAATGGCGCGTGTTGTGATGGAAGTTGAAGCGACGCACGTCGAGCGGCCACAGGTTGAGGCTGGGCGCACCCTCGACGATCCATTCGGCCATCATGCGGCCGGCGCCACCACCGGCGGCGATGCCATAGAGAAAACCCGCCGATACGAAGAAATTGTCGAGCTCCGGCGACTTGCCCATGACGAAATCGGAATCAGCCGAATACGGAATTGGCCCATTGATCAACTGCCGGACGCCCACCGTGTTGATGATCGGCGTGCGCTTGCCGCCCAGCTTCGCCAATAATTCGAAGCGCTCAAAATTGCCGGGCAGCAGTTCCTGGGCGAAATGTTTCGGGATGCCACCCGGTGCAAAGGGCAAGGTGTCCGGCTCATAGCCGCCGATAACCAGGCCACGAACTTCCGGCTTATAGTAGACCAGATGATCGGGATCGCGCATGGTCGGCATGCGCTTAGGAACATCCGGCAAGGGATCGGTGATCAGATACTGATGTTCGACGGCGAAGCTGGGCACCCGGATGCCGGCCATCTCGCCGATCTCGTGGCCCCACATGCCGGCGCAATTCACCACCAGATCGCAGGTCCACTCGCCCTGATCGGTCTTGACGCCGACGACACGACGGTTTTCCACCGTCATGCCGGTTACGCGTTCGCCGACGATGATACGGGCACCTTTATCCTTGGCGCCCTTGGCAAGTGCCTGACAGATACCGGCCGGGTCGATATAGCCATCGGAGGGGATGTAAACCGCAGATCGCACATCCTCAAGGCTCATGATCGGGAACAGATCCTGTGCCTCCTGCGGCGACAGTTCCTGCATCTCAAGACCGAAGCTCTTGGCCATGGTGAGCGAACGCTTGTTCTCCATCTCACGTTCGGAGGAACAGGCCAAACGCAGGCTGCCATACTTCTTCCAGTCGATCGCCATGCCGGTTTCGGCTTCGAGCTTGTCATAGAGTTCGACCGAATGGCGCAGCATGCGCGTGACATTGCGGGACGAACGCAACTGGCCAACGAGCCCCGCCGCATGCCAGGTGGCACCGTGGGTAATGCCACTCTTCTCGAGGATCACCACATCCTTCTTGCCCATGCGGGTGAGATGATAAGCAATCGAACAGCCGATGATACCGGCACCAATGATCAAGATTTCCGCGTGTTGCCGCCCGGTCATCGTGCTACTGCGCTCCGCATTGGAAGGATATTTGGGTTCAGGTCGGGTCGGTCACAAGAATTTCAACGTCATGCTGCTCCAGCTCGTCGCCAAGCTCCCCGCTGGGCTTCTGGTCGGTCACCAGCAGATCGACGTCGGCAAAGCTGACGGCCGCCACCAGGCAGCGGCGGTTGAACTTGCTGCAATCCGCACCAACGATGACGCGTTCCGCGTGTCCGATGACTGACCGCGAGACATCCGCTTCGCACAGATGGTTGTCCATGACACCTAATTTGGCATCCAAACCGGCAGCGCTGATGATCGCGGTCTTGACCATGAATTGCTGCAAGAAGGCGATTGCCGCCGGTCCAAAGGCGGCGCTGTCATCGGCGCGCAGTTCGCCGCCGGCGAGATAGACGCGGTTGCCTTCGCCGGTGCTGAGATGCTGGGCAATCGGCGCCGAATTGGTGACCACGGTCAGATCACGTCGGCCTTTTAGAGCCTGCGCCACGTAGATGTTTGTGGACCCGGTATCGAGGAACACCGATTCTCCATCGCTGATCTCGTCGGCAATGGCCAGGGCAATACTCTGCTTGCCGCCCATATTGTCGAGCATGCGGCGCTGCAGCGGCTGGTCCTCGCTGCGGTCACGCCAACGCACATTGCCGTGACTCTTTTCGACGAGGCCCTTTGCCGAAAGAAGGCGCAGGTCGCGCCGGATCGTCTCGCCGGATACATCGAGTGCTTCGGCCAATTGCGTTACGGCCAATAGCTGGTCCCGACGCAAGACCTCCATAATCCGCGCCTGACGGCTGTTGAGCCGCAGATCCGATAGGCCTTCCAGTTCTTTTGACATGATCTAATCCCGATTCCTAACCATGATGAACGACGCTGCTCAGGCCCAGGCGCTGGCGCAGCCGCGTGGCTCCAGCAGCAACCAGACGATCGAGCACGATACCGAGAAAAGCCACGCAAAGGCCAGCAACGATGCCCCGGCCTGGGTCGGCTTTCGTAAGAGCAATATAGACTTCCTGGCCAAGATCACGCGTCCCGACCAGCGCGGTGATCACCAGCATGCTGAGTGCCAGCAGGATAACCTGGTTGATGCCCAGCATGATTTCCGGCAAGGCTAGCGGTACCTGTACCCGCCACATGATCTGGCGCGGCGTTGAACCCATGGCTCTGGCCGCCTCGATCACCTGGGGCGAGACATTGCGCAAGCCATGGGCCGTGTAGCGAATGGCCGGTGTCACAGCAAAAAGGATGATGGCAATCATGGCGGTAACATCGCCGACCCGGAACAGCATCACCACCGGGATCAAATAGACGAAGGTCGGCAGCGTCTGCAGCGTATCGACAAGAACGGTAATGACACGATTGGCCCAGTCGCTGCGCGACGCCCAGGCCCCGATCGGAATGCCGATAAGGGCGGCGATGACAGCAGAGATGGCACAGAGATAGATCGACACCATGGCCTTTTCCCATTGCCCGGCTACCAGAATGAAGGCAATGAGCAAGCCGACCAGGAGTGCGAGCTTGCGACCACCCAGTTGAAACCCTGCCAGTACCAGACCCACCAGGATGGCAATCCAGGGCGCCACCAGCAGAGCCTGCTTGACCGGATTCATCAGCTGCAACAGCAGCCACGTACGGACAGCCTCGATCGCATCGAAGAAATTGACATTGAGCCATTTGACGAATTCGCTGAGCGTGTCGCCAAGAGTGATCACCATCGACTTCGGCATGTCAGCGAATGCTGGAACAAAGAGGCTGAGCAATGTGGTCAACACCATCCAGGCGAAGGCAGCCAAGAGATATGGATGACGCTTGTGAAAGGGCAGCCCTGTGGAAGATGGCAGCGTGTGCCCGTCGGCAGCTGCCTGACTAATCCGGTCGAGTGTCACCGCAATCGCAACGATTGCCATGCCGGCTACGGCGCCGCGGCCGATATCGCCCTGGCGCAGAGCCATCAGCACATCGTAGCCGAGCCCGCCTGCGCCAATCATCGACGCGATGATCACCATATTGAGCGTCATCATGATGACCTGATTGACGCCGACCATCAGCAAGGGCCGGGAGGTCGGTAGCATGATCCGCCACAGCTTCTGGCGTGGCGAGCAGCCGGCCATGTCACCGAAATCAAGCACATCCTCGGCAACCGATTGCAGTGCAAGAACTGTCGCCCGCACCATCGGCGGCGTCGCGAAGATGACGGTTGCAACCAGCGCCGGTACTGGCCCCGAGCCGAACAGTAGCAGGATCGGCACGAGATAGGCAAAGGACGGCATGGTCTGCATGAGGTCAAGGCTCGGCTGCACGATCCAGATCGCAAACCGCCGATGCCGGAAAGCCAGAATGCCGAACGCCAATCCCAGGGCAACGGCGATCGGCACGCAAATGACGACGGCCGCCAAAGTCAGCATGGCGCCGTCCCATTGCCCGAACAGCGCGATATAGAGGAAGCAGCCAAAGGCCGTCAGCGCCGTGCGGTGGCCACCAAAGGCATAGCCAGCCAGTGTCACGGCCCCGATGATGCCGACCCAGGACAGACGCGGGAACAAGACAGCATCATTGGGTGCCAATACGCCTCTGGCGAGGATGGCGATGGCAGCTCTCAGTGGTACGTCAAGAATGGCGGCCAGAGCACGCGTCAGAAACTGGATATGCGCCACCAGCCACTTCGCCCCGATGCCAATCCATTTGGCGAAGTTGAGTTCTAGCTGGTCGGGATATTTGACCAGCGGCGCCAGACTGTCGCGCAGCAACCACAGGAGGACCGCTGCGACAAGAAATCCCAGCCAGATGAGCAGCCAGGGCGACCGCTGCTCTTTAGTACCTGCCATATCAGCGCTGACGCTCACTGCCGCGACCCACGCTCAAGCAAAATGTCGAGCACGGCCTGGGGAGTTATCTCGCCCACCACGACACCTTCCGTATCTACGACAGCAAATGGTTTCCCGGAGCCGATCACGCGCGGTGCGATGGCCACGATCTTCTCACGTAGACCGACTTGACCAGCGACCGCCTCCCCGCTGGGCGGTATCATGATACGCCCGGCACTGACCACCTTGGCGCGGTCGACGTCGCCGGTGAATTCGGCGACATAGTCGGTCGCCGGATTGAGGACCAGATCTTCCGGCGTCCCCAATTGCACGACCGCTCCATCCTTCATGATGGCGATCCGATCGGCCAGGCGGATGGCTTCGTCGAAATCGTGCGTGACAAAGACAATCGTCTTTTTCAGGACGCTTTGCAGGCGCTGCAATTCGGTCTGCATCTCACGGCGGATAAGTGGATCGAGCGCCGAGAAGGGTTCGTCGAGGAACCACAGTTCGGGGTTGGCGGCAAGGGAACGGGCGATGCCGACCCGCTGCTGCTGACCACCCGATAGCTGGCGCGGGAAGCTCAGTTCCTTGCCCTGGAGACCAACCAGTTCGAGCACTTCGCGCGCCCGCGCCTGGCGCGCCGATTTGCCGATTTTCTGCAGCGACAAAGGAAAGGCGACATTGTCCAGCACGGTGAGGTGCGGCAGCAGCGCAAAATGCTGGAACACCATCCCCATCTTGTGGCGGCGGAGTTCGATAAGTTCCTGCGGATTGGCCTCCAGCAGATTGCGGCCTTCAAACAGCACGGCGCCGGCGCTGGGTTCGATCAGACGCGACAGGCAGCGCAACAAGGTCGATTTGCCCGAACCGGAGAGACCCATCAGCACAAAGATCTCGCCCTCCAGCACATCGAGCGAAACATCGCGCACCGCGGCCATCAAGCCGCGTGCCGTCAGCTCTACCGGGGAGAGGTTTTGCAATGTTGCGATCTCGTTGTCTGAGAAACGACGCGGACCACCGCCGCCGAACATTTTCCAGACATGGCGGCAAGACAGCTTCACGGTCGCAGCCTCAGCCGCATCACCGGATTGCGACTTGCTCAACACATCCATGGGCGCCCCACCCTGCACCATATTGATCCCGGAAAATAAACGGCCGGGCCGCCTTGAGAGCGACCCGGCCAGTTTAGGGAATCGAGCCTACTGGGCCCACTGCTTGATCTTGTCCTGATTGGCTGCGATCCAGGCGTCCGCGACCTCATCCAACGATTTCTTGTCGAGATCGACCTGGCCAATGAGCGTGTTCATCTCGTCATCGGTGAAGATCATGTTCTTGGCGATCTTGTGCGCGACCGGCCATTTCTCGGCAAAACCCTTCCAACTATATTTGTAGATCTCCCCATGCGGCTTGCCGCAATCATAGGCCTTGTCCGGATTGATGCCCCAGGCCGGGTCGCTGTAGCATTCCGGTGTCCATTCCGGGAACTGCACCCACTCACCCTTGAACTTTGCCGGTGCCCAATGCGGCGTGTAGATCCACAGGATGATCGGCGCCTTGCGCTGATAGGCGGATTCAAGCTCAGCGAACATGGCGGCGTCCGTGCCCGCATGCACCACTTCGAAGGGCAGATCGAGGGCTTCGACACGTTCGTCGTCAAACCCGCCCCAGGTCACCGGGCCACCAAGATAGCGGCCTTTAGGTGCCGTTTCGGGGGTTGAGAACGCCTCGGCGCAGCCTTTCAAGGCTTCCCAGTTCGGCAGGCCCGGGCATTTTTCCTTCATATATTCCGGGAACCACCACTCTTCCTTGGCCTTGGGGCCGATCGGACCAAGGTTCTCAGTCTGGCCGCTTGCATCGGCATCGGCCATCGCCTCGCGGCCCGTGGTGTCCCAATATTCCATGCCGATGGTGAGGTCGCCGGTCCGCAAGCCGGTCTGGATGCTGGCGAGGTAATCCGACGTCACCAGTTCGGTGCTGTAGCCATAGGATTTCAGGATCTTCGACAGGATCGTCGCGTTGAGATTGACACTCGTCCAGTCGAACAGCGCGATCTTGATGGGGTCGCTGCTTTCCGGCACCTCGGCTGAGGCCGGCATTGTTCCAAAACCTATTGTCCCACCGGCGCCCAAGGCCAAAGCCAATGCGGCACCCATCGCCTTGCGGCGGAAGGTCGTAATCATTGCACGTCTCCCGGTCTGCCTCTGGGCCCCGTTTGGTCGGAGCGCTATGTATTGGTGCAAAAATTTAGCCACAGGCCCGAACGGGTCGCAAGTCAATTGTTCGAAATTCGTGGAATCTGTGTTGATTTGACCAAAAGATCAACATCCGCACATGAAAAAGCCGACCCGCAGGATTTCCCACGGGCCGGCTTCGAAATCAGCGTCACCCAACCGGGCTGCACGCTCTATGTCATCAGGATCAGGCAGCCTGGCTGGTGCTGACGCCCTTATCTTTCAGCAACTGCTGCAGTTCGCCCGATTCATACATCTCACGGATGATGTCGCAGCCGCCGACAAACTCGCCCTTCACATAGAGCTGGGGAATGGTCGGCCAGCTGGCGAATTCCTTGATGCCCTGACGCAGGCTGGGGTCTTGCAGAATGTCGATGCCTTTAAACTTCACGCCGACATGGCTCAACACCTGCACGACGGCGGCGGAGAAGCCACATTGCGGGAACACCGGGGTGCCCTTCATGTAGAGCACGACGTCATTGCTGCCGATATCGTCGCGAATCCGGTCAAAAACGGGGTTGTCACTCATGGGCGTCAGATCCTTTCTGCCTTTGCTCGCGATATGGCGGCAATCAGTTGGAAAGTCAATTGTCGAGGCCGAGAACTGGGTCAGCCGGCACCAGGGTATTTTGCCGCCGCCGGACCCAAGGCGCCAGTGAGAATACCGCGAGACCCAGCCAAATAGCTCCAAAAGTGACGGCGTGAACCGGGGTAAAAGCCTCGCCATAGACCAAAACCGCAAGGCTGACCTGCACGGTAGGATTGAGATATTGCATGAGGCCCATCAGCGTCAGGGGTAAGCGGTTCGCCGCCCCCGCAAAGAAGAGCAGCGGCACGGTGGTAATGAGGCCGAGGCCTGCCATGAGCAGTTGGCCGTGCCAGTCGGCCCCCAAGAAATGACCCTGCCCGCTTTGCTCAAGCCAGATCGCGTGCGCCAGCGCCAAAGGAAAGAGCAGCAGAGTTTCGGCAAAGAGGCCGAGCATGGCCGGCACTTTGAGAACCTTGCGGCAGAGACCATAGATCGCAAAGGTGCCGGCAAGGGATAAGGCAATCCAAGGCAGCCGCCCGAAGGCAAAGGTGGTCAGGCCGACGCCGATGCAGACGATAGCGAGGCCGGCGAACTGGATACGGCTCATCCGCTCCTTGAACAGCCAGACGCCGAGCGCCACGCTCAGCAGCGGACAGATGAAATAGCCGAGACCGGCTTCCAGGGCCTGACCATCGGCCACCGCCCAGATGAAGATCAGCCAGTTGGCAGCGAGAAAGATCGACGACAGGAACAATCCCGCCAACTTCCGGCGGTTGCCAAAGAGCGCTGCGATCTCACCGTGCGGAACCAGGATCGCGGTGCCCAAAGCCGTCAACGCCAGCGACCAAAGGATACGGTGATCGAGCACTTCCGGCGACGACATGAAGGACGTCTGCCGGAAGTAGAGCGACATCATGCCCCAGCAAAGATAGGCACCAGCAGCATAGGCAAGGCCGAGGCGATCAGCCTGTTGTCGTGGCATGATGAGCGCAGCTCAAACCTTTCAGGCGGCGGGCGCCGAGGTCTGCAGCGCCAGGGCATGCAACTCGTCACCCATCTTGCCCTTCAAGGCAGCGTAGACGATCTGATGCTGCTGCACGCGCGACTTGCCGACGAAGGCCGACGAGACGACTTGCGCGGCGTAATGATCACCATCGCCGCGCAGATCTTCGATCGTGACATCGGCATCCGGCAGGGCTTCCTTGATCAACCGGGCGATTTCGCTTGCTTCCATGGCCATGGCAAATAACTCCCGTGATCTTACGCCGCGCCCATCAGGGTCGGCAAAAAGGCTTCGTGCGACTGGCGGAGATCGCTGATTGGCATCTTGCGCCCGTCGAGTACCACGGCATCACCACCCGTCTCGCCGACGAGCGAGACGGGCACCCCAGCTGTCTTCGCCTTGGCTTCGATGGCTGCGGCATTGGCCGCGGGTACAGCAATGACGTAGCGCGCCTGATCCTCGCCGAACCAATACCCATGACTGGGTATATCGGTTTGCGGCGTCGTCAGTTTGATACCGACATTGCCAGCCATCGCCATTTCAGTGAGCGCCACCAGCAGGCCGCCATCCGACACGTCATGGCAGGTGACAACCTCACCCGCCGCGATCAATCCTCGGACGAAATCGCCATGACGGCGCTCGGCGGCAAGATCGACCGGCGGCGGTGCGCCCTCCTCGCGGCCCTGGGTTTCACGCAGGAAGATCGACTGGCCGAGCCAACCCTTGCTCTCACCCAGCACCAGCACAGTTTCGCCAGCCTGCTTGAAGGCCACCGTCGCCATGCGGTCGACATTCTTCATCAGGCCGACACCACCGATGGTCGGCGTTGGTAGAATGCCCTTGCCGTTAGTCTCGTTGTAGAGCGAGACATTCCCGGAGATGACCGGATAATCAAGTGCGCGGCAGGCATCCGCCATGCCTTCGATCGAGAGCGCGAACTGGCCCATGATCTCCGGCCGCTGCGGGTTGCCGAAATTCATATTGTCGGTGATGGCGAGCGGCGTCGCCCCTACCGCCGTGATATTACGCCAGCTTTCTGCCACCGCCTGCGCGCCGCCCTGTTTCGGATCGGCAAAGACATAACGCGGCGTGCAATCGGAACTCATGGCAAGCGCCTTGCCCGGCACACCCGGGACGCGCACGACGGCTGAATCGCCGCCAGGACGCTGCGCCGTCTGACCCATGACCAGATGATCATACTGTTCCCACACCCAGCGACGGCTGGCGAGATCAGGCGAGCCGATCATCGTCTTCAGCGCACCGAGAAGATCGTTCGGGGCCGGCACGTCCTTGGCATCGATCACCGACTGCGCCGGCGTCGGAATCCAGGGACGCTCATAGATCGGCGCCTTATCGACCAGCGGTGCTACCGGCATGTCGGCGGCAACCTGCCCGTCCTTCTTCAGGACCAGGTGGCCGGTATCGGTGAGGACGCCGATCACGGCAAAATCCAATTCCCATTTCGTGAAAATGGCCCGCGCCTTCTCCATTGCCGCCGGCTTCAGCACCATGAGCATACGCTCCTGGCTTTCCGACAGCATGATTTCATAGGCGGTCATGCGCGTTTCGCGCACCGGCACCTTGTCGAGATCGAGCTCGATGCCAAGACCGCCCTTCGACGACATTTCCACTGACGATGAGGTGAGGCCGGCAGCCCCCATATCCTGGATGGCGACGATGGCATCGGTCGCCATCAACTCAAGGCAGGCTTCCAGCAGCAGCTTCTCGGTGAACGGATCACCGACCTGCACGGTCGGGCGCTTCTCTTCCGAATCCTCGGTGAATTCGGCAGATGCCATGGTGGCACCGTGAATGCCGTCGCGCCCGGTCTTGGCGCCGACATAGATCACTGGATTGCCGATGCCGGCAGCAGCCGAATAAAAGATCTTGTCAGTATCCGCGAGACCGACGGTCATCGCATTGACCAGGATGTTGCCGTTATAGCTGGCGTGGAAATTGACCTCGCCGCCCACGGTTGGCACGCCCATGCAATTGCCATAGCCACCGATGCCGGCAACGACGCCGCTGATCAGATGGCGCGTCTTGGGATCATTGGGTTCACCGAAGCGCAAAGCATTGAGATTGGCAATCGGCCTGGCGCCCATGGTGAAGACGTCGCGCATGATGCCACCGACGCCGGTTGCCGCCCCCTGATAGGGTTCGATGAAGCTCGGATGGTTATGACTCTCCATCTTGAAGATCGCTGCCTGTCCGTCACCGATATCGATGACGCCGGCATTCTCGCCAGGGCCTTGGATGACCCAGGGCGCCTTGGTGGGCAGCTTCTTCAGATGCACACGGGATGATTTATAGGAGCAATGCTCCGACCACATGACCGAGAAAATGCCAAGCTCGGTCATGCTGGGCTCGCGGCCCATGATCTCCAGCACCAATTTGTATTCGTCGGCACTCAGGCCATGCTCGGCAACGATCTCCGGGGTGATTTTGGTCTGCACACTCACGACACGGTCTCCACGAGGCTGTGGAACAAGGCCTTGCCGTCGGTCGAGCCGTGCAGCGGTTCGATGGCGTTCTCAGGATGTGGCATCAGGCCCAGCACATTGCGCTTCTTGTTGAGGATGCCGGCAATGTGCCGGGTCGATCCATTGGGATTGTAGTTGCTGTCGAGACGGCCTTCCGGACCGCAATAGCGGAAGGCGATCCGGTCTTCGGCCTCTAGCTCATCGAGCGTCCGGGCATCGGCGAAGTAGTTGCCGTCATGATGTGCCACCGGGATCGACAGGACCTGGCCCTTTTTGTAACCGGAGGTAAACCGCGAATTGCTGGTCTCGACGCGCAGGCCGACATTGCGGCAGACGAATTTGAGATTGGCATTGCGCAGCAGCACGCCCGGCAACAGGCCGGCCTCGGTGATGATCTGGAAACCGTTGCACACGCCGATGACGGCCACGCCCTGCTCGGCCCGCGCCTTCACTTCGCGCAAGACCGGCGAGTTGGCGGCGATGGCGCCGCAGCGCAGATAGTCGCCATAGGAAAAGCCGCCAGGGACCAGCACCAGATCGACCTTGGGCAGCGAGGTGTCACGATGCCAGACCATGATCGGCTCGCTGCCAATGGCCTGGGTCAGTGCCGCCTTGGCATCGTTTTCGCGATTGGAACCGGGGAATACGACGATTGCCGCCTTCATGGCTCAATCCACCAGATCGATGGCGTAGTTCTCGATAACGGTGTTGGCCAGCAGCTTGCCGCACATCTGATCAACCGCCGCCTTGGCCTTACCCTTGTCGCTCTCCTTGAGATCGACCTCGATATACTTGCCTTGACGCACGTCATCGACATTGTTGAAGCCAAGGGCATGCAGAGCGCTGGCGATCGCGCGACCCTGCGGATCGAGGACACCGGATTTGAGGGTGATGTGGATGCGAGCCTTCATAACGATCCCTTTGTCGCAAGAAATTCAAAACAGAACCAAAAACACCTGTCGCGAATGCCAAGTGCCGCGAATGATTGGGGCGCCAAACAGGCGCCCCAGAAATCCGGGCCAAAGCCCTATTGCATCGTACTTGGGCCTTTCATGTCGCGCGGCCCACCCTCCGGCAAGATGCCAAGGCGGCGCGCGACTTCCTGATAGGCTTCCTCGACATTGCCGAGATCGCGGCGGAAACGATCCTTGTCCAGCTTCTCGCCGGTCTTGACGTCCCACAGGCGGCAATTGTCGGGGCTGATCTCGTCAGCAAGGACGATGCGCATTTCTTCATTCTCATAGAGCCGGCCGAATTCGAGCTTGAAGTCGACCAGACGCAGGCCGACACCCAGCAGCAGGCCGGTGAGGAAATCGTTGATACGGAGCGACAGCGCCAGCATCTCGTCGAGATCCTGGGGCATCGCCCAATTGAACGCGGTGATGTGTTCTTCCGACACCCACGGATCGCCGAGCTCGTCGGACTTATAGTAGTATTCGATGATCGAGCGCGGCAACTGCGTTCCCTCGGCGATGCCAAGGCGCTTGGCAAGGGATCCGGCCGCCACATTGCGGACCACGACCTCAAGCGGGATGATCTCAACTTCACGCACCAATTGTTCGCGCATGTTGAGGCGGCGCACGAAATGGGTCGGAATGCCGATCTCGCCCAGCTTCACCATCAGATATTCGGAGATGCGATTGTTCAGCACACCCTTGCCGGTGATGGTGCCCTTTTTCTGATTGTTAAAGGCGGTCGCGTCATCCTTGAAATATTGCACCAGCGTGCCCGGCTCCGGACCTTCAAACAGGACCTTGGCCTTGCCTTCATAAATGCGGCGGCGGCGCGACATTCGCGGGTTCTCCAATGCTACTCGCCGCGGACGGATCGACTCATGTCCGCCGCGCGATCGAGATTCGGCCTTCTTCTAGCAGCATGGGCCCGGCAATACAATGACAGCCGCCCCCTGGGACAACGCTACGCAGAACTTAAATTATTATTGTATATCAATATATTATAAAGAATTCTGCGTGACGAAGCTGGCCAGCAGCAGAATGCTGCCGATGCCGATGACGAAAACCGGCCCGGTGAGGGCCAGCCAATGACCTGCCCGCCCTCCTTCCGGCAACCGCAAAGCCACCTGCTGGCGCAAAAGGATGCTGATTACCCCTAGTCCGGCCAAGGTCAAACCCATGCCGAGCGCGATGGCAGCTGCCATGGCGATACCGGCCAGGATCAGGCCGTTTGCCACGGTGAATAGCAGGATCAGGATCGCCCCCGAGCAAGGCACAAACCCAGCCGCCATGGCGAGGACCCGCTGTTCCAGTGGCGCGCGCCGGTTCAGCCAACTGGTATCGCCTGCATGGCAGACATGCCCGTGTCCATGATCACGCCCATGATGGTGCTCCTCGTGGTCGTGGTCGTGGTCGTGGCTGTGCCCACCGCGCAACCAGTCCCGCAGCATCATCAACCCGATTAGAATGATGGCGCTGTAGCTTGCAACCCGCAGCCACAGGAATTCGTTGGTCGGCGATACCAGGCTCTTCGAGAGAATGAGATGGGCGACGCCGACAATGACGATGGCGCCCATGACATGGCTGACGGCGATCCAACTCGCCATCGCAACCCCACGCCAGGGTCGCGCCGCACGGCCCAGAAAATAGCCGATGACCACGGTCTTGCCATGGCCGGGCCCCAGCGCATGGAACACGCCGTAGAAGAACGCGACCATCAGGCCGCCCCAAAGTGCGCTTCTATCCTCGCCGCGCTTGATCGCCATCAGGCGGTCGTTGATGGCGCGGTTCACGGTCCGCTGCAGGCTGACGAAGGTACGGCCGATCGTCGTCACGATACCGCCGGATGCTGGTGTCTCCACGGACGCGCTCGGTGAGGTGGGCTTGGCGAAGGGCGAACCCGTCTCCTGTGCCAGTGCTGCTGTCGTCAGCGCCATGAACAGGAACAGGATGGCGGCAATGATTTTCATTTGCATGCGATCGTTACAGTTTGCGGGATGACGAAGCCACCGAAATAGGCATGGTCGGGATCGTCAGCGACCTGCGGCGCGCAGCCGGCATGGCCCTCGCCTTCCAGTGCCACCGGATCCTTTTCGGCCAGCAGAACTTCGACGTAATATTCATGATCATAGATGGACACTGTCACCTTCTGCTGATGGGGATCGACAGGTTCCGGCAGATGGTAGGTGAAGACAAATCGGGCAGCGCCATCGAGGATATCGGCTTTGAAATCGGCCGGTTCCAATTTGCCGAGATCCTTGCCGCCCACATAGGCATAGGTGAAATAGTGGAACTCGGTGAGGTTCGGCAGCGTGCCATCTTTCACCTGCTGACTCTCGGCGGCCGAGAACTGCTTGTCGCCATCGGTGTCGAACTGACTGAGCAGATCCTCGGTGAAGATCTCGTCAAAGCGCCAATCCGTGCGGAACCCGGTGACCTTGCCATCCGCAAAGAGAAACGTCAGGCGATTGTCGATAAAGACATGGGGATGCGCCTGCGCCGCCTGAGCCCCAGCGCACAGCAAGACCAACCCCGCCAGCCATGAAAAGCCACGCATCAAAAATCAGAAACTGATGTCGGGAGAAACCTGAAACGCGCAGCGGCAGAAAGGACAGACCACGGTCTCGGTATAATTGGCGGGCTTTGCACCACGTTTGATTTCATCATCCAGCAGCAACCTTGCGTCTGCAACCAATTGCGTGTGCGAGGACAGATTGCTGCAGGCCATCGATAAGGCTTTGAGGTCGGAAGGTGCCATGGGTTCGGTCGACAAGGCGACTGCTCGCACCGCGCCCAATCCCAGCAAGGACGTGGCGGCGGCGGCCCCCAGCAGAATGCCTCGTCTCGACAGCATGACCCGCTCCTCAGTCAAATCGACGCTGGAAAGCTATGTTACTTTAAGGCCTTGAGCAATTCACTTTGGTTATGGCGATAGAGCGACAAGAGGTCGCTGGCGGGGCCGTCCGGCCCCGACAAAGCGTCAGCGTAAAGATCCCCACCGACCGCAATCCCGGTATCGGCCGCGAGGCTTTCAATGAAGCGCGGATCGTTCATGTTTTCGATGAAGACGGCGTTGATCTTGCCCGCCTTGATCTGCTCGACAATGTTTTTCAGATCCTGCGCCGATGGCTCCGATTCCGTGCTGACGCCCTGCACCCCGATGAACTCGATGCCATAGGCGTGACCGAAATACTGAAACGCGTCATGGGACGTCAATATGCGCTTCTTATCTGCCGGCAGCGCCCCAATCGAGGCCGTGAGGTCGGCATCCAATGCACGGAATTGAAGCTTCAGGGCATCGGCATTCTGCTGGAACGTCGCCGCCTTGGCCGGGTCGACCTTGATAAGGCCAGCTGCAATATTGTCGATATAGGTGAGGACCAGTTTTGGGTCCTGGAAGGCATGCGGGTCGACCGAGTCGTGGTCGTGATCGCTGCCAGCTGCATCGGCAGCGTGCTCCTCTTCTTCTCCGGTCCAGGCCAGCGGTTCGATCCCCTTGGTCGCTTCGACCAGTTCGCCCTTGAAACCGGCGGCTTCGGTCAACCGCTGCAGCCACGGCTCGAAGCCAAGGCCGTTGGCCACCAGAAGCTTCGCCCCCGCCACAGCGCGCTGCGCATCAGCCGCGGGCTCGAACACATGCGCATCTTCATCGGGTCCGACCAGTGTGGTCAGCGAAATGGCATCGCCGCCAATGCGCTGGGTGAGGTCACCGACGATGCTGAAAGTGGCGACAACGGGAATCTTGTCTTCGGCCCAGGCGCTCATATGCGTCACCAAGGCAAAGGATAGGGCCAGAAGTCCAAATGGCAGGCCGCGGGGCATGTTTTGTCTCTATTTGTTATGTTATACTATAACAATACATATCCAAAGCATTCCGGCCGGGCAAGCGCAAAAGCACAGCTCAACTTAAATCGACGTCAATCCATTCCTTGCTTTCGGGCCGGCCGCCCAGGAACCGCCACCTCGCCCCACGGTCGGCATGATTGACCGATGGCACGGCCATCAAGGACGAGGAAACCGTGCCAAAGCCGGTATTGGACACGATGTGCATGGCGTCGAACACGTCCCCACCCGGCTCATATTCGCGCGATTGCAGCAAGGCGGCCCAGGAATCCCACTTTCCCGTTTCCGGCTCAGGAATCTCGGCCTGCTGCCAGCGGGGGAGATAATGCCGGGTACGGCGGCTGTTCGAATCATTGAGATCCATGGCGGTCAGCATGGAAATGCCCGGCGGCAGCGAGCTTGCCTCGATCTGGCTGCCCGTGTTGCGAAGCCAATAGGCGTGGGTGTTATCGGCCACCACCATGTTGAACGGCCGATAGGCTGTGGCATCCAGTTCCCGCAGCATGGCGACCGCCGCCTCGGCATCGGCAAAGTCGAGGGCGTCCAGAACTAGCTCGCCGCGGGAGCGCTTGCCGGCCTGTGGTCCCAGGGTATTGCGCCGGTTGAGGATGCCGGCGATCACCCCGAAATCATTGATTCCCAGCCAGGAACCGCCGGCCAGCTGATCCCGGCCGGCCACCACCTCAGGCCGGTCCGGCCAGTGGCGGGCCGGGGGAGTCCAGGGCCGCTCATGCATTTCGTCGCGGTTACTGGCGATGAGAATCGGCCAATCATGGTCCGGCCGGGAAAGGATTATGACACTGCACATGGGCCCAGCCGGGGGTAAGCGGTGAAGATCATGAACTGGCAAAGACAGTTCCTATTAGACTTGACTGTGGCGGCACGGCCAACCATTTTTCAGGCGAGTTGCCACCGCCAAAGAACCATTCAAGGGATTGCAAGGGTATGACCACTTTCGACGAGCGCGAAACCGCCTTCGAGAACAAGTTCAAGCATGACAAGGAGTTGGAGTTCCGAGTGACCAGTCGCCGTAACAAGCTGCTGGGCCTTTGGGCAGCTCAGCTCCTGGGCATCGACGGTGCCGATGCCGAAGTCTATGCCAAGAGCGTGGTGGCGTCGGATTTCGAGCAACCGGGCGACCATGATGTGCTGAAAAAGGTGCTGGCCGATTTCCACGCCAAGAATGTCGACATCAGCGAACACCGCCTGCGCAAGCATATGGACGAATTGCTGGCGACCGCCAAGCAGCAGATCATGACCGAAGTAAAGTCCTGATGTCTCAGAAGTGACGGATTAGCACCGTTACTTGCTTCTCGACGTCGAAATGACAGCGGCGATAGAGTTCTATCGCCGCTGTATTCGTATCCACCACCGTCAACGTCATTGGTGCGCCACCGGTGCCATGCGTCACCAGGCGACGCCGCGCCTCGTCCATGACAAGGCGCCCGATGCCACGGCCCTTCTGTTCACCTGACCGCACCACGGCGTTGATGTAATTGTCAGGCTCCGTGTAGCGCAGCAGGCCGATCCCCTGCCCGTCTTCGATCAAGATGCGGGCACGGATGCCGGATTGCTGCAGATAGCGCCTGATCTCCTCCGGCTTCGGCACGAAGGCGCCCGGCACATCCGCAAAGCCCGAGCTCAACACGCGGATATACTCCTCGACCCAATCAGGGGAGGCGTCGTGCCAGACAGCACCTGTCGGCAGCGGCGCGTCAGGCCCCCAATCGGCATTGTGGCAGATCATGTCGCAATCGCTGTAGAAATGCCGGTAGCCGAGTTCCTCAGCCAACGCCTTGTGTGGCAACCAGATGGGTGTCAACGCCAGTTCGTTGGCCCGGATACCCAGTGCCGTCGCGCGCAGAGCCAGTTCATGCAGGACATCTGAAGCAAGTACCGGCGTCATTTTGCCATCGGCAAGGCCGACGACCTCGAACGGAGCAACACCGTTCTCACCGACGATGGAATCAAGGAGAACCGCAACCAGGCCACGCTCGCGCCAGTCGATAATAGCCTGCGAGCCTGAACTCAGTCGGCTCAAGAACCGCGGTGCATCGGTGTCAGGGACTGGATGCGCCGCGCAAAAGCCGATCAGCGTTTCAAGAGCGGCCGAAGACGCGCTGGAAGATGTCATCGACATGCTTGAAATGGTAGTCGAGGTCGAAGCAAACCTCAATCTGCTTGGGGGTCATGCGTTTCATGACTTCGGCATCGGCCTTCAGCTCCGTCAGGAAGTCCTTGCCCTCCAGCCACACCTTCATCGCATTGCGCTGCACGGCCTGATAGGAATCTTCACGGCTCATGCCGGCCTGTGTCAACGCCAGCAGGACGCGTTGCGAATGCACCAGACCACTATAGCGGTCGAGATTGGCCTGCATCGTCTCCGGATAGATGATCCACTTCTCGACCAGGCCGACGAGCCGGTTGAGGGCAAAATCGAGCGTGATGGTGGCGTCCGGCCCAAACACGCGCTCGACCGAGGAATGGCTGATGTCGCGTTCGTGCCACAGTGCCACATTTTCCAAGGCCGGGTTTACGGCAGCCCGCACGACACGGGCAAGACCGGTGAGGTTTTCCGAGAGCACCGGGTTCCGCTTATGCGGCATGGCGCTGGAGCCCTTCTGGCCCGGCGAGAAAAATTCTTCCGCCTCGCGCACTTCGGAACGCTGCAGATGCCGTACCTCGATCGAGAGATTCTCGACTGAGCTCGCAATGACACCCAGCACCGCAAAGAACATGGCGTGGCGATCACGCGGGATGACCTGGGTCGAGACGGGCTCGACCTTCAGCTCCATCTTGCGCGCGACATGGGCTTCGACGCGGGGATCGATATTGGCAAATGTTCCGACCGCACCCGAGATGGCACAGGTCGAAATATCGTCACGGGCCGCCACCAGGCGCTGCTTGGCGCGAGCAAAGGCTGCGTAATGCGAGGCAAGCTTCAGGCCGAAAGTCGTCGGTTCGGCATGGATGCCGTGGCTGCGGCCGATGGTCGGTGTCATCTTGTGCTCAAAGGCGCGCTTTTCCAACGCCTTCAGCAGCCGATCGAGATCTTCCAGCAGAAGGTCCGCCGCCTGGCGCAGCTGCACGGCCAGGCAAGTGTCCAAGACGTCGGACGAGGTCATGCCCTGATGGACGAAGCGCGCCGACGGGCCGACATATTCCGCAAGATTGGTCAGAAAGGCGATGACGTCGTGCTTGGTTTCCCGCTCGATCTCGTCGATCCGCGCCACCTCCCATTTGCCCTTGGCCCAGATTTCAGCCGCGGCTTCCTTCGGGATAACCCCCAATTCCGCGAGTGCATCGCAGGCGTGCGCCTCGATCTCGAACCAGATGCGGAAGCGATTCTCCGGGTCCCAGATTTTGGTCATTTCGGGACGGGAATAGCGGGGGATCATGAGAACCTCATAAGGGAAGCGTGATTGGCGCCAAATCAGCGGCAAAGCTCCACAAAGTCAACCTCGTTTTGCCGCTTTCAGGCCAAATCCCGTCAAGATCGCCCTTCAAAGCTGTGTGCAGCCGGGATAGGTTCCCCAGGACAATCCCAGCCAGTTCCCGCCAGTTGAGCAAACGAGCCGAACATGACCGCCAATACCGCCCGCCTGTTCCAACCCTTCGACATCCGTGGCTGCCGCATCAAAAACCGGATCTTTTCCACCGGCCACGACACCACGATGCCGACCAAGGGCGTGCCCAACGAGCCACTGGTCGCCTATCACAAGGCGCGCGCCGAGGGCGGCGCCGGCCTCATCATCATGCAGGTGGCCGGTGTCCATGAGACGGCGCGTTATACCTCGCACCTCATCATGGCAACGACCGACGATTGCATCCCGGGCTACGAGGCCGTGGTCGCCGCCTGCAAGCCCTATGGCACCAAGATCTTCAGCCAGCTGTTCCATCCCGGCCGCGAGATCATGGAGAGCCAGGACGGAACGGCACCTGTGGCTTATGCGCCCTCCGCCGTCCCCAACGAGCGTTTTCATGTCATGCCGCGGCCGATGTCGAGGCGCATGATCAAGGAGATCATCGACGGTTATGCGTCCGCTGCCGACCGCCTGCACCGCGCCGGCCTCGACGGTGTCGAGATCGTCGCCAGCCACGGTTATCTGCCGGCACAATTCCTCAACGAACGCACCAATCTGCGCACCGACGAATATGGCGGCAGTTTCGAGAACCGCCTGCGCTTCGTCAAGGAAGTGGCGGAGGCGATCCGTGCCAAGGTCGGCCCCGACATGGTGATCGGCCTGCGTATCAGCGGGGACGATCATGACCATAACGGCCTGCAGGAAAGCGAAAGCCTTGCCGCCATCATGGCCCTCGATGGCGTGATGGACTTTTTCAACGTGATCGCCGGCTCATCCGCCACATTTGCGGGCGCCATTCATATCGCGCCACCGATGGCGTTTGCCAACGGCTATGTGGCACCCTTCGCCGCCACCGTGAAAGCCAAGGTGAAGGCCGCCGTTTTCGTCGCCGGTCGCATCAACCAGCCACAAGATGCAGAGAAGATTCTCGTCAGCGGTGCCGCCGACATGATCGGCATGACCCGCGCCATGATCTGCGATCCCGACATGCCGCGGAAGGCCGAGGCCGGCAAGCTCGACGATATCCGCGCCTGCATCGGCTGCAACCAGGCCTGCATCGGCCATTTCCATCTCGGCTATCCGATCTCCTGCATCCAGCATCCGGAGACCGGGCGCGAACTTACTTACGGCGCTAGGAAGCCGCTGCTCAAAAAGAAGAAGATCCTCATCGCCGGTGGTGGCCCCGGCGGCATGAAGGCTGCAGCCGTGGCCTCCGAGCGCGGCCATGAGGTGATCCTGTGCGAGGCCGCCGACCGCCTTGGCGGCCAGGCACTGCTGGCACAAATGCTGCCCTCCCGCGCCGAGTTCGGCGGCATCATCACCAACCTCACACGCGAAGTGCAGATCGGTGGCGCCGAAATCCGCACCCGCACCAAGGTGACGCGCGCCCTCGTCGAGGCGGAGAAACCGGATGCGGTCATCATCGCCACCGGCGCCCGGCCGCGCGGTGCACTGCAGGCCGGCATCGAAGGTGTCGAGAGCGGCCATGTGGTGAGTGCCTGGGCCGCGATCCGCGACGAGGTCAATATCGGCAGCTCCGTCATCATCGCCGATTGGCGCTGCGACTGGGTCGGCTTGGGCCTTGCCGAAAAGCTCGCCCGCTCCGGCTGTCGCGTGCGCCTCTGTGTCGACGGATACATGGCCGGCCAACGCATCCACCAATATGTCCGCGATCATTGGGTAGGCGAACTGCACAAGCTCAATGTCGAGATCATCCCCTATGCCAGGCTTTATGGCGTGGATGGCGACACTGCCTACTTCCAGCACGCGACCAGCGGCGAGCCGATCATTTTCGAAGGCGTTGATACGGTCGTGGCCTCGCTGGGCCATGACAGCCAAAGCGAACTGGAGGCTGAACTGGACGGATGGAACGGTGAACTCCACGTCATCGGCGATTGCCTGACCCCGCGCACGGCCGAGGAGGCCGTGCTCGAGGGACTGAAAGTCACGGCGGAGATCTGATCCCGGATGCAATTGCCCTTCTCGCCACCCACGCGCGCGCGCATCCTCTGCCTCCTCCTCGGTGCTGCCGGCGGCTTCGTGTTCCAGCTGCTACATCTGCCATTACCCTGGATGATGGGGGCAATGACCTTCACCACCGTCGCCGCCATGGCCGGTATCCGCATTGCCCTAATGCTGCGTGTCCGCATGGTCTTTGTTGCCGTGCTGGGGATTATGCTGGGAAGCGCCTTCACGCCGCAGATCATCGATCATCTGCAGTTCTGGGCGATCAGCTTTTTGTGGCTCGGCCTCTATGTGGTCGTGACCACCTTTGTTGTACGGCTCTATTACACCCGTGTTGCAGGCTATGACCCTGTCACGGCCTATTTCGCCGCGGCACCCGGTGGGCTTTCGGAAATGATCATGGCCGGCAGCGCCTTTGGCGGCGACGAGGCGCGAATTTCACTGGCCCATGGCGCCCGCATTCTGGTCGCGGTCTTCGTGCTTTCCTTTGGCTATCGCTGGTTCGGCGGCTATGCCCCGCCGGCAGGCGGCATCATAGCCAGCACAGCCCCGATCGACTGGCTGGATGTCCTGTGGCTGCTTGGCGCCGGCATCGTCGGATTCTTCGGGGCGCGCATGTTGCGGCTGCCGGCCTATGCTCTGGTCGGGCCAATGATCGTCAGCGCCGCGCTCCATGTCCTTGGCATCACTGCCTCGAAGCCACCGGCAGAGCTCGTGGCCGTGGCGCAGATCGTGGTCGGCTCAATGATCGGCGCGCGGTTCACCGGGTTGCCGCTGAGACTCGTGTTACGCGGGATCCTGCTGGCGATGGGCGCCACTTGCCTGTTGCTGCTGGTAGCTGTCGGCTTCGGCCTCGTGGTAGAGGCGACCGCCGAGATGCCGTTCGGCTCCGCCCTCCTCGCCTTCGCGCCGGGGGGGCTTGCGGAAATGAGCCTCATCGCATTCGCACTCGGCGTCGATGCCGCCTATGTCTCCAGCCACCATGTCGTGCGTATTTTCATGATTGTGGTCGCAGCTCCCCTGGTCTTCCGTCTATTGAGCCACAAGCGTTAGCGCCATCGTCTTCAGCCGTTTGAGATCGGTCTTGCCGGTGCCCAGCACCGGCAGTTCCTCGATGCGGTGGAGGTCCGCTGCTTTCGGCACCCAGATCTTCGGCAGGCCGGAACTGTTGAGGCCCTGCCAGACCAGCTCCGGCGCCATGCTTTCATCGGCGATATAGAAGCCGACCAGGCGTTCGCCCTTGGCCGCATCCGGCACGGCGGTCACATTGGCACCATTGATGCCAGGGATCTGCAGCATGGCTTCCTCGACCTTCAAATGCGGCACCATCTCGCCGCCGATCTTGGAGAAACGCGACAGGCGGTCGGTGATGCGGATGAAGCCGTCCTCGTCGATCACCGCGATATCGCCGGTGACATACCAGCCATCCTTGATGACCTCGGCCGTTTTTTCCGGATTGTTGAGGTAGCCCACCATGCGGCCCGGCCCCTTGAGCAGCAGCAGCCCCTCCGAACCTTCCTTGAGGTCGGCCAACGTGTCGGGATCGACGATCCGGGCGGCGACACCGGGGACCGGATGGCCGACCGTGCCCGGCTTGTGCCCGGTCTGGTTCTCGCCCCCTTCCATGACATTGGGTACGTTGACCGAGACCACCGGCCCCATTTCGGTAGCACCATACCCTTCGAGCATGTCGAGGCCGAACTTCTCCTTGAACGCCGCGGCGAAGTCAGGCCGCAGCCGTTCCGCTCCCACCACGACATGACGCAGGCTGGCAAAATCCTCCGCTGGACAAATGCGCAGATAGGCTTGGCAGAAGGTCGGCGTCGAGATGAGGATGGTGGCCTTGTATTTACGAATGAGGCCACCGATGGTTTTCGCATCCAGCGGATTGGCGTGATAAACGGCGCCGAGCCCAACCACCAGCGGCAGGCACAGTGTCCCGGTGAAGCCGAAGGAATGGAAGAACGGCAGTACGCCAATCACCCGGTCGTCCTTCTGCACCCACAGGATCTGGGCAATGGCTTCGAGGTTCGAAACAACATTGTGCTGCGAGAGCATGACGCCCTTAGGTTCGCCCGTTGAACCGGAACTGAACATCACCGTGCACAGATCGTCGACCGATTGCCCGCGCGGTCCGGCGAAGCGTACCAGCAAGGATGTCGGTGTCAGCAGCGTCGCCACATACATGATCATCTGTGCGGCCTTGCTCTGCTGCCCCAGCAGATCTTCGACGAAGATCATGTCTGGGCGCTCCGCAAGCTTCGCCTTGGCCAGGAAAGTGCGTGCCGACACGATCGTCTTGATGCCGCATTGCTTGATGGCTGAGTCCATCGCCTCGGCGCCGATGGAGAAGTTGAGGTTGACCGGCACCTTGCCGGCCAGCATCAGGCCCATGTTGACGAGCGCCGCCGCAACCGAACTCGGCAACAGGACACCAACCATCTTGTCCGCCGGCCGCTCGCGGGCAAACCAGCGGCCGAGCAGCCGCGATCCGGTCAGAGCCTGGCCGAAATTCAGCTCGCGGCCCAGCGAGTCAGCAAGGGCCATGCGGAACCAGCGCTTCTTGGCCGACTGGATGAAGCGGTTGGCAACAAGATCATCGGGCCTGCGGCGCACCCGAAAGGCATCGCCACCCAACTCCAGCAACTTCTGCCGAACCTGCCAGGCCTTGGTCGTGGATGGCAGCGGTTTGCCGAAGGTGATGGTCACCGGATAGAACAGGCGGCTCGGCCATTTCCAGAAGAACCTGCCGTCCTTGAAGCTGAAGATCGAGCCCCAGACCTGGTCGAGATGGACCGGGATCACGGGTGTCTCGATCCCATCGATGATGCGCTCGAAGCCCCGCTTGAAGGGCAGCATGTTGCCAGTGCGGCTGATCGCCCCTTCAGCAAAGATGCACACGACGTGACCGCCTTCCAGTTCGGTCCGCGCCTTCTTGATCGGCTCCAGCACCTTGCCGCCACCCGTCGGAATGGCCCGCATCATCTTCAGGAAGCGGCCGAGACCCGGAATGTTGAAGAAGGGCGCATAGACCATGAAGCGCACGAATCGCTGCACGCAGGAACCAACCAGCAGCCCGTCGACGAAGGAGAGATGGTTGCACACCAATAGGGCCGGGCCGTTCAACGGCACGTTCTCGGCGCCGACAATGCGGATACGATAGATCGAATGTGCCAGCAGCCACAACACGAAGCGGATGAAGAAATCCGGCAGCAGGAAGAAGATATAGCCAGTCACCAGGAAACTCAGCACACCGCCAACCATGATGACCTGGTCCGGCGTCAAGGCAAGCACGCTGCCCAGCACCAAATTTGTGCCGAACGCCAGGGCGATCGCGAGGAAGTTGAGGAAATTGTTGGCGCCGATGATGCGCCCACGGGATGCAAGGGCCGATTTCTGTTGTAGCATGGCATTGAGCGGTACGGTGTAGAAGCCGGCGAAAAAGCCAAGCGACGCGAGGCAGGCAACCGCCGACCATGTATGGTCCATGGTCAAGAGCAGGATCGCCGTGACGCCCATGCCGACCGATCCGATTGGCACCAGCCCGAATTCCACCTTGTGTCCAGAGAGCCGCCCGGCCACCAGGCTACCGATGCCAATGCCGATGGCGACGGCCGCCCACAGGCCACCAGTCGCACTCTCGCTGAGTCCCAGCACCGTGGTGCCATAGAGCGGGATAGAGATCTGGACCAATGCAGCCAGGAACCAGAACCATGAATTGCCGAGGACCGTCAGCATGAGGCGTCGATCGCCCAGCAGTTCCCGCATGCCCGACCCAATGCCGGCAAGCGGACTGGCGCTGAAGGTGGGTTTTTCCTGCGGCACCGGTGTCCGCCCGATGCCAAATGCGGCCATTGTGCCGACAACGGCAATCACCAGCGGCACGATGCCCATGATGAGCGGATCATGCCCAACCGTCTGATAGAGCGCACCGCCGGCCCAGGTACCAATGATGATGGCAAGGAAGGTGCTCATCTCAATCAGCGCATTGCCGCGCGACAGGTCGGACGGCGGCAGCAGTTCCGGCAAGGAGCCGTATTTTGCCGGACTGAAGAAGGTTGAATGCGTCGCGATCAGGAACA
This sequence comes from Dongia sp. P2_B8, assembly GCF_056404715.1. NCBI lineage: Bacteria > Pseudomonadati > Pseudomonadota > Alphaproteobacteria > Rhodospirillales > Dongiaceae > Dongia > Dongia sp. P2_B8. Next base: position 1,007,148 of record NZ_JBFUDM010000001.1, on the reverse strand, counting down.
TCACCACCATCATCAGGGTGAGGTCCTGCTGCAGGAAGGCATAGAGGCCAAGCAGCATGGCGACGATTTCGACCGACTTCGTGATGATCAGAACCGACCTCTTGGAATAGATGTCGGCCAGCTGGCCCGCATAACCTGAGAAGGCTAGAAAGGGCAGCACAAAGAGGACGCCGATGATCGTGATATAGGTGTTGGCGAGCATGCCCTCCGGCTGCTGCCGGGCGAGATCGATCGCGAAGAAGGTCACGACGTAGCGATAAAGATTATCGTTGAGGGCACCCAGAAACTGGGTCAACAGCATCCAGGCAAAGCCCGGATCGAGCACCAGACGCATATAAGAGCGGTCGTTCATACTTTTGCTTCCCCCAATTTCTCCTACAAAATCAGGGTTCGGGGACCTCAAAGTCAAGGTGCGCAACGCGAGTCTTGTTCACATTCGCCCGCTTCCACCCTAGACTGTGTGGATCATGACCCAGAAAACCATCATCAAGACCACCTGCCCGCGCGATTGCTACGACGCCTGCGGCATCGCCGTCGTCAAATCCGAGGATGGTCGCGTCAAGGTCCTGGGCGACCCTGACCATGCGGTGAGTCGCGGCGCGCTGTGTGGAAAATGCGCCATCGCCTATAACGGCGCCTATCTCGACCCAAAGGCGCGCCTCACCCAGCCCTTGCTGCGCAGCGGCCCCAAGGGCAGCGGTCAATATAAGCCGGTCAGCTGGGACCAGGCCGTCCAGATCATTGCAGAACAGCTGCAGCAGATCGTCGCCGAAAGCGGCCCGGAAACCATCTGGCACACCCATTATACCGGCACCTGCTCGGCCATCGCCGGCGGCTTTCCGCAGCGCTTCTTCCACAAGCTTGGCGCCAGTGAGGTCGATCCGGACAGTATCTGCAATGCCGCCGGGCACGCAGCCCTCAACTATCTCTACGGCACCTCCAGCGACGGCTTCGATCCGCGCATGGCCAAGGATGCCGCCTGCATCATGGTCTGGGGCGCCAATCCCTCAGCGTCTGCCCCCCATCGACATAAATACTGGCTCAAGGAAACGCCGGCCAAGGTGATTGTGATAGATCCCGTGCGGCATGAGACGGCGGACCAGGCCGATCTCCATCTGCAGCCCTTCCCCGGCTCCGATGCGGCCCTAGCCTTCGGTCTGCTGCATATCCTGGTGCGCGAGAAGCTGATCGATCAGGCCTTCGTCGCCGCCCATACGATCGGTTGGGAAGAACTGGCACCCACGATCGCCAGGGCCGATCCGGCCTGGACCGAAGCCGCAACGGGCGTGCCGGCCGCCGATATCATCGCCGCCGCCCGGATCTATGGCAGCGGTCCAGCCTTGCTGTGGCTGGGCCAAGGCCTGCAGCGCCAGCCCATGGGCGGCAACATCTTCCGCGCCATCGGCCTGCTGCCGGCAGCGACCGGCAACTTCGCCAAGCCCGGCGCCGGCCTCCTCTATCTCAACGGAGGTGCCCGGCGCGGCATTGATGGCGACTATCTCGAAGCACCGCATCTGCGCAGGAACGAGCGCCAGGTTGTCAGCCATATGGACCTGGTCGATCTGCTGCGCGACCGTAGGCGCGCCCGCGCTTTGTTCACCTGGAACATCAACATCGCCGCCTCCAACCCGCGTCAGGCGGATCTCCGCGACACGCTCAACAGCGACGATCTGTTCCATGTCGCCATCGATCTTTTTCCCACCGACACGGTTGACCATGCCGATCTCATTTTGCCGGCAGCCTCGTTCCTGGAATTCGACGATCTGGTCACGTCCTATTTCGACCTCACCGTCTCGCCCCAAGTTGCAGCGCAGGCGCCCATGGGCGATGCCTTGCCCAACCAGGACATCTTCCGCCGCCTCTCAAAGGCGATGGGCTACACCGATACAGAATTGTTTGAGCCCGATGCGGCGATCCTCGACAATCTTACCCAGCAGCTTGGTCAGAAGAATTTCGCGGCGCTGAAAGAAACCGGCACTGTGCAGCGGTGGGCCAAGCCGGTGACTCAGTTCCCCGATCTCAAATTCCCGACTGCGTCAGGCAAGATCGAAATCGCCAGCGATGCCGCCGAGGCTGCGGGCTTGCCGCGAGTCCCGACGGCACATGTCGACAAGAAGCCGGCCGGCACCAAGCTGCGGCTGCTCTCCCCAGCCTCGAAATGGCTGATGAACAGTTCCTATCACAACGATCCCAAGATCGGCGCCAAACTCGGCCTGCAGAACGTCACCATGCATCCGGATGACGCCGCCGCCCGCGGCCTCGCCGAGGGGCAGCATGTACGCGTTTCGAACGCTACCGGCGCCATCGACATGGTCGTTGAAATCGCGACCACCCTCCCCCGCGGCGTAGCACTCGCCGCCAAGAGCCGCTGGCCGAAACTCATCGCCGGGGGCTTAAGCGTCAACGCCCTCAACCCCGGCACCAAGAGCGACATGGCGGAAAGCTCGAGCGTGCACGGGATTGAAGTGGAAGTGCGTCCGCTCTAACACCACACCCGAACAAACGCCCCCTCACCCTGACCCTCTCCCGCGAGGGGAGAGGGGGCGGCTCAGGATTTAACCCGCGCCATCTTCGGGTCATAAAGCGGCTGCAGGCTGACCTTGGCCGGATAGCGCTGGCAGGCGATCTCCAGTTCATAGGTGCCACTGAGCACATCCTCGGCGCTGACGCCGTTCTCCTTGTCGCGCACATAGCCGATGCCGATATTGGTACCGAGCGTGTAACCATAGCCACCAGACGCCAGCCAGCCGACTTGGCGCCCGTTGCGGAAGATAGTCTCGCGGCCCAGCAGCACGACGCTCTGGTCATCGACCGTGAAGCAAGCCAGCAGCTTGGGCAGCTTCTTTTGCGCCCCACCTTTCTCCAACTGCGCCGTCAACGCCTCGCGGCCCAGGAACGGCGTGTTGTTCTTTAGCTTCACCGCCCAGCCCATGCCGGCTTCCAGCGGCGAATGATCCGGCGTGATGTCCGACGACCAGGCCCGGTAGAATTTCTCCAGGCGAAGACTTTCGATGGCACGGTAACCGGCATTGGCAATCCCATGCACCTGCCCCGCCGCCCACAGGGCGTCGTAGACGGCTACCATGGTTTCGACCGGAATATGCAGCTCCCAACCCAATTCGCCGACATAGGTCACGCGGAGCGCCCGCACATTGGCGCCGGCAATCGCAATCTCCTGTGCCGTGCCGAATGGGAACGCGGCATTGGAAACATCACTCGGCGTCACCGCCGCCAGCACGTCACGCGCCTTCGGCCCCATCAACGACAAGACGCCGTAGCCCGATGTCACATCGATCAGGCGCGCGTCCAATCCCGCGGGAATATGCGACGAGATCCAGTGGAAATCGTGGGTCGCATAGCCGGTCCCCGTCACGATATAGTAGGCATCCTCCGCCACACGCGTGACCGTGAGATCGCATTCGATGCCACCACGCTGGTTCAGCATCTGGGTATAGATGATCGTTCCCGGCTTCTTGGCGACATCGTTGCTGGCGATCCACGACAGAGCGGATTCGGCGTCGCGTCCGACCAGCATGAACTTTGCAAACGAGGTCTGGTCGATCAGTACCACCCGCTCGCGTGCAGCCTTGTGCTCATTCCCCACATGCTCGAACCAGTTCTGGCGTTCGTAGGAATAGGCATCCTTCGGCTCAACGCCCTTGGGGGCAAACCAGTTCGGCCGCTCCCAGCCGAGCTTCCAGCCAAAGACGGCACCCTGCTCCTTCAGCTTGGCGTAAAGCGGCGAGACGCGTACCGGCCGCACGCTTTCCAATTCCTCATGCGGCCAGGCCATCGAATAATGATGGGCATAGGCTTCGAGTGTGCGCGTCAGCACCCAGTTCTTGTCGCGATGCACCGACCCGAAGCGGCGGATATCGACCGGCCACAGATCCATCGGCGGCTCGCCACCGGCGACCCATTCGGCCAAAGCGCGCCCAGCACCGCCGCCAGACGCGATACCGAAGGCGTTGAAGCCCGCGCCGACATAGAAGTTCTTCACTTCCGGGGATTCACCGAGGATGAAGTTGCCGTCCGGCGTGAAACTCTCGGGTCCGTTGATCATCTGTTTGACGCCGGCGGTCTCCAGTGTGGGGACGCGCGCCAGGGCCTGTTCCATCAATTGCCCGAAATGATCCCAATCATTATCCAGCAGCTGGAACGCAAAATTGCCCGGCAGCGCAAAGCGGTCTTTCCCCGGCAGCCACGGGATCGGGTTATGCTCATAGCCGCCCATCACCAGCCCGCCCACCTCTTCCTTGAAATAGATCAGGCGGTCTGGGTCACGCAATGTTGGCAAATTCTTCGGCACGCCGGCCATGGCTTCAGTGACGATGTACTGATGCTGCACCGATTGCAGTGGGACATTGACGCCCGCGAGGGCCCCGATCTCCCGCGCCCACTGGCCGCCGCAATTGACGATGACGTCAGCGGCGATGCGACCCTTATCCGTCACCACCGCGACCGCGCGGCCCTTGACCACCTCGATGCCCGTGACGGCTGTTTCCTCAATGATCTTCACCCCGGCCAATCGCGCGCCCTTGGCCAAGGATTGCGCAATGTCAGCCGGATTGGCCTGGCCATCGGTCGGCAGGAAGGCAGCCCCTACCACATCGCCGATATCCATGATCGGCCACAGATCCTGCGCTTCCTTGGGCGACAGCAGATGCATCTCCAGCCCGAACGAATGCGCGGTTGTCGCCTGGCGTTTGATCTCCGTCATGCGCGCCTGGTTGCAGGCAAGGCGCAACCCACCATTCATCTTCCAGCCAGTGGCAAGGCCCGTCTCGGCCTCCAGCTTGTTGTAGAGCTCGACAGAATATTTGAGAAGCTGCGTGATGTTGGCTGAGGTCCGCAGCTGCCCCACCAGACCCGCCGCATGCCAGGTCGACCCGCTCGTCAGCTTGTGCCGCTCGACCAGCACCACGTCCTTCCAGCCGAGCTTGGCCAGATGATAGGCGGTCGAGCAGCCGATGATGCCGCCGCCAATGATAACGGCGCGCGCGGAAGTCGGCAAAACACTCATAAGATACTCCTCACATATTCCGGAAATCGCCGAGGGCGCGCTCGAAGCGCGCCAGATTCTCGGCTGTATAGGCCGCATAGTCGAAATCCAGCGTGGAATGGATTTCGGAAATCATGCTCCACATGGTTTCGCGCAGCAGCGATGCACATTTCATGGCGTGATAGCGCCGCAGCAGGTCGGCATCTGCCTTGCGCTCGAAATAAGCTTCCAGCAAGTGCGTCTCGTCGCCGGCCGGCACTTCATTGTTGGAGCAGAGATTGGCAAGATCGAAGAGTGGCGAATTGAAGCCTGCATAATCCCAGTCGATCAGCCACAGCTTCGATCCGGCATCGATGAAATTCGTCGGCAACAGGTCATTGTGGCCATAGACAATCTCGACCGCCCCCACCGCCTGTTCCAATTCTGCGGCAATTCCCAGCAAGCGCGGCAGCGTGGCGATATGACGGCTGTTCCCCGCTTCCAGCGAATGGCCATAGTCGCGCAGCACATGAAACACCCAGAAGATCAGCGCCGGACCGGTCACATGGAGCGGCATCTCGCGGTGGCATTTGCGGATGAGCGGCAGAATGCGCGCCAGCATCTCGGGCCGGCGGACGTCTTCGGCACTCAGCGTCTTGCCGTCGATGAACTCGAACACCAGGGCGCCGGGTGCTGCATGCACCACCTTGGGCGACAGGCCGCAGGCAGAGGCAGCTTGGCTCGCGGCCAGTTCGTTAAAGCGCATCACGCCATGGACGGGAATGTCGTCGCCGATGCGCACGAAATAGCGCCGGCCCGCATCATCGACGCGAAAATTGGCGTTGGTGATGCCGCCCTTGATGATTTCAGGCAGGACCTTGCCCGACCAACAGGTCAGGGCCTGAACCCGTGCCATCGCCTCCTGCATTGCCCGCCCCCTTGCATGCACTTTTGCCCATCATTCGCCACTGATCGACACAAATGTCAACAAGGAAGGCGCAACAATTGTTGATTCTATGTTGCAATTCCGCAAGAGCATACAAATTCGGCCGCCACCAGACTGAATTTGATCATCGTTTCAAACGGTTACACGCTGCAGCAAAAGACCCTCAGAGCACCTTAACGTTGCTGAGGAAGCCTTTCACCAGATGGTCGAGCTGCGCCGATTGCCGGGCCAGTTCGCCTGCCGATGCTCGCACATTGGTAGCGGCTTCATTGCTGGCCCGCGCCGCATCGCTGACCAGCGAGATATTCTGGGTCACCTCCTCCGTGCCTTTCGCCGCCTCCTCGACATTGCGGGCGATCTCGCGGGTCGCCGCCGTCTGTTCCTCGACGGCAGCCGCAATTGTCGCCGAAATCTCGTGACTGCGCTTGATAGTGTCTGAAATCTGGCGGATGGCTGTGACCGCGGTGCCGGTCGAACTCTGCACATCACCGATCTGCTGGCCGATTTCCTCCGTCGCACGGCCGGTTTGTTGCGCCAGATTCTTCACCTCGCTGGCAACGACAGCAAAGCCGCGGCCCGCCTCGCCAGCCCGCGCTGCCTCGATCGTCGCATTGAGCGCGAGGAGATTTGTCTGGTTGGCGATGTCCTGGATCAAGGTCACGACCTGGCCGATGCGGTCGGTGGCTGCCGCGAGGCCGGTTACGACACTGCTGGTCCGCTCCGCCTCCGCCACAGCTTCCTCCGCCACCTTGGTCGACATGGTGACCTGGTTCCCGATCTCGCCGATCGACGCGTTCAGTTCCTCCGTGGCTGCCGCCACCGTCTGCACATTGGTCGACGCTTCGGTGGCGCCAGATGAAACGGCCTGGGCGCCGGCACTCACCGATTGTGCGGATTCCGCCATGCTCTTGGCCGTTCGCTCCATTTCCTCGACCGCATGATTGACGGTCCCCAAAGCAGCCGCGACATCCCTGTCGAAGCTCCGCGTCAGTTCCTGCATCCGCTCGCCGCGTTCCACCTGCTGGCGTTGTGCGGCGGCCTGTTCCGCCGCAAGTCGCTGCGATTCCAGCATCGAGTTTTTGAACACCTCGACACTCTGCGCCATATGCCCGATCTCGTTGCTGTAGTCAGTTGCCGGGATCGCGACGTCCTGGCGGCCACCGGACAAGGCGAGCATCGCCTTGGTCATGGCAGAGATCGGGCTCACAATCCTGCCGCCGATCATGGCTGCCACAATGACAGCGATGATCGCCACGACCACGATCGCAATGGCGATCCAAAGGCGGGTCTTGGCACTCAGCTTTTCAGCTGCATCGCTGGCGGCCAGGAATTGCTCATTGATGCGACCGATCATGTCGGTCACAAGGGGATCAACCTTGGCAAAGGCTTCAGAAAGCTTCTTCTCGTCATCGATCAGTTTGAGCCGTGTCGCCGCCACCGACTTGAAGTCATTGGCATAGCCTTCCATCAACGACTTGATCTGGTCACGATCTGCCGCTGGAATCGATGTCGCTTGCAGGTCCGCGATGAAGCCTGCCGCGGTCTTGGCATGGGTATCGACATATTTTGGGTCCAGCCGCAGCAGGAAGTCCTTTTCTGCCCGGCGCAACATCAGCATTGTGATCGTCAGCTTGTCCTGCGACAGGGCTTTCAGCCGGTCCTCGACATCGTGCACGGATTTCCGCAATTGGCCGCGCAGACCCAGTTCATCATTGAGGCCGATGGCAATCCAGTCCGCGGTCGTCGCAGCAAATGCCTGCTGATACTCACCGACCCCAGCACGAACGGTTGCCACCGATTCCTTATAGCTACCTTCTGCGTCAGCCGCTTCGAGCTTGGCGAGATGCTCATCGATCGCCTGCATGACCTCCGCATGCTGCTTCACATATTTCTCGTCAAGCCGGAGCAGGAAATCCTTCTCGCGCCGCCTGGCGTTGAGGAATTCGTATCGCAGATCCTGCGCGACGACATAGATCTCCGTCGCATGGTTGGCGCGGGCCTGCTCGGCACCACGGGCACCGTCAGCGATCAGGTAGTAGACCAGTATGCCGAGGAACCCGATCAGCGCGACCAGGCTGACCAATTGAATCTGCCATGAGATTTTGAAGCTTTTGAAGACAGCGGCCATCCATCCCTCCTGCCCAACTCATTTCCCACCGCGCTATGCGGGTGATCTACGGTCGTGGTGTGGCTGGCGCCAATGCTTCGGCCCCCATTCTTCTACCGGGGCCGGATCGTCCAACGCCAGCAAGCGGTCGCACTGCGGCTGTGGATTGCTTGAGTATTTCAGTTAAATGCTGCCGAGGTGTTAACGGCTTGATCAGGCTTACTTTCCCAGCCTCGTTGCAATATGGGCAGGATGTCCTGTCTTAAGGTTACCTTGCGCCTCACTTAAGATACGCTCAATTGTCTATCTATCCGATAGAGATTAAATCTGCTTCTGCCGACGCGACTTTTCCACGGGCTGAGTCCTGGATCCAAGACGTGTTTCAGAGGGAGAGCAGATATGTCGCGACCAATTCGACGACTTCCATCATTGAATGCCTTGCGCGCCTTTTGGGCGGCTGCCCGGCATGGCAGCTTCGTGGCCGCGGCGGAAGAACTCCATGTCACCGCCTCGGCCGTCAGCCTGCAAGTGCGGCAGTTGGAGGATGAGCTGGGTCAGAAACTGTTCGACCGCACGCCACGGGGCCTCGCATTGACCGCCGATGGTGCGCAGATCCTGCCCGGCGTGAACGACGCCTTTGCGCGCCTGCAGGAAACGCTGATCGACGATCAGGCCGGCGCTGACCAGCAGATCCTGACCTTGTCGGTAGCCCCCTCCTTTGCCACCAAATGGCTGCTGCCGCGTCTCGACAGTTTCTGCACGCAATATCCAGCCTTCGATGTGCGCGTGATGGCGACGCATGAACTCACCGATTTCGCCAAGGAAACGATCGACCTCGCCATTCGCTATGGGCGCGGTGGCTATGCCGGTGTTGCCAGTGAACTGCTGATGCGCGAAACCGTTTTTCCCGTTTGCGCCCCGCGTCTGCTAGAAGCCCATGCAGATGCCGACCTTCATCATCTGCTGCGCACCCTGCCGCTCCTCCATGATGACAGCCCGGACCAGGACGACACCTGCCCCGATTGGAAGAGCTGGTTCAAGGCAGCCGGCATCCTCGATGTCGAAGCACAGCGCGGGTCACGCTTCAACCAGTCGATCTTTGCCCTGGAGGCAGCCGCCAACGGCTTAGGGGTCGCTCTCGCAAAATCGTCACTGGTGCAACAGGACCTGGCCACCAACCGCTTGGTGCGCCTGGGCCATGACGATGTGCCGATTGAATTCGCCTATTTCCTGGTCTATCCGCCGGAGCGCAGCAAGCGGCCGGCGATTGCCGCCTTCCGCAAATGGATTCAAGCTGAGATCAACGATCATCAAGGCAAGGCTACAAGCGCCCAGCGCAACCACCGAGGAATACTCGATCTGGCGCAGAGTTAATCTCGTTTGTGAGACTCACCTAGCACCTTCTACCATCCACTTACTGACAACGGACTAACAACATCCGGTCTAGTGAATAGACCCGCGGCATTTGACGGGAGCAGCTTGCACCGCGACATCAAAGCTAAAGCGCCACGACGCAAGTCGTGGGTTCCCCTTGTGAAAGGAGTACCCGATATGAGTCTGCAACGAACGCCAACCAAATCTCCGGCCATCTCTTCGGCCAAATCTCCGCATCGCATCAGCATGTGTTGCAGCACTGGAACCTGTTGTTGAACAGGCCGTTACCAGGTTCGCGAACCGAAGCATTTGCTTCATCTTGCTGTCATTGATCCCGGCTTAGAACTCGCGTTGAAGCCGGTGAGGAGGTTCCCCGTGTCCAACTTGTCTAGCGTTTCCATCAGCCGCTCGGCGGCCAACGAAAATATCCCCGCTTTTGCGATCGAAATTGGCGATGTCTCCGCAGGGCTCGCCCTCCGCGAACGCGGTGGTTTCAGCTTCGTCGCGGCCGATCCGCGCTTTCGCGTGCTGGATGGCAGCCGCTTTCGCCGCCTGGCGCAATTGGAAGAAGCCGCCCGCAACCTGGCCCGGGTCAGCGGCGTCTGAACCAATCTCGGTCAGCTACCTCATAGAGAAATAAAAGAGCGCAAGCCTTCCAGGTTTGCGCTCTTTTATTCATGACATCATGCGCCAAACAAGAGCATTGCTGATCGTCGGCAATTTATAATCAGGCCTGAAAAGACTTAAGCTGGGCTCAAGGCGGGGTAGTCAGTATAACCCTCCTCGCCCGCCGTGAAAAAGGTTGCCTTGTCGGGCACATTAAGTACCGCACCCCCACGAATGCGCTCGGGCAGGTCCGGGTTGGCAAGGAAAGCGCTACCAAATACCACCGCATCTGCACGCTTGCTATCCAGCAAGGCTTCGGCAGTCGTTTGATCGAGGCCACCACCGACCAGGTAGGCACCCTGGAAACGCGGCCGTAGTAGCGCGTGGTAGTCGACCTCGGTCCCAAAAAGTGCCACGTGCAGATAGGCCAGCTTGAAAGCCTTCAAATGGTCGACAAGATACGTATAGGTTTCCTGCGGTGTCGCGTCGGAAACGTCGTTGTAGTTCATCTCTGGCGATATCTTGATGCCGACACGATCACCGCCGGCCTCCGCCACCATCGCCGCCAGTACTTCCAGCACGAAGCGCGCACGATTGGCGATAGAACCGCCATATTCATCTCGGCGCTGGTTGCTGCCGGATGAGAGGAATTGTTCGGGCAGGTAGCCCGATGCTGCATGTAGCTCGACCCCGTCGAAGCCAGCGGCCAGGGCCCGTCGGGTGGCCGCGCGATATCCGGCGACAACTTCAGCGATCTCCGCAATGCTCAGCGGGCGCGGTGTGACGAAATCCTGCTGGCCGCTGGCTGTCCAGGTTTGACCAGCAGCTTTCACCGCCGACGGCGCCACCGGTAGCGCACCCTCCGGCAACAGCGACGGGTGCGAGATACGCCCACAGTGCATGAGCTGCATGAAGATACGGCCGCCCCGCGCATGGACGGCCTCCGTCACGCGCTTCCAGGCGACCACCTGGGCCTCGGTTTCGATACCCGGCGTACGTACATAGCCCTTGCCCATCGCCGTGGGATAGGTGCCCTCACTGATGATCAGCCCGGCGCCAGCGCGTTGGCGATAGTAGGTGGTAGCCAGATCGCTGGGCACACCAGCGTCGTCCGCGCGCGAGCGTGTCATGGGCGCCATGACGAGACGGTTGGAAAGTTCAGTGCCGCCGATGCGGACCGACGTGAATAAGCGACTCATCTGGTGGTTCCTCCTGGAGATGACTGGAACAGAAGGTAGGTCTTTCATATCATGGTATAAATATGTCAAAATGGAACTCATTAATCCATTAATGGCGCAATAAGCATGGAACTTTTGAACGACATGGCGTTGTTTGTCGAAGTCGTGAAGGCCCGGAGCTTCCGCAGGGCGGCCGAGGTAATTGGCATGCCGAACTCGACATTGTCCCGACGGATCAGTGTCCTTGAGAAGGCAATCGGGCTGCGCCTCCTGCACCGGACGACGCGCAGGATCGAATTGACCGAGGCCGGCCAGCTCTATTTCGACCGCAGCAAGCGCATCGTCGACGAAGCGCGCCTTGCACATGAACAGCTTGGCGAGATGCTGGCGCAACCGACCGGCATATTGCATGTTTCTTTGCCGGTGGATTTTGCGACGACTTTCCTGGCGCCCAAGATGGCCGAGTTTGCCCGGCGCTATCCCGGCATCAGCTTCGAATTCGACCTGACGCCCCGGCGGGTCGATCTGGTAGCCGAGCCATTCGATGTGGCGATCCGCATGGGCGAGCAGCCAGATTCGAACCTGATCGCGCGCCAGTTGGCCCGACTTCCACGCTATCTGTACGCCTCGCCGAGATATCTCGAACTTTCCGGTGAGCCGCGCGAGCCAGCCGATCTATCGCTGCATGAGTGCCTGCGCATGCGCACGGCGGGGGCCGACCGATGGACACTGCTTGGCGCAGCGGGAACGGTCGAGATTGCTGTCAGCGGCCGGTTCCTGCTCAACAACGTCGGCATGATCCGGCGCTTGGCGACACTCAGCCTGGGTATCGCTGTGCTGGCGGAAGAAATTGTCGCCGAAGATTTAGACGCTGGCCGGCTGCGTCGCGTGCTGCCGCAATGGCAGGCCGCACCAATCCCTGTCTATGCCGTCACCGAGACACGCCTGCTGCCGGCCAAGACCCAGCGCTTCATTGAGTTCTTGCGCGAGTGCTTGCAGCAACCTTAATAACGCCCGCCCCTCACCCTGCCCTCAATTCTCGACCTTAGAAGCCTGGAGCTTAAGTCTGGAGCATCGCAAATATGCTGCTCGCCCGGCCCTAAGGGCGCCCGTAGATCGTCTCTTGACAGGAATTTCAATACCGAACTAAATTGATAGGGTAAATAGATAATCAGACGGTGACATGAGAGGTTTTGATGTCGGAGAAGACCCGCCGCCTGCCGCCGTTGAACTCCTTGCGCGCCTTTGCCGCCGCCGCCGAACGCCTCAGCCTCGCGGCGGCCGCCGAAGATCTGCATGTCACGCCCTCTGCGGTCAGCCTGCAGATCCGCCAGCTCGAAGATCATCTGGGTATTCCCGTTTTCATCCGTACCGGCCGCGGCCTGCAGCTGACCAATGAAGGCAAGGCAATTCTGCCTGGCATCCTGGAGGGCTTCGATCAACTGCGCATGGCGCTGTCGCTGATCGGTCCGCAGGGCGAAGAGAATGTGCTGACATTGTCCGTCGCCCCCTCCTTCGCCGCGAAATGGTTGTCGCCGCGCCTCGACGCCTTCACCCAAGCCCATCCGAACATCGATATCCGCATTCTTGCGACCGACCAGTTGGTGGACTTTGCGGTCGATGATGTCGACATCGCCATACGCTATGGCAGCGGCGTCTATCCGGGCCTGACCTCGGAGCATCTGCTGGCCGAACGCGTGTTCCCGGTCTGCGCACCGCAATTGCTGGAAGGGGCCGCCGACCATCCACTCGACATCCTCCGCAGCCAGACACTGCTCCACGACGACAGCCCGGATCAGGACAAGACCTGCCCGGACTGGCGCATGTGGCTGCGCGCCGCGCGGATCAGCGGCGTCGATTGGCGGCGCGGCCCCAGGTTCAATCAATCGAGCATGGTGCTGGAAGCAGCGGTCGCCGGGCGCGGCGTGGCGCTGGCCAAGGCGACCCTGGCCGCGGCGGATCTTGCCGCCGGTCGCATCGTGAAATTGGCCGAAATCGATCAGCCGGTCGAATTCGCTTATTACCTGGTCTATCCGGCCGAACGCCGCCAAAGCGCCAAATGCACGGCCTTCCGCGAATGGGTCAGCACGCAGGCAAAGGCGGCTGCAGAAGGCGGCACGATTTAAGCCTTCATCAGCTTCAACATCAGGCCGATCAACCGCGGCATCATCATCGGCCGCAGCAGGCGCGGGTCGTAACCTTTCATGCGCCGGTCATTCTCTCGCAGGCACAGGTCGAAAAAGGCGCGCTTGGTAAAGCCGCGCGCAACACTCGTTGCCCCCGACGTCAGGAAGTTTGACTTCACATTGTTGCGCCGGTGCCGCGTTTCGATCGCCATACCGATGCGTGAGGCAAACTGTTCACCGATCGCGACCAGGCATTTGAGGTCGAACCACGTCCGCCGCACCACGTCCAGCTCCGCGCGGCGATAAGCGACATAATTGACGAAGAACATGATGTGCCGGGCTTCTTCCTGGATCACCGGCTCGAACGTCTCGACCAGTGCCGGTGGGAAGAAGCCTGAACTGCGCGCCATGTCGAAAAGGCCGAAGGCAAAGAACGAGTTGATGCACTCGCCGAAGCCCGTCCGCAGGAAGCCGAATTCAGGATTGCGCGGCGGCAGGTAGACCGGCTCCGGCCCCAGCTCGATCCTGTAGAAGGTCAGCATATTGTGAAGGACTTCCTTGTGCCGGCGCTCTTCCGCGGCATTCAAGGTCAGCGCTTTGGCGATCTGAGGGTCCTTGAGGATATTCGCCTGCCACTCCATGCGCAGCGAGGCGCGCCCTTCGATGGCGACAGCGGTGTCCCAGAACGGCAATCCGGCGAGCCGCGCCAGTTCCTCGTCCGACAGGTTGGGCCAAGGGATCACGGCCGGCTTATAGGGATTGTATGTGTCCGTCAGCAGTCGGCAGAACGCATCACGATGCGCGGGACTTCCCGGAACGAGGCCGCCTGTGTCCGGGTACGACCAATTGTAATATGGCGTCGGATCATATTGCGTCATGTCGAGCATGTTGGCTTCCAATTCCGTTCTCAACGGGACCGTCCGCACCCTGCCCGGCTTGTATCTCCCCTCGATACGCAGCCGGCGTCCACTTGGTTCGGTCTGACTTGCCGAGGCCGCTTATGCCACGGCGCCAAAGCCCGGACAAGAACCCGCAATGCCGCATGTGATGGTGCTCACGCAACGTGGCCCGGTCAGTTATGTGACAAACTGGCGCAGGCCATTTGCCAATACGAAACACAGGATATCAAAGATGAGGTCAGCCGGCTCTGATCATGTCGGCCGCCTTTTCCGCAATCATGATGACTGGGGAATTGGTGTTGCCGGAGGTGATGTTGGGCATGACTGAGGCATCGACCACCCGCAGCCCGGCCAGCCCATGGACCCGCAGGCGCGCATCGACCACGGCCTGGGAATCCGCCCCCATCCTCGCGGTGCCAACCGGGTGAAAGATGGTGGTGCCGATATCCCCTGCCAGTCGCGCCAAGGCCGCATCATCGACATGTTCGGCGCCCGGCTTGTATTCGCTTGGCACAAAGGCGGCCATGGCTTTGGTCGCCATCAGGCGGCGGGCATGACGAATAGACTCAGCCGCGACGAGCCGGTCAGCTTCCACAGATAGATAGTTGGGATCGATCGCCGGCATTGCCTGCGGATCGGGCGATGTGACCTTGACCGACCCGCGGCTGAGCGGCCGCAGATTGCAGACCGACATGGTGATGGCCGGAAAGCGGTGCAAGGGTTGGCCAAAAGCATCCAGTGACAGCGGCTGCACATGATATTCGAGATTGGCAGTGGCAAGGCTCGGATCGGATTTGGCGAAGATGCCAAGCTGGCTCGGCGCCATGGTCATTGGCCCGCGGCGGCGCAGAACATAGTCGGCCGCAATCTTCGCCTTGCCGAACAGATTGCCCGCCATCTGGTTGAGCGTGATGGCGCCTTGGATCTTGAAGATCGTGCGGATCTGCAGATGATCCTGAAGATTGGCGCCAACGCCGGGTAATTCATGCACGGTTTCGAGGCCCGCATCGCGCAGCACATCACCGGGACCGACACCGGACAGCTGCAAAATCTGTGGCGACCCGATGGCACCGGCTGACAAGAGTACCTCAGCCGCCGCACTGGCATAAGCTGCTTCGCCTTCGACCCGGCATTCGAGGCCCTGGACGCGGTGGTCTAATATCCGCAGGCGCTCGACCGTGACGCCGGTCATGACTTTGAGGTTGGGACGCGATAGCGCTGGCCGCAGAAAGGCTTTGGCCGTATTCCAGCGCACGCCGCGACGCTGGTTCACCTGAAAATAGGACGAGCCTTCATTGTCGCCGCGATTGAAATCATCAATCTTGGGAATGCCGATTTCGGCCGCTGCATCGCGCACGGCATCGAGAATGCTCCACTGAATACGTGGCTGCTCCACTCGCCATTCCCCGCCGCCATTGTGCATGCCAGGTTCAGGCGCATAGTGGTTTTCCGATTTGAGGAAGTAAGGCAGCACATCGTCCCAGGCCCAGCCGGTATTTCCCAGTTGCCGCCAGCCGTCATAATCCTGCGCCTGGCCTCGCATATAGATCATGCCGTTGATCGATGAACTGCCGCCCAGCACGCGGCCACGCGGGTAAGGCAGGATGCGCCCATTGAGACCAGGTTGCGGCACGGTCTTGAGGCCCCAATCCGTGCGCGGATTGTTCATGCAATAGAGATAGCCGACCGGGATGTGGATCCAGATGTAATCGTCTCGGCCGCCGGCCTCAAGCAGCAGGACACGCGTCTTCGGATCGGCCGACAGGCGGTTGGCAAGCACGCAGCCTGCCGAACCGGCGCCGACGATGATGTAGTCCCAGGTGCCGAGATCGCGGCGTTCCAACACTACTTGCCCTTGGACATCGCCTTGTCGCTGAGGTTTGTCAGCACATCGATTATTTCCGGCACGTAGTTCTGGCCGAAGCCGGCACCGCTCGCCATGGTGTAAGTCTGGTGAATGGCGGATGATACGAAGGCGGTCATCGGCAAGGCTTCCGCCATCTGCAGGAAGTACCGCACGTCCTTTTGCGCGTTGGCGATGGCGAACTGCAGCTGCGTGTTGTCGCCGTCGATCTGATAGGCCGCGAGGCGCTGAAACATGACGCTGTTGGCACCACCCGCCGTCACGATCTGCCGCAACGCGTTGAGATCGACCCCGGCCTTCTTCGCCGTGGCCAAGGCTTCCGCCGTCACCGCCGCGTAGCCCAGCGACAACATGTTGTTGATGAGCTTCGCCTTGTGACCGGCGCCGACACCACCACAATGCACGATCGTGTCGGCAAAACAATCCAGCACCGGCCTGACTTCCGCCAAGGTTGCGGCATCACCGCCGGTCATCAGGCCGAGCTTGCCGGCTTCGGCTTCCTTCGGCGTCCGGGTCATTGGGATGTCGACGAAGCGCCCACCCTTGGCCGTGATTTCCGCGGCCAGCGTCACCGTCGATTCCGGCTGCGCGGTGGTGCAATCGGCGATGATCGTCCCTGGCTTCAACCCGGCCAGCAAGCCATCGGCGCGGCGCACGATATCTTCCATCTGCACCGAATTGCCGACCACGGTGATGACCATGTCGCAACTGGCCGCCAGCTCCTTCGGGGTCTTGACCTCCTTGGCGCCCTTGGCCAGCAGATCATCG
This sequence comes from Dongia sp. P2_B8, assembly GCF_056404715.1. Lineage (NCBI taxonomy): Bacteria > Pseudomonadati > Pseudomonadota > Alphaproteobacteria > Rhodospirillales > Dongiaceae > Dongia > Dongia sp. P2_B8. The sequence goes on along the minus strand of NZ_JBFUDM010000001.1, from coordinate 990,299 downwards.
ACCGGCCGGCGGTTGCGATGGGCCAGCACCGATAGCTTGAAACCCTTGGCAAGGATGTTCTTGCCGATGCCGTGCCCCATCAGGCCAACGCCGATCAGGCCGACATGTTCGATCTTCGCCATGCAATCCTCCTCGTTAAGCTGTCACATCGTCTTATGAGCTGCGGCGCCCCAGCAAGCCGCGCCGCGCCAGATTGTCCATCAAGGCCCCGGCACCGAAGGTCCAGGGGGGAATGTCGTTGGTATAGCGGACCCGGTTCACGAGAGCGCCGAGCTTTGGCGTCGCAATCGTCACGATGTCGCCGATCTTGTGCGTGAAGCCCATGCCCGGTGCGTTGCGATCCTTCACGGGCGCAAACATGGTACCGACATAAAGCACCAGGCCATCGGGATATTGATGGTTCTTGCTCAAGGTCTGGCCGGCAAGATCGGTGACGTCGCGGCTGATCTGCGCCATCGAGGATTTGTCGTCGAGCACGAACTGATCGAGCCCGGCAACCTTCACCGTCAGTTCGGCCTGACGCAGATCGTCGATCGTAAACGTCGCATCGAAGAGCCGGATGAACGGCCCCAGCGCCGCCGAGGCATTGTTGTCCTTGGCCCGCCCCAGCAGCAGCGCCGAACGGCCTTCGAAGTCGCGTAGATTGACGTCATTGCCAAGTGTGGCGCCGACGATCTGGCCGGCCGGACTGATCACCAGCACCACCTCCGGCTCCGGATTGTTCCAGCTCGATTCCGGATGAATGCCGACGTCGAACCCGGTGCCGACCGCCGACATCGGCTGCGATTTCGTGAACACCTCGGCATAGGGTCCGATACCCACTTCGAGATATTGCGACCACATCCCACGCTCGATGAGCGCCTGCTTCAGCTTCTCCGCCTCGGCCGAGCCCGGCTTGATGCGGCGGAGATCGCCGCCGATCTCCTTGGCGATCACCTGGCGGATGCCTTCGGCCGCAGTCGGATCACCCTTGGCGCGCTCCTCGATCACGCGCTCCAGCATGCTGGCAGCAAAGGTGACCCCGGCCGCCTTGATCGCCTGCAGATCGATCGGTGCCAGCAGGTAGGGCTGCCCAGGATCGCGCCCGTCCGGCGGCGTGTTGGCAAGGCATGCTTCCAGGCTGCACAGGATGGGTGCCTTCGCCGCCGCTTCCTGCGCCGCCTTGGTCACATCCGGCTGCGACAGCAGGCTGGCCATGGTCGGATAGACGGCGGACAGATCCTTGAGGTCCGCGCCACTTACCAGCACGACGCTGGGGCCGGCCGGATTGCCCGGGACCCAGGCGCGGCCGATCAACGTGCCGGCAGTACCATCGCTCGGCAGGACGTTGGCGGAAGTCAGTGCGATATCCATAACAATTCCTTATTGGCCGCGGCGCCTACGGCAGCTGTGCACCGCTGACGCCCACATAAACAGCATAAAGCGACGAGGTCGCCGTGATGAACAGGCGGTTCCGCTTCTCGCCCCCAAAGACGAGGTTGGAAACCATCTCGGGCAATTTGATCCGCCCCAGAAGATCGCCAGCAGCGCTATAGCACAAGACGCCATCCTGCGCGCTGGTCCAGACATTGCCCTCGGTATCGACACGGAATCCGTCCGGCACGCCATGTTCAATGACAGCGAAGACGCGCGATTTCCCCAGCTTGCCATCCGCCCCCACATCGAACGCCCGGATATGGTGCGGCCCGTTCTCGTCATGTGAGCGGCCGGAATCCGCAACATAGAGAATCTTCTCGTCGGCTGAGAAGGCAAGGCCATTGGGCTTCACGAAATCATTGGCAGCGATGGTGACAGCGCCGGTCTGGCCGTCGACCCGATAAACATGGCAGCCATCCTGCTCCGGATCGGCCTTCATGCCTTCGTAATCGCTGAGGATTCCATAGGTCGGGTCGCTGAACCAGATGCTGCCATCCGACTTCACCACAACGTCATTGGGTGAATTCAGCCGCTTGCCATTGTATTTGTCGGCCACCACGGTGATGCGGCCGTCCGCCTCGGTCCGCGTGACACGGCGCGTCAGATGCTCGCACGTTATCAAGCGCCCCTGACGATCGCGTGTATTGCCGTTGGAATTGTTGGAAGACGGGCGGAACACGCCGACCCCCAGGCCCGGTACCCAGCGCAGCATGCGGTTCTCGGCGACGTCACTCCAGATGAGGTAATTCCCATCATTGAACCAGACAGGCCCCTCCGCCCAACGGCAACCTTCATAGAGCCGCTCGACCTTGGCGATCGGCACCGTCAAAGAACGGAAGCGCTGATCGTAATATTCATAGGCGTCACTGACCATCGACATGATCGAATCCTTTCTCTATCGCTGCCCTATCGCTTCTGGTCGCCGCTACCCGCCATGGTAATGACGGCAATGATGATGAGCCCGGTCATGATGAGCCTGATACCGGCGCTGGCGCCAAAGGTGTTCAGCATGGTGACCAGCAGATACATGAACAGCGCAGCACCCCAGATGCCCGGCACATTGGCACGGCCACCAGCGACCGAGGTGCCGCCGATCACCACCACGGCGATTGAGGCCAGCAGATATTCCTCGCCCATGTTGAGCGACGAGCCGCCGGAGAAGCCCGAAAGCAGCAAGCCGCTCAAACCCGCCAGCACTGCGCTCAAGACATAGGTCGCCAACCGGGTCCGCTCGACCGGGATGCCAGCCAACCAGGCTGCGCGCATGTTCTGACCCACGGCGAGGACCGAGCGGCCATAGAATGTCCGTGCCAGCACAATCCCCATGACCGCGGTAAAGACCACGCCGCAGATGGAGAGGATCGGAATGCCGTAAATCTCCGCCGTGGTGAAATCGGCCAAGGCCGGCGGCGGCTTGATGCGCAGGCCCCTGCCATAGGCGATGGCCGTCGACTGCACCAGGAAGCTTGCCGACAGGGTGGCGATGATCGGCGGAATCCGCAGCAGGCGGATGAGCCCGTAGTTGAACAGCCCCACAGCAATGCCGACACCCAGCGCCACCGCAAAGCCTGTGAGGATCATGCCATCCTGGGTATCCATGATCTTGGTGGTGATGGCGCCTGACAGCGCCATGGTGGCCGGGATTGACAGATCGACATTGCCCGGCCCGGTGGTGATGACGAACATCTGCCCGATGCCGACGATGATGGTGAAGGTGGCAAAAGAGAGAGCCGCGGTCAGGATCTCGCCCCCACCATGGCCGCCGGTGAAGAGGATGGTCGCGATCCAAACTGCGGCCGTCGCCACGAAGGACCAGATCCAGGCCCGTGTGCGGAGATAATAGAAGATGCTGCCGACTGAGGTCATCGCCGTTCTCCCCGGCTGATAACCGCGCGCAACGCCAGCACGATGATGAGGATGGCTCCTTGCGCGCCGATCTGCCAATCCGGCGAGATGCGCAGGAAAATGAGGAACGACCCGGTAAGCGTCAAGGTCAGTGCACCCAGCACCGCCCCCATGGGCGACACCCGGCCGCCGACGAATTCCGCACCGCCCAGGATGGCCCCGGCGATCGAATAGAGCGTGTAGCGGTCGGCAATATGCGCATCGCCTGATGTCGTGAGACCGATCAGCGACAGGCCGGAAAGCACGCCGAAGAAGCCGGCCAGGGCGAACATCACCATCTTGATGCGCAGCATCGACCAGCCGGCGCGCGCCAGGGCCTTTGGGTTCCCGCCGGCTCCGCGCAGCACGGCGCCGTAGGAAGAATGCATGAGGCCGGCCTGGACGATGACCGCAATGACGATGGCCGCCACGATCGGAAACGGAATGCCGGGGATCTTCAGCGCCATCAGACCCTTGATCACATCCGGCGACTTGCCGCCCGGCGTCGGCAGAATGAGGACCGCGATCCCCAGCCAGACGAAGGACATGCCCAAGGTCACGACGATCGAGGGCAGATTGCGCAACTGGATGAGCGCCCCCATCGCCGCATAGATGGCAATGCAGCCAGCCAACAGCAACAGCCCCAGCACCGGCGCGTCATGCAGAAAAGTAGCACCGATACAGGCGACCAAGCCCACAAAGGCGCCGATCGACAGATCGAGATCATTGACCGTGATCACGAACATCTGCGCCAGAGTGGCAAGCGCGATCGGCACGGCATATTGCAGCATCAGATTGAGGCCGAAATAGCTCATCGCATTGGGTTGGATGGTGAAGATCGCTGCCAGCAGCACGCCCAGCGACAAGGCCGGCAGAGCGCCGCGCAACGTTTTGGCCGTCAAATATTGTCGCAGCATCGTTACGCCGCCTCATGGAACGAGGCACGCAAGACACGCTCTTCGGTCAGTTCGGATTGCGGAATATCGTCGACGATCTGGCCGTTGCGAAACACATAGACATGATCGCAATTGCTCAGTTCCTCGATCTCCGTCGTGTACCACAGGAAGGTACGGCCATCCCGCGCCTCCTGCTTGACCTGTTCATAGACCTCAAGCTTGGTGCCGACATCGACACCGCGCATCGGATCGTCCATCAGCACGATCTCTGCATCCGAGCCGAGCGCCCGGGCAAACAGCGCCTTCTGCTGGTTGCCGCCCGACAAGGACAGGATGTTGTGGTTCATGTCCGGTGTCTTAATGCGCATCCGCTTCTGCCAGCTCTCCGCCATCGCCCGTGTCGCCCCACCATCGATCAACAGATGCTTCACCAGACGGCCCAGGGAACCGACCGTGACGTTCTCGGCAATCGACCAGAGCGGGAAGATGCCGTCGCTCTGGCGGTCACCGGCGATGAGGGCCACCGGCGCCGACACCTTGGTCTCCGTATAGCGTTTGCCGGCATTGGCAAATATCTGCAACAGCATCCGCGTCTGGCCATGGCCGGCAAGGCCGGCGAGGCCGACAATCTCGCCCTTATGGGCCATCAGCTTGCGGTCGTCGATCTGCGCCGCCGGCCGCGCCTCGATCATGGCCGTTGTCGACACGCGGCGCACGGCGGTTGCGCCTCGGTGAGCGGCCTTGGCCTCCGTCACAGTACCCATGGCGGCAACCAGGGAATCGCGCGTGAATTCGCTGGCGGCGCGTGCCGCGACAACGCCACCATCCTTCATCACCACGATCCGGCTGGAACTTCCCAGCACCTCGCCCAGCATGTGCGAGATCAGAATGACGCTGAGCCCGCCTTGCACCTGCCGGCGCACGAAGCTCAGCAGCTGCTCGGCGGTAACGGCATCCAGCGACGATGTCGGCTCATCCAGGATGACCAGCCGCAGCGGCGCATCAGTTACCGTAAAGGCTCGGGCGATCTCGACCATCTGCCGGCGGCCGATCGGCAGATCGCCAACGATCTCGCCCGCCAGAATGTCATGGCCGGGAAAAATCTCATCGAGCTTGTCCTGGATCAGCGTTGCCGCCCGCTTCTTCCAGCCGGCGCCTTTGAGCGGCCGATGAAAGATCCGGGCATTCTCCGCCACGGTCAGATTGGGGCACAGCGACAATTCCTGGAACACGCAGCGGATGCCGTGATGATGCGCGATCGCCACGGAATATTCCTGCAGGCCGGTGCCGCCGACCGCAATCCGGCCGGTATCAGGTTCAAGCGTGCCGGCAAGCACGGCCATCAAGGTCGACTTGCCGGCACCATTGTGTCCTACCAACCCCAAGCACTCGCCTGTCGCTACCACCAGATCGACGCCTGCCAACGCGCGCACGGCGCCATAGCTTTTGGCCACACCCGTCAGGTTGACGATCTCTCCGGTAATATCGGTCATGCTTGTGCTCGAGATTTCTTATTTACCGGCGATGACCTTCTGGGCATCTTCCAGCGAGTATTCGACGTTGGCGACACCGCCCTTTTCCGTCGTCTCCAGGCTCTTCTCCAGATCGGCCTGGTTGATCTGCAGGAACGGCACGGTGAGATCCTTCGGCACGTCCTTGCCATCGAGGATCTGCTGGGCGACCCAGAAGGCCAGCGTCGAGACACCCGGCGCGATCGAGACCGACATGGTCTCATAGCCGTTGGCGTCCTTCTGTTCCTTCCACCAGGCGAGCTCATCCTGGCGGTTACCCATGATGATGAGCGGCGTCGGGCGGCCGGCAGCCTTGAACGCCTGGGCTGCGCCATAGCCGTCACCACCCTGAGTCACCACAGCCTTCACATCGGGGAGTGACGGCAGCACACCGGCGACGGCCTTCTGTGCCACTTCCTGCGCCCAATCGCCATGGACCGAGCCCACAACCTTGAAGTTGCTGTGCTTGGCGACACCGGCCTCGATGCCGGAATGGATGGCGTCGTCGACGAACACGCCGGCAAGGCCACGGATTTCAAGGAGATTGCCGCCGTCGGGAATGCGGCCGGCCAGATAGTCGAGCTGAATGGCGCCCATCTGCTTGAAGTCAACAGCGATCCGCCAGGCACAGGGCTCTGACACGATACCGTCGAACGACACGACGATGATGCCGGCATCGCAGGCCTGCTTCACGGCACCGTTGAGCGCATCGGGCGAGGCGGCGTTGATGACGATCGCGTTGTAACCCTGCAGGATCAGGTTCTGGATCTGCGCCGCCTGTTCGGTCACTTGGTTTTCCGAAGTGGTGAAGGCCGAGGCTTCGGCAACGACACCGTCCTTGACGGCCTGCCCGGCCACCTTCTCCCAGCTCTTCAACATCGCCTGGCGCCAGGAATTGCCAGCATAGTTGTTGGAAAGGGCGATTTTCGACGCGGCAGTATCGGCCATGGCGGCACCGGCACTCATCACGAGGCCCAGGGCAGCCACAGACAGCAGTTTCAATCGAAAGCTCATGTCGTTCCTCCAAGTCTTGCATTGTTGGCCATCTAGAACGCCCCACCGTCACGTCGGGGTATGCAGCCGGCGAGATGGCGACACCGGCCTCCAAAATATCGTCAGCGCCAAACGTCAGCTATTGCGGTCCCGCTCCCAGCGTTCTTTCCTGGCGCTTTGCCTTTGCGGCGTCGCGCTTTGCCATGAATTGTTCGATATCCGTCCAGGTCTCGTCGATCAACGCCGCCATCGCCCGGCGTGCGCCTGTCGCATCTTTCGCCTGAATGCGCTCCAGCACGTCGCGGTGTCGCGGCAGCGATTGGTTGCGCGCATTCTCAATCTGGTTGGAAAGCTTGAAGCTGAACAGCAGCGCAGATTCGATGACATGCCCGGTCGAGGCGATGAACGGGTTGCCGGTCGCCTCAAGAATGCTTTGATGGAACCGCAGATCGTGAACGATATGCTCAGGCGTATCCTCCGGGCAGGTTTCCATGCCGGCAAAGGCCGCGACGATCTTTGCAAGTTGTTCGGGGGTAGCACGCTCTGCCGCCATGGCGGCTGCTTCCGGCTCCAGGACCCGGCGCATTTCGGCAAGATGAATGGCGTATTGCTCGGCCTCGCGCGAGGCGAAGCTCCAGGTCAGGATATCTGGGTCGAGCATGTTCCATTGTTCACGCCCGCGCACGCGTGTGCCGATCTTCGGCCGCGCATCGACCAGGCCTTTGGCAGCCAGGACCTTGATCGCCTCGCGCATGACCGGACGGCTGACCTTGAACTCGTCCGACAGCGCATTTTCACTGGGCAGAATGTCGCCCGGCATAAAAACGCCGCACAGAATCCGTTCGCCGACTTCGTGGAGAATCTGATTGTGTATGCTGCGTCGCAAAAATGGACGCCGTGTGTCGCCCTTGGTGAGCACGCCATTCCCCTCCCTCAGAATGGCCGATCTGGCACCAAAAACCTCCCCGGCTCCTGGAAAATCGGCAGCGACCATCGTTCTTTTTGCATGCGCGAAGGCATCGCCACGCCTGCGCAATTTTTGTCATACAATATGCTTTATTGCCCTCGGCGGCAGCAGAGTCAAGACACCGCAGACGGACTTCCTGCGGTCATGCCTCGGCTGGTATCGCGCGTCGGATGATAAGGCCACGCGGCGCCATCATCGCGCCACAGACGGTAGAGCCATCAAAATGACTTTGGGTTCACGGATCGGCAGTAATGGATGCATGCCAGTGGTTTTTGACTGAGCAGCACGCAGTTGGGTGAAAGCCCCCAAACTCTCCCTGATAAGGCGCTGAGGAACCCTTCTTACAACCTTACCAACTGTTTGCCGAAGTTCTCGCCCTTCAACATGCGCACCAACGCCTGCGGAGCTGATTCAATTCCGTTTAGAACATCTTCCCGTGTTTCCAGCAGCCCCTGCTTGTACCAGTCGCCCAACTCGGCTCTGGCAATGGCATATTCGGCCTCAAAGTCATCCAACAAAAAGCCTTCTATTCTCGCGCGCAGAATAAGAATTCGGCGCAAATGCCTCAGGCCGATATCCGGTTGCCCAAATCGGTCTGCCAACGCAACAGTGCCAACAACGACAACGCGGCCAAAAGTATTCAGATGTGCCATTGCGGCATCATGGATGGGTCCCGCTGTGTTATCGATGAAGACGTCAACGCCATTCGGGCAAATTTCCAAAATCGACTTGGCCAGATCGACCGCCGTCCTATGATTGACTCCGGCACGATATCCCAACCCTTTGCACCACTCGACCTTTTCGTCAGTCCCGGCGACCGCAACCGGGTCATATCCCTTGATACGCGCGATTTGTCCCGCAATCTGGCCGACGGCGCCAGACGCTGCGGAGATCAACACCGTGTCGCCCGCTTTCGGTCGGGCTGTCCTTAGCAGTGCAAAGTAAGCTGTCAGTCCAGGCATTCCCAAGCACCCCAGCGAGGTCTGCACCGGTGCCAGACTTGAATCGAGCACAGTGGCGGTTCTTGCAGGAAGGACCGTTTGGCTCTGCCAAGCGAAGTAATCGGACTGAACAATATCACCGACGCGAAATCCCGGAGCCTCGGAGACAAGAACTTCACCGACACCACCGCCCAGCATGAGATCGCCAATTTTCAGCCCGGCGGCATAGTTCTTTGCCGGGCTGATTCGTCCACGCATATACGGATCAACCGACAGCCAAAGTGTCCTGACGAGAAGTTCACCCGGTCCCGGATTTGGGAACTGACGGTGTTCCAGGGCAAAATCGTCGACGCTCGGCATCCCTGATGGAAATCTTTTGAGTGACCAGCTTTGGTTTTCTGTCATGTCATGCCTCTAAATCGCCGCACATGTCTGGAGAAAGAATAATCCCGCTGTTGTATCCGATGCTATATTGCCGTTCCGGATTTACTGTCCGCTTCCGCGGACAATCATTTTTGGGAAGCAAGTTGCAGTCATCGATGAGCGACAGAGTGCCGACATAGTAAAAGCAGGTGGCAAGCATATGGGAAACCTAGATGACATGATTCTCCTGGCCGAGGTCGCGGAGAGCAACAGCTTCACCGAAGCAAGCGTCAGGCTTGGCGTGCCCAAATCGACAATCAGTCAGCGCATTGCGCAGCTTGAGAAGAGGCTTGGCTTGCGATTGCTGAATCGATCTACGCGCCGCGTCAGCCTCACCAGCAATGGACAGGTATTTGTCGAATATTGCCTTCGCGTCCGAGCAGAAGCGGCCTCCGCAAAGGTGGCGATGGTCAATCTGAAGGAAAGACCGTCTGGATCAATCAGAATCACGTGCCCGGAAGTCACGGCATCTTATTTCATGCCCCGATTTCTCCATGGCTTTGCCAAACAATTTCCTAATGTTGAAATCGATGTGATAGCAACTAATGAGAATCTGGATATCATACGCGAGCGTATCGACTTCGCGTTCAGGGTCGGGCCGGTCGCCAGTCGCGATCTCATTGTTCGCAAGATATCGCCGATCAAGCGCCTTCTCGTGGCGTCGCCCAGATATCTAAGATCCGGCGAACCTCTAACGCAGCCGGATCACCTCCCGAAGCATAAGTGCCTCGTTCACGAAGCTCACGCGACCTGGCTTTTCTCGAAGGGGATGAAGAGTTCCAAGATAACTCCACCTGTCTCTATGAAAAGCAATTCAATCGGTTTCCTGCTGCAGGCGAGCATAGCTGGGAATGGTCTGGCAGTATTACCTGCCTATGCGTGCGCACCATATATATCGGCTGGTATCCTTGTTGAATCATTGCCGCAATGGCGAATTCCGGCACATCAGATGATCATGGTCTCGTCCCACGTAAAAAATCTCTCAAGGGCGCTCGCGGCATTCCGCGGATATGTAGATACATATGATTTTTCACCCATGTCGTCGGGCACAGAGATGACGCAATAAGTATTGCATCGACTCTTCAGCTTGAACTGCTGAGCGATCGATGGGGTCAGCAAGCCGCCAGCCGCAACTATGACTTACGCTTCGTTTGGTGCCGGTGCTGCCAGATCGAGCACATGCTTGGCAGCTGCCGATGCAACATGTTCGCCGCCACCTGCCACCTGCACGGTCGGCTGCGCGAAATTGATGCCGTTCGCATTGAAGGTGGTACGGATCAACGCCAACGCCTTGCGCCGGATGACGAACTGCTCGCCCGGCTTGGTCATCATCTTCATGCGGATCTGGATGGCATAGTCGCCGAACTGCTCGACGCCCTGCATCTTCAGTGGTTCCATGATGTGCGGTGCGTATTCGGGATCGGCAGCAAGCTGCTTGCCCACTTCCTTGATCAGCTTGCGGGCCTTTTCCAGATCGGTGTCGTAGGTGACGCCGATGGTCATCTTGTCGATCACCCAGTCGCGGCTCATATTCTGCACGGCACCGAGTTCGCCGAACGGCACGGTATAGAGCGGCCCGCGATGGTGCCGCAGCTTGACCGAACGCAGGCTGAAGGATTCGACCGTGCCCTTATAGCTGCCGCTCTGGATGTACTCGCCGATGCGGAAGGCATCGTCGAGCAGGAAGAACATGCCGCTGATCACATCCTTGACCAATGTCTGCGCACCGAAGCCGACCGCGACGCCAACTACGCCGGCACCGGCGATAAGCGGCGCAATCTCGATCCCCATGGCGGAAAGCACCATCAGGGCAGCGATCACCAGGATGATGACGAAGAGGATATTGCGCAGGATCGGCAGCAGGGTCCGCAGCCGCGCCTGACGGCGAATCTCCTCGCTGTCGACATGGGCGCCATGCTGGGCAACGGTGAGCTTGGAATCGATCACGGCCCGCACGAAATACCAGATGAACTCTGCAACCAAGGCAATGACGATGGCACTCAACAAGCCACGCATGAGCCGCGTTGTGAGGTTGTCTCGCATGGTCATGGCCACGAGATCGATGTGCCAGGCTTTTGCCAGCAGCAGTGCCGCCGCAATGATCAGCAACGCGCGCAGGCCGCGCTCCAGGCAGACTTCAATGACGCCTGGCAAATTGCCCTGCGACGTCACGGCACCGGCTGGTCGCAGGACATGGTTCACCGCCCGCCTTTGGCCGCGGATCGCTGCTGGCAAGGCGACGGCCGCCACCAGAAGCCAGAATGTCGGCATGGCCGACGCTACCCAAAGCAGCCACAGGACAACAAAATAGGCGGTCAGCAGCCAGTTCGTGAGTCGTCGATGCTCATGGCCCGCATCCTCCGTCGGATGTAGGGATGCCGGCGGTCGCCGCCAGCAGGCCTCGATGCCGATCGCCAGCAGCATGAGGCCCAGCACATAGGCGATGAGAACGCGCGAGCTGAACGACAGGCCCAGCGTCCCCAGAAGACCGACCGTCACCCAGCCGATCGCCAGCCAGCCGACGGCAAGGCAGATGCGGCGATACCAGAACCAGGCAGCCGCAGTGTTCATGGGGACGAGACGGAACCGCTCGCCACCAGGTGCCAGGATGAAGCGGCCGAAAACCAGCGTGATGCGCAAGACCAGGAAAGCTGTCAGATAGCCAAGGACAATCTCGCGCAGCAAGGGCGGCCAGGTGAAAGCAAGGAAGGCGCCCACAGTGCCCACGGCAAAGACGATCACCAGCCCCAACCCGAAGCACATGCGGATGCCGGCCGCCCGCAGGCGATCGCCGACCGTGTTGAGCGGCACGGTGATGATCCAGCGCTGCAGCGGCCGCGTCGCGCGCCGAAAGATCCATTCGAGCAGCGAGCCGAGCGCCAGGAAACCGAAGATCAGCGAGAACACCTGCAAGATGCCCCGGTCCTCAAATTCCAGTATCAGGATGGTCCGCGCGCGGGCAAATTCGTCGGGCATGAGCGGCACGGTCGCAATCAGGCTGGTGATATGCCTGCGGATATCCAGCAGCCGCTGGTCCATATAGCTGCTGGGCGTCATGTCGGTGATGGCAGGTGCTGCTTCGGCCGGTGCGCGTTGTGCCGCCACCCAATCGCGAATGACAGGATCATCCAGCAACTTCAACAGTTCCTGCACCTGCGGCGGCGCCCCAGTCGCCGGCATTGTTGTTGCCGGCGTATCTGTCGACTGCGCAAAAGCGGGCGCTGCGCTTAGCAAACCTGCCAGCAGTCCGATCAGCAACATGAACCGGCGCAACATTCGCAATCCCCTATCGACTCTAGCAATCCATGCCAGTCAATTTACACATTATGCGCCCATGGCGCCTTGGCAAAACGCCGGCTCAGGAAATCCATCAGTACCTCGACACGGGCCGGCCGGATGCCGCTGGGTGGCGTCACCAGGTTGAGCGCAATCGGCCGCGGCGCCCAGTCAGGCATGGCGGTTTCCAGGCTGCCATTGGCCAGATCGCGCCAGACTAGGAATTCCGGCTGTAACGCAAGGCCGAGCCCGGCCCGCAGCACCGGCATCAACGCATCGGCATTGTTGACCCGCAAAGGTGAACGCACGCTGACGGCATAATCGCCCTGCTGCGGGTGGAAAAACTGCCAGGCATCGCGCGACCGGCCCAGTGTGTAGAACAGCGCCTGGTGCGCACTCAAATCCTGCGGATGCTGTGGGCGGCCATGCTGCTTGAAATAGTCCGGTGATCCCACCAGCAGGATCCGCACCTCGCACAAACGCTTGGCGATCAACGATGAATCGACCAGTGTCGCAATGCGCAAGGCGAGATCGTAATTCTCGCTCACCAGATCGATCTGGCTGTCGCTGAAATTGAGATCGATCGCAATCTCCGGGTAAAGCGCGAAGAAGTCCGGCAATGCCGGCGCCAGATGCGCGATGCCGAACGACATGGGGGCCGCCATCCGCACGAGGCCGGAGGGCAGCATCGACCGGGCCCCCATATCGGCTTCCAGCGCCAACCCCTCCGCCAACATCCGCTCCGCCCGCTCCATGGCGAGGCGCCCGCTGTCGGTCAAAGACAGCTTCCGGGAAGTGCGATGGAACAGCGGCGTGGTGAGCATCGCCTCCAGCCGCGAGATGGCTTTGGAGACGGTTGCCTTGGAGAGGCCCAGGTCCACGGCCGCCCGGGAGAAGGATCCCATATAGGCAACCTTGGCGAAAATCGCCCATGCTTCAAAGTCAGGAATGCGTCGCATTTGCACATTTTGGCTGTTTTAAGGATAGATCAATATCAGAAACAATTCGTTTCGTTAATTTCTATTTTAAAGCCACCGGCGATGCACCATCTTTTCGTCATCAGTCACGAAAGGACCCACATCATGATCGAACGCAGACCCTTTGACTCCCTTGGCGCCGCCAACCATGGCTGGCTCGATGCCAAGCATCATTTTTCCTTTGCCGACTATTACGAACCGGACCGCATGGCCTGGGGCGCGCTCCGGGTCTGGAATGATGACACCATCGCCGCCAACAGCGGCTTCCCGGCCCACGGACATGCCGACATGGAGATCATCACCTATGTGCGCGAAGGTGCCATCACGCATCAGGACAACCAGGGCAATCAGGGCCGCACGGTTGCGGGCGATGTCCAGGTGATGAGTGCCGGCACCGGCATCCGCCATTCGGAATACAATCTGGAAAGCAGCACCACGCGCATCTTCCAGATCTGGATCATGCCGAACCAGCGGGGTGCTGCACCAGCCTGGGGAGCCAAGCCGTTCCCGAAGGGCGACCGCTCTGGCCGTTTCGTCACCTTGGCCAGCGGCTATGAAGCCGATGTCGATGCCTTGCCGATCCGCACCGACGCCCGCGTCCTGGGCGCCACGCTGAAGGCCGGCGAGACGGCGGAATATGCGCTGGGTGATCAGCGCCACGGCTATCTCGTGCCGTCGAAAGGCGTCGTCGAGGTAAACGGCGTCAAGATCGGTACGCGGGACGGTGCTGCCATCCAGCACGAACCGGTCATCCGCGTCACCGCGTTGGAAGATGCGGAACTGGTGATGGTCGATTCTGTCTAAGGCGGCTATCGCCCGCGCTTGATATCGGAAGGGGGCTGGGTCAAATTGCCGGGGATGTTCAAACTCCCCACCACAGCGACCGCCCCCTTCTGCCCGTCTGAAGTCCGCGGCTCCATCTTCATCGCGCCCTCGCTGCCGTTCTGGCAGCGGGTGATGAAGTTCGCCGGGCCGGGATTACTGGTCTCGGTCGGTTACATGGATCCCGGCAATTGGGCGACCGATATCCAGGCCGGTTCGCAGTTCGGCTACGACCTGCTGTTCGTCGTCCTGCTCTCAAGCCTTGCCGCCATTGTCCTGCAAACGCTGGCCCTGCGATTGGGCGTCGTGACCGGCAAGGATCTCGCCCGCGCCACGCGCGATGCTTACTCCCCGATGGTCGCCAAATTCATGTGGATATGCGCAGAGATCGCGATCATCGCCTGCGATGTCGCGGAAGTGCTCGGCTGCGCGCTGGCGCTCAAGCTGCTGTTCGGCATTCCGCTCGAATGGGGCATCGTGCTCACCGGCCTCGATACGATCATCGTGCTGGGGTTGCAGGGGCGCGGGTTCCGGCGGTTGGAGGCGATCGTCCTTGGCCTCATTCTCACGATCGCGATCTGCTTCCTGGTGGAACTGGTCCTGGTCGGTCCGGATTTCGGCCTGATCCTCGGTGGCCTCGTTCCGTCGACGACGGTCGTCACCGACAGCGGCGCCCTCTATCTCGCCATCGGCATCCTTGGCGCGACGGTGATGCCGCACAATCTCTATCTGCATTCCTCGATCGTGCAGACGCGGCTGATGGGCGAGAGCGTGCCCGCCAAACGCGCCGCCATCAACCTCGCCACCCTCGACGTCGGCGTCTCGCTCTCCCTCGCCTTCCTGATCAATGCGTCGATCCTGATCCTGGCGGCGGCAGCTTTCCACCAGACCGGCGCCACCAATGTGGCCGATATCGACGATGCCTATCGCCTGTTGGAACCGATTGCCGGCACGGTGATGGCGAGTGTTCTGTTCGGCGTCGCCCTGTTCGCTTCCGGCCAAAGCTCGACATTCACCGGCACCATCGCCGGCCAGGTGATCCTGGAAGGCTTCCTCAACCTCAAGATCCCCTGCTACCAGCGGCGCCTGATCACCCGGGGCCTTGCCCTCGTCCCGGCGTTGGCAGGTGTGTTGTGGATGGGCGAGCATTCAGTCGGCAAGCTGCTGGTGTTCACGCAGGTGGTCTTGAGCGCGCAACTGCCCTTCGCGATCTACCCGCTGATCAGGTTCACCAGCAACAAGACGATGATGGGCCCTTTCGCCAGCAAGCTGCCGCTGCGGTTGCTGGCATGGCTGCTGTTCGTGGTGATTGTCGCGGCCAATCTGTGGCTGATGGTCCAGATATTCGGTGAATAATTTTCCGGTACCGAATTCCCTGGCTGCAGCACCCGGTATTGCGTTTGCTTCCCCGTCCGCCCATGATTGACGAAATAAGCAAGAAGCCGCGCATAAAAGCTGATCCGGGGATGGAAAGACGTGACCGCACAGGCACCACGCAAAACTCAAGATCCGCCGCATGATCCTGAATTCGGGCCATGGCTGGCCCAGGCGTCGATCCTGATCGTCGATGACGAGCCGGGCATGCGCAATTTTCTCAGCCGCACGCTAGGCCCGCGCTGCAAGCGGCTGGAGGAAGCTGCCGACACTGAGGAAGCCAGCCGCAAGCTGGATGCCCAGCATTTCGATGTGGTCATTCTTGACAATATCATGCCGGGCAAGACCGGCGTGGAATGGCTGGCAGAGCAGCGCGCCATCGGCTTCTTCGCCAATGCCATCCTGATGACCGCCTTTGCCGACCTGGAAACCGCGATCCAGGCCCTGCGCGCTGGTGCCGTTGACTTCGTCCTCAAACCCTTCCGCTCGAACCAGATTCTCAACGCCGTTGCGCGCTGCCTCGACCGGACCCGCCTGCAGCGGGAAAATTATGTCTTGCGGTATGAGCTGCGCTCGACCTCCGACCACATTCTGCTGCGCGAAAGACTGATCGGCCAATCACCGGCGATCAAGCAGGTGCGCGACACCATCGCCCGCGTGGCGCCGCTGCCGACGTCAGTGCTGCTCACCGGCCAGTCCGGCACCGGCAAGGAGGTCGCGGCGCGCTCTCTCCACGCTTTGTCGGACCGCGCCGAAAAACCGTTCGTTCCAATCAACTGCGCTGCCATTCCACCCGACATGATCGAAAGCGAATTGTTCGGCCACGTGAAGGGTGCCTTCACGGGCGCTGCCAATTCCCGCGAGGGGCTCTTGATGCATGCCCAGGGCGGCACCCTCTTCCTCGATGAAATCGGCGAATTGCCGCTCAACCTGCAGAGCAAGCTGCTGCGCGTGATCGAGGATCGCCGCGTGCGTCCGGTCGGAGCGGAGCGCGAAGTGCCGGTCGATTTGCGCTTCATCTTCGCCACCAATGCCGAGCTCGCGGCAGAAGTCGAGCGTGGCCGTTTCCGACCGGACCTCTTCTACCGCCTCAATGTCATGCAATTGCATCTGCCACCGCTCAAAGACCGCGGCGACGATGTGCAGGAGCTCGCCACTTTGTTCATGGGCAAGCTTTCGCAGCAGCTTGGCATGCCGCCCGTCGCGATCGATGCCGCGGTGCGCGCGGCGCTCGCCCGCTATGATTGGCCGGGCAATGTGCGTGAGCTGCGCAATCTTATTGAACGGTCCCTGATCCTGGGCGAGTTTCCGGATGAATTCAGCGGGCAACGCATCGGCAGCGCCGCCGCGACCCCGGAAAGCCTGCAGGATATCGAACGCAGGCACATCATGGCCGTATTGCAGGCAACCAACGGCAACCGGGTCGAAGCCGCACGTCGCCTGGGCGTGTCGAGGAAGACCATCGATCGCAAATGCGCGATGTGGAATGTCTGAGAAGACGCCGGCCCTATCACCCGTCCGTCCCGCGCGCTCCATTCGCTACCGCCTGCTTGCCATCGCCCTGCTGCCGACCCTGGTCATTCTGCCATTGCTGCTCGGCATCACCATCGTTCGTTGGAATGCCAAATTCGATTCCCTCCTGATCTCGAAGGTTCATGGTGACCTCACCATCGCCCATGAATATCTGGCGCGTATTCTGGAGAACACCGGCGATCATGTGCGAGCGCTCGGCAATTCAGCCCTCTTCCGCGACGTCATGGCCGGCAGCGATGCGGCTGCCATACCGGGTTTCCTCGAACAAAGCCGTCAGGAGCTCGGTCTCGACTTTCTGTATCTGATCGACGGAGACGGCCGTGTCATCGCGCCGGTACCGGCGGCATTCAAGGCTGACTGGCCCGTCATCAGGACCGCTTTGGCCGGCGCCTCTGCTACAGCTATCGACATCTTTAGTAACGCCGATCTCATGGCGATCTCGCCGGCCTTGGCACACCGCGCGCGGCTCGAACTGGTGCCAACGCCCAATGCCGTTCCGACGAACCGGCACGTGGAAGACCGCGGCATGGTGATCCAATCAGCAACACCTGTCAGCATCGGCAAGTCGCCCGGCGCGGTGCTGGTCGGCGGCACCTTGCTCAACCAGAACCTAGTCTTCATTGATACCATCAACGATCTGGTCTACCGCGAAGCGAGCCTGCCAGAGGACAGCCAGGGTACCGCCACACTCTTCCTGGACGATGTCCGGATCAGCACCAATGTCCGTTTGTTCGAAGATCGCCGCGCCCTTGGTACCCGCGTGTCCGCGGCGGTGCGCGACACGGTGCTGGGCACCGGCAAGGTCTGGCTCGACCGCGCCTTCGTCGTCAACGACTGGTACATCTCGGCCTATGAGCCGATCACCGACAGCTTCGGCCAGCGCGTCGGCATGCTCTATGTCGGCTTTCTGGAGACACCCTTCCGCGCCGCCAAATATGTGACGCTGGCCATCATCGCCGCAGCCTTCCTCGTAGTAACCGCCATCAGCGTACCGCTGTTCCTGCGCTGGGCACGCGGTATCTTCAAGCCGCTGGAACGCGTCACCGATACGATCAGCACGGTGGAGAGCGGCGATCTCGGTGCCCGCACCGGTCTCACCGATGCAAGCGACGAGATCGGCCGCGTCGCGGTCCATCTTGACGGCCTCCTGGACCTGGTCCAGGAGCGTGACCGGCAGCTACGCGCCTGGAACGAGGAACTGAACCACCGCGTTGAAGAGCGAACCAGTGAGCTGCAGCTTGCCAACCGCCAGCTGGAGGCCACCACCAAGCAGTTGATCATGTCGGAAAAGCTGGCCGCGATCGGCGAGATCACGGCCGGGGTCGCCCATGAGATCAACAACCCGATTGCCGTCATGCAGGGGAATCTCGAAGTGGTGCGCAATCTCATGGGCGACCGTGCCGACATCGCCCGGACCGAATTCCGCCTGCTGGACGAACAGATCCACCGCATCAGCCAGATCGTCACCCGCCTGCTGCAATTCGCCAAGCCCGAGGAATATGCGGGCTATGTCGAGCGGCATGCACCTGCCGACGTGATCTCCGATTGCCTGCCTCTGGTCCAGCATCTCCTCAACAAGGCAGCGATCAAGGTCGAGCGCACGCACCTAGCAACGCGCCTCCTCCTCATGAACCGCACCGAGCTGCAGCAAGTGCTGATCAACCTTATCGTCAATGCCATCCATGCCATGCCCGATGGCGGCACGCTGACGCTCCGTGATGTCGACCAGGACCGCGACGGCAAAGCCGGTCTCCTCATCGAGATTGCCGACACCGGCACCGGCATGGCACCTGACATCCTGGCAAAGGTGTTCGATCCCTTCTTCACCACCAAACGGCGCGAAGGCACTGGCCTCGGCCTCTCGATCAGCCAGACCCTGGTGACACGCCAGGGCGGCAGGATCGCGGCGGAGAGCACACTTGGCCGGGGCACCAGCTTTACCATCTGGCTGCCGGAAGCGCTCTGACCCGGACACGATGATCCCGCGGGACATCTTGTCCAAGCATCTTGGACAAGATGTCCATTCGCCGGATCGATGACGACATAACCCTCTGAAATCACGGCGCTTCCATTCTGGCACGGTGCTTGCGGTTAAAGCTTTGTCATCGTGGGGGAGGTCGATGGCCATCAGGGCAAAGGCACGCCCGCAATCCGTCTCAGCACGTCAAAAACATCAACATAAACCGGCCAGGCAACACCTGGCGGATGGGAGAGAAGCAACATGTCAACTGCCAGTGAACCATTTGCCGGCGGCTTCGGGGGACCAGGCATCCTCGACCGCGAACGCATCATCGCCAAGCCGGGCTTCAATCGCTGGCTGGTGCCGCCAGCCGCCCTCGCCATTCATCTTTGCATTGGCATGGCCTATGGCTTCAGCGTGTTCTGGCTGCCGCTTTCGAAAGCCATCGGCGTCACGCAACCCGTGGCCTGTACCGAGCTCACCCTTCTCACTGCCCTGTTCACCACGAGCTGCGATTGGCGCGTCGCCGATCTGGGGTGGATCTATACGCTGTTCTTCGTGCTGCTCGGCTCCTCGGCCGCCATCTGGGGTGGCTGGCTTGAACGTTCCGGCCCGCGCAAGGCCGGGGTCGTTTCGGCGATCTGCTGGTGCGGTGGCATCGCTCTTGCAGCGATCGGCGTGATGACACATCAGCTCTGGCTGATGTGGGTCGGGGCCGGCGTCATTGGCGGGATCGGGCTGGGTCTTGGCTATATTTCTCCGGTCTCGACCCTCATCAAATGGTTCCCTGACCGGCGCGGCATGGCGACCGGCATGGCGATCATGGGCTTCGGCGGCGGTGCCATGATCGGGGCACCCTTGGCCGACATGCTGATGACCCATTTCAAATCGGCGGAATCCGTCGGTGTCTGGCAGACTTTCTTCGTGATGGCCGCCATCTACATCGTGTTCATGATGGGTGGCGCCTTCAGCTATCGCCTGCCGCCTGCCGGCTGGAAGCCGGAAGGCTGGACAGCCCCCGCCGCCCAGAAGACCATGATCACCACCCGCCACGTCCATCTGCGCGATGCCCACAAGACCAAGCAGTTCTGGCTCATCTGGGCCGTGCTGTGCCTCAACGTCTCTGCCGGCATCGGCGTCATCGGCATGGCGTCCCCCATGTTGCAGGAGATTTTCGGCGGCCGGCTGATTGGCTTGCCCGACCTCACCTTCACGCAGCTCGATGACAGCCAGAAGACCGCCATCGCCGCGATCGCCGCGGGTTTTGCCGGACTTCTGTCCCTGTTCAACATCGGCGGGCGCTTCTTCTGGGCCTCGCTTTCCGACCGTATCGGACGCAAGAACACCTACTTCACCTTCTTCGTCCTCGGCATCATCCTCTATGCGCTGGCTCCCACAGCCGCGCATATGGGCAGCCAGGTGCTGTTCGTCGCCATCTTCTRCGTGATCCTGTCGATGTATGGCGGCGGTTTTGCCACCATCCCGGCCTATCTTGCAGATATCTTCGGGACCCAGTTCGTGGGGGCGATCCACGGCCGTCTGCTGACGGCCTGGGCCACGGCCGGCATCATCGGTCCGGTCGTCGTCAATTATATCCGCGAGTTCCAGATCAATGCCGGCATCCCACGCGAACAGGTCTATGACTTCACCATGTACATCCTGGTCGGCATGCTGGTCCTGGGTCTCGTTGCCAACGCCTTTGTTAAGCCACTGCCGGAGAAATGGTTCATGTCGGAGGCCGAGGTCGCGGCCCTGCAGGCCAAGTCTGCTACCCAGCAGAACGTGGCATCCGGCTCCTTCGGCATCGGCAGAGGTGGGCTTGATGGCAAAGCCGTCATCGCCTGGGCCGTGGTTGGTATCCCGATCCTGTGGGGCGTCTGGGTGACCCTGAAGAAGACCGCCGCCTTGTTCTAAAGAATGTGCCTGCTCCCCTCTCCGGTTTCCCCGCCGGGGAGGGGCTTTCCATGTCTCCGAAAATGCGCGGCATGTGGGAACCAAACCGCATCAGGTGACATACCCCCAGATCAAAAAAGACTCCTGGGGAGGATGCGTTATGGGAATCCGTCGCGCGCTGTGCGTCATGCCCGCCTTGATATGGGCAGCGAGTGCTCCGGCGCTGGCTGGCGAACGCCCCGAGCGACCCACCTTCCCCACCCCCGCCAATCCCGGCACCAGCAATGTGGCCGAAGCCACCGATGAGTCGGACGGCACATTCCCCGCCGAGACCGCCCGCGCCTACATCCTGGCCGCTGGCTATTCCAGCGTGACGGACCTCAAACCGGTTAACAATTTCGTCTGGCGCGGCACCGCCTATAAGGATGGCGCCACCTTCAATGTGGCTGTCGACTATACCGGGACCGTCGTCGGCGCCAACTGACACCGTCAATGCGCATCGGCATCCTCGAAAAATAGGGAGGATTCCCGATGTCCCCCTTATCTCCTGCCATTACTTTGCCGCTGGACTGGAAGCACCTGCAACAAGGCTGATCTTCACAGTGGGAGGAGCGCGCCGCATGGAGCGTGCGCGATCGTCCTTGCGCGTCAATGACCATCATCTGGAGAGAGACATTGAACACACTTTCATACGCTAAGCGTCTTGCGGCCATTTCGGCGCTTTTCATCGGCACAGCTTGTGCCGTGGCGGCGGGCGGCAAGACGCTGCCGGACAATGTGCGTGCGGCAAACGACCGGTTCAAGGACGTGGCGGTCGCGGTCAAGGAAGGCTATGCGCCGATCCCATGCGCCAGCGGCATCGAGGGCGGTGCGATGGGCATCCATTACGTCAATGCCAACCTCATCAACGATACTGTCGAACTCGCCAAGCCCGAAGCCGTGATGTACGAGCCGATGAAGGATGGCAAGCTCAAGCTGGTCGCCGTCGAATATATCGCCACCAAAGGCCCAGCGAGCCTCCAGGGGCAGCTCTTCAGCTTCACGAACACGCCCAACCGCTATGGCCTGCCCGCCTTCTATGAACTCCATGTCTGGGCCTGGAAGGACAATCCGACCGGCCCCTTTGCCGACATGAACCCGCACGTCTCCTGTGAGAACGCCATGGACATGGCACACTAGGGATCGGCGTCGCGGTCATCGGGCCGGGGCGTCGCTCCCAAGACGGCGTCCTGGCCTGACGCCCGCCTGCCGGTGTCCAGTTGCCCGGCAGGCGGGCCCAACGGCGCCGAGCCCCCAAATACTCGGCGCCGTTGCCATGTTTGTTTTGCCATGTTTGTTTTGCTGGCTTGCAGCACGTCAACGGCGCAAATTGCGGCCAAGGCAATACAGGTCACAGGATCGACCCTCATGACACCCACCAAAGCGACCGGCGGTGCGCCCCTCTCCACGGCGCTGCCAGGAACATGGCAGCTCCTGTCGCGTATTGACGTGACAGCCACCGGCGAGCGGCGACCCGAGCCCTCACTGGGTGAAGATCCTCAAGCCATGCTGATCTACGACCGCAGCGGTCACTTCGCCGCCCAGTTCATGCGGCGCGACCGATCCGGCGACGTGCCGGAGGGCCCGAGCACGGGCAAGAACAACAGCCGCGCCCAGGGCGGCTACGACGCCTATTTCGGGACCTACACGATCGATGACGAAACGGGCTCCGTGACACAGCATCTGCAAGGTGCCCTCTCACGCGAAAATGTCGGCCTCACCCTCACCCGCGCCATGGTGGTAGATGGCGACACATTGGTGATCAAGCTTGAAACGGCGGCAGCCGACGATACAGCCGTGACCCGCACGCTGACCTGGCGGCGGGTCGGTTAACGATCGGCCGCGGCTTGCTGATGGAAAGATGCGAAGGAATCATGGGAACCAAGCGCGCCTGGTGCGGTTTGCCTTCAGGATTATTTGACTGAGATCACCTGAAGGAGGCAAGCATGACCAAAGGTTTCGCGATCGGCTCGGCAATGGCGTGTCTGTTGATGGGCGCTTCCCCTGCCCTGGCCGACGGCTCCGCCCCGTCCGATACTTATCACGTTCGCGACCTGCATTGCGCCGTCGGTGGCGCCGCAGCCTGTGCCAGGCCCAGCAGCCCGGCGCCAGCGCAAGCCGTCTCTCTGCCCGCGACGCCATCGGAAACCGCCGGAGACATTCCGCCGGGCACCAACGGCACCTCGACCCTTGCCAACTAAATCGATGTGAGCGCCGGCGGCACCGCAGAAACAAGGCGGCGCTGCCGCGCTAAACCATTCGAGCCTGCCTCCCCATTAAAGGAAAGCATTTCAGGCGGGACACTGCGCCGCAGCATGGGCGCGTTCAAGAACCGCAGTCGGCCGCATCAGACCAGGTAATTGACCGCAGACGCCAGCAGGCAGGCGGCAGCAAAGAGCGATACGATGCTCCAGGCACCGCCAATCGCATGGTGGTCGGCTTTGGATTCATGAAGAACTTCATTGTAGCTGTCCGGGGTGAACATGGCGCCCTCCGAAGAATGAACCTGGGCTATCAATTGGGAACGCCAGCAAAAGGTTCAAGACCGGCCGCCAGTAATCGTCAGCAATGTGCGCCCCGTCACATGCCCCCGCCAACCGACTGATTTCATAGCATCTCAATGAGAATATTAATTAATTTGGCACCCTGCCGGCGCGAGACGCCGGCCCCCGACATTACGTTAGGACAAGGTTGCCATCATCGACATAGTTGCTGACCGTTGCGCCCCCGATGCTGGTGAGAGTGGCAATCGAGACGAAGTTGCTGCCGCCGATGGCGCCGTCCGCGTCGACTTGCAGGATGGTGTCGCCACCGCTGGTCACGAAACGAACAAAGTCGTTGGCATCCGAGGTCTCTTCATTAAAGCCCACCAGCAGGTCGCCAATATCCAGGCGATCGGCGCCAACCCCGCTCTGGAAGTCGGTGATCGTGTCACCTGCCTCATCCAGCTCGTTCCACAGGAACGTGTCAGCATCGACACCGCCGGACAGGATATCGCTGCCAAGGCCACCCAGCAGTGTATCTTCACCACTCCCGCCGGTCAGGTCATCATTACCCTTGCCACCGAGCAATGTATCGAATCCATCGCCGCCGGAGATCGTATCGTCGCCGTCAGCGCCATCCAGTTCATTGCCACCAATCGATCCGGTAATGTCATCTGCAAAGGCAGAACCGACGACATTCTCGATACTGCTGAAGCTATCGCCAGCCGCCTCACCACCAGCATTGTTGTTGTCATTGTTGAGATCAACCGTTACGGCCGCAGAATCAACATAGCTGGCCGTATCGGTACCGCCGCTGCCGTTCAGGTAATCGCCACCAAGGCCGCCGGTCAGGACATTGCTGCCGTTATTGCCGGTGAGCGAATCGCCATGAATTGAGCCGGACAGGTTCGCGATGCTGATCAGTATGTCGCCTTCGGCATCGCCACCGGAATTGTTCATGCCGTTGCCAAGATCGACCGTGACCGCCGAATTTGATGCCGCGTAGCTTGCCGTATCGCTGCCGCCGCTGCCATCGAGGATGTCGGCGCCAGCGCCGCCTTCCAGCACGTTGGCGCCGGCATTTCCGGTCAGCGTATCGTTGAAGGCGGAACCCGTCACATTCTCGATGCCCGACAGTATATCGCCCGACGGATCCCCTACGCCCGTCTGCACAACCTTGGACAGAATCACGCCGACACCGCGAGACGACGTGACGTAGCTCACCGTATCAAGGCCGTCGCCGCCCTCAAGGATATCCGCGCCGGTGCCACCGATCAGTATGTCGTTGCCCGCACCGCCCTGCAGCGTGTCGTTGCCGCCAGCGCCCAACAGGATATCGTTTCCACCGGCACCGTCGATCGTGTTGGCAAGGGCATTGCCGGCAAGTATGTCTATCTTGGCTGACCCAAGGAGGTTTTCGATGTTGGAAAGGATGTCACCGGAGGCCTCGCCGGCGCTGACTTGCGCACCGAGGTTGGCAAGATTGACCGTGACCCCGAGGGTCGAACTGGCATAGCTCGCCGTATCGATGCCATCGGAGCCGTTCAGCCTGTCCGCGCCAAGACCGCCGCTCAGAACATTGTCCGTACTGTTGCCGGTAAGATTATCGGCGTTGGCGGAACCGGTCAGGTTCTCGATTGCGCTCAGCACATCGCCCGCTGCGTCACCGGCGCTGATCTGGGCAGTCAGCACCGCGAGATTGACGGTGACGCCGACGGCGGAGCTGGCATAGCTTGCCGTGTCACTACCGTCGCCGCCGTTGATGACATCGGCGCCGGCACCGCCTTCCAGCACGTTGGCCAGGCCGTCACCGATCAGCCGGTCTTTAAGAGCCGTGCCGATCACGTTCTCGATGTCGACGAGCCTGTCGCCGGCAGCATCACCACCACTGCTTTGAACGCCGGTCAGCGTCAGATCCACCGTCACCGCAACGGCCGATCCGACATAGCTCGCCGTATCCGTGCCGCTGCCACCATTGACGACATCGCCGCCGCTCCCGCCCCGCAACACATCGTTGCCGGCGCCACCCAAAAGCGTGTCGTTGCCAGCCAGCGTGGTGAGCGTGTCATCGCCATTGCCGCCGGAGAGTATATTGACCGCATTGTCGCCTTTGAGATTGTCGTCGAAAGCCGACCCGGTCACGTTCTCGATGTTCGAGAGCAGGTCGCCCGCCGCGTCGCCGCCGGCATTATTGGCATTGTTGCCGAGATCGACCGTCACGCCTGCCAGCGACGCCGTGTAATCTGCCGTATCCATGCCGGCACCACCATCGAGCGTATCGGCATCGAGGCCGCCGGCCAGAGTGTTGGCTGTGGCATTGCCGATGAGCGTATCGGCATGGTCCGAGCCGATGATGTTTTCGATCCCCGACAGGATGTCGCCGGAAGCCTCGCCCGCACTGGCCTGGGCACCGATCAGGCTAAGATCGACCGTCACACCAGCTGTCGATTTAATGTAGCTCGCCGTATCGATACCACCGCCGCCAGTCAGAGTGTCGGCCCCGTCGCCGCCCTTGAGGAGATCGTTGCCACTGCCACCGATCAGGACATCGTCGCCGGCACCGCCGATGGCTGTGAGCGCGCTTGCCGTCTCCTGCGCACCGTTGAGGATCAGGATGTTGGCGCCGGTCAGGCTGCTACCATCTACGATCAGTCCCGCTGTGTTGGACGCATTGTTGAGTGTCAGCTGATAGGTGTTTCCATCGGTCAGCACGACTGCTTCGACATTCACCATGGTGTTCGTGCCGAACGCCATGCCACTGGCATAATCGCCAGCCAGCCGCATCGCGTCGTTGCCCGCACCGCCGTCAATGTGATCGGCCGAGGTCAGGAAGCCCGCCATCAACACGGTATCCGAATCTTCACCGCCCAACACCGTATCGAGGCCGGCCCCCGCCACCAACGTGTCGCTTCCGGTACCGCCGGAGAGCGTGTCATTGCCGAGCCCTCCCTCAAGGCGATCGCTATCCGCGTTGCCGGCCAGGGTGTCCGCGCCGCTACCGCCCATTAGGATATCGCGGCCGCCGCCACCGATCAGCGTGTCAGCCCCGGCGCCGCCGATAGCATTGAGTATCGCGTTGTTTTCGCTGGCACCGTTAACGATCAGCTTATTGGGCCCCGTAAGCGCACTGCCGTTGACGGTGAACGCGCCCGTATTGGTCGCATCATGCAGGGTGAAGTTGTAGCTGTTGCCATCGGCAACAACAATTTCCTCAACCTCGGTAAGTGTCGACGCATTGAACACTACGCCAAGTGAGTAATTGCCATCGAGCGTCAACTTATCAACGAGCGATCCACCACCGTTGATGTGATCCTGTGCGGTGAATCCGTCGGCAAGAACCAAGGTATCCTCGCCAGCGCCGCCCAGCAGCGTGTCGTTGCCACCACCAGCGACCAGGACATCGTTGCCGAGACCACCAGCAAGGACATTGGCGTTGCCATCGCCGATGAGCAAATCGTGATCGTTGGAGCCATTTATGTTTTCAATGCTGATGAGAATGTCACCATCAGCGTCGCCGCCGGCATTGTTCGCATTGTCCGTAAGGTCGACGGTAACCGCCGACGACGAACCCTCGTAATCCGCGGTGTCGTTACCAGCGCCACCATCCAGCGTATCGGCAGCCTCACCGCCGATCAGCAGATTGGCACCGGCATTGCCGATAAGCGTGTCGGCATTGTCCGAGCCACGCAGATTTTCGATTGTCGCCAGAATGTCGCCTGAAGCGTCACCCGCGCTGATCTGGGCCGTCGTAAGATTGAGATTCACCGTGACGCCGGCCGCCGACCCGGCGTAGCTCGCCATATCGGAACCACCGCCGCCGGTCAGCTTGTCCGCGCCAGCACCACCGGTCAGGACATCGCCGCCGCCGCCGCCGGTCAGGATATCCGCACCAGCCCCGCCGGTTGCCGTGAGCGAACTCTCCGTTTCGGCCGAGCCGATCAATGTCAGGCTGTTGGTCCCGGTGAGGGCGCTACCATCGACGGTCAGCCCACTATCACCGTTGCTGAGCTGGCCGAACGTATTTGTCGCATTGCTCAAGGTGAGCTTGTAGCTGTCGCCGTCCCCTAATTCGATGCTCTCCGTATTGATGAGGGTAGTCGCACCAAACGTGACGCCCTTCGTCCCATAGACAGCGCTCGCACTGAGTTTCAGCAGATCGAATCCGGCCCCGCCATCCAGTTTGTCCTGCGCGGTCAGATTGTCATTGAGCACCAGAGTGTCGCCACCGGCATCGCCGCGCAGGATATCGTTGCCAGCGCCGGCGATCAGCAAGTCGAAACCACTACCGCCGATCAGCGTATCGTTTCCGGCGGCACCATTGAGGTCGTCGTCGCCGGTGCCACCATTGAGCATGTTGCCATTGCCGTCGCCGGTCAGATCGTCGCCGAAATCCGTACCGATGACATTCTCGACATTGATAAGAGTATCACCGGCTGCCTCGCTGCCACTATTGTTGACATTGTTGCCAAGATCCACCGTAACGCCGGTCTTTGACTTGTCATAGTCGGCCGTATCGATTCCGCCCCCGCCGTCAAGCGTATCCGCGCCGAGCCCGCCAATCAGGACATTGGCGCCACCATTGCCGGTCAGGACGTCAGCATGGATCGATCCGCGCAGGTTCTCGATAGAAGCCAGAATATCGCCCGACGCGTCGCCGGCACTGACCTGGCCCGTGAGCAGAGAGAGGTCGACCGTCACGCCCACTGTCGAACTCTGATAGGTCGCGGTGTCGATCCCACCGCCACCCGTCAATTTGTCGGCACCAAGGCGGCCATCCAGCAGATCGTTGCCGCCGCCACCCGTCAATATGTCGCCACCGCCGCCGCCAATGGCATGAAGCGCGCTTTCGCTCTCGGCCGAGGCGATCAAGGTCAGGATGTTGGCGCCGCTCAGACCGCTGGCATTGACGGTCAGCCCGCCCTTCAGCTTGTCAGGCACATCTTCAGTGATTTCGCCAAATGTATTGGTCGCGTTGTTGAGAGTCAGCTTGTAACTATTGCCATCGCCCAGCAGGATATTTTCGGTGCCGACCAAGGTGGTCGCACCGAAGGTGATGCCGGTCGCGTAGGCAGCACTCGCGGAGAGGTTCAGTATATCGCCGTCTCCAAAGCCGCCATCCAGTTTATCGAGCGCCGTGAGATCACCGTTCAGGAACAATTTATCGTTGTCGCTACCACCATACAGTATGTCGTTCCCGCCGTCGGCGGTCAGCTCATCTTCACCGCTGCCGCCATATAGAGTGTCGTTGCCGCCACCGCCGTGCAGCACATCATTGGCGCCCCCACCATCAAGAATATTGTTGTTGCCATCACCGGTGAGACCGTCAATGAAAGCGGTCCCGATCAGGTTTTCGAAATTGCTCAGCAGATCAACATTGCTGGCAAGGTTGGCACTGACGCCCCCGATCGAGCCGGCAAAGCTCGCCGTATCAATACCGATGCCGCCATCCATCGTGTCGGCGAAATCCCCGATCAGCATATCGTTGCCGGTGCCGCCCAGCAGAATATTGTTGGCACCGTTGCCGTGCAAAACATCGTCGAAGTTGGAGCCGGTCAGATTGTCGACACCCGACAGCACGTCCCCCGCCGCATCGCCGGTGCTTCCTTGCTGGCCTGTCACGTTGAGGTCAACGCTGACACCCATAGTCGAGTTGGTATAGAGGACGGTATCGGTGCCAACGCCGCCGATCAGCATGTCGGCCCCGGCACCACCCTTGAGGATGTCATCGCCGATGCCGCCGTCCAGCCAATTGGCTTTGGCGTCACCGGTCAGGATGTCGTCGAAATCGCTGCCGAAGACGTTCTCGATGCCGGAGAGCTTGTCCCCGGACGCATCACCCGTGCTGACCTGTGCCGTCGTCAGGTTGAGGTCGATCTTGACACCGGCGCCGGAGCCAAAATAGGTGACAGTATCGCTGCCTTCACCGCCGGTCAGTATGTCCGCCCCAGCGCCCCCTTCGAAGATGTCGCTGCCACTGCCACCGATCAGCGTGTCGGCGGCGGCACCACCGATCGCCGTCAGGCCCGCCAACTTCTCGCTCGCGCCGCTTAGATAAAGCGAGTTGGTTCCGGTCAGCTGACTGCCGTCAACAAACAAGCCGTCGCTATTATTGGCATCGTTGAGGGTCAGCCGATATTTGTTGCCGTCGGCGAGGTCGATCTCTTCGACATTCACCAAGGTGGTCGCGCCAAAAGTTATCCCGCTGCTATAGGCGGCGCTGGCGGTCAGCGACAAGGTATCGGTGTCGGCCCCGCCGTCGATCTTGTCGGCTGCGGTGAGATTTCCTTGCAGCAGGAAAAAATCGTCGCCGGCGCTGCCCAGCAGCGTATCGACGCCGGCGCCGGCCGCGATCGTGTCGCTACCGACATTGCCATCAATCGTATTTGCATTGTCGTCGCCGGTCAGCAGATCAGCAAAGGTGGAGCCGATGATGCCCTCGATATCCGCCGCCAGCTTGTCGCCCGACGCCTC
This sequence comes from Dongia sp. P2_B8, assembly GCF_056404715.1. NCBI lineage: Bacteria > Pseudomonadati > Pseudomonadota > Alphaproteobacteria > Rhodospirillales > Dongiaceae > Dongia > Dongia sp. P2_B8. The sequence continues at coordinate 960,440 of NZ_JBFUDM010000001.1, read as the reverse complement.
CCCGGCGCTGACCTGCGCCACGTTATCCAGTGTCAAATCGACCGTGACGCCAGCGACCGAGCCAGTGTAGCTAGCCAAGTCGATGCCGGCGCCACCTATTAATGTGTCGGCACCAAGGCCACCTGTCAGGACGTTGGCGCCACTGTTCCCGGTCAGCTTGTCGTCATGGTCGGAGCCGCGCAGATTCTCGATCGCCGACAGAATGTCACCGGACGCATCGCCGGTGCTCGTCTGGGCCGTGAGCAGCGCCAGATCGACCGTGACGCCTGCAGCCGATCCGGCATAGCTCGCCGTATCGATGCCACCACCGCCGGTCAGCTTGTCGGCAGCCGCGCCGCCCTCCAGCAAATCGTTGGCATTGCCGCCCGTCAGCACATCGGCGCCAGCGCCACCGGTTGCCGTGAGAGAGCTTTCAGTTTCGGCCGAGCCGATGAGAGTCAGCGCATTCCCGCCGGTGAGGGCACTGCCATCGACGGTCAGGCCGCCGGTGTTGGTCGCATTGTTAAGCGTCAGCTTGTAACTGTTGCCGTCGCCAAGCTCGATCGTCTCGGTGTTGATGAGCGTGGTGGCGCCGAAGACAAGGCCTGTGGCATAGGTCGCACTTGCACCGAGCTTGAGGATATCATCGCCGGTACCGCCATCGAGTTTGTCCAGCGCCGTGAGGGTCGCCCCTTCGGCAAAGGTGTCGTTGCCCGACCCACCGAGCAGGATGTCATTGCCGGTGCCACCCGTCAGCGTATCTTCGCCGAGGCCGCCGAGCAGCTGATTGGCAGCGCCATTGCCAACCAGTGTGTCGCCGTAATTCGACCCCAGGATGATTTCGATATTGCTGAGCTGATCGCCAGCCGCGTCCCCCGCATTGTTGGCCGGGTTGGTCAGGTCGACAGTTACTGCCGCCGTGGCATCGGCATAGCTCGCGGTATCGTTGCCGGCCCCGCCATTCATGGTGTCGGCACCCAAGCCGCCGATCAGCAAATCGGCACCGCCACCGCCCGTCAGCGTGTCGTCGCCGGCACCACCCAAAGCGGTCAAATTGCTGCTGGTCTCGGCCGAGCCATTCAGGATGACGGCGCTGCCGGCGCCAAGTGCGCTGGCATCCACTTTCAGGCCGGCATTGTTGGTCGCATTGTCGAGCGTCAGGCTGTAGTCATTGCCGTCGCTGAGGGCGATCGTTTCGACATTGGTAACCGTCTTCGCGCCGAACACGATGCCGCCGCTGTAATCACCATCGAGGCGCAGCACATCGACGCCGGTGCCGCCATCGACCTTGTCGGTCGCCGCAAGATTGCCTTGCAGCAGGAACAGATCATTGCCTGCATTGCCGAGCAGCGTATCGGTGCCGGCGCCAGCGGTCAGCGTATCGTTGCCGGCACCGCCGGTCAGTGCGTCATCGCCGGCGCCGCCGATGGCCACAAGCGGCATCAGCTTTTCCGCGGTACCAATCAAGAGGAGGTTGTCGCCGGCGCCGAGCGCGCTGCCGTCGACGGTGAAGCCGCTGATATTGGTCGCATCGGCGAGGGTCAGTTTGTAATCGAAGCCGGCGCCGAGCGTGATCTTTTCGATATTGTAATAGCCGACCGCCATGCCCGCGGCGTAATTGCCCTGCAGCGCCAGCGTATCCAACCCGTCGCCGCCATCGATCTTGTCGGCCGTCGTCCAGCTGGCGCCCATTTGCAGCGTATCGTCGCCGTCGCCACCGAACAGAACATCGTTGCCGGCACCGCTCACCAGCAGATCATCGCCGGCGCCACCTTCGAGCTTGTTTGCGCCGGCCGTGCCCGTGAGCGTGTCATCGAGAAGAGATCCAACGACATTCTCGATACCGGACAGGATATCGCCTGCAGCGTCACCAGCCCCGCCCTGAGCACCTGCCGCCGTGAGATCGACAGTGACGCCGACACCGGAATCAGCATAGCTCGCCGTATCGTTGCCAAGGCCGCCGGTCAGCGTGTCGGCACCGGCGCCACCGATCAGCAGATCATTGCCACCACCGCCGATCAGCGTGTCCGCCCCACCGCCCCCGATGGCCGTCAGGGCATTGGTCGTTTCGGCCGCGCCGTTGACGACAAGGCTGTCGCCGGCGCCAAGCACATTGCCGTCGATGGTGAGCGCCGTCGCATTGGTCGCGTTGTTGAGGGTGAGATCATAACTGCTGCCGGTCGCAAGCTCTATGCGCTCGACATTGAGCATCGTGGTGGCGCCGAAGGTGACACCTGCCGAATAGTCGCCATTGAGCCGCAGGGTATCGTTGCCGGCGCCGCCGTCCAGGCGATCGTCGGTCGTGAGATAGCTGTCAAAGACGAGAACGTCGTCGCCGGTACCACCCTTGACCGTGTCGATGCCGTCGCCGCTCACCAGCTTGTTGGGGCCGCCATTGCCGGTCAGGATGTTGTCGAGATTGTTACCGGTACCGTCGATCGCCGCAGTACCAGTCAGGGTCAGGTTCTCGACATCGGCCGAGAGGACGAAACTCAGCGAACTGTTGACGGTATCGGTCCCTTCGCCCGGCGCCTCGATCACCACATCGTCGCGATGATTGACGGTATAGGTGTCGTTGCCGGCGAGCCCGGACATCTTGTCCGCCAGGACCGTACCGGCCAATTTGTCATTGCCGGCGGTTCCGATAACCGTTGCCATCTATCCGCTTCCCTTTGCCGGGCTCGACGAGCCGCCAATTCGAGCAATTGTGTCGCGCAGAAATTGAAATTTAATGAAGTATTACCGTCGGCTGCCCCCCGGTCAAAGACTGAAAAGTTTCAATATTTTAGGAGAATCTTAGCTTTCCCCCGTTTCCGCCGTTTCTGCGCGCCAGATGCCGGCCGCGGGCTTGGTCGCGACTCGCTGTTGCCGTGGGCAGAGGGCGCCGGGCCGGCTCCCAAGGCAACAATAGCCCCGCCCCGTGGAACAAAGCCGATCCTGCCTGGTTTACACGGCCGGACAGCAATCGCCCCCGGCTGGCGGTATTGGCTTCACGAGACACAGGAGAATCCGATGAAACGCATCATGGCTTTGTGGGTGGTTGGCCTTATCGGATCGACGGGTGGCGCCATGGCGGAGGAAGCCGCCCTTAGCCAGGTCGCACAAGCTGACGCCGGCCGCTTTGTCGTCCATTTCCCGTTCAACAAGTCGACCCTGGATGCCGACGCACTTTCCGTGATTGCCGCCGCGGCGCAGGAATTCCAGCGCACCGGATCGGCGCGTATCTCGGTGCGCGGCCACACCGATACCTCGGGCAGCAGCGCCTACAACCAGGCACTCTCGGAGCGCCGCGAGCAGGCGGTGGCGGGCGAACTCATCCGCCAGGGTGTCCCGGCCGATGCCGTCACCAGCGAGGCCCTGGGCGAAACCGATCTTGCCGTGCAGACGCCTGACGGCGTGAAGGAAGCTGCCAACCGGCGTGTCGAAATCTCGGTCGAGCAGCCGCTGGCCCCGGTCGCCGCAGCACCTGCTCCGGCACCAGCCCCCGCCCCTGCGCCGGTCGAGGCCGCGGCACCCCTGCCGCAGAAACACAATCGGATCTTCAGCGTCGGCGGTTTCTACGGCTTCAACCTCGAGGACGAAGCCGGCCATACCAGCCAACTCGCCGGTCTCAACTTCGCCGTCGATGTCCCGGTCCTGCCATGGCTGTCAGTGGGTGCCGAGCAGGCCGGCTTCTATCATTTCGACACCCCGAATGACGGCTTCGGCGGCCGCACCGTCGCCAGCCTCGACTTCACCATGGGCGACGATGATTTCCGCCCCTATATCGGCGGCAATATCGGCTATCTCTACGGCTCGGGCTTCAACGATGATTTCATCGCCGGCCCGGAAGTAGGCCTCATGGCCGGCCCCTTCCTCGCCAAACTCGCCTACGACATTCCGTTCAACCGCGACATGGACGAAGGCATTATCAACACGACAATTGGGATCAGGTTCTGAGCAACTCAATATGTGATTTGCTGAGGCAATTCGCCGACACGTGGCCGAAATAGCACACCTCTCAACGGCGCTTCTAACCGGATTTGGCTGAGATCATTGTCGGAGGAATAAATCGCACCCCACGCGCGTTCTCGATCGTGAGCTATTTCTTCGGAACACCATGATGCGCGTGGATTTTCAGAACCCGGTCGAACAAACGGCACGCATCCTCGTCGTTGACGATGACGCGGTGATCCTCCAGCTGGTGAAACAGGTGCTGGACGGCGCGGGTTATCTTTGCACGACCTGCAGTGGCGTCGAAGACGGGCTTTCTGCCATGCAGAACACAACGTTCCATCTGGTGCTGACCGACATCCTTATGCCGGATCGCGAAGGTATCGAGTTTATCCGCGAAATCCGCGCGACTGCTCCAGCGCAACCCATTGTGGCGATGTCAGGCATCGACATCGCCAAATACGACGCGCTGAACATGGCTGGCCATCTCGGGGCAACGGCTACGCTTCCGAAACCGTTCCGGCAGCAAGAACTGCTCGATTTGATCGGGGGGCTTATAGGCCCGGCAGCCGCAGCCTAGCCATCTGGTTCCTGGCACCCAGCAGGACCGAAGGTACCTCCACGACGATGTCAACCGACCCTAAACTGCGTGGTGCCATGCAGATAGACGCGCTGTGCCGCGGGGGCTGCCGCGGCACAGCGCCTTATGGCGCCGGTTCAGATTGGGGGGACGATTCCGGCGCCTAATAATAGAACGAAGAAGCCCGGCAAATATTCCCAACTTTTTTCTAGCCGCCTCAAGCCATGAAGAATGCCACGGCGCGCTCGGCCAAGCCGCGGCTCAGCGCGCGGGCAGAAACCTAGGGGGATGACTCTCCGCGCCTATATCGGCGGCAATATCGGCTATCTCTACGGCCCGGGCTTCAACGGCGATTTCGTGGCCGGTCCGGAAGTAGGCCTCATGGCCAGCCCCTTCCGCGCCAAACTCGCTTACGACATCCCGTTCAATCGGGACATGGATGAGGGGACTATCAATACGACGTTTGGGATCAGGTTCTAAGCAACTCAATATGTGATTAGCGGAGACAATTCGCTGATACGGGGCGGGAATAGTTCCTCCTGTTAATGGCGTCCCCAACGGGAGTGTACCGCAGGGGAACATCCAACTCATTGATTCAATTCAACACATGATCGGCGAAGATGTACAGTAATGTGCACACTTTTGGAGCAGGATGTCCAACGCATCTGCGCGGGGGCGCACCTGTCTTTCGCTACTGTCCATATAGTTGTATAGAATGTGGCATTTCTCGCTGTTTAGATAGTCGAGTCAACACAAAGTCGCGCGCTGAGTTTTGGGGGCACTGAAGATGGGCATCAATACGAGCCGTGAATTCATTAGCGAATTGAAGGCCCGCCCTGAGAATTTCTACATCGTCCACTATTCTTGCCAGAGCCTCTACGACGACAACGAGGCTCTGTCTCCCCGCATCACATCTATTGCTGTCACGCATTTCCCCACAGAGCAGACGGTGAGTTTCTCAACCCACTCTATCGCGGAGGAACTCCATATCGCGCGCGAACAAGTTCGTGAACGCTTTGACGACGTTGAGCGGCAGTTGCTCCGTGAGTTTTATGCGTTCGTTCGCGATAGACGGGATAAATACTGGGTCCATTGGAACATGCGAAACCTCACCTACGGTTTCGAACATCTCGAGCATCGCCATCGAGTTCTAGGCGGGGCCGATGCACCCGTAATTCCAGTCGAGCGACGGCTCAATTTGAATGATTTGTTGACGAATCGATATGGCAGCGACTACGCGGCCCATCCGAAGCTAAAATCTCTTATGGAATTGAACGGAGGAAGTCACCGACACTTCTTGACAGGCGAGCAAGAGGTGCAAGCGTTTCAGAACAACGAGTTTATTCGTATGCATAACTCGACCCTCAGCAAGATCGGGTTCTTTCATCAAGTCATACGAAAACTCATTAGTGGAAAGCTTAAGACTGCGTCGCGTGGAATAGGCGTGACATTGGATCGGATATTCGAGGGTCGTACCGCCAAAGCGATTGGCTTGGTAGCGACAGTGATTAGCATCCCGATGGCCGCATGGCAGGGCTACTTATGGATTTCGGCAACCTAAGGTTCCTCGGCGTGCGGTGATTGGCCCACTTCAACACTCATTTCGTCAGGTCGCCGGGAGCTATAATGCCGAACTCCGTGACATCCATGAGCCGCCTCGGTTGGCGGCCAGGCTGCAATTTTCCCTTGAGGCGGATGAAAGCATTGGCGTCTTTGTGGGCTTGGTGGGCCCTATCGTACTTGTCGGCGTCAAGGGAAGTGCGAGCGCGCACCGTGTCATCGAACTCATTCGACATAAGTGAGAGAACTACCTCGCCCGATCGACGGCCATCTTCTCCCATATCTCCATTCAATTCTTCAACAGTACCAACAAAGACGCTCTCGAGAGGCTTCTCCGCTTTGCGAAGCTCCTGTTGTACCTCCGCGATCCTCGGGAAATACTCGCGCTTAATCTCTTGCACCTTCTTGAGATCATCGCTAACCGCGCGGGTTAGTGACCAGGACACAGAAAAGCGAACTGAGTTGTTGATGCTCTCATCGTGAAGATTCACCAAGGCTTCACAGAAGTTTGCCGAAATCTGCGGACTTTTATCTGCTTTGATACCTTCCACAAAATTTTGCAGCGCGTCTGTTTCAATAGCAAAAACTAGCTCGTCAATACTTCGCGCAATCGTCTCCGTGGTGCGACGAGCAAAGTTCGTGTCTGCAAAATCATCCCCCAGCGCCAATTGAGCGGACGGGTCATCAAGTGGACATGATACTTTAAAAACGAAACTTCCCTCTTCCGTATGGCCAAATCGTGACGCGGCCAGCAGGCTATGTGCCTCGGCTTTGGAAAGCCTCGGATGGTGTAACCGGGGTGTGATCACCGTACAAGCGGCCGATAAAAGCATCTGCTGAGCACTCGCCAGTGCGTCCGATGCATACGACAACGGAAGCACTACACTGTCATTCCGATTAGTCACAATCGAGAAACGGAGTGTATCCGATCTAAGGCCGATGATGCTCGCGACAAGCATCTGCACCTTAATTCTCTCAATATCAGCCACCTTAGTGAGTGCCAGCAATACGGTCTCATCAAAATCGATGGTGGTATTATCTATCGGAATTACGATCTGCCGCCGTTCGTATTCCGGATTTGAGAGAACATACAGGCGATCCAGAGCAACAGCTTTATCGAGTTGCTGCCACCCTCGATATCGAAGGTAATCACGTATCTCTGTAGGAGTCGGCAGGATCATGACGGAATCACGTAATCAGGGACGGAAGAGTTGGCGACTTGCCGGACGAACTCAGTCAAACTCTCAGGCGTAACAAGATTAACCTTGGGAAGGTATATAGTTTGACCTGACTTGTTGTCCGATTCAGGTGCCCCACGCAAGCTACACCAGTACGCGCACTTTTTCAGTGTCATTTGGTCAGGTGTCAGCTTGAGCCACTCTTCTGGCTTTCCGTCCAAGAATAGAACGACAAGAATACGGGGAGTGCTCGTCTGACTGCGGAGGTCATCGTATCGCTGCACCCCCGCCAAGAAGTAAGACCAGTGGTTGCTGCTCTCCCCCGGCGCTTTTACTGTCGCCTTCAGCTGGACTTTAAAATCCACTTCTGTCTTGTAACTCGGAGGGAAAGACCCCCACGCCGTGATCGTGGCATCAATGCCTGCATTGTCCAAATGTCTGGAGGCCTCGCTACAGCTCATGCCAGCCTTAGCGGCCACCGCCCGCAAATAGCAGTAGCTAAGATCCGCTTCGATATCGTTTTCGCTCAACGGCTTCACGATAGCCCATCTCCGATTCGTATACGGGTATGCCCTTATACTCTTTCTAACGAAAGATGAAAACGAACCATGAGCTTTCCGCCTGGGGGCGCAGGGAAAAGACCCGCAAGAGCGGGCCTCCCTGGTTTCACTCGGCGTTAAAAGGGGATGCCTCTATTTTTGGACAATAGGTTCAGAGCTTCAAACATAAGCTCGAGGATTTTTGCGTCCTCTTCCGCCGCCAACATATTCTGACGAACGCCACGCCGCGTCATCGCTGCAAGATGCAGCGCTAATCGACCAGTAGGATGCAAGTAAGATTTGGCGTCCCCAACGGGATTTGAACCCGTGTTACCAACGTGAGAGGCTGGTGTCCTAGGCCACTAGACGATGGGGACGCAGAGGCCGGCGACTTGTGGCTGTCGCGGCGGCCGAACTCTTAGAGGATCGGCGGGTTTCGATCAAGCCTGATCTAACGGACTGGTCCGATTGGGATATTTCGGGTACCGCCCAGCCCTGCGCCACCCTACCCTATCTCGCCCGCCTTATCCGCTTGGCCCTACCTCACCTGATCCACATCGCGGATGGCGCCCCGCGCCGCACTGGTGGTGAAGGCCGCATAGACCTTGAGCGCATCAGAGACCTTGCGGTTCCGCTTGTGCGCCGGCTTCCAGCCCGCGGCACCCTTGGCGTCCATCGCGGCGCGGCGGGCGGCCAAGATGGCTTCCGGCACGGCGAGGCTGATCGTGCGGTTGGGGATGTTGATCTCGATCCGGTCACCTTCCTCGACCAGTCCGATGAGGCCGCCTTCTGCGGCTTCCGGCGAGACATGGCCGATCGAGAGGCCCGAGGTGCCGCCGGAGAAGCGACCATCGGTAATGAGCGCGCATTCTTTGCCCAAACCCTTCGACTTCAGATAGCTCGTGGGATAGAGCATTTCCTGCATGCCGGGGCCACCGCGCGGTCCTTCATAGCGGATCACCACCACGTCGCCGCTCTTCACGGTGCCGAGCAGGATGCCGGAGACGGCATCGTCCTGGCTTTCGAACACGCGCGCGGGGCCTGCAAAGACATGGATGCTTTCATCGACGCCCGCGGTCTTCACGATGCAGCCTTCGAGGGCGAGGTTGCCCTTCAAGACCGCAAGGCCGCCATCTTTGGAGAAGGCGTGCTCGCTGTCGCGGATGACGCCCGTGCTGCGGTCGAGATCGAGTTCGTCCCAGCGCCGCGCCTGGCTGAACGCGGTCTGCGTCGGGACGCCACCCGGTGCTGCCATGAAAAAGCGCTGCACGGTCTCGCTGTTCGATTGACGGATATCCCAGCGTGCCAGTGCTTCGCGCATGGTGCCGGCATGGACCGTCGGCTCATCGCCATGCAGCAGGCCGGCGCGATCGAGTTCGCCCAGGATGCCCATGATGCCGCCGGCACGGTGCACATCTTCCATATGCACATCCGATTTCGCCGGCGCCACTTTGCACAAGCACGGCACCTTGCGCGATAGGCGGTCGATGTCCGCCATGGTGAATGCGACGCCCGCTTCGTGTGCCGCCGCCAGCAGATGCAGAACCGTGTTGGTCGATCCGCCCATGGCGATGTCGAGGCTCATCGCATTCTCGAACGCCTTGAAGCTCGCGACACTGCGCGGCAGCACGCTGTTGTCATTCTCTTCGTAATGGCGCCGCGTGATGTCGACGATGAGACGCCCGGCTTCGAGGAACAGGTTCTTGCGGTCGGCATGGGTGGCGAGCGTCGAGCCGTTGCCGGGCAGCGACAGGCCCAGCGCCTCGGTAAGGCAGTTCATCGAATTTGCGGTGAACATGCCGGAGCAGGACCCGCAGGTCGGGCATGCGGAGCGCTCGATAGATTGCACCTCGGCATCGGTGTATTTGTCGTCGGCTGCAGCCACCATGGCGTCGACCAGATCGAGCGCCACTTCCTTGCCTTTGAGCATGATCTTGCCGGCTTCCATCGGGCCACCGGAAACGAAGACCGCCGGCACGTTGATGCGGAGCGCCGCCATCAGCATGCCGGGGGTGATCTTGTCGCAATTGGAGATGCACACCATGGCGTCGGCGCAATGGGCATTCACCATATATTCGACGCTGTCGGCAATGAGCTCGCGCGACGGCAGGCTGTAGAGCATGCCGTCATGACCCATGGCGATGCCGTCATCGACCGCAATCGTGTTGAACTCCTTGGCGACGCCCCCCGCCGCCTCAATCTCGCGCGCGACCAGCTGCCCCAGATCCTTGAGGTGCACATGGCCGGGCACGAACTGGGTGAAGGAATTCACCACTGCGATGATCGGCTTGCCGAAATCGCCGTCCTTCATGCCCGTGGCGCGCCACAGGCCGCGGGCGCCGGCCATGTTGCGGCCGTGGGTGGTGGTGCGGGAACGATAAGCGGGCATGGCGTGGCACTCCTGGCAATAGATGGCGCGCGGGCTGAAGTTGCCCGGATTAATTCATAGGGAGAGATCGATCACAATTGCGGTTTCGCCATATGGACCGACGCTGGGTGCAGGTCTAGGCCACCCGGGTCAGGCGGCCCCCTCTAACTAAGCAGCTCGGGCAAGGCCACTCGCCGTCTGGATGAAGCTCTCCACATCCTTGGCTTGGGTGGCAAAGCTGGTGACCAGGCGGATGGTGCCAGGGGCCGCCCCCGGCCAATCATAGAAATCGAAACCGGCTTTGCGGAGCCCCGCCACAATGTCTAGCGGCAGGCGGATGAAGATCTCATTGGCCTCGACCGGGTGCAGCAGATGGACGCCGGGGAGCGTCTTGAGACCACCCACCAGGCGTTGCGCCATGCCGTTGGCGTGGCGTGCCAGCGTCAGCCACAGATCGTTCTCGAAATAGGCATCGAGCTGGGCCGAGACGAAGCGCATCTTGGAGATGAGGTGCCCTGCCCGCTTGCGGCGGAACTCGAAGCTCTCGGCCAGCGCCTTGTCGAAGAACACCACCACCTCAGCCGCCAGCGCCCCGTTCTTGGTGGCACCGAAGGAGAGGACATCGACACCGGCCTGCCAGGTCATCTGCGCCGGCGTCACGTTGAGATGCGCCACCGCATTGGCAAAGCGGGCGCCATCCATATGCAGCTTCACCTTGTGGCGCCTGGCGATCTCGCCGATGGCGCCGACCTCGGTCGCGGTATAGGCGGTGCCGCATTCGCTGGCCTGCGTCAGGCTGATGGCTGCGGGTTGCACATGATGCACATCGCCCGCCCGCGCATTGTCGAGCGCGTCCGAGACCGATTTGGCGGTGAGCTTGCCACCCGCGCCAGCAATCGGCACCAGCTTGGCGCCGCCGGTATAGAATTCCGGGGCGCCGCATTCATCGACCATGATATGCGCTTCCGGATGGCAATAGATCGCCCCGTAAGGCGGCGTCAGGGTGGAGAGGGCCAGCGAATTGGCGGAGGTGCCGGTGACGACCGGGAAGGCCCTGACCTCACGCTCGAAGATCTCCCCGAGGCGCTGCTCGACCCGGGCGGTGATCGCATCGGCGCCATAGGAGGGCATCGCCCCCGCATTGGCCTTGACCAGGGCTTCCATGATTTCGGGGGTGACGCCGGCCACATTGTCGCTGCAGAAGTTCATGCTTTTGCTCTCAGCTAATCGATTAGCTAATCGTTTAGCTAAACGATTAGCCCAGGGTCCCATTGGGGAGGAATCAGGGGTTTTTGAGTTCGAACCGACCGACCAATTTGCCGCTCTTCATATCCGCGATCAGCACCTGCCGGCAATCGTCCCCATCAGGCACCCCGGGGCCACCGATCGAGAGGATAAGGCGATCCCCCTCAGCCGCCATCTGCTCGACCCGGCAGCCGTCCGGGACCGGCAGGTTGGCGAGGTCGAAGCCGGATTTGCCGATCCTGTTGGCGCCAAAGGCGATCAGGATGACGGCCGCCGCCAACAGCAGAACGGCAAAGCCGATCACCAATGTCTTGAGTACCAGCATCTGCCGGGGTACTTCCCTGCTGACATGATCCATATGGCACCCAATCAATGACCGACCACCCCACCCCCCTCCAGCTCAGCATTCCCGAGGAAGCAGCCGGCGAACGCCTTGACCGGGCGTTGGCAGCGCTTGTCCCCGAGATGTCGCGGAGCCGCATCAAGGCCTTGATCGAAGGGGGTAATCTCCGCTTTGGCGAGACCGGCGCGACCATAGACGACGCCAGCTACCGGGTCAAACCGGGCCAGGCCTTTGCCCTGCATGTGCCCGACGCCACCCCGCCGGTGCCGATCGGGCAGCATATCGACCTCGACATCCATTATGAGGATGCCGACATCATCGTCATCGACAAGCCGGCCGGCATGGTGGTGCATCCCGCCCCCGGCAATCCGGACATGACCCTGGTCAACGCGCTCATCGCCCATTGCGGTGACAGTTTGTCGGGCATCGGCGGCGTCAAGCGGCCTGGCATCGTTCACAGAATAGATAAGGATACCAGCGGCTTGCTGATCGCCGCGAAGAACGATGCGGCGCACCACGCGCTCTCCGAGGCGTTTGCCGCCCATGACATCACCCGCGCCTATAAATGCGCCGTCTGGGGCCTGCCCAGCCCCAAGGCCGGCACCATCGAGACCATCATCGGCCGGCATCCCGTCCACCGCCAGCGCATGGCGGTCGTCGAGCGCAAAGGGAAAGAGGCCGTTACCCATTACCAGGTCGAGCAGGTCTACGGCCTCGGCGCCTCGCTGGTCGAATGCCGGCTGGAGACCGGCCGTACCCATCAGATCCGGGTGCATATGACCCATATCGGCCATCCGCTCATCGGCGACCAGACCTATGGCCGCGCCACCATCGCCCGGCGCGCACAGCTTTCCGACACCGCCCGCGCCGCCGCCAAAGCCTTCCCGCGCCAGGCACTGCACGCCGCCATTCTGGGTGTAACCCATCCCCGCACCGGTGCGTATATGGAGTGGGAGTCGGAGATTCCCGCCGATCTCGCCGCTTTGCTGGAGCAGCTGGGAACAAAGTAACCCTTTGATTTGTTATACAAATCAGCAGGACTTGAAACGCGAAATCGTTAACCTATCTTAATTATATCGATAACCGACTTGTCCAGTGGGACTTGGGATAGGCTTTAGGGACGCGAAACTGCCTTAAAGCCGCCAAGATTGGACTCCAGAGTCGGCGGATCGAATGGTGGATTGGGGATAAAATGGCAACTGCAACGACGACACTTCCCGCCCTTGTTGGCGAGAACAGCCTGGGCCGGTACCTCTCGGAGATCCGCAAGTTCCCGATGCTGGAACCGACGGAGGAGTTCATGCTGGCCAAACGCTGGCAGGAGCACCAGGACCCGGAAGCAGCGCACCGCATGGTCACCAGCCATCTGCGTCTCGTAGCGAAGATCGCCATGGGCTATCGCGGCTATGGCCTGCCCATGTCGGAAGTCATTTCCGAAGGCAATGTCGGCCTGATGCAGGCTGTGAAGCGCTTCGACCCCGACCGCGGCTTCCGCCTGGCGACCTATGCCATGTGGTGGATCCGCGCCGCCATCCAGGAATACATCCTGCATTCATGGTCGCTGGTGAAGATCGGCACGACCGCCTCGCAGAAGAAACTGTTCTTCAACCTGCGCCGCGTCAAAGGCCAGATCAAGGCGCTGGAAGAAGGCGACATGACGCCCGAGAACGTGACCGAAGTGGCAACCCGCCTCAAGGTCAGCGAGAGCGACGTCATCGACATGAACCGCCGCCTGATGGCGCCGGATCATTCGCTGAACGCCCCCTTGCGCATCGATGGCGAGGGCGAATGGCAGGATTGGCTGGTCGACGAGACCGAGAGCCAGGAGACCCGCGTTGCCGACGACCAGGAATTCGGGATGCGCAAGAAGCTGCTCGACAAGGCGATGCTCTCGCTCACCCCGCGCGAGCGCAAGATCCTGGTCGAGCGCCGCCTGAAGGATGAGCCGACGACACTCGAGGATCTCTCGACCGAGTTCGGCATCAGCCGTGAACGCGTCCGCCAGATCGAAGTCCGCGCCTTCGACAAGATCCAGCGCGCCATCCGCAAGCAAGCGATCGACCAGAAACTGATCGGCGAGATGGCGTAAGATCCGACGCCACATACGGAACGCAGAAAGGCGGGCAATAGCCCGCCTTTTTGTTTGTGCCGGTCATCTCTTGCGCGGCACCCTGCGTGCATGACAGGTTTCCAGCGCACATGATGTCGGGAGCTTTGTGCCGTGCCGAAGATCAACCTGCTGCCTGCTGACGATGAGACCAATGGGTGGCTCAAGCGATTGCCGGCGCGGCAACCGCAGCCTGCCCTGCAAGGAACGGTGAAGGCCGATTGGCTGGTCATCGGCGCTGGATATGCGGGGCTCGCCGCGGCGCGACGGCTGGCGGAGAACCGGCCGATTGATCATATCGTCGTCGTCGATGCGCGGTCTGTCGGCGATGGCGCATCCGGCCGGAATTCGGGTTTTGCCATCGACCTGCCGCATCATACGAGCGGCGATCTGCGGAATCTTGATGGCGCGCGGCGCGCCCTCCGGCTCAACCGCATGTCCATCGCCTATCTGGACCGCATCGTGACCGAGCATGGCATTGACTGCCAGTGGAGCCGTCGCGGGCAAATCATGGCCGCCAGCGCGCCGCTTGGCCAGCAACAGCTGCTGCATTTCAGGGAGATGCTGGAGGCGCTCGAGGAGCCTCATGAAATCCTCGATCAGGATGCCTTGGTGGGCCGACTTGGGACACGATTCTACAACAACGCCGTGCGGACGCCCGGCACGATCCTGATGCAGCCCGCAGCACTGGTTCGGGGCCTCGCCGACACCCTGCCAGCCAATGTGACGCTCCATGAGAACAGCGCCGTGCTGGCCATCGAGTATGGTCGTACGATTGTGGCGACCACGAGCGACGGCGAGGTGCGGGCGGACAGGCTGGTGCTCTGCGTCGATGGGTTCGCGCCACAATTCGGCATCTATCGTCGAAACTTGTTCGGCTTGCGCATCTTCGCCAGCATCACGCGCCCCTTGAGCGACATTGAACGGCAGAGCCTGGGCGGTGACCCAGAATGGGGAATCTTGCCAGCGGCACGCTTCGGGGGTGGCACGCTTCGGTATACGCAAGACGGCCGCCTTTTGCTGCGATCCTCCTATGCCTACCAACCCTCCATGAAGGCGGATTCCGAGACCAATGAAAAAGTCTCGGCCATCCATCGCCGGCAACTTGACGCGCGCTTTCCATTGCTGCGGGAGGTGCCTCTGGAAGCGACCTGGTCCGGATTTTTGTGCATGTCGCAGAACTTCGCGCCAGGCTTCGGCCAGCATGGCGAGAATGTTTTTTCGGCCGTGTGCCAGAATGGCGTTGGCGTCACCAAGGGAACGCAAGCGGGCATACTGATCGCCGATCTTGCTTGCGGGATCGACAATCCGATGATCGCCGATCTGGCCGCGCTCGGCCAACCCAGCACGTTGCCACCGGAACCGTTGCTGGGCCTGGGGGTGAGAGCGAACCTGCTTTGGCAGAGTTGGCTGTGCAGGACGGAACGGTGAGTTTACAGCCATAAGAACTGGGCACTGTCGACCATATGCTGCATGACGGTGGCGTCGGGAAGCGACTTACATCGACTGCAAGCGAACTAACATTAGGCAATTGGATATATACCGCCGCCGTCGTCGGGCCGAATGTTGCACGAGACAAGGTCGCAGCACTCGGCAGGGATCGCTGGCCATCGGCCGCTCCGTGCCCGGCCTATAAATGTTCCGGCCTATCAGCATCGTTCGTCTTAACACCAAAAATAAGAAGGGATGCCAATATGTTACATCTCACGCGCAGGCAGGCTTTGGCAGGAACGGCAGCGACGGCTGCTGTCACGATTCTGAGTGGTACCTTCGGCGCCGGGCGGCGTGCCGCCGCGGCCACGGACATTACGGCCGTCGAATGGGGCGGCGACGTCGTCAATGCAATGAAAGAGATCGAGGCGAAACAGGATAAGGTGAAGGTGAATTGGGTCCTGCACCAGGGCGGTTCCGGCGCCATCCTGCCCAAAATTAAGGCAACCTGGCCAAACGTCGAATATGATTATGTGGCCGGCTGGGAAGGCTCCTTCAGCGGCATGATGAAAGAGGATTGGCTGGTTCCGGTCAGCACCGACAATGTGCCGAACCTCGCCGACATCCCGCAGAAGATCATCGTCAAGAATGCCAAGGGCGAAGGCATGGCGGTGCCACGCGCCGTCGGCGGCATCTATTTCGCGTATCGCAAGGATATCAGCCCGATCGCGTTGAAGAGCATCGACGATCTGTTCGACCCGAGCCTCAAGGGCAAGATCTGCTGGCCAGGCCCTACGCAGAGCATGATGCTGCAGCTCGTCGCACTCGCCCTCCATGCCGGCGGCAACGAAAAGAACATGGAACCAGGCTGGGCGCTGATGAAGAAGCTGGCAGAGTCCGGCAATATCGGCCGCATCGCCGTCACGGATACCGACTTCACCACGTCGCTCACCAGCGGCGAAACCGCACTCGGCTTCTATTCCGAGCCGCAGCTGACGGCGGTCGCTAAATCCTTCCCGGTTGAGCGCCTGACCAAGCAGGAAGGCCTGCCGACCTTCCTCTATCAAAGCGGCTTTGCCGTCTTCAAGAACCGGCCGAACCTCGATGCTACGCTGGGCTTCATCAATCATTGCATCAGCCCGGAGATGAGCAGCCTCTATGCCGAGATTGCCGGCGAAGCGCCGCTCAACGTCAAGGCGAAGACACCCGACGCACTGAAGCATCTGGCCTTCACGCCGGAAGAAATGGACAAATACGTCTATGTCCCCGACTTCGACGTGGTGCTGTCGCAGCAGGATGCCTGGACCAAGCGCTGGGAAAACGACATTGCGCCGCTTCTCTAACAGCTCGCACGCATCTGGGTTGGAAGGCCGCGGTCCATGAAGCCGGACCGCGGCGCCCTTCCCCTGCTGCTGCCTGCTGGAATCGTCTTCCTGGCGTTCTTCTTCCTGCCCATGGCTGGCCTGTTCATCGAAAGCTTCCGGCTTTACATACCGGGCAGCATCGGCTCGTCAGCCAATGCACCTTTCACGCTGAACAATTACGCCGAATTGCTGACACCGTCTTTTGCCAGCTTCTTCTTCGAGACGCTGCGCATCAGCCTGCTTGCGTCCCTGGCGGGTCTGCTGTTCGCCTTCCCGCTTGCCTATTGGATGACGCGCATCCTGCCAACGCGCTGGCAGGCGCTCGCGATAGGTTTCTTCATCACCCTCATGTTCCTCAGCGTGCTGGTGCGCACCTATGCGCTGGAACTCACCTTCGGTGCCGTCGGGCCCTTGCGGCCAGCCTTGCTGGCACTCGGCATCTCGCCCAACGGCCGTACCTATATCGAGTTTCTGGTCGGCGGCGGCCTGCTGCATTACATCGTCCCCATGGCGACACTGACCTTGCTGGGGACGATCCAGAATGTCGACCCGCGCTTCCTGGAGGCGGCACAAGCGCTGGGTGCACCGGCCTGGCGGGCACATTTGGGAATCACGATACCGCTGTGCATGCGCGGCCTGCTGGCAGCCTTCCTCTTCGCCTTCACCTTTTCCATCAGCGCCTTCGTCATCCCGATGATTCTCGGCAAGGGCCGCGTCCTGTTCATCTCCAACCTGATCTATAGCCGCTTCAGCGAAATCGCCGACTATCCCAGCGGAGCAGCAATCTCCATGGTCCTCTTCTTCGTGGCCCTGGCCATCGTCTATGTGCTCTCGCAGCAGGTCGCCAAAAGGTGGAATACATGAGCGGCCGGCTGATCGACGACGGATTGCGGCTGGTCGGCCTGGTGCTGATCGGCGTCATCATCCTGTTCCTGCTGACGCCTATCGCCGTCACGATCATCATGGCCTTCGATGCCCGACCCTATCTTGGTCCGCTGCCACCGCCAGCTTTGTCCTTTCGCTGGTTCACGCAGTTCTTTTCCGACGACTATTTTTTGCGCGGGCTGGGTACCAGCGTGCAATTGGCAATCTTCTCCGTCGCGATATCGTTGTGCGTCGGTGTCGCAACCGCCTTTGCGGTCGAGCGTGTCGGCTTCCGCGGCAAAGAGATGTTGAAGTCGCTCTTCCTGTCGCCTCTTCTGGTGCCGCCGGTCGTCACCGGCTTCGCCCTGCTGCTGTTTCTGTCGCATCTGGGGCTGATCAACGGGTTTGCGCGCCTGCTCTGCGGCCATATCATCATGACGGTGCCTTATACGATCCGGGCGACGCTGGCTGGCCTGGCGGGGATCGATCGGTCGCTCACCGAAGCAGCGCTCATCCTTGGTGCCACGGAGCGTCGGGCGTTCTGGGACATCACCTTCCCGCTCGCCCGCACCAGCATCGTGAGCGGCGCCATCTTCGCTTTCGCCGTGTCCATGGACGATGTGGCGGTGTCGATCATGCTGACCGATGCCAAGACCTATACGCTGCCGGTCGCGTTGATCAGCAGCATGCGTGCCAATTTCGACCTCACCATCGCGGCGGCCTCGGTCATGCTGATGCTCCTCACGCTGGGGTTGATCGTCATTCTTGAAAAGTTCGTTGGCCTCAACCGGGTCATCGGCCAGGGCGTCTTTCGGTCATAGTGGAACCCATGCAGAAAGCAAACGACACGGTTATCTCGTTCAGCAATGTCATCAAACGGTTTGGTGCGACCGCTGCCGTCGACCGCGTCAGCTTTACGGTCGGAGCCGGCGAGACGGTTTCCCTGCTGGGCCCCAGCGGTTGTGGCAAGACGACAACCTTGCGCCTGGTCTCGGGCTTCGAGGAGCCGGACGAAGGCAGCATCGAGATTGCCGGTGAATCGATGATCGGCAAACGGCCCTATGAACGGAATGTCGGCCTGCTGTTCCAGCATTACGCCCTCTTCCCGCATATGACGGTGGCGGAGAATGTCGCCTATGGGTTGAAGCATCGGCGCTGGCCGAGGGCCGAGATCGGCGACCGGGTGAAGGAAATGCTGCGGCTTGTCCGGCTGCAAGGCTTTGAAGACCGCCGTCCCGGCCAGATGAGCGGCGGCCAGCAGCAGCGCGTAGCACTTGCCCGCGTGCTAGCGACGCGCCCCAAGCTGGTCCTGCTCGACGAGCCCTTGTCAGCGCTCGATGCCAAGTTGCGTGAAGAACTAGGTCTTGAGCTGAAACAGATCCTGACATCCGTCGGCTCGACGACGATCGTCGTCACCCATGACCAGGACGAGGCCATGAGCCTTGCCGACCGCATCATCGTGATGAACCGCGGCCGCATCGAGCAGCAGGGCACGCCGGACGAAATCTATATGCGGCCGCAGACGAATTTCGTGGCCTCGTTCATCGGGCGTACCAACTGGTTTCACGGCACGATGACGGCCGTGGAGAATGATGGCTTCGCGCGCCTTGCCACTGCTGCCGGTGCGTTGCTGGCCGTCAAGAACCCGAACCCTCTGGGTGACGGAAGGTGGAGCATCTGCGTTCGGCCGGAACGGATCCGCGTCACGCACGCGCCAGCCAATGCGGATAGTCCTGGTGACAACCGGCTGCAGGGCGATGTCGTCGACATCGTGAACATGGGTGCCGAGTTTCACTACATCATCGAGAGCCCGGAGGGTCGCATCATCGCGATCGAGCCCAACCGTGAGGGACCGCGCGTTCAAAAGGGTGATCGCGTCCATCTGCAGTTTCGGGCCGAAGATTGCGTCGTACTGGCGCAAGATCGCGCCTAGAGGGCAGAAGCGATCAGGTCTCGCTCTCTTCCGCCACCACTTCCTTCACACCGTAGACGCCGCGAACGGCTTCGCCCCATTCCTTGACCAGACGTTCCTGATCACCGGTGACACGGCGCGTGCGGATCGCGGTTTGAGTACGGGCCAGCTGGCCGACGATGACCGGCATCATACCGAAGATGACCCAACCCATGCCGGCGCCAAGCAAGGCGCACAGCCAGCCGAAGCTGTTGCTCAATACGATGGGTACGTCGCTGAGCATGTTACCCATTGCCATGATACGATTCAGGAAATAGAGACAGCCCACGAGATTCATGGCGCCGACGGTGATCGAGAGGCGTTTGCCATAAGAGGTATCGACGACCCGCGCAACAATGGTCGGCAGCATGGCGGCCGTCATGACGATGCTTGTCGGCAGGAAGAAAAGCGCCACAACCAGTATCGGCGCAACCAGAATCCAGGGCTTGAAGCCCAAGGAGGTGCCGGCATTGGCATTCGCGTTATCGCTCATCTCGGGTCCTCCTTTCCTTAAAATAGCGCCGCAATGACGCCATAGGCGGCAAGGCAGGCACTGCTGGTCAAGGTTGCGGTGATGGCCGCAGCGCGCTGGGCAATGCCACGCACGCGCGCCGTATCGGTCAGGCCGCCATTGGCAAGCCACGAACGACCGCGTTCGAGATTGGCATATTCCTGCATGGCGCGGGCAAAACCATCACTGTCGGCACGGCGCAGCTGGCCATCGCCATCCAGCAGCAGCAGCATCTCGTCGAAGCGACAGCCCTTGGCATGGGTGGCGATCTGCTCGCGGATATGATCGCGCATGGCGGTATTGTGGAAGGATGCAATGACCGGCTCCAGCATCTCGACGATCACCTGCGCCAGGCGTGGCAGATCGTAATTCTGGTGCACACGCTGCACGATGGCGATGAGGCGGAGAACCGCCGTGCGATAGCCGATCTCGTCGGCCTTATTGGCCAGGCCTACCAGTTCACTATCCATCGACCGCTTCATGCTGGTGGCGATGAAAGCGGCGATGTGCCGGTCCATGGGCAACGTGCCGTGCGGGGCACCAGGAATGGCGGCATCGATCGCCGGCAGCAAGTCAGCTGACGCCACCACGTAATAGTCGGCGATCAGCGCCGATTTGCAGGGCGTACCGCGGTCGAGCTCGTAGAGGACGCGTTCGATACCGTATCCTGGGCCCGGCCGGTCGATGACCTTGTCAATCATTTCCAGCGAGCGGCGCATCTGCATCTGCTCTGGCCGCAGGTTCGGCTGTTCCTCGACCCAGGCATGGGGCAGGCGCGCATGCATCATCTCGGCAATCTGCTGCACCTTTTCCGGCCGCTCGAAGTAATGCGACAGCATGGAGCCCATGCCCGTGAGACCGGTGCGGACGTCCTTGTAGCAAAGCGGCAGATTGCCACCCATCATGATAATGTAGCGCGAAACGGTACGGTCGCGGATGCCAGATTGCGGGCCGTAGGCGTTGGCAAGGCCGATGACACGCGCCATCTTGTCGGCCGCTTTCTCGTCGCCAAAGCCGCGCTTGAACCAATTGTCGAAATCCCCGCCGGCAATCAGCACCATCGCTTCGTTCCAATGCCGGGACATGGCATGGGCGAGCGCCGGTCGGTTGAGATACTCGCCACCACAGAATTTCAACGGCCGAGTTGAGCGCTGCGGGATGCTGGGCAGGACGGGACTGAAATGCGCACCGGTCATCCAGCCTTCGAGATGCTTGATGGTCCAGCGGTCGGAGACCTTGTCGCTCAACAGGCCACGAAACATCTCGGCCAGACCCGGCGCCAGCTTCTCGCCGCCAGCGAGCGTCGAGAACGAGCCCTGATTGATCTTGGCATTGATGATCTGCTCGTCAGAGAGATGGGCGACCGGATCCCGACCGAGAAACAGCATGAGCGCAGTGGCGCCGATGGCGTAGAGATCGTCGGCAACCGAGCCGATGCCGCGCCCGATGGGGTCGGAAACCGCGTTGTCCACCGTCTCACAGGATGCCGGCTGGCCGGTGCCGGGCGGTGAAGCCAGGCAATCGCCGAACATGATGTCACCGCCCTTGCCGCTTTGGTAATACATGTTCTGTGGGCGGATGGCGCGATGGGGACAGCCGATCAGGATAAGATCGCGCAGCAGATGGATGGCCGGCTGGATGAAGGATTTGATCAGCTGGGCTTCTGTCATTTGCGGAATCTGCCCATCGGTGCCGACCAGCCGCTCGCCGGCCGGGATCGAATAGATGAAGGCCGGGCGCCGGCCCCACAGCACATCGCCACCATCGATGCCGACCGGCCAGTCGACGATGGCCGCGGACAATGGCCACGTGAGGTAAGCGCCGGCAGGGTTGCGGGTGGGTGCAATGGAAAGCCCCCGGATCGCCAGATGCCCCGGCGAGATAAGGGCATAGACCTTGCGCGAGGTATCGACGCGATCGGTCGCGACATAGGCCTCGGCCATGCCGCTGTCATAGGCCGGCAGGCGCTGACTCGGCTGAATCTCAAACCGATCGCCCATCTCGACGGCTTCTTTGACACTCAACACAGCCACGCCCAATAGCTCCCCATCCAGGCAAAAACTGCCGCCCAGGACACGGATTCCCGGCGGGTCGATATCATCAATGCAGTTTTGATGCCGGAGTGGTTAATAAGGGGTTAGGGCGTGCCGAAACGTCCCTCTTTCGTGGGCCGTGGCCATAAAGAAAGACCCGCGGTTAAAGTTTGCTGCCGACCAATTCCCTCACCTCCCCCAACCACGCGGCACGCTGATCGGCGGAACTGCCAGCCATCGGGCCGTACATGCGGCGGGTGACGTCATGGACGCCGCAGAGGGGAAAGACGCAGCGAGTCCAGATATCTTGGAGCGGGTCGCCGAAAGCATCGCGTTCGCGATCCGATGGCGTGTTGGAGGTGTTGAAGACAAAGGCAGCGCGGGCCTTCAGCAGACCGATGGGAACGCCCTCATAGCCGGTGCCAGGTGTATAGCCATAGGCGGTATCGAGGCGCAGCACGCGGTCGATCCAGCCTTTGAGGATAGCCGGCGGCTGGCCCCACCAATTGGGATGGAAGATGAGGATAAGATCGGCTGCGACGAGATCGGCGCAATGCTGTTCGACCAACGGGTCCGTAGACCCGGTGTTGCCGGCCTCGCCTGTCGGCTGTATCGGGTTGAAGCTCTCGGCATAAAGATCATGGACCGTGATGGCAGCGCCTTTGGCCAACAGCGCCTCGCCTGCCGCAGCCGCCATGGCCTGGCTGAAGCTGGCGGTGCCGGGATGTGCGACGATGATGAGGGCCTGCACGATGGATCTCTCTCCCTGAGGTGGCGGGAGAAGATGGCGTGAGACGGACAACGGTGCAAGCGCTTCAGGCTATTTCACCCGGCCCGATTTCACTTGGCCTTATTTCGCGAGGTCGAGCCGGTAATAGTTCTGTGCCTGGCGGTAGGTGCGGTTGGGCAGCGCCGCCGTGTCAGCGCCCAGCATGACGGCGCAAAGATCATCGCGCACCTCCGGGACCAGGCGGTAGTATTGATGCCATTGCGGATCGAGGCGGGCGCGGTTCTTGAGTTCCGGGTTCGCCGCCGAACAATTGACGAAGCTGATATTGCGGTTGCGGAAGCTCGGCTTGTCGGCCGGCCCGTCGATGCCAAGGCGCCCCACGCCATGCACCGAGCGGCTGATGGTGGTGAGCGGCAGATCCTGGTTGTTGTAGTAGAGAGTGAGATGGCCGCTCAAATCCGGGAGCCAGCGCAGGCCGCCGGCACTTGAGAGCGCGTCGGCATCCTCGTCGGAGGCCACCAGCAGTGAGCAGTCGATGAGGCCGACGAAATCAGCGACACTCAACTGGCCGGGCGCCGTGCCGATCGCCGCCTGCAGCCCGGCATGAAGGAAGTGATTGCCCATGCTGTGCGCCATCAGGGTGACCCGGCGCTTGGTGGATTTGGCACGGTACGTCTTGATGAGCGGCAGCAGCGCCAGGAGGAAGCGGCGGAACGCGCCACCGGAAGCACCGGCATTGTGGTAGTCTGTGCGATAGGCGTCGAGACTGAGGCTGCCCAGCGATGGCCAACTGAAAGCGATCACAGTGCTGCGCAGCTTGGGCTTGCCGCGTCCATACCAGTCGCCGAGATAGCCAGCGCGCATGATGGCCTCACGGAAGCGGTAGTCGAAACCGTGCAAGGAGATGAGGAGATGATCGGCGCCGGTGTCGACGATCTCATCCTGCAGCGCGCTGGAGAAATCGTCCCTGGCGAGCGCGTCGATGGCGAGATTGGAATTGCCGAGCTCGCTCTCATCCTTGACCGACTGCAGGATCGCGCGGCCGAACATCAGGGCGCCGTCGGTGTTGAAATCGGTGCCGAAATTGTTCGGGACCGCACTGGCGATCACATTACGGTTGGTGGCGAAATAGACCGATACGGGCTTGATTGGCATGGCCATGATGGCCCCCTCTTCTGCACTTTCAGCCAGAAGCAATCATGCGCCCGCTTGGCGACCTTGCCCAGATACGCCCGATTACTTGCCGGGGGCCAGGGTTAGCTTGGCGACCCCGGCAGCGATGTTGACGCCGACACTGCCGCTGACGCTCACCGGCTGCAGCGCGATCTGGCTGTTGCCGCCACCGAAGAGGGCGTTGGCACCGACACCCAATCCCGCCGCCACATCGGCCCCGGCACCGCCATAGGTGCCGGCCAGCGCGCCGCGCGCGATATTGCCCGGCGCCACGACGCCCCAGAACATGCGGGTATCACGGGTAAAGCCGATATCGAGACCATAGCGCTTGATCTCGCCGTGATAGTTCTCGGACGAGCCGTCCGCGCGCTTGAAGACGCAGCTCATGGCCTTGTCGGAGCCGATAAGATAGCCGACGCTGCCGCTGACCTGGCAGTCGAGGACACCAAGATTGACCCCGCCCTCCGCCCAGGCAGGCGCCAGGGCCGGCAGTGACAGAGTTGCAGCCAGCAAGGCTGATATCAGGGTTCTGGTCATGGTCGGCAAATCCTTTGACGGGGCAGAATCGCGCACCCAACACCCATCCTGCCGGGAAGTTTCCACGCGTTCCTGTAATATTCCTGAATAGCCCAATTCCCTAGTCTTTGGAGGGGAATGATAGCGCGATCCAGCGCTGATTTCTTTAGCGGAATGACCTAAAAGAAATCGTTCCCATCAAAGAGGGTCTTGGAATGTCGCTGGAATTGAACGCGCGCGCCGATATCACCCTGGATACCTACCGGCGCGTGGCGTGGGAGAAACAGGCGGTACGCCTGGGGTCGGGTGCCATGGCCCAGATGACCAAGGCACGCCAGGCGTTCATGCACCTCCTCGACACCGATCCCAATGTCACGATCTATGGCGTGACCAGCGGCTATGGCCAGCATGCCAACAAACGCTATGAGGGCGAGGCGCGGCGCAAGCACGCCCAGCGGCCACCTCGCAGTGCGGCGGTTGCCTTCGGCCCGGCTGCGCCGGAACGCGTGGCGCGCGGTATCGTCCTGTCGCGCCTCGCCAATTTCATCGAAGGCCATGCCGCGGTGACACCCTCTCTCGCGGAAGCCGTTGCCGGCCTCCTCGACGGGGACCAATTGCCGAAAGTTTCCATCGCCGGACAAGGTGGGGCTGGCGAGATCCTGTGGATGGCCCCGCTCATCATCGACCTGGCCGAGAAATTCCCGCTGGGAGAGAAAGACGCACTGTCGCTGATCAACGGATCACCGGCAGCGAGCGCCCTCATCGCCGACGCCGCCATTGCCATGCGACGGCGGCTGGATCTTGCCGAGCGCGTGTTTGCGCTGTCGGCCGAGGCGATCAAGGCGCCGCTCGAAGCCTATGATGCGGCGTTCGAGGATCTGTGGGGCGATCCTTACGAAGCTGCAGCGCTGCAGCGCCTCCGCTCATTGCTGGCAGGTGGTGCCAAAGAACGCCGCCCATATCAGGCGCCGGTTTCCTATCGCATCCTGCCGCGTGTCCTCGGCCAGTTGCGGCGCGCCGTGGCGCAAGCTGAGGAAATTGCGCAATCCTCGCTGCAATCGGTGACCGACAATCCGGTGTTCCTGGCAGCGGATGCACAGCATCCGCTGGGCCGCGTCTACAGCAATGGCGGCTATCACAATGCGCGCGCCTATCCGGCACTCGATAATCTCGCCGCGGCCTGCGTCGATCTTTGTATTCTCGCGGAACGGCAGAACACCAAGCTCCTGGATGGGCGCTATTCGCTGCTGCCCGATCAGTTGCAGGCGGCGGAAGATGCTTATATCGGCATCGTCGGTTTCGTCCAGGTCGGTTATGCGGAGCAAGCGCGGCGCGCAGCACAGCGCACCTTCCTGCCCGGCAGCGAGGCCGGCGGCTTCGGCCAGAACGACGTGGCGCCGATGACCGGCCTCGCCTGGTCGGCGCAGGAACAGGTGGGCACTTGTCTGGAAGCAGCCCTCGCCATGCTGGGGGCCGTTGCCTCGCAGGCCTTCCACATGACCGATCGCACGGCGCCCCCCGCCTTGCAGGCAACGCTTGAGACGATCCGGGCGGACTTCCCCGTCGTCACTGCGTCGCGCGTGTTCGGGCCCGATCTGCAGAAACTTGCCGCCACCTTTCATGCCGATATCTATGCGGGGGCCCAATGACCGACGATACACTGCTCTATCTCGAAGACCTCACGGTCGGGCAACGCTTCACGAGCCCGACGCATGCCCTTGATGTCGCGCAGATCAAGGTCTTTGCCAGCCAGTTCGATCCGCAGCCCTTTCATCTCGACGAAGAGGCTGCCAAAAAGACGTTCTTCGGCGGCCTTGCTGCCAGCGGCTGGCATACTGCGGCACTCACCATGAAATTGCTGGCAGCGACCAAGCCCGGCATTGCTGGGGGATTGATCGGTGCTGGTGGCGAAATCTCCTGGCCGCAGGCGACACGGCCGGATGACGTGCTGCAGGTGACCAGCGAGATATTGGAGGTCAAGCCATCCCGCTCGCGGCCCGAGCGCGGCATGGCGACGATGCGCAGCGAGACCCGCAATCAGCGGGGCGAGGTCCTGCAGATTCTCGTCTCAAAACTGGTCGTGCCGAAAAGGCATGTTACTTGAGCACGCCCACAGCAAGCTGCTGACGCCATTTCTTAGCTTCAGGATCCAGAGAGCCATGTCCAGCACCAACCTCACCAAGGCCACCCAGCCCAGCCTCTGCTCGCAACGCGCCATGGCCCTGTTCGCGGGGTTGAGTCTTGCCGCCATCCTGGCCGGATCCAGTGCACCTACGCCGCTCTACCATCTCTACCAGGAGAGCTGGTCGCTCTCGCCGCTGATCCTGACGATCATCTTTTCGGTCTATGCATTCACCTTGCTGCTTTCGTTGCTCACCGTGGGATCGCTGTCCGATTACATCGGCCGGCGCCCCGTCATTTCTGCCGCCCTGCTGCTGAGCGCCGTCTGCATGATCTTGTTTATCGAGGCGCAGTCGGCGACGTGGCTGATCGCGGCACGCGCGGTGCAGGGCTTGGCCACCGGCGCCCTCACCAGCACGCTGAGTGCCACCGTCCTTGATACCAACCGCGACAAGGGCCCGCTGATCAACAGCATCACACCCTTCCTCGGCATGGCCGCAGGTGCCCTGGGATCGAGCGGTCTGGTGGCGTACGGCCCGGCGCCGATGCAACTGGTCTATATCGTCCTGCTGGTGCTCTTCATCACGCTTGCGCTCCTTGTCTGGCAGATGCCCGAAACGTCGAGCCCGATGCCTGGTGCCTGGGCCTCCTTGCGGCCACATGTGGCCGTGCCACCGCAAGCAAGGCGGCCGCTGCTGATGGCAACACCCGTCAATGTCGCATCCTGGGCGCTGGGTGGATTCTATCTCTCGCTGATGCCGTCGCTGTTTCGGGTCGCAACTGGCCTTACCTCACCGCTGCTCGGCGGCAGCATCGTCGCCGCACTGACGCTGAGCGGTGCCGTCTCCGTGCTGGTGGTGCGGCAATGGCCGGCACGGCGGATCGTCATCACGGCGGCGATCGCTCTTACCTTGGGCGTTGCAGTGACGTTGACGGGTGTCCACCTGCAACTGGCATCACTCATGATATTGGGCACGGTCCTGGCCGGGCTGGGGCTCGGCGCCGGATTCTTCGGCGCCTCGCGCAGCATCATGCCGCTTGCCGAGTTACATCAGCGCGCCGGCCTGCTCGCCGCCTTTTATGTGCAGAGCTATCTCGCCTTCAGCGTGCCCGTCATCCTGATCGGCCTTGCGGCACCACATCTGGGGCTGCCCGTCGCCACCTATCTCTATGGCGCGGTGATCATCGGGCTCGCCATCGCCTCACTGGCGGCAACACTGATGACGAAACCGCGCTGATCAATCCGCGAAGGGATCGGTGACCAGGATGGTGTCGTCGCGCTCCGGGCTGGTGGAGAGCAAGGCTACTGGCACTTCGATCAGTTCTTCGACACGGCGGACATATTTGATCGCTGTCGCCGGCAACTGCGCCCAGGAGCGGGCTCCCTGGGTCGATTCAGACCAGCCTTCCAGCGTCTCATAGACCGGCTTGGCGCGCGCCTGCAGATCGGATCCCGCCGGCAGATAGGGATAGGGCTTGCCGTCAATTTCGTAGCCGGTGCAGATCTTCAGTTCCTTCATGCCGTCGAGGACATCGAGCTTGGTGAGGGCGATACCGCTGATGCCGGCCACCTTGGCGGCGCGGCGCACGAGGGCGGCATCGAACCAGCCGCAGCGACGCTTGCGTCCAGTGACGGTGCCGAATTCACGGCCGCGCTCGCCGAGCAGCTGCCCGATCTCGTCAGTGAGTTCACTCGGGAACGGGCCAGAGCCGACGCGCGTTGTATAGGCCTTGGTGATGCCGAGCACATAGCCGATAGCCGA
Organism: Dongia sp. P2_B8; assembly: GCF_056404715.1. Lineage (NCBI taxonomy): Bacteria > Pseudomonadati > Pseudomonadota > Alphaproteobacteria > Rhodospirillales > Dongiaceae > Dongia > Dongia sp. P2_B8. The sequence goes on along the minus strand of NZ_JBFUDM010000001.1, from coordinate 932,151 downwards.
GGGACCGAGGCCAGAGCCAGTCGCCGCCTGCCCCGTCACCGTGTTCGACGAGGTGACGTAGGGATAGGTGCCATGGTCAACGTCGAGCATGACACCCTGGGCACCTTCAAACAGGATGCGGTCACCGCGGCGGCGCGCAGTGTCGAGCATTTCCCAGACGGGCTTCACGAAGGGGGCGATCTGCGGGGCGATCGCGCGAAGCTTCGCCAGCAATTCTGCACCATCGACGGGCTGGGCGCCCATACCCTTCAACAGCGCATTGTGATGGCGCAGGAGGATTTCGACCTTGGCATCGAGGCCCTTGCTGTCGGCGAGATCACAGACGCGAATGGCGCGGCGCGCCACCTTGTCTTCATAGGCCGGGCCGATGCCACGGCCGGTGGTGCCGATCTTGGCGGTACCTTCGGCAGCACCTTCGCGCAACATGTCGAGCTGGCTATGGAGCGGCAGGATGAGCGCGGCATTTTCCGCGACGACGAGATTGTCCGGCGAAATGGCGACGCCCTGACCGCGCAGGCCGTCGATTTCCTTCACCAGGTGCCAGGGATCGACCACGACACCATTGCCGATCACCGAGAGCTTGCCAGGACGCACAATACCCGAGGGCAGCAGCGACAGCTTATAGACGACGCCGCCGATGACCAGTGTGTGGCCGGCATTGTGGCCGCCCTGGAAGCGCACGACGACGTCAGCGCGCTCGGAGAGCCAGTCGACGATCTTGCCTTTGCCTTCGTCGCCCCATTGCGAGCCGATTACCGCTACATTGGCCATGATATTCCTCTAGAGATCAGTTGCCGGTGGCCACGGCGCGGCCATCCTGCAGAAAATGAGAGCAACGCAGACGCTTGGCTTCAGTCTTGGCGTCAGCAGCGTGGAGACCTTGTACCGTGACCCAGCCTTCTTCGCGCAGCTTCAGCGCTGCCTTGACATCGGCGTCCATCGGCATGAAGACGCGCTTCGGCTCGGCCGGCATCGGCAAGCTGGTAAGCAGCGTGTCGAGATAGAGCGAGAAGCCGGTCGCCGCCTCGCCCGCATGGTTGACATATCGGCCACCACGGCCGAACTCGCCGCGCACGCCACGACCAAGAAAAGTGAAGGCGATGCCACTGTGATATTCGAAACCGCGATGATCGGTAGCATCGATGGTGAGAGTAAGATCGGGGGCCGCTTTTCGAATCAACGCCACGGTTGCTGCAAGATTGGCCCGCACCTCAGCGCCCTGGCTGGGCAGGGTCAAGGCGGCCAGAACCGGCAGCGCGGTCTCGACCGGCCCCACGGCGCGCAACAGACCGAGGAGCATCGGCGCCTGATCACCGGCGAGTTCAGCCACCTTGGCCGTATCCTTGCGGTCGAGCGCGGCAATAAGGTCGGCGCGGCGCTGTGGGGTCAAATCACCCAGAATGCTCGGCGCCAGGCGCGGTACATTAAGATCAACAGCGAGACCGGGGACACCGAGGCTGGTCAGGGCTTCGACCGCCAGCAGGACAACTTCGGCATCTGCAGCGGCACCCTCGGCACCGATCAGTTCCACACCGACCTGGCCCAGTTGGCGTTCCGGGCGCATCTGTTCGCCCTTCAGGCGCAGCACCTGGCCAGCGTAAGAAAGGCGCAACGGACGCGGTGTGTTCTGAAGACGACTGGCGGCAATACGGCCGACCTGCGGCGTCATGTCGGCCCTGAGACCCATCATGCGCTGCGAGACCGGATCCATCAGGCGGAAGGTGTGGGCAGCCATCGCCTCGCCAGGCCCGGCCAGCAGCGAGTCTTCGAATTCAATGAGCGGCGGCTTGACCCGCTCATAGCCCCAGCGGGCGAAGCTTGCCACCAGGCGTTCGACCATGACGGCTTCGAATCCTGCTTCCGGCGGCAGACCGTCACCAAGGCCTGCGGGCAGCAAGAACTTTTCACCGGCGTTATTTGTGGGCGCGCTGGTCATGGGTGGCTCGGCTCGGCAAATCCGGGGGGCAAACCCCAAGCCGATACCGCGCGTGGTGGATGAGACCACATGGCATGACCGCTTGGGCAAGGGCTATTAGCGCAAAGCCTTCGGCGGTGCAAGAGCGACAGGTGTCGCGGCGCGGCCCAAACGGCCGCACCGCTATCTGCCAACCTATTAATTTACTTCGATTTCTCCGGATAGCACACAGACCGCATGGCCGGCGATTTTGAGCCGATCGCCAGCAAGATTGAGCCACAAATCGCCACCCCGCCGAGAGACCTGCCGGGCATGGAATCGCTGGCTGCCCGTTAGCTGCGCCCAATAGGGTGCCAGCACGCAATGCGACGAACCGGTGACCGGATCTTCCGGAATGCCATGCAGTGGTGCAAAGAAGCGGCTGACGAAATCGACCCCCTCCTCCTTGCCATCGGCAGTAATGATGAGATCCCGGCCAAGCGCCTCGATCGCTGCAAAATTGGGAACGGCAGCGCGTACCGCCGCAACATTGGCAAGGCGCGCGAGATAGGAATCATAGATTGGGCTGACCACGACATCGATCGGCGCCTGGCCAATGGCTTTGGCAATGCGATCAGGCATGGTCGTATCTTTATTGGCTTCAAAGCCAATGACCGGGAAATCCAGTTCCAGGCGATCGTCTCCGACGTTCACATGCAGCGGCCCCGACAGACTGTCGAAGCGCATTTGTGTGATCGTCGGGTCGATCAGCCGATTGAGGACAAAAGCTGAGGCCAAGGTGGCATGGCCGCACAGCTTTACCTCGACTGTCGGCGTGAACCAGCGCAGATGATAGCCACCCTCCTTCGGTACGAAAAAGGCGGTCTCAGCAAGATTCATCTCGGCGGCGATCGATTGGAGTTGCTGGTCAGGTAGCCAGGTTTTGAGCGGCATCACCCCAGCCGGATTCCCGGCGAATGGTTTGTCGGTGAAGGCATCTACCTGATAAATCGGATGTTTCATGTTCCAGCACTCCAATTTCTTGTCAGTTCCGTCGCCTCATCGCCAGAAAGGGCGCGAGACTTCCGCTTCGACATCGCAACGGGTCAAACCGATATCTTTCAGCATGTGGTCGTCCAGAGCGGCCAAGGCCTTGCGCTGACGGTAGTTCTCCAGGCAATCGAAGAGAAAGGTCACGACGAGGCGCAGAGCGGTGGCTTCGCCGTGGGACTTAGGTCGGCCGAAGATGGGGTCGCTGCCGATCGACGGCGATTTGTATCGAGACATTTCAGTCAATCCTTCTGTCATATTTGGTTGCGTCTTGTACATTGTTCAGCATTGTACCCGCGCCGCCATAATTGTTTTGACAATGCTTGAAGTCAATCGATACATTGTCACCATGACAAACTGGCAACCTGACATCACGACTTTTCCGGGCCCGCGCTATCTCGCGATCGCTGATGCGCTGTCCGAAGACATCCGCCAGCAACGCATGGCGCCAGGGACGCGCCTGCCGACCCATCGCGAACTTGCCTTCCGGCTGGGTGTCACGGTGGGGACGGTGACGCGGGCTTATGCCGAGGCCGAACGCCGCGGGCTCATCGGTGGCGAAGTCGGCCGCGGCACCTTCGTGCGGCCCGATGTACGCCGTCGGCCGGAAATGCCTGCTGAGCGCGAGGCTGAGATCGAAGCCGGCGGCTTCGTCGATCTCTCCATCAATTTCCCGACGCCGCGCGCCAATGACGCTCTGCTGTCCAATGCCCTGCAGCGCATCGCGGCACGCCCGGGCATCGATTCACTCCTCGATTACCACCATCATGTCGGTATGCCGCGCCATCGTGCGGCTGGTGCGCAATGGCTGAGCGAGCAGCGCTATCCAGTGCCGGCCGAGCGCGTGATCGTGACTGCCGGCGGCCAACATGCGATGACGGCGGCGCTCGGCGCCATCACCGAGCCGGGTGATGTGGTGGTGACTGAATGCGTCACCTATCCCGGCCTGCGGCGCCTCGCCGACTTTCTGCGCATTCGGCTCCATGGCGTGCAGATGGACCATGACGGGGTCGATGTCGATGCCTTCGAAGCGGCCTGCGTCAATCTGCGACCCAAGGCGTTCTATTGCGTGGTCAACATGCATAATCCGACCGGTATCGTCGTGTCGGTCGAACGTCGCCGGGCACTAGCTGAAGTAGCGCGCAAGCATGGCGTCAAAATCGTCGAAGACGATGTCTATGGTTTCCTCCTCGGCACACGCAATATCGAGCCTCTGTCCGCGCATGCGCCGGAACTCGGCCATTACTTCACCAGCGTCTCCAAATCCATGGCGCCGGGATTGCGCGTGGGATATCTCGCCATTCCGGAGGGCGCACTCGACAGCTTTGCACAAGTGGTGCGCTCGACCACCTGGATGGCAGCACCCCTTACCGCCGAGATCGCTGCCGATTGGGTGGAGGATGGCACCGGCATGGACCTCGCCGAAGCACACCGGATCGAGGCCATCGCACGACAGCGCATGGCACGGCGTATCCTGAGCGATGTCGAGATCTGCGGCGATGAATCCAGCTATCACATCTGGCTGAAACTACAGGAACCCTGGACCGCCGATGGCTTTGCGCTGCAGGCGCGCCTCAAAGGTGTCGGCGTCTCGCCCGCCACCATCTTCTCGCTGACACGCAATGCGCCCAATGGGGTGCGTCTGTGCCTCTGTGCACCGGCCGACCGGCGCATCCTGGAAAATGCGCTGCAGCGAATTGCGGACATCCTGCGGACGCGGCCCGGCGGCTCTTACGGAATCGTGTGATCTGATGAGCGATATGGTGAATACCCGCCGATCTCCAATCGGTGCGGAGTTCGGACGCGGCTTGCTTGCAACCTTGCCGCTGATGATCTCAGCCATTCCCTTTGGCGTCATCTTCGGCACGCTGGCGACCGGCGCCGGCCTGTCGCCGCTGGCCGTCATGTGCATGTCCCTCTTCGTTTTCTCTGGATCAGCGCAGTTCATCGCCATACTGCTGCTGGGAACTGGCTCGCCACTCGGCGTCATCTGGCTCGCGACCCTGATCCTAAATCTCCGGCATCTGCTTTATGCAGCGACCCTTGTCGATCATGTGCGCAAACTGAATCACGGCTGGCGGTTCTGCCTGGCTGCCTGGTTGACCGACGAGACCTTTGCCATCATGGAGCGGCGCTACCGCGTCGACAGCGATGGTCCACATGCACATTGGTACTATCTGGCCTCCTGCCTCGGCATGTATCTCAACTGGCAGTTCTGGACCTATATCGGCATCGTGCTCGCCACCGAGTTCGAAGAGATCAAGCATTGGGGTCTGGAATTTGCGATGGCGGTGACCTTCATCGGCATCGTCATGCCTGCCTTGCGCTCCCGCCCCTTCTGGGTGGCAGCGATCGTCGCGGGGTTGGTGGCAACCCTTGCCAACGGCCTGCCCTTCAAGCTGGGCCTGATGCTGGGCGGTTTCGCGGGGATCGCGGCCGGCCTTGGCGTGCAGGAATGGGCGCGGCACAAGAACAAGTCCGAAGCTGGCAATGTCGATATCGAACGGAGCGCATCATGAGCGAGCTTGAGATCGCGCTGATGATCGGCGGCATGGCACTGATCAACCTTGCCATCCGCTGGCCGGTCTATCTTTTTGCCGATCACGTCCGCTTTCCGCCGCTGGTCGAACGCGCCCTCGCCTTTGTGCCGGTAGCAGTGCTCACGGCAATCATCGTGCCGGCCGTCCTCTATCCCGGCCCTGGCGACATCCAGCTGAGCTGGCGCAACCCCCATCTGGTGGGAGCGATCGTCGCCGCGGCGGTGAGCTGGAAATGGAAGAAACTGATGCCGACGATCCTCATCGGCATGGCGGTTTTCTTCGTGGTGCGTTGGGTTGCTGGCGTCTAGCACCAGAAATTTGAGAACTAGCGGTCGCGGATCATCGCAGCGAAGGTCGCCTCAGCCACGACTTGGCCATCGACCTTGGCCACGCCGACGAAGCGCCAGACCGGACCACGGGCGCGATCCTTCTTCACTTCGAGACGCAGCTGATCGCCCGGCGTCACTGGACGGCGGAATCTGCAATCGTCGATGCTCATGAACAGGACGATCTTGCCCTCGGCTTCCGAGCCCAGGGCATGGACGGCAATGACTGCCGCAGTCTGCGCCATCGCCTCGACGATGAGCACGCCGGGCATGACCGGCGCCCCTGGAAAGTGGCCCGGGAAAAAGGGTTCGTTGACCGTCACATTCTTGATGCCCGTGGCGCTATCTCCCGACACGACATCAATCACGCGATCGATCAACAGGAACGGGTACCGATGCGGGATCATGCGCATGATCGCCGCGATATCGATAACCCCACCTGTCGGCAAATCCTCCGCCATCCCTATCCCTTTTTCCCGCAATTCCGCCAATTAGCCGCCGTCATGGCACGCTGGCGACCGGCCCGCGCGCCACCTCGTTCATATCAAGGTTCGCTTACATTTTGACGGCAGGCAGAACCTTGTTGAGCTGCGCCAGAGCTGAATCGCTGATATCCCAGGCCTGGGCACTGACGATGACGACAGATTTGTTAAGAACCAACGTCAGCCGCTTCTGTACGGCAATGTCGCCGATGACCTTCTGCAGGGTCTCGAAGATCTGCTTCTGAGCCGCGTTATAAGCCCCTTCGAAAGCCTTCTGCTTCTGTTCGGCGCCCTGGCGCCAGGCATTGAGCTTACCCTGGAAAGCCTGCGCCTTTTGCTGGAACTCGGCCGGCGCCATATTGGCCTTCTGCGCATTGAGCTGGTCGTTTTCAGCACGCAGCTTCTTTTCCTCGGCCAGGATGTCCGCCTGGTTCTGCTTGCGGCGCGCATCAGCCTGCTTCTTCAGCGACTGGCCCGCGGTCGACTTCGCAACCACCTGTTGAACATTGACGATGCCGATTGCGACCGGAATCTGGTTGGGGGCAGGAGCCGCTTCCTGAGCCATCGCCGGCTGGGCGCTGACAAACGTCATAGGTGTCAAGGCGATCATAGCCAGACCCAAGGCCGTCGCGGCCTTTGTCATCAATCGAATTTTAAACACGCGCATAACTCCACTGAACGAAACGATTAAGACCTAGAAGGATGTACCGACACTGAAACGGAACCATTCCGTCTTGTCGTAATGTTCCTTCAAGAGCGGATAGGCGAGATCGACGGCGATCGGTCCGAAGGGCGACACCCAGGTCACACCCACACCGGCTGACGCACGCAAGCTCGCGTCGTCCTCTATTCGAATGTCGATATCGTTGTCGAGATCGGTACCGGTCAGCATGCCGAAATCGGTAAAGGCGCGGCCACGAATGTTGAATTCTTCCGGCAGACCGAGAGGGAAGCTGGCCTGCAAAGTACCGTCGATAATGTACTGGCCGCCCAGCGAATCATTCTTTTCGCCGTCGCGCGGACCGACGCCCGAACTTTGGAAGCCACGCAGGTTCTGGCCACCCAGCGAGAAGGAGTCGGTCACACGCAAATGATCGCCAAACAGCGGCTGAATCTGACCGGCTTCGGCCGACAGCCCGATCGAGACATCGTCGTTGATCGGATAGAAATAACCGCCGCTGACGATGTTCTGCAGAGCTGTGACATCACCGCCGGCACCGACAAAATCAGTCGACAGGCTGAGGAAATAGCCGCTGCGCGGATCGTTCACATTGTCGCGGCGATCATAGATGAGATCCGAACTCAAGGTCGAGCGGATGGTATAGCCCTTCTCGTCCCGGATGGCTTCCGAGAGATCGTCATCGACGTCGGAGATCTTGTCGACGCTTAGGCGATAGCCAAGTGTCTGACGGAGATACTCGGTCAACTCGTAACCCATGCGCAGGCCAAAGCCGGATTGCGACAGATCGTAATTGTCGCCGCGCACGTCGTTGTAGCGGCGGTGGAAGAGATCGACACCGGCCGACAGATCCTTGTCGAGGAAATAGGGATCGGTGAAGCTGACGTCCACCTGGGAACGCTTGCCGGAGAGAGTGAAGTTGGCGCGCAGATCCTGGCCCTTGCCAAGCAGATTGCGTTCGCGCAGGCCAATATTGCCCAACGGACCGTCAGCGGTCGAGAAGCCGGCACCAAAGGTCAGTTCACCGGTGGATTGTTCGGCCACCTTCACCTTGACGATCGTCTTGTCAGGCGCACTGCCCGGCGTCGTCTGGATGTCGACCGCTTCGAAGAAGCCGAGATTACGCAGACGCTGCTCGGTGCGCTTCATCTTGGCGGTTGAAAAGGCATCACCCTCTGCCAAGCGGAATTCACGGCGGATCACCTTATCCTGGGTGCGCACATTGCCGGTGATCTCGATCCGCTCAACGTAGACCTTGGGGCCTTCCTGGATGTCATAGGTCAAGGTCAGGATATGGTTTTCGGCGTCGCGCTGGATCCGCGGGCGCACATCGACGAAGGCGTAACCCAGGCTGCCCACGCGATCGGCAATTGCCTGGACCGATTTGTCGACCAGACTCGCATCGTACCAATCGCCTTCATTGGTCAGCACATCACTCCACAGTGATTGCGGGTCCAGATCTTTCAGCGTGGATTTGATATCGACCTTGCCCAGCTTGTAGCGCTCGCCCTCTTCCACAGTGAAGGTGATGAAGAAAGCCTCCTGGTCCGGCGACAATTCCGCGACAGCAGAGACGACACGGAAGTCGGCATAACCTTCGGACAAATAGAATTTGCGCAGGTTTTCCTTGTCGACCGTCAGGCGATCGGGGTCATAGGTGTCGCTCGTCGAGAGGATGCGGTAGAAGGCGCTTTCGCGCGTGATGATGATGTCGCGCAGATCGTCATCGTCGAACACCTTGTTGCCGACGAAATCGATGCGTTCGATTTCCGTGGCATCGCCTTCATTGATTTCAAAGACGAGGTCGACGCGGTTCTGGTCGAGCTTGATGACCTTGGGATCAACCGTGGCGGCAAAGCGGCCATTGCGGCGATAGAGATCAAGCAGGCGCTTGACGTCGGCCTGGACACGCGCCTGGGTATAGACGACGCGCGGGCGCAGCTGAATTTCGGTTTGCAGCTGATCGTCTTCGAGCCTGTCATTCCCTTCGAAGGCGATCCGGTTGATGATCGGGTTTTCCGTGACCTGGACGATCAGCGACCCACCTTCACGGCGGAAATTCACGTCGGCAAAAAGGCCGGTCGCGAACAGATTCTTAAGCGCCCGGTCGATGGCCTTGGCGTCGAACGGGTCGCCGGGGTTGATCGCCATATAGCTGCGCACGGTATCGGGCTCGATACGCTGGCTGCCCTCGATGCGGATTTCCTGGATCGGGTCACCAGCACTGATCGACTGGGCTGCGGCCGGCCGGATACCCATGCCCGGCACCAATATGGCCGACAACAACAAGACGGCGCACAAAAGCAGCCGGGGTGTCGTTGGCTTGGAAGCTCCGGCCTGGGAAGCTCCGGGCTGGGAAGCCACGGGCTGGGAAATCACAGGCTTGGCAATCCCCGTCCGGGCGCAAAGCAGCGTACGCAAAAGAGCCATTTTACGCATCATCCGATCAGGTGAAAAGCCAACGGAAATAATCGACTACTTTCAGATAAACCAAGTCGTTCCATGTGGCAAATAACATGAGGCTAAGTACCATGGCGAGGCCGATTTTCAGGCCCCATTCCTGGGCTCCCTCGCTGAGCGGACGACCACGTACGGCTTCGACGGCATAATAGGCCAAATGCCCCCCATCCAGCATCGGCACCGGGAACAGGTTAATCAGACCCAGATTGACCGACAGCGTTACTGCCAGCATCACCAACGAAAAGAAGCCAAACTCGGCCATTGCCCCGGAAACCGTCGCAATTCGCAACACGCCGCCAATTTCACTAGCCGGTCGGACGCCCGACACCATCTGCCAGATACCTGTCAGCAAATTGACGGTCATATCGTAGATATCCACCGTCGCGTCAGACAGAGCCTCCAGCGGACCCAAGGCGATAACCGGCCCAGGCCGCTTCGAGATGATTCCCAAACGGGCCGTCCGCGCCTCTTTCCCCAGAAAATCCTTTTCGGTGATGATCTGCGGCGTCGCCGTAATGGCGATCTTGGCGCCATTGCGCTCGATAATCAGGGCCAGCGGCTGGTCGAGATTCATCAGGATGGTCTGTGCAACATCCTCGAATGTCTCGACCTTCGTGCCATTGGCCTCAACGACCCGGTCACCCGGCAGAATGCCCGCCTGGGCGGCCGCAGATCCCACCACCACCTCGTCAATGACGGGCGCACGATAGGTCTTGCCGTAGCTCACATACAAAATGCCAAGCACCAGGATCGCAAAGATGAAATTGGCGGCCGGGCCAGCAACAACGATGGCGGCGCGGCGGCCAACACTTTTGTGCATAAAAGAAACCGCCCGGTCTTCCGCCGACATCACGACCGGCTTTTCGCCACCCTCCAGCTCGTTGGGGGCCTGGCCGAACATGCGGACATAACCACCCAGCGGCAGCAGGCTGAACTTCCAGCGCGTCCCATGGCGGTCGGTAAAGCCAAACAGTTCGCGCCCAAAGCCGATCGAGAAGACCTCGACCCGGACACCGCACAGGCGAGCGACCAGGAAATGGCCGAGTTCGTGGATGAACACCAAAGGCGTCAACAGAACCAGAAACCAAAAGCCGTTGCGCGAGATGTCCGCGACGATATCCATGCCAGCTCCGCTTCCTATTCTTCCAGACCGTTTTCGGCCACAGCCAGTCGGTTAATGAGTGCCGGTTAATGAGTGCTGTTCTTGCGCCGGGCGGCGACCTGGGATTTCGCTGCAATGCGCGCTTCCCCATCGGTTTCCAGAACATCATCGATGCTGGCGAGCGAACCGGCTGGCAATTGTTCAAGCACCGCTTCGACCACGGCGGCGATATCGGTGAAACGGATACCACCTTCCAGGAACGCCGCCACTGCAATTTCATTGGCAGCGTTGAGAATGGTTGGGGCCCGGCCACCCGCCTTGAGTGCTGCCCGAGCCAGACGCAACGCCGGAAATCGCACAGGATCAGGGGCTTCGAAGGTAAATTGCGCAATCTTGGCGAAGTCGAGCCGGGCAGAAGGCGCTTCAATCCGATTCGGCCAGCCAAGTGCGAAGGCGATCGGCGTCCGCATATCCGGCGTGCCCAGCTGAGCCAGGACCGATCCGTCACGATAAGCGACCATGGAGTGGATGACCGATTGCGGATGCACCAGGATCTCGATCTGGTCTTCAGGCAGGCCGAACAGATGATAGGCCTCGATGAGCTCCAGGCCCTTGTTCATCATGCTGGCGGAATCGACTGAGATCTTGGCGCCCATCGACCAATTCGGATGCGCCACGGCCTGGGCCGGCGTCATGGCCGACATTTCCTCGGCCGTCTTGGTGCGGAACGGACCACCCGAGGCGGTGAGAATGATTTTCTCTATCGCCTCGATGCGATTGAAATCGAACACCTGGAAGATGGCGGAATGCTCGGAATCGACCGGCAGCATGGTGGCCTTGTGCTTGGCCACCTCCTTCATCATCAGGCTGCCGGCGCAAACCAGCGTTTCCTTGTTGGCAAGGCCAATGAGGGCACCACGGCGCACGGCGGCCAGTGTCGGCTCAAGGCCGGCGGCACCGACGATCGATGCCATGACCCATTCGGCAGGACGCTGGGCCGCTTCGATAACCGCAGCACGGCCGGCCGCCACTTCGATTCCCGTGCCGGCAAGGCCGGCCTTCAAGGCGTCGTAATTGTCCGGATTGCCGCTGACGACAAAGCGCGGCTTCAGACGCTTGGCCTGATCGATGAGGAGGTTGACGTTGTTGTGGGCGGTCAGCGCCTCGACCCGGTAGGCGCCGGGGTTGCGCTCGATCATGTCGATCGTGTTGCAGCCGACCGAGCCGGTGCAGCCTAGGACCGTGACACTGCGGGGTTCAATTGCCCGGGCTTCAACTGGGGGAGCGCGCAGCTCCGTGACCGTTCCGCTCATAACCATGAGAGCACACTACCTTCGCCAAAATAGTCCAACGCCGCCACGGCAACCGATACCGCGAGCAACCCATCCACCCGGTCAAGCACGCCCCCATGCCCCGGGATTATATGGCTGCTGTCCTTCATGCCAAAGCGCCGTTTGAAGGCGGATTCGAGAAGGTCGCCGACCTGCTCTATCACAGCCAGCGCACCGCTCAAAATCATTAATTTCCAAATGCTTGGCAGGTGCAACAAAAGCCCGAAAATGAGCCCGACCAGAGCTGCAGAGGCCATCCCGCCCAACAATCCCGCCCAGGTCTTGTTGGGTGAGATGCGCGGCGCCAGTTTAGGCCCGCCAATCGAGCGGCCGGCAGCATAGGCGCCGGTATCGGTGGCGATCACCAGGGCAAGGATCCAGGCCAGGAGCAGAATGCCCTGCCCGGTCACCGGATCATCGCGGACCCAAAGCATGGCCATGGCCGGCGTCGCGACATAGAGGATGCCGAGTCCGAACCAGAGCGACCTGCGCCCGTGGGCAGGCAAACTGACCAGAACCGCCAGCATGGTACCGACAAGAATCAAGGCCCAGCCGGGCACGTCCAGCGCAATCACTTCCGGAAAGCGATCCAAGCACAGGGTGATCACGACGATCGCGATCGACAGCAGGCCGGCAGGCGCCAGGTTGCTGACGGGGATACGGGCGGCGGGACTGGGGTCCGATGGACCACGCCGCCTGCCGGCAATGCGTGCCCATTCCCAGGCCATGACGCCGGCGAACAGGATCACGAACAGGTCGAACCAGGGATGCCCCAGATAGACGGCGATGAGAACCAGCGGGATCAGGACCAGGGCTGAAAGAACCCGGGTGGCAAGATTGCTGGCTTTTTTCGGCGGTGCGCTATTCGGCGGCGCCATAGCGCCGGCTCCGACCCAGGAACTCCGCAATGGCGGATTTCAGATCTTCCTGGCCGAAATCGGGCCAGTGCTTGTCGACGAAAACGAACTCGGCATAGGCGCATTGCCACAGCAGGAAGTTGCTGATGCGCTTCTCACCGCTGGTGCGGATGAGGAGATCCGGGTCAGGCATGCCAGCAGTCAGCAGGAAACCGCCGAAGCGCTCCTCATCGATCTCGCCAGGCTGGACATCGCCGCGCTGGACCGCTTCGGCGAGGCGCTTGGCGGCGAGCACGATTTCGGCCCGGGACCCGTAGCTCAGGGCAATGGTCAACGTCAGCTTCTGGTTGGCAAGAGTCCGAGCCTCGGCCGCTTCGATCAGCGCCACGACATCGGTGCCAAGGCGCGAGCGGTCGCCGATGATCTGCACGCGGACGCCATTCTGATGCAGCTCTTCGATCTCGCGCCGCAGATAAAGCTTCAGGAGCCCCATCAAATCGTCGATCTCAGCTGCTGGCCGCTTCCAGTTCTCCGACGAGAAGCCGAACAGCGTCAAATATTCGACACCGCAGGTGACCGCTCCCTTGACCGCCTGGCGCACGGCTTCGGCACCGCTGTTATGCCCCACTGTCCGCGGCAAGCCACGCGCCCGCGCCCAACGGCCGTTGCCATCCATGATGATGGCCACATGACGCGGCGGTCGCCCGGCGCCGTTGGCAGCGTGCAGCTCGGCTACCGGCAGGGGTTCAGTTATGAGGCGCGGCTGGCTCATGTCAGACCTGAAGGATTTCCTTTTCCTTGATAGCCAAGGTTTCGTCGACCTTCTTCACATGCTCGTCGGTCAGCTTCTGCATCAAGTCGGCGAGCTTTTTATGCTCGTCTTCCGTGATCTTATGGTCCTTTTCCTGCTTCTTCAGGAAATCCATGCCGTCACGGCGCACATTGCGAACAGCGACACGGCCCTGCTCGGCATATTTATGGGCGACCTTGGTGAGTTCCTGGCGGCGCTCCTGCGACAATTCGGGAAGCGGCACGCGGACGGTACTACCGTCGGCGGCTGGATTGAGGCCGAGACCGGCATCGCGGATCGCCTTTTCAACGGCGCCGACCATGCTCTTGTCCCAAACCTGGACCGAGATCATGCGCGGCTCAGGCACACTCACCGTACCGACCTGATTGAGCGGCATGTTGTTGCCATAAGCGCTGACCTGGACCGGATCCAGAAGGCTCGCCGAGGCGCGGCCGGTCCGCAATCCGCCGAATTCCTTGCGCAGCGCTTCAAGCGCCCCATCCATACGACGTCTGAAATCATCCAAGCGCGGATCACTCATAGGAAACCCTCTTCTCGCGTTTAGCCTTAAAGCTTCTCAAGCCTATTGCCGATCACGGTGAAACGGCCGCGGTCCTGCAGGACTTCGGCGAACATGCCCGGCGAATGGATCGAGAAGACGATGATCGGAATGCCGTTGTCTCGCGCCAGTGCGATCGCGGTCGCATCCATGACCTTGAGATCGCGCGCCAGAACTTCCTGATGGCTGAGCTGCTGGTAGCGCTCCGCATCCTTATGCAACTTGGGATCGGCACTGTAGACACCGTCGACCTTGGTCCCCTTAAGGAGCGCCTGGCAGCCCATTTCCGAGGCGCGCAAGGCAGCGGCCGTATCGGTGGTGAAATAAGGATTGCCGGTACCGGCGGCGAAAATCACGACACGGCGCTTTTCCAGATGGCGCACGGCACGACGGCGGATATAGGGCTCGCACACCGACTGCATCGGGATGGCGGAGAGGACCCGTGTGTCGACACCCAATTGTTCGAGGGCGTTCTGCATGGCGAGCGCATTCATGATGGTGGCCAGCATGCCCATATAGTCGGCCGAGGCGCGCTGCATGCCTTCGGAGGCGCCGGCGATGCCGCGGAAGATGTTGCCACCACCGATAACCAGGCAGCATTCGACGCCCAAATCATGGACCGCTTGCACTTCCTTGGCGACGCGGTTGACCGTGGCCGGTTCCAGGCCATAGTCACGCTGGCCCATCAGGGCCTCGCCGGAGATTTTCAGGAGAACGCGCTTGTAAAGCAGGCCGGATGGCGATGCCGATGGCGCATGTGCGACGTGGGGTGGCTCACCCTTTGCGCCCGTCGACGATGCACCTGCATTGGACATTCGCAATTCTCCCCCGCGGTGTTGACTGGGCATCTCTTGTGATCCTCGCCCCGCTTTCTGTCGAAAGTTGGGCGCCGGGCGGGCAATGCCAAGGTTCCCAAAGGAACGACATTGCCCGCCGAACTATACCCCGATTCGGCAATGCAGGAAGCACCCCCAAATCAAGATTGGTCGAAACGTAACCTTAGGCGCGGAGCTGGGCTGCAACCTCGGACGCGAAGTCCTTTTCTTCCTTTTCGATACCCTCGCCCAGCGCCATGCGGGCAAAGGCAGTGAGCTTCACCGGAGCGCCGATTTCCTTGGCGGCCTTCTCGATGACCTGCTTCACGCGGCTTTCGCCGTCGATGACGTAAAGCTGTTCAAGAAGGACGACATCTTCGTAATACTTGCGCAGACGACCTTCGACCATTTTGCCGATGATCTCTTCCGCCTTGCCCGAAGCCCGGGCCTGCTCGGCCAGGACCGAACGCTCGCGCTCCAGCAGGGCCGGGTCGACCTGGTCGATGCTCAGCGATTGCGGGTTGGCAGCGGCCACATGCATGGCGATCTGCTTGCCCAGCGCCTGCAGCTTGGCCGCGTCACCGGTCGATTCCAGCGCCACGAGGACGCCGATCTTGCCCATGCCGGGGGCGGCCGCATTGTGGACATAGGACGCCACGACACCGTTCGGCACCGACAGGCGGACCGAGCGGCGGACATTCATGTTCTCACCGATGGTGGCGACGAGATTGGTGACCTTCTCGGCGATGGTGCCGCCGTCCGGGTGCTTGGCGGCCTTCAGGGCCTCGACATCGCCATGGGCGAGTGCGGCCTTGGCAGCAGCTGACACCAAGCCCTGGAACTGCTCGTTGCGGGCCACGAAATCGGTTTCCGAGTTCACCTCGACCAGTGCGCCGGTCTTGCCATCGGCGACAGCACCGACCAGACCTTCGGCAGCGACACGACCGGCCTTCTTGGCGGCAGCGGCGAGGCCCTTCTTGCGCAACCAATCGATTGACGCTTCGACGTCACCATTGTTCTCGGCCAGCGCCTTCTTGCAATCCATCATGCCGGCGCCAGAGGCTTCGCGCAGCTCTTTCACGAGCGCAGCAGTAATCTCGGCCATGGTCTCTTCCTTCCGTCTAAATTCGGTATCTTCAGGGTGTTTAAATGTGGCAATGGGGTCCGGGGCATTCAAGCGCCCCGAACCCCATTCAACGCCAGAACGTCTTAGGCTGACGCGGTGTTTTCGGTGCCTTCGGCAACCGGCAGCTGTTCAACCGGCAGCTCTTCGGATTCGCCGATATCCTGGCCCGAAGAAATCGCTTCCTGCTGCAGACCGTCGAGCACTGCGCCCGAGAACAAGTCGCAATAGAGCGAGATCGCGCGGATCGCATCGTCATTGCCCGGAACCGGGAAATTGATGCCTTCCGGCGAGGAGTTGGAATCAAGGACGGCCACGATCGGAATGCCAAGCTTGTTGGCTTCCTTCACCGCGAGCGATTCCTTGTTGGTGTCGATGATCACCAGGATGTCGGGCTGACCGCCCATGTCCTTGATGCCGCCGAGCGCACGCTCAAGCTTGTCGCGATCGCGGGTCATCATAAGGAGCTCTTTCTTGGTCAGACCGACCGTGTTGGTCGAGAGCTTCTCTTCGATTTCGCGCAAGCGCTTGATCGACTGCGAGATGGTCTTCCAGTTGGAGAGCATGCCGCCCAGCCAACGATGGTTGACGTAATACTGACCGCAACGCTTGGCGGCTTCCGCGACCTTGTCGGCGGCAGCGCGCTTGGTGCCGACGAACAGCACGCGACCACCGGCCGCGGCGACGTCGCGCACGGTCTTGATCGCCTGCTCGAGCATCGGGGCGGTGAATTCGAGGTTGATGATATGAACGCCGTTACGAACGCCGAACAGATAGGGAGCCATCTGCGGATTCCAACGACGGGTGTGGTGACCAAAGTGAACGCCAGCTTCCAAGAGCTGACGCATGCTGAATTGTGGCAGCGCCATTATAAAAGTCCTTTTCCGGTTGAGCCTCTGCGGGTTTTGCGGCCCTTTTCGGGGGCCACCGGAGCGAAGTCTGACGGGATGTCTCCCCACCAGCGCGCAACCCGCATGCGGTTTTTAACGGGCGTGTCGTACAGGGTTGGGCCGGAAATGGCAATAGGCAGGTAATATTTATATATTGCAATATGTTATGCCTCACGCATCGACGTTTGGGTTGGGCTTAGGACAACGCGCCAAATAATTCTGTCAGAGCTGGTTGATTTCGACCGACGTACATTATATATATCGTATCCGATTTAAGCGCACACGATTATAAAATAACTGGCTCGTGGCGCGTCGCAGTTAGCTGGCGACGCCACTCTGAAGGAGGCACACGATGAAACAGCTTGCCGGCACAATCGCCATCATGATTGCACTCGCTGGTGCTGCGGCCTATCTCACGCCCGCCTCCGGCGAGGCGGAGGGCGAAGCCGCCCCGATCTTCGGCATCAAGATTCCTGACGGGTACCGGGACTGGCGGCTGATCTCGGTCGCCCATGAGGAAGGCAAGCTCAACGACCTCCGCGCCATCCTCGGCAATGACATCGCGATCGACGCTTATCGGGCGGGCAAGCTCCCCTTCCCGGATGGCACCATCCTTGCCCGGCTGGCCTGGGATTATGAGCCGTTGGCGGAAAGCAAGGAGGCGTTTGGCCAGGCCCAATCCTTCGTCGCCGTGCATCCTAAGAACGGCGTGCAGTTCATGGTGAAGGATTCAAAGAAATACGCCGCGACCGGCGGCTGGGGTTTCGCGCATTTCAACGAGGGCAAGCCGGCGGACGAGAAGGTTCACAACACCTGCTTTGCCTGCCATCAGGCCGTGACGTCGTGCGACTTTGTTTTCAACAGTTATGCCCCTTGATGGCGCCTCAGAGGAGAGAATCACATGACCAGGATCATCAGGACATTTGCCGCGGTCGCTCTCGGCGTTGTGATCGCCCTGGTTGCCCTTACAGAGGGCGCCTATCTCATTTCCTGCGCCTTTGCCGACACCCCGAGCGCTCAGAGTGCGAGCAGCACCGGTGCTGCTTCGTCATTGCTGCCCGTTGCGAACGAGCCGGCACCCAAGCTGACCGTGGAAGCACCATTGCCAGGCCCGCTGGCAAGGGGTGCTGTGCTGGTCCCCTACCGCGTGGAGAATCTGCACATCCTGCCGGTGCTGGGTGAAGCCGCCAGCGACGTCTCACCGCGGGTCGGTCATCTCCACGTCACCGTCGATGACCTGCCCTGGCGTTGGGCCGAGTTCGACAATGTCGGCACCATCGTTGTGGTCGGCCTGCCAAGCGGGCCACACAAATTGCTGATCGAATTGGCGGGGCCTGAACATCATGTCTACACAGGAAAGACGGTGGCGTTCACTGTGCCGGAGACGGCGGCACACATGCATTGCTGAAGGCCTCATTGTCATGCCCCGCGCAGGCGGGGCATCCGTGAGTTGCTGTCTTCAGGTGCCGACAAACTCGTGGATGGCCCGCCTGAAGCGGGCCATGACAATGGGGGGACGCAAGGGGCCGCGACGTGGGCGGTTCAGCCAAACAGGCTGTTGAACAAATCATCCCAGCCAGGATTGTTCTGCGCGATCAGCCGCACCTTCCAGGCGCGGGGCCATTTCTTGAAGCGCTTCTCACGCTGGATGGCAACTGTGATATCTTCGTGGGGCTCGAAGTAAACAAGGCACTTGAGATTGTAACGCTTGGTGAAGCCATCGATCTCGCCAGCCCGATGCTGCGCCACCCGACGGATGAGGTCCGTCGTCACGCCGACATAGAGCGTGCCGTTCGGGGCATCGGTCATGATGTAGACAGCGGCGTACATACCGTATTCCTCACTTGTCATGCCCCGCGAAGGCGGGGCATCCATGAGTTGCTTTCTTCATTCGCCGACAAACTCGTGGATGGTCCGCCTGAAGCGGGCCATGACACTGAGGAAATGGCGAGAGCAGCCTACGTATCCATCACCTCGGCCACACCTTGTATGGCGCGAATAGCGCCCCGCACGGCGGGTGAAACGGCAATCCGGTCCTTAAGGGTGATGTCGACTTCCCGCTTCTGTTCCGGGATATCGAGCACCAGTTCAATCTTGCCCTTGCCCCTGCCCGCTTTACCCAAGATCTGGCGGATCGATTCCACGGGGCCCGGGTCCTTGAGGAAGATTTTCAGGCCGGCGGCAGTTGCCGCCGCTGCCTGATCGAGGCTGGAGACCTCGTTCACCATGAGGCGCAGGCCACCCTCTTCGTCCTGGCGGCAATCGACATTAAGGAGGAGCGCCCTGCCCGGTTCCAGCATCTCGCGCGCCTGGTTGAGGCGTTCTGAGAAGATCGTCGCTTCATACATGCCGCTGGCGTCGGTCAGCTGGATGAAGGCAAAGCGATTGCCCTTAGCCGAGGTACGTTCCTGCTTGCCGACGACGAGGCCAGCCACACGGGCACGGCTCGCCCCACGCGCTTTCAGCCATTGTGGCAGATCGACAAACGACACGACATCGAGACGCTTCAGGCTGGCGCCGTAGGAATCGAGCGGGTGCGCCGAAAGATAAAAGCCGATCGCGCCAAATTCATGCTGCAGCCGTTCCATCGGCAGCCAATCGGGGATTGGCGGCAAGATCAGGCGCACCTGGGTGGTTTCTGCAAACATGCTCGATTGGTTGCTGCCGCGTGATTCATGGGCAGCCTGCGCCTGTCGCAGCATCTGCTCGACACTGTCATGCACCTGCCGGCGATTGGGATTGATGCTGTCGAAGGCGCCAGCGAGGACCAGGTTTTCGACCTGGCGCTTGTTGAGACCCTTGGGGTCGATGCGTTCGCAGAAATCCTCAAGGCTCTTGAACGGGCCACCTTCTTGCCGGGCTTTGACCATCGCCTCGACTGGCCCCACGCCGACATTCTTGACGGCACAGAGGGCATAACGCACGGCCAGGCTGCCATCGGGCTGCTGTTCGACGGCAAAAGTCGGTTCCGATTTATTGACGTCGGGTTGCAGCAGCTTGATGCCGAGCCGGTTGAGTTCCTGCCGGAAGACATTGAGCTTGTCGGTATTCCCCATGTCGTAGGTCATCGACGCCGCGAAGAACTCGACCGGGTAGTTCGCCTTCAGCCAAGCCGTTTGATAGGAGACCAGCGCATAGGCTGCGGCATGGCTCTTGTTGAAGCCGTAGCCGGCAAATTTGTTGACCTGGTCGAAGATCTCGGCGGCTTTGTCAGCCTTGACCTTGCGCTCGACGGCACCATCAACGAACAGTTTGCGCTGGGCTTCCATCTCCTCCTTGATCTTCTTGCCCATGGCACGGCGCAGAAGATCGGCGTTGCCGAGACTGTAGCCGGACAGGACTTGGGCGATCTGCATCACCTGTTCCTGGTAGATCATGATGCCGAAGGTTTCCTTGAGGATGCCTTCCAGCGACGGATGCAGGTAATCCGGCTCTTCGCGTCCGTGTTTGCAGTTGATGTATTTGGGGATGTTATCCATCGGGCCCGGGCGATAGAGCGCCACGACCGCGATGATATCTTCAAATCTGTCGGCCTTCAGCTTGCGCAGAACATCGCGCATGCCGGAACTTTCCAGCTGGAACACGCCGGTTGAATCACCCTTAGCCAGCATCTCGAACGTATTGGTATCATCGAGCGGCAGATGATCGATATCGAGCTCGATACCGCGCTTCCTGAGCAGGTGATCGGCCGTGCGCAGGACCGAGAGCGTCTTCAGACCGAGGAAGTCGAATTTGACCAGGCCGGCCTTTTCGACATCCTTCATGTTGAATTGGGTAACCGGCATGTCCGAGCGCGGATCGCGGTACATCGGCACCAGTTCATCCAGCGCCCGGTCGCCGATCACGACACCCGCTGCATGAGTCGAGGCATGCCGGTAGAGGCCTTCGAGCTTCTGTGCGATCTCCATCAGCCGCTTGACGCTCGGATCCTCATCCATCGCGTTGCGCAACTGCCGCTCGCCCTCGATCGCCTCCTTGAGCGTGATCGGGTTTGCCGGATTGTTGGGAATGAGCTTGGAGAGCCGGTCGATCTGGCCATAGGGCATTTGCAGCACGCGCCCCACGTCGCGCACCGCCGCACGGGCCTGCAGCTTACCAAAGGTGATGATCTGGCCGACCTTGTCGCGGCCATAGCGCTCCTGCACATGGCGGATCACTTCTTCGCGGCGGTCCTGGCAGAAGTCGATATCGAAGTCGGGCATCGAGACGCGTTCGGGATTGAGGAAGCGCTCGAACAGCAACCCCCAGCGCAGCGGATCGAGATCGGTAATGGTGAGCGCCCAGGCAACCACCGAACCGGCGCCGGAGCCACGACCTGGCCCCACCGGAATCCCCTGGGCCTTGGCCCATTGGATGAATTCGGCGACGATCAGGAAGTAGCCGGGAAAGCCCATCTGGATGATGACGTTGAGCTCGAAATCCAGGCGCTCGTAATAAGGTTTGGCGGCTTCGCCGGACAGGCTCATCACCGCCAGGCGTTCGTCCAGCCCTTTGCGTGCCATGTCGCGCAGGACGTCGTCTTCGCTTTTGCCATCGGAGAAAGCCGGCAGGATGGGCTTGCGCGCGGGCGGCATATAGGCACAACGCCGTGCAATCACCAGCGTGTTCGCGATGGCTTCGGGGAGATCGGCAAACAGGGCCACCATTTCCGACCCGGATTTGAAGCGATGCTCACGCGTCACTTTGCGGCGGTTAGTTTCCGCAACATAGGTGGCACCCGCGATGCACAGCAGCGCGTCATGGGCAAGATACATGCCCTCGTCGCTGAAATAGACGTCGTTGGTCGCGACCAGCGGCAGATTGTGGGTGTAGGCGAGATTGATCAAGCTTTCCTCAATGCGCGCCTCATCCTCCACACCATGGCGCATCAGCTCGATATAGAAGCGCCCTGGATAGAGGGCGGCGAGCCGCGTCAGCGCGGCCTCGGCGGCGGCATCTTGACCCTCCAGCAAGAGCCGGCCGATAAGTCCCCTGGGCCCGCCGGAGAGTGCAATCAGTCCATCCGTATGCTGCGCCAGGTCGGCAAAGGAAACCTGCGGCGATGTCCCCGGCTCATTCTTGAGGTAGGCGTCGCTGGAGAGCTTGGTGAGGTTGGCGTAGCCTACCTCGTTCTGCACCAAGAGGACCATCTGGTCGGGGGCTGGAATCTGCGTTTGATGAGGATCGCGATCCCGCGCCAAGCCCAGCTGGCAGCCGATGATCGGCTGAATGCCGGCATCCTTGGCAAGGCCGGAAAATTCCATCGCCCCGAACAGATTGCCGGTATCGGTGACTGCCACCGCCGGCATGTGGTTGCGGCGACACAGATCAACCAGCTGCTTGTTCTTGATGGCGCCTTCCGACAGCGAATAGGCGGAATGGACGCGCAAATGGACAAAGTCAGCGTGCGACATGTGGTTATCAGCGGAGTCGTGGGCGGGTCGCTGGGACTCTAAGCGAGGGACTCGGGTGGCGCAAAGAAAAAGCCCTCCGTTGACAGGACGGAGGGCCTAGTGAAGCCGAGGTACATCGTTCGGGGGACAACCTCGGCGTGACCCGGGCAGGTTTGCCGGGACGGGAAAGGAAAGAAGAAGCGCGTCAGAACAAGTTATTGGAGGCTTGCGTTACTGCCAGGGCTCAGAAAACAGAGCAGCAAGCCCGGTCGGCATCTGTTCAGCTGCCGGCGCCCCGAAGCCGTAGCTCATCGGCGCATCATGCTCGGCCCAAGCAAAGCGGCGCGATTGCGGGTAGCGGTGCTGGCCGATATTGGGCGGGGTCAAATCGAGGGCCAGCGGTTCGTTGCCGCCGGTCGACATCATGCGCAGACCGCCTTCCGCGCGGAGCGGCGACAAGGCGAATATCTGGCGCAGAGGTGTTGCACCGAGGCGCTGCGCTTCTGCGCGTACCTGGGCAACATCGGTTGCCGTGCGCACCGGGACCCATTCCAGGATGCCGTTGGCAGCAAAACGTGCTGCCGCCACTTCACCTGAAGCGATCAACGCGCCAAGGCTCAAATGGCGCTGCAACTCGCGTGCTGCGATGACGCGGTAGAGGAAAATCTGCGCGCCAACGTCGACGGCGTAGGCCAAGCCGTTAGGCATGTCGAACAAGGCCATGCCAATGCCCAGGCGCTGCCGCGCCAAACGCTGCCAGGCCAGATCGACATCATGGCCAAAAGAGGTATCGCCCATATTGTGGTCGAGGGAGGCCGGCAGCCCCGGTCCGTCCATCTCTGGTCCATCAAACCAGCGGTCGCGACGGAGAGCCACAATTTCCGGCAGATCGGGCGACAGGCCGATCGCCGGGCTGACCGATTTATTTTCAATCCCGATGACAGATGATTGAACAGTCATGGCGGCACCTCTTTGATCCTGCGATGCACCAGCCACCAGCGGTTCTCCGCCATCGGGCCGGGCATCCTCTCTGGAGAACAATCTCGCTGATTCCGGTTGCGTGCTGCTTGCAGCTAGATGACATATCGATGACGCCGAATTAAAAACGCCCGGCGGGAGGATCCGCCGGGCGCTCATCACGATCGGAGAGACGGCGATCAGCCGCCGATATCGCCGCCATCCTGCTTGGTGATGGCAACCACCGAGGGACGCGGCAGGCTGTCACCGAAATCCGGCCAGCGCGTGGTCAGCTTGTCGGTGTTCTCCGAATCCTCGGCCGGATGCTGAACGGAGACGAACAATGTCTTTCCATCCGGCGTGAAGGCCGGACCGCACATTTCGGCACCCGTTGGACAGGCGAAGAAGAAGCGCGGCAGCGCGCGGCCGTCACCCATCGTGTCAGCACCATAGAGACCGTCGGCGATGTCGAAATCTGTGGCACCGTCGCTGGCGATCCAGATACGGCCTTTGGGATCGAAGGCGATATTGTCGGGGGCGGCAAACCAGCCATTCGCGCTGATCCCCGGATTGTACTTGGCGCCCTCTTCCGGCTTCGCGGGATTGCCCGCCAGCAGGAACACGTCCCATTTGTAGCTGTCGGCGGCATGGTCGGCATCCTTGCCTTCGCCCGGCGGCAGCATCTCGAGAATGTGGCCGTATTTGTTTTCGGGCCGCGGGTTGGCGGCATCGACCTCGTCGGCCTTGCGATTCTTGTTCTTGGTCATCACCGCATAGACACGGCCATTGACCGGGTTGGGCTCCATATCCTCCGGACGGTCCATCTTGGTGGCCCCTACCTGATCGCCGGCGAAACGCGCCTTGATGAAGATTTCCGCTTGGTCGGCAAAACCGTTTTCCGCCGTGAGGCCGTTCTGGCCGTGGATCAGCGGGATCCAGGTCAACGTACCGTCATCGTTGAATTTCGCGGCGGAGAGCGTGCCCTCGTCGAGTAGCTTCTTGTTAGCGGCACGGTCGTCCGGGTTGAATTTGCCGGCGCTGACGAAGCGGTAGATATGCTCGTAGTAATCATCATCGCCGGTATAGACGACGACGCGGCCGTCCTTGTTGACGATCGAGGTCGCCGCTTCGTGGCCCATGCGGCCCAGCGCCGTGCGCTTCACCGGTGCTTCGTCCGGGGCGTAGGGATCGATCTCGACCACCCAATCGAAGCGATTGGGTTCATTGGGTTCCTTGTCGAGCACGAAACGGTCGTCGATGCGCGCGAAGCCGTAAAGGTCGCTGCCGTCATAGAGATAGCGCTCCAGCAGCTTCGGGTCACCGCCCTTGGCCGGGTCGCCACCGAAGGTATCGGAGAGGCCTTCCTCGCAGGTGAGGATCGTGCCCCAGGGGGTGACGCCACCGGAGCAGTTGTAGCCGGTGCCGAAGACCTTGGTGCCCGTCGGATCGGCCGAGGTCTGCAGCAGCTTATGCCCCGCGGCCGGACCCGAGATCGCGATCTCGGTCGTGCCGGTGATGCGGCGGTTATACTTGCTGTCCTTCACCACCTGCCACTTGCCGCTTTCCTTCTTGATCTCGACGATGGAATGCCCCCAGGCCTGTTGCACCGTCTTGATCTGTTCCGGCGTCATGTTCTTGCCAGCATCGTCTTCGGTGAGGCCCGGGAACATGATGTGCGGATCGGGATATTCGTTGTTGACGCACAGCAAACCATGATCGCTGCTGTTCGAGCCGAGCGGCAGCGGTAGATAGCCGATGAAGTCGCAATTGTAGCCGAACTGCTTCGCCTGGGTATCGGCGCTCTGGCCCGCGGCATCAAGTTCGGCGCCGCCGAAAAGGATCGCTTCGCCCCAGCGGACGAGAATGTCGGCGTTGTAACCTTCCGCGACATGATGGGTCTCGTCATAGATCTTGGTGAGCTCGGGGAATGTCAGCGTGGAGCCAGTCGTCGCTGCCAGGGCACCCGGCAGGCGCAGGGTGAAGGCCGATGCCGCCGCGGCGCCGGCAGCACCGAGCAACATCGCGCGGCGCGAAAAGCGCGCAGAGACCAGATCGGCATAAGTGGGTATCGACTGCGTGCGTGACGTCTCCGTCATCGAAGCCTCCTCTTTTTCTGAAATGAGAGGGCGGCTATAGCCACGGGCCATGACTGGCCTGCGGCGGTTCGGTGAAGGAATTGTGACGGCGAAATTGCGCTGCCAGATCAGCCTGCTACCAGTTCCCCATCGCGCAAGGTGACGACCCGGTCCATGCGTCCGGCAATCTCGAGATTGTGAGTCGCGATGAGAGCCGCGACCCCAAAATCGCGCACCAAATCCCCCAGCATGGCAAAGACATCTTCAGCCGTGTGATGGTCGAGATTGCCGGTGGGTTCATCCGCCAGGAGCAGTTTCGGCTCGTTGGCCAGCGCCCGGGCGATGGCAACGCGCTGCTGCTCGCCACCGGACAGTTTGCCCGGCCGATGGTCAAGACGCTTGCCGAGGCCCACGCGGGTCAGCAATTCCTTGGCGCGCGGCGTTGCCGCCGAGCGGGATTTGCCAGCAATCATCTGCGGGATGATGACATTCTCCAGCGCCGAAAATTCCGGCAGCAAATGATGATGCTGATAGACGAAGCCCATCGTGTCGCGGCGGATCGCCGTCTTGGCATCGTCGCCCAGCGCCGTCATGGTTTTCCCAGCGATCACGATCTCGCCGCCGATCGCCTTCTCCAACATGCCCGTAATGTGCAGCAAGGTGGACTTGCCCGATCCCGACGGGCCGATCAGCGCCACCATTTCGCCACGCCGTAAGGTGAGATCAGCATTGCGGATAACTTCCAGGACGCCTTCCGCCTGCGGGAAGCTCTGCCGGATACCCCGGAGTTCCAGAACGGTATCGCCATTGTTGGCGTGACCCCTACTCATAACGCCCCTACTCATAACGAAGGGCCTCCACCGGATCGAGACGTGCAGCCCGCCAGGCCGGATAGATCGAGGCCAGCAAGGTCAGGACCAGCGACATGGCGGAAATCAGCGCTACTTCCAGGGGATCGACGATTGCCGGCAGCTTGGAGAGGAAATAGATCGTAGCGTTGAATAGATTGGTGCCGGTGATGTTCTCCAACCCGCGCCGGATGGTCTCAATATTGTCAGCGAAGGCAACACCCAGCAGGCAGCCGAAGATCGTCCCCACGATACCGATGCTGGCGCCCGACAGCAGGAAGATGCGCAGGATCATGCCCTGCGTCGCCCCCATGGTGCGCATGATGGCGATGTTCCGCGCCTTGTCCTTCACCATCATGATCTGGCCGCTGATGATGTTGAAGGCGGCAACCACGATGATCAGGGTCAGTATCAGGAACATGACATTCCGCTCAACCTCCACGGCCGTGAAGAAATCGCGGTTGGCTTCCTGCCAGTCGCCGATATGATAACCGGGACCAATCGAGGCAATGATAGCGTCTTTGACGTCAGGTAGCTGATTGATGTTCTTGGCCATCACTTCGATATTGGTCGCCCCCTGCCGTACCTTGAAATAGATCTGCGCCATTTCCAGGTTCGAGAAGGCGATGGTGTTGTCATACTGATACATGCCGACATTGAAGATGCCGACGACCTTAAAGGTCTTCATGCGCGGAATGTTACCGCCGACCGTCACGTTGATGTCGGGTGAAATGGCGGTCACTTCCGTGCCGATACCGGCCCGCAGGGCGCGCGCCATGGCTTCGCCAATGATGATACCATCACGATCGCGCAATCCATCGATCGTGCCGGCGACCATGCTGTCGGCGATCAGCTTCTTCAGTTTCAGATCTTCCAGGCGGACGCCGCGCAGAACGGCACCAACGCCACCATCTGCACCGGTTAAAAACACCTGACCTTCGACAATCGGGGTGGCCGAGGCAACGCTCGGCAAGGCACGCAGGACGTTCGTCACCTTGGCGTAGTCCGTGACCGGCCCGCCATTGGCACTGATCGAGAGGTGAGCGTTGAATCCTAAAATCCGGTCAAGCAGTTCGGCTCGGAACCCGTTCATGACTGACATGACAACGATCAATGTAGCGACGCCAAGGCCGATGCCCAGAAGCGAAAACAAGGCGATGACCGAGACGAATCCTTCCTGGCGGCGCGCGCGCAAATAGCGCATCGCCACCAGGCGTTCGAAGGCCGAGAAGATCATGCGCCGAGCTTCTTCAGCGCCGCTTCGGCGGAAATCTCTTCGGTCGCGCCGGTCTTGCGGAGCTTGAACTCGACCTCGCCCTTGGCGGCGCCACGGGGACCGATCACGACCTGATAGGGAAGGCCGATCAGATCCATCTGCGCGAACTTCTCGCCCGCGCGAACGTCGCGGTCGTCATAGAGGACGTCGATGCCGGCCTTTTGCAGCTTGGCATAAAGGTCATCCGCCATCGGCGTGGTCACTGCGTCGCCGGCCTTCAAATTGATCAGGCCCACTTTGAACGGAGCGACACTCTCCGGCCAGATGATGCCCTTCTCGTCATGGCTGGCTTCGATGATGCCACCCACCAGACGCGAGACGCCGATGCCATAGGAGCCCATATGCACTGAGATGGTCTGGCCATCCTGCGTCTGGACCTGCGCCTTCAGCGGATCGGAATATTTCGTGCCGAAATAGAAGATATGGCCGACTTCGATGCCGCGCGCTTCGACTTGGCGATCCTTTGCCAGTGCGCCGAACTTGGCAGCATCATGCTTTTCGTCGGTGGCGGCGTAATCGGTTGTCCATTGCTGCACGATCGGTTCGAGATCGGCGTTGTAGTCGACATCCATGGAAAGGACATCGCGTTCGATGAAGCTCCGATCGCAGAACACCTGGCTTTCACCAGTATCAGCCAGGATGATGAATTCATGGCTGAGATCGCCACCGATGGGACCGGTGTCGGCCGCCATCGGAATGGCCTGCAGGCCCATGCGTGCGAACGTGCGCAGGTAAGCCACGAACATCTTGTTGTAGGCACGTTTGGCACCGGCCTTGTCGATGTCGAAGCTGTAGGCATCCTTCATCAGGAATTCGCGGCCGCGCATGACCCCGAAACGGGGGCGTACCTCGTCGCGGAACTTCCATTGGATGTGGTAGAGCATCTTCGGCACATCGCGGTAGCTCTTCGCGGAATTGCGGAAAATCTCGGTGATCAGTTCCTCATTGGTCGGGCCGTACAGCATCTCGCGATCATGGCGATCGGTGATGCGCAGCATTTCCTTGCCGTAATCGTCATAGCGGCCGCTTTCTCGCCACAGATCGGCCGATTGGATGGTCGGCATCAGGACTTCCTGGCAGCCAGCCCGGTCCTGCTCTTCGCGGACGATCCGCTCGATGTTTTTCAACACCTTGAAACCCATCGGCAACCAGGAGTATATTCCTGCACTCGCCTGTCGCACCATGCCGGCGCGGAGCATCAGGCGATGCGAGACGATCTGGGCTTCCGAGGGGTTTTCCCGGAGGGTCGGCATGAAAAACTGGCTGGAACGCATGGAAGGGCCTTGCTGAATAAAGGAGTGTTAGTGGGACCGCTGATTGGCGGGGGACTTTAGGCAAAGCGCCAGCACCTGTCCACAAGCCTGGGCCGCCCAGAAGGGTTGGGCCCGGCTAGGTCACTGGGATGGGAATTGCTCGCGGCAGAGCTGCTCGAGGGCTGCTGTTTCCGGGTCGCCCAGGAGCTGGCCTTCGTAATAGACCTGATTGCCTTTGACCGTGACCACGCCGACCTGCGCCTTGGCGTTCCAGAGTACGGAATTGGTCGGAATGTGGAAGCGGTCCTGGATCAGGATCTCTATTGGGATGACGATGGTTTCAGGCGGTTTGATCTGGTACCCGCCGCCGAGATCGGCCGGTGCCACGGGGTTGCCGCGCACGTCCACCCCAGGCTGGTACTCGACGCCAGGGGCCTGTCGATAGGTTACCAGTTGATCGCAGTCCCGGCGTGTAACGGCCACGTCGGCGGCTGCTGGAAAAGCCCCGACGAAGCAGGTAAGAATGATTAGCATCACGTAAATTTTCGCGAATCGGGATGGGGCGCGAAAACCGGCGTTGCCGCATCGATCGTTACCGGGGCGCTGGCTGGGTAGAGACGACATGGCCGCATCTTAGCAGTTTGGCAGTCGAACGGCGAATAACGCTCTGGTGAGAACGTCTATTCTATAATTTTCCGTCGTTTCGCGGGTGAATTTGGCCCCGGAGTGGCACAGCTGGAGACATCGGGATGGTGGGTCCCATATCGGACGAACCAGCGACCAATGCGATGATCCGCCTCCGCCAGATTGGGCTGGCGACGGTTGGCTTGGGTGTGATGATCGCCGACTGCTTGCCCATCTTGCGGCCGGAGCTCGCCCCGCAGCCAATCCCCGTTGCCATTGCCTGGCTGGCCCTGGCCTTCCCGCTCCTGGTTCCCGCCACGATTATCGACCGCCTGCCCCTCTTTCACGCGATCGCCCGGCGCGACCTGTTGGTCGGGCCTGGCATCATCTTGGCGCTGGTTCTGTTCCCGGCCTTCACGGCCATGGGATGGATCGGCATTGGCTTCGTTGCAGTGGTCACCGCCATCGCCCTGGTTGACCATCTGGTCGCCTGCATCGACCGCTATGGAATCGACCTGCTATGGCTCTGGATTCCGGCCATCGTGTTGGCAGGCATTGGCATCGCTCATTTTGTGGCACAGCCGACGATGGAATCAGCGTTCGGGATCTGGGTCGGCGTGCTGAATGCGCCGGGTTACGATACCGATCCCAACATCGTCACCCTGATTGTCGCCTTGCCGTTCCTGGTCGCATGCTTGGCCATGGCTGGGACGCTCATCGGCGGGACATTGCGCGAGCACAGCACGACCACGATCGTGCCGTTGCTGATGGCCCTGTTCCTGGCAATCACACTGCCAACGTTGGGCCTTGGTCCCAGCAGTCTCTTGAACGGGACCATGCTGCTGGCAGCCGCCGTGCTGGCCCTGGGTATTGCCCCACTCTTCGTCCTCGCCGCCGACGAAGGTGCCGAACCGCCAGCGCCGGAGGGCCTGATCTGGGGCTTTGCCTTGGCCCTCGTCCTTATCCTGTCGCTGCTGGATTCCGCCATGGGGCTGACCTGGGCCATTGTGTTGCTGTCCTGGATCAATCGGCACTATGGATTCCGGGCGCGGTTCTTCCAAATCATACTGGGTGCTTCCCTGCTGATCTGGGCCATCGTCGAGACCTTCATGGGCGGCTGGCAGATGCTCGCCGACGCATCACCCTTCAGCCTGCCCTTCGTCATGGCGCTCTGGGCGGAAGGACGGACGGCGGTCATCGTCGGCAGCCATTTGATCGTCATCGCCACCTTGATGCTGACGGCGATCGGCTTCCAGCGCGGCGCTGTCGACGTGCGCAAATACGCCATCCTGACGCTGCTGGTGGCTCTGGTCGCGATCGATTTCCTGGTGCTGATCCTGGGACTCCCCGAGACGCAGGCCCTACGTTTCCTGGCCGCCTCAGGCTGGCTCGCCATGCCCTTCCTGATGGCCGAGATGCTGGCACTGCTGCCGGCGGGGCCGATCGTCTATCTGTTTGGTGGGAAACGGTCCTTCACACGCGGATGACGTGGATCTTGGTCACCGGTTTCTTGTCGAAGGCCTTCTGATACCAGCGGCGGGCGGCCAGACGTGCCGTCTCACCTACCTCGGCATCATCGCCACGCTTCGAGGGCGGCATCGCGTCGATGGCGGAATCGATTGCATTGCTGATCTTGGCCATAGCAGCTTGCGCCTCATCGCCTTCCAGCAATCCATCGAGCGAGACCCGGGGCGGTGTCAGCAACCGGCCGCTTGGTTCGATGACCACTGACGCCATGATGACGCCATTGTAGCTCATGCGATGGCGATGGCGGATCGCCTCGCTGTCGGCAGAGACCAGAGCCTTGCCATCGAGCGCCAGACGCCCTGCCGGAACCCGTGCGATGATTTCAGCAGGTCCCGGTGCCAGGCGGATGAGCGTGCCATTTTCCGGTGCCAACGCTTCTGGCACCTGGCAGGCCCGGGCGAAGACGACATGTTCCTGAATATGGCGCGCTTCCCCATGGACCGGCAGCGCTATGCGCGGACGCACCATGTGATACATCTCGGCCAATTCATCGCGGGCGGGATGGCCGGAAACATGCACATCTTCGTCGCGATCGGTAATGATCTCGACACCTCGCCTGGTGAGGTCGTTATGCAGCCGGTTGATGGATTTTTCATTGCCTGGGATGACGCGCGAGGAAAAGATCGCCGCATCACCGGCTTCGAGCGAGACTTGCGGATGTTCGCCCCGCGCGATGCGGGTCAGCGCAGAACGCGGCTCACCCTGGCTGCCGGTGCAGATCATCAGGATGTTCTCGCGCGGGAAATAGCCGATATCATGTTCTGTCACGAATTTCGGCAGGTCCGTCAGATAGCCATTCTCCTGCGCCGATTCCAGCATGCGCCACAGCGACCGGCCGATAAGCGCACAATGGCGGCCATGCGCTTCCGCGACCCGGGCGATCGTTTCGACGCGGGCGAGATTGCTGGCAAAGCAGCCGACAGCGACACGGTTCTTAAGTCCCCCCACCACTTCCATCAACGAATCGCGCACATCGGCTTCCGAACCAGAAGTACCCTCGACAAAGACGTTGGTGGAATCGCATACCATGGCCAGAACGCCGCCGTCGCCGAGGCGGCGCAGCGCTGCCACATCGGTGGGTTCGCCCACCAGCGGCTCAGGATCGAGCTTCCAATCGCCCGTGTGGAGCACCGCGCCATGCTTGGTGCGGATGACGACGGCATTGGGTTCGGGAATCGAATGGGTGAGCGTGATCAGTTCGACGTTGAAGGGGCCGATATCACGGCTGCCCGACATTGGGATGATCGTGATCGGCGCCTGCACCTCCAGCCCGACCTCAACCAGCTTGCGCCGCAACACCGACGCCGTGAAAGGCGTTGCATAAAGTGGGCAGCGCAGCCGCGACCAGAGGTAGGGCACGGCACCGATATGATCTTCATGGGCATGGGTCAGCACGATGCCGACCAGATCGGCTGCGCGTTCGGTGATGAATTGCGGGTTCGGCATGACGACGTCAATGCCCGGCGTGCTGTCGTCGCCAAATGAGATGCCAAGATCCAGCATCAGCCATTTGCCGTCATGGCCATAGAGGTTGAGGTTCATGCCGATCTCGCCGGACCCGCCCAAGGGCAGGAACAGCAATTCGTCGGGACCTGGTTTGAACGGATCGCTCATGCGCGGTTGCGGCGATAGATTTCGACCAACCCGCGCATGGTGATGTCGGGGTCGAGATGCGTGATGACAGGTGTCTGACCGTGGAACAAGGGTGCCAGGCCACCTGTGGCCACGACATCCAGCGGGCCGCCGAATTCATCCGCGATGCGCTTCACCATTCCCTCCACCAGGCCGACATAGCCCCAGAAGATGCCGGATTGCATCGCCTCGGTCGTACTCTTGCCAATCACGCGCCCTGGCCGTTCGACCACGATCCTGGGCAGCATGGCCGTGGCACTGTGCAGTATCTCGACACTGAGCACGATGCCGGGCGCGATGGCGCCGCCGATATAGTTGCCGTCCTGGTCGACCACGTCGAAAGTCGTTGCCGTGCCGAAATCGACGACAATCAGCGGCTTCATATAGGTAAGATGGCCACCCACGGCATTGGCCAGGCGATCGGCCCCAACGGTCGACATCGGGATGTCCATCTTGACCTCGATGCCGAGCTTCACCGACGGGTCACCCACCACGAGCGGCTTGGTACCGAGATGCGTCTCGCACAGCATGTTGAGATGGAACAAGGATTGCGGCACCACGGTCGCAATGATCGCGGCATCGATCGACTTCAGCGACAGGCCCTTCATCGTCATCAACTGATTGAGCCAGACGATGTACTGGTCCGCCGTTCGGCCGGCCTCGGTCTTGATGCGCCAGTCGCCCACGGACTTGGCGCCGTCATAGACCGAGAACTTCACATTGGTGTTGTTGGCGTTGATCGCAAGCAGCATCGGATTATCCCCAGCACGTCCTAACGGGCGCATTCTAACGTTGAGGCACGAATATATCACCGGCGGCAATCCGGCGTTTGGTACCATCGGCCAATGCCATGATGAGCGTTCCGTCCGCCTCGATGTCGTCGAAGAGGCCGGATATTTCTTCCTGCTCCAACCGCGCCAGGACGGTTTCGCCGAGGCCCGTGCAATGCGCCAGCCACTCGGCGCGGAGAGCAGCAAACCCATCCCGTTGCCAGAGAATGAGAAGCGGTTGCAACTCAGCCAACAACAGATCCAGGGCCTGATCCGGCGTCAAGCCGGGACCTCCGGCAGCGACAAGATCCGTGGTCGGATAAAGGCTCTCCACCGGATGGTGGCGCAAATTGACGCCCATCCCCAGCACCAGCCAATCGACCTTGCCACCTGTGATCCCACCGGATTCCAGCAGAATGCCGGAGATCTTGCGGCCATCAACCAGCACGTCGTTCGGCCATTTGTGCAGCACCGGGACCGGCACGATGGCCCGCAACAGACGACCGAGAGCAATGGCAGCGACAAAGCCCAGCGTTGCGGCCTCAGCCGGCGACTTTCCCGGCCGCAGCAACAGCGACACATAGAGGTTGCCTGGCTCCGAGACCCATTGACGACCGCGCCGACCACGCCCAGCAGTCTGCAGATCGGATCGCAGCACCAACCCGGCCTCTGCCCCGATAAGCGCCCGGCGTTTCAGCTCTTCATTCGTGCTGTCGATCTCCGCAACCGTTTCGACGCGGAAGATCAGGTTCATTCGGCGAAGAGCACACTCGCGGCATTGGCCGAGAGGTCAAAGAACGGCGAGCCCGCCAGGAAGCCAAAGGTGATCACAAAGACGGTTGCGATCAGCACCAGGCGCAAGGTCGGAGAAATGCGATCGAAGGCCTCGGTCGGCTGGTCGAAGAACATCACCTTGATGATGCGGATATAATAGAAGGCCGACACCACGCTGGCCAGGACACCGATCACGGCCACCAGGTTGAGGCCGGCCTGGATCGCCGCCATGAACACAAACAGCTTGCCGAAGAACCCGGCGAAGGGCGGAATGCCAGCCATCGAGAACATGAAGATAGCAAGCGCATATGCGAGGCCCGGCTGCGACCGGCTGAGACCAGCCAGGTCGCTGATCTCCTCGACCGCTTCACCTTTGCGACGCATGGCAAGAATGACGGCAAAGGCGCCAATGGTCATGGCGACATAAATCGCCATATAGGTGAGCAAGCCGGAAATGCCCTCCTGCGTGCCGCTGGCCAGGCCGACCAGGGCATAGCCCACATTGCCGATCGACGAGTAAGCCATCAGGCGTTTGATATTCTTCTGGCCGATCGCAGCAACGGCACCGAGGATCATCGAAGCCACGGCAATGAAGATGATGATCTGCTGCCACTGGCCGACGAGATCACCAAACGGCCCCACCAGCACACGCGAGAACAGCGTGATTGCGGCGACCTTGGGCGCTGCGGCAAAGAAGGCTGTGATCGGTGTCGGCGCACCTTCATAAACGTCCGGCGTCCACATGTGGAATGGAACTGCCGAGACCTTGAAGGCAAGACCAGCACACAGGAAAACGATGCCGATGATAAGCCCCAGCGATGCCTCGCCGGTCAGGGATGCCGCGAGAACCGAAAAGCTGGTCGAGCCGGTAAAGCCATAGATCAGCGACGAACCGTAAAGCAGCATGCCGGAGCTCAAGGCACCGAGAACGAAATATTTGAGACCGGCTTCCGTCGACTTGATCGTGTCGCGCCGGATTGCTGCCACGACATAGAGCGCCAGCGACTGCAGCTCAAGGCCCACATAGAGCGAGATGAGGTCGTTGGCCGAGATCATCAACGCCATGCCGAGAGACGCCAGCAGCATCAGCAACGGCAACTCGAACCGAGCCATCCCTTCCCGCTCGGCATAGTCCAGCGACATGGTGATGGCCAATGCCGCAGCACCAAAGGACAGCACCTTGGCAAAGCGCGCGAAATCGTCAGCGATGAACAGGCCGTGGAACGCCAGACCGTCGGCCGAATCCGAAATAGTAAGGATAATCGCAACGACCAGGGCCACGATGCTGGCCCAGGCTATGAGGCGGGTATGCCGATCGCCGAGCGAGACGCCGATGACGAGCAAGGCCAGGGCCGCTATGGCAAGGAAGATCTCCGGCCGGGCGAGACCAAGATTGAGATCGATGAACGAATTCATGGCGGAACTGTCCTTGCCTTACTGATTTGTCGCAGCGGAATCCGCTGCCACCGCGTCCATGCGCGGGCCGTAATTCTGGATGAAATCGGTCACCGTCGGCCCGAAGATCGAGGTGAAGCTGATGGGATAGATACCCATCCAGAACACCAGCAGGAGCAACGGCGCGAAGATCGCCTTCTCGCGCAGCGAGAGATCAAGCATGTTCTTGAGGTCTTCCTTGACCAACTCGCCGAAAATGATGCGGCGATAGAGCCACAGCATGTAGGCAGCGCCCAGGATGACACCGGTCGCGATCAGCAACGCCACCCAGGTATTGTCCTTGAAGACACCGACCATCACCAGGAATTCGCCGATGAAGCCACTGGTACCGGGCAAGCCGACCGAGGCCATGGTGAAGATCATGAACACAGCCGCGTATTTCGGCATGCGATGTACGAGGCCGCCATAGCGCGCGATCTCGCGGGTGTGCAGCCGATCATAGATGACACCCACGCACAGGAAGAGTGCGCCCGAAACGATGCCGTGAGAGAGCATCTGGAACAACGCACCTTCAAGACCCTGCTGGGTCATCGAGAAGATACCAGCGGTCACGAAACCCATATGCGCCACGGATGAATAGGCGATGAGCTTCTTCATGTCCTCCTGCGCCAGGGCGATCAGCGACGTATAGATCACTGCCACCACGCTAAGGCCATAGACCAGAGGCGTGAAATAGGCGGAGGCCTCAGGCAGCATCGGAATCGAGAAGCGCAGGAAACCGTAAGCGCCCATCTTCAACAGCACGCCGGCCAGAATCACCGAACCGGCCGTCGGCGCTTCGACGTGGGCATCGGGCAACCAAGTGTGGACCGGCCACATCGGCACCTTGACCGCGAAGGATGCGAACAAGGCGAGCCACAACCATTTCTGGATCGAGGGATCGAAACTATAGGCCATCAGCAACGGAATATCAGAGGTGCCGGCGATGCTGTACATGGCCAGGATCGCCAACAGCATCAGCACCGAGCCCGCGAGCGTGAACAGGAAGAACTTGATCGACGCGTAGACGCGGCGCGGACCACCCCAGATACCGATGATCAGGTACATCGGGATGAGGACGCCTTCGAAGAAGATGTAAAAGGTGATGAAATCGAGCGCACAAAAAGTGCCGACCATCAGCGTCTCAAGGCCGAGGAACGCGATCATGTATTCCTTGACCCGCTTCTCGATCGCTTCCCAGGAAGCCAGAATGCAGATCGGCGTCAACAACGTCGAGAGCAGCACGAAGGTCATCGAGATACCATCGATGCCCATGTGATAATTGATGTTGAGCAACGGCAGCCAGTCGATCTTTTCCTCAAACTGAAAGCCGACGGTCGTGCGATCGAAGTTGAACCAGATCACCAGCGAAACGGCGAAGGTGATGAGCGAGGTCCACAGCGCGATATAGCGTGCGTTGCGGGCAACCGCCCCTTCATCACCCTTGAGGATGAGAATGAGTGCTGCGCCCACTAGCGGCAGGAACGTCGTCAGGCTGAGGATGGGCATGCTGCCGCTCATCACGTCTCTCACTTACCAAAGGCAAAAATGTACCAGCTGACCAAGGCAACGATGCCGATCAGCATGACGAAAGCGTAATGGTAGACATAGCCCGACTGGAGCGCGCTGGCGCGCTTGGCGAACCAGGTCCCGGTCAGCCAGGCGAAGCCATCGACAGCACCATCGACCACCGCGCCATCGCCCTTCTTCCACAGGAAGCGGCCGAGCGCCTTGATTGGGTTGACGAAGATCGCGTCATAGAGCTCGTCGAAATACCATTTGTTGAAGGACATCAGATACAGCGGCCGCAGTGCCGTGGCGATCGCCGATGGCAGGCCCTTCTGCACGAGATAGGCATAGGTCGCAAAAAGGATGCCGATGATACCCGCCGCCAGCGGCAGCAGTTTCACCCAGAGTGGGACATCATGGGCATGATGCGGCACTTCGTTGGTAGCGGCAAAGTGGATCGCCTGACCCCAGAAATGCTCCATGTCAGCGCCAACAAAGCCTTCATGCCAGATGAAGCCGGAGAAGATGGCGCCGGCCGCCAGTACGAAGAGCGGAATCAGCATCACCTTCGGGCTTTCATGAACGTGATGCATCACGTCATGGGAGGCGCGCGGCTTATTGTGGAAGGTCAGATAGATGAGGCGCCAGGAATAGAACGCGGTCATCACCGCACCGACGATGCCGAGCCAGAAGGCATACATGCCGACACTGCTATGCGCGGCGAAGGCCGATTCCAGGATGCTGTCCTTGGAATAGAAGCCGGCAAAACCGAACACGCCGGGGATACCAACACCAGCCAGCGCAATATTGCCGATCCACATCAAGGTATAGGTCGTGGGGATGAGCTTGTAGATGCCACCCATCTTGCGCATGTCCTGCTCGCCCGACATCGCGTGAATGACCGAGCCTGCGCACAGGAACAGCAGCGCCTTGAAGAAGGCGTGTGTGAACAGATGGAACATGGCGGCGCCATAGGCCCCGACGCCAGCAGCAAAGAACATGTAGCCCAGCTGCGAGCAGGTCGAATAGGCGATCACCCGCTTGATGTCGTTCTGGGTAAGCCCCACCGTCGCCGCAAAGAAGGCTGTCGAGGCACCAACCACAGCCACAACTTCCTTGGCATAGGGCGCGTATTCGAACATTGGCGACAGGCGGCAGACCATGAAGACGCCAGCTGTCACCATGGTAGCGGCGTGGATGAGGGCCGAAACCGGGGTCGGACCTTCCATGGCGTCCGGCAGCCAGGTGTGCAGGAACAGCTGCGCCGACTTGCCCATGGCGCCCACGAACAACAGCAGGCACAGCGCCGTCAGCGTGTCGACCTCATACCCTAAGAAGTTGAAGGTCGGCGGTGTCTGTCCAGCAATGACCGCATCGAAGATCGGCTTGAACTCGACCGTATTGAAGACGAGGAAGCAGCCCATGATCCCCAGCGCAAAACCGAAATCGCCGACGCGGTTGACCAGAAAGGCCTTGATGGCGGCCGCATTGGCGCTCGGCCGGTCGAACCAGAAGCCGATGAGGAGATACGAGCTGAGGCCCACCCCTTCCCAGCCGAAGAACATCTGAATGAAATTGTCGGCCGTCACCAGCATCAGCATGCAGAAGGTGAACAACGACAGATAGGCCATGAAGCGCGGCACCGATTTGTCGTGGTGCATGTAGCCGATGGAATAGATGTGGACCATGGTCGAAACGGTCGAGACCACGACCAGCATCACGGCCGACAGCTGGTCGATGCGCAGCGCCCAGGCAGCCTTGAAGGTCCCGGTCTCAAACCAGGTAAACAGTTCCGTGGTGCGCACGTTGCCGTTGCCGGTCACATCGAAGAAGGTGATCCAGGAAATGACCATGACGGCCAGCATCAGGCCGCAGGTGATCCATTGCGCGGCATGATCGCCGATGCGGCGATTGCCGATTCCGGCGATGAGTGCGCCCAGCAGCGGAAGGGCGACGATGGCGACGTCGAGATTCATGTCAGCCCTTCATCATGTTGACGTCCTCGACGGCAATCGAGCCGCGAGTCCGGAAGAAGACCACAAGGATGGCGAGGCCAATGGCAGCCTCAGCCGCGGCAACCGTCAGGACCAGCATCGCAAAGACCTGGCCGGTGAGGTCACCGAGGAAATGGGAGAACGCCACAAGGTTGACGTTGACCGAAAGCAGCATCAATTCGACCGACATCAGAATGATGATGACGTTCTTCCGGTTGAGGAAGATGCCAAAGATACCGATCGTGAACAGGATCGCCGAAAGGGTCAGGTAGTGCTGGATACCGATGGCACTCATTTGACACCTCCCGAGGCACCTTCGCCGGTCTTGACCTTGGTGAGCTGGACCGAGCTGCGATTGCGATCAACCTGATCGGCGATGCGCTGGCGGCGGACGCCGATGCGTTCGCGGTGCGTCAGCACGATGGCGCCTATCATGGCGACCAGCAGAATGAGGCCCGACACCTGGAACAGATAGAAATACTGGGTGTACATGATGTTGCCGAGAGCTTCGGTATTGGTGACCTGCTCGATGGCCGGCGTCGGCGCCGAAGGCGCCGCCGTGCCAAGAGCCGTACCGCCCACCACGAAGATCAGCTCGGCCGCCAGAATGACACCGACCACCGCGCCGATCGGCAGATAGCGCACGAATCCCTGGCGCAGCTCGACGAAATTGATGTCGAGCATCATGACGACGAACAGGAAGAGCACCGCGACGGCGCCGACATAGACGATGACCAGCATCATCGCCAGGAACTCGGCGCCGATGAGGACGAAAAGGCCGGCAACGTTGAAGAAGGTCAGAATCAGGAACAGCACCGAATAGACCGGATTGCGGTTACCGACCACCAGCAGCGCCGATACGACGGCGACCGCGGCAAAGACATAAAAGGCGATGGTCTCGACGATCATCTAGCTGTTCTCCCCCACCCTATCGCGATCAACGATAAGGCGCGTCGGCGGCGATATTGCCGGCAATTTCCGCTTCCCAGCGCTCGCCGTTCCGCAGCAGCTTGTCCTTGTTGTAGAACAGCTCCTCGCGGGTTTCGGTCGCAAACTCGAAATTCGGTCCCTCGACGATGGCATCGACCGGGCAGGCTTCCTGGCAGAAGCCGCAATAGATGCACTTCGTCATATCGATATCGTAGCGGGTCGTCCGGCGGCTGCCGTCATCGCGCGGTTCCGCCTCGATGGTGATGGCCTGCGCCGGGCAGATCGCTTCACAGAGCTTGCAAGCGATGCAGCGCTCTTCGCCATTGGCGTAGCGGCGCAAGGCGTGCTCACCACGGAAACGCGGACTGATTGGCCCCTTTTCATAGGGGTAGTTGATCGTGACCTTCTCCTTGAACAGGTAGCTGAAGGTCAAGACCATGCCTGAGAGCAGTTCCTTGAGGAGGAAGCTGTTGAGCGTGCGGCTAATGGCGGACATTTGGGCAGCTCCTCAATTGCTGGCCGGCGCGGTGGTATCCACCGCAGGGGCTGGCATCAACATCTCGCCTTTCCTCGGCAGGCGATCGGTCGCGAGCAGGAAGCCCGCGGTCAGGATCACCATGATGAGGGACAGCGGCAAAAAGACTTTCCAGCCCAGACGCATGAGCTGATCATAGCGATAACGCGGGAACGTGGCGCGCACCCAGACAAAACTGAAGGCGATGAAGCTGGCCTTGGCGGCAAACCAGATCCAGCCTGGGACCCAGGTGAACGGCGCAATATTGAAAGGCGCCTGCCAACCACCGAGGAACAGGATCGAGGTCATGGCGCTCATCATCCAGATATTGGCGTATTCGCCGAGGAAGAAGAGCGCGAAGGTGAAGGCTGAGTATTCCGAGAAGTAACCAGCGACCAGTTCCGATTCCGCTTCCGGGAGATCGAACGGTGGACGGTTGGTTTCGGCCAGACCCGAAATATAGAACACCACGAACATCGGCAGGAGCGGCAGACAGAACCACAGATTGGCCTGCGCCTTGACGATGTCGTTGAGGTTGAGCGACCCCACGCAAAGCAACACGGTCACCAGCACGAAGCCGATCGAGACTTCGTAGGAGACCATCTGCGCTGCGGAGCGCAGCGCGCCCAGGAACGGATATTTCGAGTTCGAGGCCCAGCCGGCCAGCACGATGCCATAGACGCCCAGCGACGAGATGGCGAAGAGATAGAGGATGCCGACATTGAGGTTGGCCAGCACCACGCCGTCATCGAACGGAATGACCGCCCAGGAAATGAGCGACAGCACGAAGGTGATCATCGGTGCCACGACGAAGGCCACGCGGTWGGCGCCCGACGGAATGATCGTTTCCTTGAACAGCAGCTTCACGCCATCGGCGATCGGCTGCAGCAGGCCGAAGGGGCCGACCACGTTCGGGCCGCGGCGGATCTGCATCGCCGCCATGATTTTGCGTTCG
Source organism: Dongia sp. P2_B8 (assembly GCF_056404715.1). NCBI lineage: Bacteria > Pseudomonadati > Pseudomonadota > Alphaproteobacteria > Rhodospirillales > Dongiaceae > Dongia > Dongia sp. P2_B8. Next base: position 890,809 of record NZ_JBFUDM010000001.1, on the reverse strand, counting down.
GCCAACGTGAGGTAGGCGACGGCCAGCAACAGCGGCAGGATGATGAGGACGATCTTCAGCACCGTGAAGATGGTGGTGCCGAGATAGAGCCCGAAGGTCGATGTAAAAAACTCAGCCATGGGTGCCCGTCTTTCCGCCCGCAGCCGGCTGCACGAAACGTTCGGTGCATTGCGCCATCGTCGCCGAGGCGCGGCTGATCGGATCGGTCATGTAATAGTTGCTGATGGTGGGTCGGAAATGATCGCGCCCGACTTCACCCTGGCTGCCAAAACTCGTCCAGGCCGCAGGTTCAACCACGCCCAGGCGCTGGAAACGCGGGAATGCCTGATAGAGCTTGCGGCGCAGCTGCTCGATCGTGTCGAAGCCGAGCTTCTTGCCAACCGATTCCGACAGCGCGCGCAGGATGCTCCAATCGGCCTTGGCATCGCCCGGTGGGAAGATTGCGAGGCGACCCAGCTGTGCACGACCCTCAGTATTCATATAGGTGCCGTCTTTTTCCGTATAGGCGGCACCGGGCAGCACGACATCAGCGCGATGCGCGCCACGGTCGCCATGATGGCCCTGGTAGATGACAAAAGCCGAACCCAGTCGGTTGGTATCGATCTCATCGGCGCCCAGCAGATAGACGATCTCGATCTCGCCCTTCTGCGCACCATCGAGGATGCTGTTGACGTCACGGCCACCTGCTTGCGGCACGAAGCCGAGCTCCAGACCCGCGACACGAGCGGCTGCCGTCTGCAGCACGTTGAAACCATTCCAGCCATCGCGCACGACATTGGCACTGTCGGCGATCTTACGGGCAAGGCCCAGGACTGCAGCACCATCGGCACGCGTCAGCACGCCTTGGCCGACGATGATCATCGGCGCCTTGGCGTTCTTCAGGGCTTCGGCAAAACTGCCGCTGCCACTCGCAATCTGGCTCAGCGTCTCGGCCCCGGCTCCCAGCATCTCGACCGGATAGGTGAGATCGCCGACCGCACCCACCGACGCGACCTTGAGGCCGCCCTTCAGGTGCCGCTTGCGGATGCGGGCGTTCAGCACCGGCGCTTCCCAGCGCGGGTTGGAGCCGACCAGCAAAATCACATCGGCCTTGTCGATGCCGGCGATGGTGCTGTTGAAAAGATAGGACGCGCGGTTGCTCGCATCGAGTGCTGCGCCATCCTGGCGACAATCGATATTGGGCGAGCCCAGTGAGACCATGAGTTCCTTCAACGCGAACATGCTTTCGGCATCGCACTGGTCGCCGGCGATGGCAGCCATGCGCTTGCCGTCAACACCTTTGGCGCGGGCGGCGATGGCGGCGAAGGCCTCACCCCAGCTCGCAGGTTTGAGCTTACCATTCTCGCGTACGAAGGGACGATCGAGGCGCTGGCGCTTCAACCCGTCGACCCAGAAGCGGCCCTTATCCGCCAGCCACTCTTCGTTCACATCTTCATTGAGGCGCGGGAGCACGCGCAGCACTTCGCGGCCGCGGGAGTCGATGCGCACATTGACGCCGACAGCATCCGATACGTCGACCGATTCCGTCTTGGTCAGTTCCCAGGGACGCGCCGTGAAGGCATAGGGCTTCGAGGTCAGCGCACCGACCGGGCAGAGATCGATCAGATTGCCGGACAGTTCCGAGGCAATGCCCTTTTCGACATAGGTTGTGACTTCCAGATGCTCGCCGCGCGAGACGCCGCCCAGCACTTCGACACCGGCGACTTCGGTCGCAAAGCGGATGCAGCGCGTGCATTGGATGCAGCGCGTCATCTCGGTCTTCACCAGAGGGCCGAAATCCTTGTCGGTAACAGCGCGCTTCTCTTCCTGGTAGCGCGAGAAACTCTTGCCGAAGGCCACGGCCTGATCCTGCAGATCGCACTCGCCACCCTGATCGCAGATCGGGCAATCGAGCGGATGGTTGATCAGCAGGAATTCCATGACGCCCTTGCGGGCCTTCTGCACCAGCGGACTGTCGGTCTTGATCACCATGCCCTCAGCAACCGGCATGGCGCAGCTGGCGACAGGCTTGGGCGCCTTCTCCTGCTCGACCAGGCACATGCGGCAATTGCCGGCGACCGAGAGGCGTTCATGGTAGCAGAAGCGCGGGATTTCCTTGCCGGCGAGCTCGCAGGCCTGCAGGACGGTAATGCCTGCTGGCACTTCGATCTCGATCCCGTCGACAGTCATCTTCGGCATAATCTTGGATCCCTATTCGGCCGCTTGACGGCCACGGAAGTCGCGCATGCGCTGCTCGACCACCGGGCGGAAGTGACGCATCAAACCTTGGATCGGCCACGCTGCGGCATCACCCAGCGCGCAAATCGTGTGGCCTTCGATCTGCTTGGAGATTTCCAGCAGCATGTCGATCTCGGAAGGATCGGCATCACCCTTCACGAAGCGGGTCATGATGCGGAACATCCAGCCGGTACCTTCGCGGCACGGCGTGCACTGGCCGCAGCTTTCATGCATGTAGAAATGTGCAAAGCGCGTGATCGCTTCGATGAGGTCGGTCGACTTGTCCATGACGATGACCGCCGCGGTGCCGAGGCCAGACTGCACCGCCCGCAGTGAGTCAAAATCCATCAGCACATCGTCGCAGATCGATTTGGGAAGCATCGGCACGGAAGAGCCGCCGGGGATGACAGCCAAGAGATTGTCCCAGCCGCCGCGCACGCCACCACAATGCTTGTCGATAAGTTCGCGCAGCGGAATACCCATCTCTTCTTCGACATTGCAGGGCTTGTTTACATGACCCGACACGCAGAAGAGCTTGGTCCCGACATTCTTCGGTCGGCCAAGGCCGGCAAACCAGGCTGGGCCACGGCGCAGAATGGTCGGCGTCACGGCAATGGTTTCGACATTGTTGACCGTGGAGGGGCAGCCATAGAGACCGACCGCCGCCGGGAATGGCGGCTTCAGGCGTGGCTGGCCCTTCTTGCCTTCAAGACTCTCGATGAGACCGGTTTCTTCACCGCAGATATAGGCGCCGGCACCGCGATGCAGGATGACATCGAAATCATAGCCTGACCCGCAGGCATTCTTGCCGATCAAACCGGCCGCATAGGCTTCGTCAATCGCATGCTGGAGGCGCATCGCCTCCTGGTAGAATTCGCCACGGATGTAAATGAAGGCCGCGGTGCAGCGCATCGCGAAACCGCCGACCAGGCAACCTTCGATCAGCATATGCGGATCAAAGCGCATGATCTCGCGGTCCTTGCAGGTCCCGGGCTCAGACTCGTCAGCATTGACGACGAGATAGGACGGACGCCCGTCGGACTGCTTGGGCATGAAGGACCATTTCATGCCGGTCGGGAAGCCGGCACCGCCACGGCCACGCAGTTCCGACGCCTTGATGTCATCGATGATCTTATCTGGCCCAACTTCCAAAAGTGCCTTGGTATTGTCCCAGATGCCGCGACGGCGCGCGCCGGCAAGGCGCCAATCGTCCTGGCAATAGATATTGCGGAAGATGCGATCCTGGTCCTTAAGCATCGCCTTACTCCTCCACGCCGACAAAGGTCAGCGGAATGTCCTTGAGCGTGGTCGGGCCACCTTCAGCCATCGAGCCGCGACGGCCATTCTGCGGACCCTTCTTCGGCTGGTGGCCGGCCGCGAGCTCGTCGAGCACATGGCCCAGCGTTTCCGGCGTCAGATCTTCATAGAAATCGTCGTTGATCTGCACCATCGGCGCATTGCAGCAAGCGCCCAGGCATTCGACTTCCATGACACTGAACAAACCGTCCTTGGTCACTTCCTTGAAGCCGACGCCAAGTTTCTTGTGAAGAAAATCCGACAGCCCATCCGATCCGCGCAGCCAGCACGGCGTCGTGCGACACACCTGGATCAAGTATTTGCCCACCGGCTTCAGGTTATACATCGTGTAGAAGGTCGCGACCTCGTAGACGCGAATGGGCGCCATGTCGAGGATGCGGGCGATCTCGTCCATCGCTGCGCGTGGAATCCAGCCATGCTGGCGCTGCGCCAGATCGAGGAGCGGCATCACCGCCGACGACTGGCGACCCGCCGGATATTTGGCGATGAAGGCGTTGGCCTTGGCCATATTCTCCGCGGTGAAGGCGAAGCTTTCCGGCTGGACCACATCCGTCTCTGTAGAAGCACTCATCTGTCGATCTCGCCGAACACAATGTCGAGGGAGCCGAGGATCGCCACTGAATCCGCCAGCATGTAACCCTTACACAGGAAATCCATGGCTTGCAGATGCGGGAAACCCGGCGCGCGGATTTTGCACCGATGCGGCTTATTGGTGCCGTCGGAAACCAGATAGACGCCGAACTCGCCCTTGGGGGCCTCGACGGCGGTATAGGTCTCACCGGCCGGCACGTGATAGCCTTCGGTATAAAGCTTGAAGTGATGGATCAGCGCTTCCATCGAATGTTTCATTTCGCCGCGGCTGGGCGGGGTCACTTTATGGTCGGTCGAGCTCGCCGGGCCGCCGGGCATCTGCTTGATGCACTGCTGCACGATCTTGAGGCTCTCGCGCATCTCGGCGACACGCACCAGGTAGCGATCGTAGCAATCGCCGTGCTTGCCGACCGGGATGTCGAATTCCATCCGGTCATAGACCATGTAGGGTTGCGATTTGCGCAAATCCCATGGCACGCCCGAGGCGCGCAGCACGGGTCCGGTAAAGCCCCAGGCGATGGCGTCTTCGGCCGACACCGGGCAGACATCGACCAGGCGCTGCTTGAAGATGCGGTTATTGGTGAGCAAGCCTTCCATGTCGTCAACGACCTTGGGGAACTTCTCGCTCCACGCCCAGAGATCATCGAGGAGGCCGGCCGGCAGATCCTGATGCACGCCACCCGGCCGGTAGTACGCCGCATGCAGGCGCGCGCCGGAAACACGCTCATAGAATTCCATCAGCAGTTCGCGCTGCTCGAACACCCACAGGAATGGCGTGATGGCACCAACATCCATGGCATAGGCCGGGATGTTGAGCAGGTGATTGAGGATGCGCGTAATTTCGTCGAACATGACGCGGATATACTGGCCGCGCAGCGGCACTTCGAGGCCCAGCAGCTTTTCGACGGCAAGCACGAAGGCGTGCTCCTGGCACATCGGGCTGACATAATCGAGGCGATCGAAGTAAGGAATGGCCTGGGTATAGGTTTTGTATTCGATCAGCTTCTCGGTGCCGCGATGCAGCAGACCGATATGCGGATCGACGCGGCGCACGACTTCGCCGTCCATCTCCATGACCATGCGCAACACGCCGTGGGCCGCGGGATGCTGCGGCCCGAAATTCATGGTCATTGGTTTGATATGCGTTTCGGCCATCAGTTTGTCTTCCCAGCCGGCGCTTCGCCAGCTTTAGCTTCGCCAGCCTTTTCATCACCCGGCAAGACGGGGCGCGGCTGCAACATGCCTTCCCAGGGCGACAGAAAATCGAACGAGCGGAATTCCTGAACCAGCTTCACCGGTTCATAAATGACCCGCTTCTGCGTTTCGTCGTAGCGGACTTCGACATAGCCGGTGAGCGGGAAGTCCTTGCGGAACGGATGCCCCTCGAAACCGTAATCGGTGAGGATGCGCCGCAGATCCGGGTTGCCGTCGAAGAAGATGCCGTAAAGGTCATATGCCTCGCGCTCGAACCAGCCGGCCGCCGGATAGATTGCGACTGCGCTGGGGATCGCATCATCCTCGCCCAGCGCCACTTTCACGCGGCAGCGGCGATTGAGGTTGAGGCTCAACAGATTGTAGACGACGTCAAAACGCGCTTCGCGGTCCGGATAGTCGACGCCGCAGACATCGACCAGCATCTTGAACTGGCATTTGCCGTCGTCGCGCAGAAAGCCCAGCACGCGCTCGATGCGCGCAGCCGGCACATAGACCATCAATTCACCGAGAACGACTTCCGTGCGCAGCACGGCGTCACCGAGGGCGGCTGCGATATAGTCGCCAAGCTCGCGATAGACATCTGTCATGATGGTATTGTCCCTACCCTTCCCCTAAGTACGACCCCACGTTCGGCGCGTCAGCGCGCGATCGTCGATGTACGTCGGATCTTCTTCTGCAGCTGCAGAATGCCATAAACGAGCGCCTCGGCCGTCGGCGGGCAGCCCGGAACATAGACATCGACCGGCACGATCCGGTCGCAGCCACGCACCACGGCGTAGGAATAGTGATAATAACCGCCGCCATTGGCGCAGGAGCCCATGGAAATGACCCAGCGCGGCTCGGCCATCTGGTCATAAACCTTGCGCAGGGCCGGGGCCATTTTGTTGGTGAGCGTACCGGCAACGATCATCACGTCCGATTGACGTGGGCTGCCGCGCGGCACGACGCCGAACCGGTCGAGATCATAGCGCGCCATATAGGCATGCATCATTTCAACCGCGCAGCAGGCCAGACCAAAGGTCATCGGCCACAGCGAACCGGTGCGCGCCCAGTTCACCAGCTTGTCCATCTGCGCGACGACAAAGCCCTTGTCCTGGAGCTCGTTTGTCACGTCGGTCAGAATCTGGTCCTGGGCTGGGCCGGGACGCAAGATACCACCGGAATTAGCTGGCACCGCGCCCATGACAGGCACTGAGGGCTGGCTCATTTGGTCTACTCCCATTCCAAGGCGCCCTTTTTCCACTCGTAGATGAACCCTACGGTGAGGACGCCGAGGAAGATGATCATCGACCAGAAACCGAACAACCCGATATTGCCGAGCGAAACAGCCCAGGGAAACAGGAAGGCGACTTCCAGATCGAAGATGATGAAGAGGATCGAGACGAGATAGAAACGAACATCGAATTGACGGCGGGCGTCGTCGAAAGCCTCGAAGCCGCATTCGTACGGCGACAGCTTTTCCGAATCAGGGTTCTGCTTACCGAGCACGAGGGACGCCGTGACCATCACCAGCGTCAGGGCCGAAGCAATGATCAGGAAGATCAGGATCGGCAGATATTCTTTGAGTAGGTCGTCCATCCCTAGATGCTTTCCTACGCTCCATCACCCAATTCGGTCCCAGGGTCGCCTTGGCCTTGTCGGCCGGAAGCTGCCCGGGTGCATCCGCGCACCGGATTTGCAGGCGTCCTTTACGCCAATTTTTCGCAGCGCAAAAGACCCTGATCGCGACMAAAATCACGACTCCGGTCTGGCCGCACTATAAAGAGGTTAATTCGGCCAAGGAAGGGCAAAAACCACCCTAAAACGCCGTGAATTGCCCGCGGAACGACGCGCAACCAGTTGATATTTCATTAATTTTCGGGAAAGGGAAATGGCGCGAGTGACGGGACTTGAACCCGCGGCCTCCGGCGTGACAGGCCGGCGCTCTAACCAACTGAGCTACACCCGCGCAAGACAGGATCGAAGTCCCTGATCGGGCTCGTCTGTTCGGCGGGGCAGCATGTACTGCAACCCTGCGGTAGCTGTCAACACGAATGACAATTTTATACCCCAGACGCGTCCGGAAGGGCCTGTTTGCCGTACCGCATGATGCGGCGCAGCACTTTGGCCCTTCGGCAGCGCGGCATTTTGGGCGTATGCTGTTTGTCGCGCAGGGTTTTGAGTTCATCGCCGTGTCATGGTTGGCGCCTATTTCGAGTCGCCCGCCAATATGCTGGTTTCGCCACCGATCCCGCCAAGGCACACCAGCATAGCCAATTCGCCTGCAAAGCTGATTCCTTTGGATAGCCAACCGATTTGGACGACTGATTACCCAATGAAAACGACCAAACGACGCTCACCCTGGCCACGATTGTTTGCCCTGCTGGCGCTCGGCGCGCTCGGGGCCGGCCTCTACTGGGGCCGCGACCATTTGCCGGCCGATCTCGTGCCGACCGGTCTCCTGCCCAGCTCAGCAGCGTCGCAAGCGCCTGGCGCACCGGCCAAATCGCCGCCTGTGTCCGTCTATGTGGCCAAAGCCACATCGGAGACCCTGGTGCGCCAATCGCGGTCCGTGGGCACCCTCACTGCCTCCGACACTGTCACCGTCAGCCCCGAGATCGCCGGGCGCATCGTCAGCGTATCCGCAGCTCAAGGCGACAAGGTCGCCAAGGGCGATGTGCTGGCTGAACTCGATACCGCCATTTACCGCGCTCAGGTGGCGGAAGCTGACGCCAAGACCAAGCTTTGGCGCGCCAATGCCGAACGCACCAACAATCTGATGTCCAAGGGCGCCGGCACGCAGAAATCCGTCGACGAGGCGACCTCGGAGCTCGGCATCGCCGAAGCTGCCCTCAACCTTGCCCAGGCCAATCTCGCCAAGACCAGGATCACTGCCCCTTTCAGCGGCACGCTCGGCCTGCGCATGGTCAGCGTCGGGGAATATATGAACCCCGGCCAGGCCATCTTCACCTTGAGCCGCATCGATCCACTTTATGTCGATTTCTCGGTGCCGCAGACGGAACTCGCCATCCTAAAACAGGGCACCCCCGTCAGCATCCGTACTGACGCCTTTCCTGACGAGGACTTTGCCGGCAGGATCCTTGCCATCGATCCCAAGCTCGACGACGCCTCCCGCGCCGTCTCGGTGCGTGCCGAGGTTGCCAACGCCGATGGCAGGCTGAAGCCCGGCCTTTTCATCGAGGTCGAAATCGATGCCGGCAAGATCGACAATGCCGTCGTCGTGCCCGAACAGGCCCTCGTGGCGCGCGGCGACCGCGTCTTCGTCTATGCGCTGGTCGACGGCAAGGCTGAAATGAAGCCCGTCAAGACCGGCCTGCGCCAGGCAGGCAAAGTACAGATCGTCGACGGCCTCGCGGTCGGCGAAACCGTCGTCACCGATGGCCAGTTGAAGCTGCGCCCCGGCGCCGCTGCCGTCCCGGTTCAGCCGTAAGGTCGCCTGGCATGCGCCTTCCCGAACTCTGTATCCGCCGTCCGGTCTTCGCCACCGTCATCAATCTTGTCATCCTGTTGATCGGCGTCATCGCCTATCAGCGCCTGACCGTGCGCGAATATCCGGACATTGACGAGCCGGTGGTCAGCGTATCGACCACCTTCCGCGGCGCCTCCGCGGAAATCATGGAACTGCAGGTGACGCAGGAGCTGGAAGAAAGCCTGTCCGGCATCGAAGGCATCGACTTCATCAAATCCGCCAGCCGGTCTGAATCGTCACGTATCAGCATCGTTTTCCGTCCCAGCCGCGATATCGATTCCGCTGCCGCCGATGTGCGCGACCGTGTCTCCCGCGCACGCGGCAAGCTGCCCGACGATATTGAAGAACCGGTCATCGCCAAGGTCGAAGCCGACGCCCAGCCGATCATCTGGATGGCCTTCACCAGCGATCTCGATTCGTCGTTACAGATTTCCGACTATGTCGACCGCTTCGTGAAGAACAAGCTGCAGACCTTGAGCGGCATTTCCGAAGTTCGCATCTTCGGCGAGCGCAAGCCGGCGATGCGGGTCTGGCTGAAGCCGGAACGCTTGGCCGCCTTTCGCCTGACGGTTCAGGACATCGAGGATGCGCTGCGCGCCCAGAATGTCGAAATGCCCGCCGGCACGATCGAAAGCCAGTCGCGCGAATTCTCGGTGCTCTCCGATACCGGGATCTCCACGCCCGAAGAATTTTCCGCCATCATCGTCAAGAAATCGGAGCGGGCCCTGGTCCGCTTGGGCGATGTGGCGGACATCGAGCTCGGCGCCTACGACGATACGATACGGACGCGCGTCAATGGCAAGGTCGGCGTCTCACTCGGCATCATCAAGCAGTCGACCGCCAATCCGCTCGACGTTTCTGCTGAAATCCGCGCCAATCTACCCGCCATCCAGGCGAGCCTCCCCAGCGGCATGAAGCTGGAGATGGCTTATGATTCCTCGACCTTCATCCAGACCTCGATCGACAATGTCTATCACGCTATTTTCGAAGCGGTGGTGCTGGTCCTCCTAGTCATCATCTTCTTCCTGCGCTCGATCCGTGCGACCTTCATCCCACTGGTCACCATCCCGCTCTCCCTGGTCGGTGCCTGCGCCGTCATGTATGCGCTGGGCTTCAGCCTCAACACGCTGACTATGCTGTCCTTCGTGCTGGCGATCGGCCTTGTCGTCGACGACGCCATCGTCATGCTGGAAAACATCCACCGCCATATCGAAGAAGGCGCCAGTCCCTTGCGCGCAGCGTTGGTCGGCAGCCGCGAGATCGCGTTTGCGGTACTCGCCATGACCATCACTTTGGCTGCCGTCTATGTGCCGGTGGCACTGCAGAGCGGTCGTACCGGCAAGCTGTTCACGGAATTTGCGCTGACCTTGGCTGGTGCTGTCCTGGTCTCCGGTTTCGTGGCGCTCACTTTGTCGCCGATGATGTGCGCCAAATTGCTGCCGGACCGCGAGCATGAAAAGCATGGCGTGATCTATGGCGCCATCGAATATCTGCTGACCAAGCTGACCGATGGCTATGCCGCGGCACTGCACCTCTGCATGGCGGCGCGCTGGCTGGTGGTCCTGTTGGCGCTGATCGTGGCTGGCTCCGCCTACTGGCTGTTCATGGGATTGAAGCAGGAACTCACGCCGGTCGAGGACCGCGGCATCCTCTTTGCCTCCGTGACCGGACCTGAAGGTGCGACGCTGGAATACACCACCAAATATGTCGAGAAGATGGAAAACATCTTTTCCAAGGTGCCCGAGCTCAACAGCTATTTCACCGTCGTCGGCAATCAAAGCCCGTCCCAGGCCATGGCGCCGCTGCGCCTCAAATCCTGGGAGGAGCGTGGGCGCACCTCCAAGGAAATCGCCGCATCCCTGCGCAAGCCATTGTCGGATCTGCCCGGCGTCAACGTCTTCGCCAACGTGCCGCCGTCGCTCGGCCAAAGTCCGAATTCCAAGGCTGCGGAACTGGTGGTGTTGAGTACCGGCAGCTATGAGGAGCTGGACGAAGTCGTGCAGGCGATGCTGAGTGCGGCACAGGACGATCCCCGCCTGCTCAACCCGGATTCCGATCTCAAACTATCCAAGCCGGAAATCCGCCTGACCGTCGACCGTGACAAGGCGGCTGATCTCGGCATCAATGTCGAACGCATCGGCACCACCATCGAATCGCTGCTGGCGGGGCGTGACGTCACCCGCTTCAAGCGCGACGGCCGGCAATATGACGTCGTGGTCAAGGTTGACGATCGTTCGCGCTCGACCCCCGATCAGGCGAAGCTGATCTATGTGCGCGCCGCCAGTGGCGCCATGGTGCCGCTCTCCAACCTTGTGACGCTGCGCGAGACGGTCTCACCCAAGGACCTCAACCGCTGGAACCAGTTGCGCTCTGCCACCATCACCGCCAATGCGGCACCCGGCTATACCTCAGGCGATACGCTGGCTGCCTTGCAGGCCATCGCTGACAAGATGCTGCCGACGAACATGCAAGTCGACTATTCCGGTCAGTCGCGAGAGCTGCGCGCTTCGAGCCAAAGCGGCTTTACCGTCTTTATCCTGGCGTTGGCCTTCATCTATCTGGTGCTTTCGGCGCAGTTCGAAAGCTTCCGCGACCCCTTCATCATCATGCTAACCGTCCCGCTCGCCATGACCGGTGCTTTGATCGCCATGCATCTCACCGGCGGCACACTCAACGTCTACAGCCAGATAGGCCTCGTGACCCTGATCGGCCTCATCACCAAGCATGGCATCCTGATCGTGGAATTCGCCAACCAACGCCGGGCGACCGGATTGGGTTTGGCAGAGTCGGTGATCAGCGCTGCCGTCCTGCGCCTGCGCCCGATTCTGATGACCACCGGCGCCATGGTGCTCGGCACCATTCCACTCGCCCTGGCCGAAGGTGCCGGTGCTGAATCGCGCCAGGCCATCGGCTGGGTGATCGTGGGCGGCCTCAGCTTCGGCAGCTTCTTCACCTTGTTCGTGGTGCCGGTCGCCTACACGCTGATTGCCGCCCGCTTCAGCGAATCAATTGATCAGCAATTGTCTGATCCAGCCCCGATTGCGCCAAATGCTCGCGAAAGCGCGCTAGCCGAGTGAACACGTCCTCGAAGCCGATCTGGTGGCCGGCAGCGTCGGTATAGACCAGCGATCCGCGTGTCACGAAGAAGGTGCTCATGCCGCGCTTGTCGTCGGCATAGAGCGTATGTACCTCGCCCGGCGGCTCGTAGATGAAGCTGCCGGTCTCGGCCACCCAATCATGTTCCAGATAGCGCCACGCCCCTTCCAGCACGAAGGCATGGACCGGCGCCGTGTGGTAGTGGCAGGCAAGGCTGCCGCCTGGGCTGACCTTCAGCACATTCGACCAGGCCCCGTTCGAGCAATCGAACATCAGCGGCCGGAACTGCACCTGGTCGGTGATCGGCACCCACAGCGGATCGTCCTCGGACACATGCTGCACGATCTCGGTCATTTCGTTGACGCTGCTGAACTTCATTGGCTTGCCTTCTTGATCAGGGCTGGCTGGTGGCGGGTGTGGCGCGGCGGATGGTGACGACGGCGATGGCGCCCAGGATGAGCGCACCGCCCCAGAATACACTCGCCACCGGCACTTCGCCATGGACCAGCCAGACCCAGAACGGATTGAGAAACGCGTCGGCGAGCGAAATCAACACCATCTGGACGGCCGGCACATAGCGCGCACCGCGCATATAGAGCACCAGCGGCAGCGCCAATTGCACCGTGCCCATGCAAGCGAGAATCAGAAAGTCATGGAGACTGATCGGCTGCAGGCCGACGGTGAGGCCCACCACCGCAAAGATTCCGAATCCACCCACGATCAGCGACGGCGCCATCTCGACCGAGTGATAGCGCCGCAAGGTGACGCTCTGCCCGGCAAAGCAGAGGGCGACCAGCAGGGCGATCAACGACCCATGCAGCCCACTGATCGAGACACCGCTTTCACCGAAGGCGACGATGGCGACACCGGCAAGCGCCACGAAGATCGCGATGAAGACCATGAGGCGCGTCCGCTCGCCGAGCCAGACCCACGCCAGCATGGCGGCAAAAAGCGGCGATGTGGCAGCGACGCAGGAAACCGCTGCAACACTGGTCAGCTGCATGGCGAGGATGTAGAGCGAGGAGCCGATGCCGAAGAAGCCAGCGGTAGCAATGAGAGCCAAAGGCTCTGCCTGCCTGAAATGCGAAACGGTGTCGCCTCGACACCGAACCAGCATCCACAGCAGCAGCGCACAGCTCATGCTGGCGCCGCGATAGGCGTTGAAGGTCCAGGGATCGACGGTCGGCACATAGCGGACGAAGACGCCGCTGAGGCTCCAGCCGATCGTGGCACCGATCGCCAGCAGCACGCCCTTCATTTCATTCGACATTTAGCCCCGCCCGCCCCTGTTAACCACCACTTTATACATCCGTTGTTCGAGTATCCAGCCTTGCCGGCAACCGCCCTCATGGCTGTTGTCGGGACAAATCCGCCATGCTATTGTCCATACATGTATATACAAGTTAACGCGACGGGGTGCTGACCATGAATACGACCACGCCAACCACCAACCAGCGGATCATCCGGGCCCCGCGCGGGACCAAGCTCAACGCCAAATCCTGGGCGACCGAAGCGCCCTTGCGCATGCTGATGAACAATCTCGACCCCGAGGTCGCCGAAAATCCCGGCGAGTTGGTGGTCTATGGCGGCATCGGCAAGGCCGCGCGCAACTGGGCCTGCTTCGACAAGATCGTCGAGACGCTGAAGAAGATGGAGGGCGACGAAACCCTCCTCATCCAATCCGGCAAGCCGGTCGGCGTGTTCCGCACCCATGAGAATGCCCCGCGCGTGCTGCTCGCCAATTCCAACCTCGTCCCGCATTGGGCGACCTGGGAGCATTTCCGCGAGCTGGATGCCAAGGGCCTGATGATGTACGGCCAGATGACGGCCGGCTCCTGGATCTATATCGGCAGCCAGGGCATCGTGCAGGGCACCTACGAGACCTTCGTCGAAGCTGGCCGCCAGCATTACGGTGGTGATCTCAAAGGGCGCTGGATCCTGACCGGCGGCCTCGGTGGCATGGGTGGTGCACAGACCTTGGCCGCCACCATGGCCGGCGCCTCGATGATCGCGGTCGAATGCGAACCCTCGCGCATCGAGAAGCGGCTTGAAACGCGTTATGTCGACGTCAAGGCGAACACCCTTGATGAGGCGCTGGCACTCCTTGAGAAAGCCAAGAAGGACGGCAAGGCCATTTCCATCGGCCTTCTCGGCAATGCCGCTGAAATTTTCCCGGAGATCTACAAGCGCGGCATCCGTCCCGACATGGTGACCGACCAGACCAGCGCGCATGATCCCTTGAACGGCTATCTCCCTGCCGGCTGGTCGCTGGCCAAGGCCGCCGAGATGCGCCAGAAGGATCCGGCCGCGGTCGTGAAAGCTGCCAAGGAATCGATGAAGATCCAGGTCCAGGCGATGCTCGACTTTCAGAAGATGGGCATCCCCACCTTCGACTACGGCAACAACATCCGCCAGATGGCGAAGGAAGTGGGGCTCGAGCACGCGTTCGATTTCCCGGGCTTCGTCCCGGCCTATATCCGCCCTCTCTTCTGCCGCGGCGTGGGACCCTTCCGCTGGGTGGCCTTGTCGGGCGAGGCCGAGGACATCTACAAGACCGATGCCAAGGTCAAGGAACTGATTGCCGACGACAAGCATCTCCACAATTGGCTCGACATGGCGGCAGCGCGCATCAAGTTCCAAGGCCTGCCAGCGCGCATCTGCTGGGTCGGCCTCGGCCAGCGCATGAAACTCGGCCTCGCCTTCAACGAAATGGTGCGCAAGGGCGAGCTGAAGGCGCCGATCGTCATCGGCCGCGATCATCTCGATTCCGGCTCGGTCTCCAGCCCCAACCGTGAGACCGAAGGCATGAAGGACGGGTCGGATGCCGTCTCCGATTGGCCGCTGCTGAACGCCCTCCTCAACACCGCCTCGGGTGCCACCTGGGTCAGTCTCCATCACGGCGGTGGTGTCGGCATGGGCTTCTCGCAGCATTCCGGCATGGTCGTCTTGTGCGATGGCTCGGAAGAAGCCGACCGGCGCCTCCGCAACGTGCTCACCAACGATCCCGGCACCGGCGTCATGCGTCATGCCGACGCTGGCTATGAAAGCGCCATTGAATGTGCCCACGAGCAGGGGCTAAATCTCCCCATGCTGAACAAGTAGAAAACGGCACCATATGACCTGGGACGTTCTGCTGACGGATTGCCGTGCCGCCACCATGGCGGTGACCGGCCAGCCCTATGGCGCCATCGACGATGCGGTGGTGGCGCTGTCCGGCGGCAAGATCGCCTGGATCGGCCGGCGTGCTGATCTGCCGGCGGGCGATGCCAAAGAGACCGTCAAGCTCGGCGGCCGCTGGGTGACGCCTGGCCTCATCGATTGCCATACCCATCTGGTCTATGGCGGCGACCGTGCGGCGGAATTCGAGCTGCGCCTCAAAGGTGCCACCTATGAGGAAATCGCCAAGGCCGGCGGCGGTATCGCCTCGACCGTGAAGGCAACGCGCGCGGCCAGCCTCGACGATCTCGTCGCCTCCGCCGGCAAGCGCCTCTCTGAGCTGACCACGGAAGGTGTGACGACCATCGAGGTCAAATCCGGCTATGGTCTCGATCTCGAAAACGAACGCAAGCAATTGGCGGCAGCGCGCAAACTGGGTGACACAAATCCGGTGACCGTCCGCACCACCTGCCTTGCCGCCCATGCCCTGCCACCGGAATTCGCCGGCAACAGCGACGGCTATATCGACCGCGTCTGCAACGAGATCCTGCCGGCGATCGCCAAAGACTCTCTCGCCGATGCGGTCGATGCCTTCTGCGAAAAGATCGCCTTTTCGACCGCCCAGACGCGCCGTGTCTTTGAAACAGCGCGGCGGCTTGGCTTGCCGGTGAAGCTGCATGCCGAACAGCTTTCCGACCAGGGCGGCACGCAACTGGCGACCGAATTCAATGCCTTCTCCTGCGACCATCTGGAATATGTGAGCGAGGCTGGCATCGAGGCGATGGCCAAGGCCGGCACGATCGCCGTCCTGCTGCCTGGCGCCTTCTATGCCTTGCGCGAAACCAAACTCCCGCCCATCGACGGCTTCCGCAAAGCCGGCGTGCCGATTGCCATTTCCACCGACCATAATCCCGGTACGTCACCCACCTTGTCGCTGCTGCTGATGCTGAGCATGGCCACGACCTTCTTCCGCATGACGCCGGAAGAAGTCTTGCTCGGCGCCACGCGCCATGCCGCCAAGGCGCTGGGCCTGCAGGACAGCCATGGCATGCTGAAGCCGGGCATGGCAGCCGACCTTGCCGTCTGGTCGGTCGAACGGCCGGCGGAACTCAGCTACTGGTTCGGCGGCAATCCCTGCGCCGGCATCTTGAAATCCGGCACATGGGTCAAGCGATGCGCCTGAAACTGTTCGGTCCCGCGGATTATCGCCGCATGCCGTGGAAAAACGGCGGCGGCTCGACTCTCGAACTGCTGCAGGATCCAGCGCCCGACGGTGGTTTCAACTGGCGCCTCAGCATTGCCGACGTCGCAACGCCTGGCCCCTTCTCGACCTTTGATGGCGTCGACCGCCAGATCATGCTGGTGAGTGGTCACGGCATGGTGCTGAGCTTCGATCAGGAAGCGCCGCCGGTCGTCATCTCCAAGCCTCTGCGGCCACAGGCCTTCAAAGGCGAGTGGAAGACGGATTGCCGCCTGATCGATGGTGCCATCCAGGATTTCAACGTGATGGTAAGCCGCGATTGGGGCCATGCCGCCGTCAACGGCTTTGATCTCGTCAAGGATCAACGCCTGACGCTGGCGGTGGCGCCCATGACCCTCCTCCATCTGCTGACCGGTTCCGCCGAGTGCAATGGGCACAAACTGCAGGACGGCCATACAATCCGCCTCGACAGCGAGACGACGGAAACCGTGGCACTCACCGTGACCAGCCCCAAGGCACGGCTGATCGTCGTTTCCCTGAAGGCGCATGGACCGCAAGCGCATGGACCAGAAGCCGCATGATCATCCAGGCCTACGACTTCATCCCCGGCCCCTCGCCGCTTCTCATCAGCATGCCCCATGTTGGCATCGAGCTGATGCCGGAAGTGGCAGCCGGCCTTGCGGATCCGGCCAAGGGCTTGTGCGACACGGATTGGCATCTGCCGATCCTTTATGATTTTGCCCGCGAGATGGGGGCCAGCCTGCTGATCGCGCGCTGGTCGCGCTTCAACATCGACCTCAACCGCCCTTCCGACGACAAGCCGCTTTATGCGACTGCGACCACCGGCCTTTATCCGGACGTGCTGTTCGATGGCCAGCCACTCTTCCGACAAGGCAAGGCTCCCGACGCCACCGTTCGCGCGCAGGCCCTCGACGAGATCTGGCATCCCTATCACAACCGTATCGGTGCGGAACTCGCCCGCATCCGCGCCGAGCACGGCCATGCCGTCCTCTTCGATGCCCATTCGATCAAGGGGTTTGTGCCGCGCCTGTTCGAGGGCGAGTTGCCGGACTTCAACATCGGTACCAATGCCGGCGCCAGCTGCGCACCGGAACTGACGGCCCAACTTGCGCAAGCCTGCGACGCCCCCGGTTACACCCACGTGGTCAACGGCCGCTTCAAGGGCGGTCACATCACGCGCTTCTACGGTCGCCCGCAGGAAGGCATCCACGCCATCCAGCTGGAACTCGCCCAACGCACCTATATGCGCGAAGAGCCACCCTTCGACTATCAGCCCGGCCTCGCCGTCCGCGTACAACCGGTCCTCGCCCGCTTCGTCAAGACAATGGTGAATTGGCGACCGGCTTGATTTTCGGCCACCCATATTTCCCAATTTCATACCATCATATTCATGCCGTCATCCTCGGGCTTGACCCGAGGATGACGAATTGAAAAACGGCTTATCCATAACGCTCTCCGGCCGAGCGCGCGGAAACACCCCCTCACCCTGACCCTCTCCCGCAAGGGGAGAGGGAATGAGACCCGCTGGCAAATCTAGCCTGGCCTAGAGATCTTGGTGAAAATGCGTGGCACAAGCCCCTCTCCCCTCGCGGGAGAGGGGTTGGGGTGAGGGGGCTTGCAGCGCTCGATGTGGCCGCGTAAAAACCCACCATGCGCGCATCCAACTTCCTATCAGCTCTGCGCCGCCGGTCGCTTTGGCCGGTGCTGGCGCTGGCTTATGCGCTGCTTGCCCAGTCGATCCTGGGCAATGCGGCGGCCAACAGCCATGCCTTCGCCATGGCGCAGCACGAGGCCCTGGGGCTTGGCATGCTGTGCCTGGAAGATGGGCGCATTGTCGTTGCCGATCCCGGCAAGACCGCGCCACAGGACCAGGCACCGGAGGGCGATTGCCTTGCGTGCAAGATCGCCTGCGCAGCCGCTGTCGGCATGCCGGTCCTGCCGCAGCCCGACGCCGTGGCTGCGTTCATCATCTATCCGACGCAATCCATCGTATTTTCTCCACGGCCCGACACGATTCTCGCGCGGCCGGCCCGCTTCCAATCCGACCTCGCCACCCGTGCACCCCCAGCTGTCCTGATCTGAGCCATCTCGCATCTCGGTCAATCGCGCATGCTTTGCTGCGCGCTCTCAGCTATGGGAATTTGTCATGTCCAATACCAATGCTGCGGCACCATCGCCGCTCTATCGCGCCGTCTGGCGCTGGCATTTTTATGCCGGCCTGCTGGTTATTCCGTTTCTGCTCAATCTTGCCATCACCGGTGGGCTCTACCTCTTCAAGGATGAACTGAACGACCTCATCTATGGCCACTACCTGAACATCGCGCCCCAGAACACGCCTCCATTGGCGCCGTCGGCCATCGTTGCCAAGGCGTTGGCGGCCGTCCCCGGTACGATGAAAAGCTACTTACCGCCGGATACCGCGCATGCCGCGGCAATTGTCGGCATCAAAAGCGCAACGGATGGCAGCGTGCGGGTCTACGTCAATCCCTATACCGGCGATGTCCTCGGCCATTTCGCAGATGGTGGTGCCGCCAAGTCGCCGATCATGCAGCTCATCCGAAAGATCCACAGTCTCGACTATTTCGGTTGGGTCGCGAACCGGCTTGTCGAGCTGGCCGCCGGCTGGTCCATCGTCCTGGTGGTGAGCGGCATCTATCTCTGGTGGCCGCGCAACAAGGGTGTGGGCGTGTTTAAGATCCGCGCTGGTTCCACCAAGCGCCCGTTCTGGCGCGACCTCCATGCCGTGACGGGGATCTATACCGGCGCCTTCATCCTGTTCCTGGCTTTGACCGGCCTGCCCTGGTCGGGCTTCTGGGGTGCCAAGCTGAACCTCTATGCCGATGCAGCCGGCCTTGGCTATCCGCCCCAGTTCTGGAACGAAGTGCCGCCGTCGACGGTGCCGATGAAAGATGCCATGACACAGACGTCGTGGAGTCTTGAAAACGTGCCGATGCCAGAATCATCTCCAACATCATCTCCAACATCGACGCCAGGCGTGGGTGCCAATATCGGGCTCGACAAGGCCGTAGCCTTGTTCGACGGTTTGGGTATCCGCAAAGGCTACGCCGTGGACCTGCCCGCCGGTACGACGGGCGTCTATTCAGCCTCGGTCTTTCCGGATCAGGTCGGTTTCGAACGTGTCATTCACCTCGACCAATATACGGGCAAGGTCCTGTTCGATGGCGGCTTCAAGGAATTGGGGCCGGTCGGCAAGACCGTCGAATGGGGTGTCAGTGTCCATATGGGCCAGGAATACGGTCGCCCCAACCAGCTCCTGATGGCGGCTGCGTGCCTTGCGATCGTGGCCATGTGCCTCTCCGCCATCGTCATGTGGTGGAAGCGCCGTCCGCAAGGATCGCTGGGGGCGCCGCGCTATCCCAGCGACTATCGCGTCGCCCGGGGCGCCGTCGCCATCCTGGCGGTCCTGGGTATCGCGTTTCCCTTGGTCGGCCTGTCGATCATCGTCGCTTTGGCGATCGACTTCATGATGCCAAAGGCTTTGGGAATTAAAGGCGCTTGATACGTCTTGGCGGGACCGGCAGTTGCGCTCGCGATTGCCGGTCCCGCTGCAACGGGGCTGGTTTCCCGCAGCACGGGGAACAATCGCCAACGGTGTTCGTTAACTGCGGAGGATGCCCTTCATATTTGCTCAAGGATTCGCTCCGTATCGTGTAGATTGAGGAGTGACTGAAAATATGAACCCTGTCTTGCGTCGCATTGCCGACTATATGGCGGACCGCAAGGATCGATCGGCCATCGACCCGGTTGAGATCGGCCGCGATCTCCTGCCCCATCTTTATATATTGGAAATCGACCGAAACGGTGCTGCTGGGCCTGTGCGGCTGCATATCCGTTTGTCAGGCACAGCACTTGACCATGCATTTGGCCGCAGCGTGCGCGGCCATTATCTGGAAGATTTCCTCCACGGCGCCCACAGCGCGGAGGTTCTCAAAGGATTCCACGATTGCGCTCAGGATCTGGCGCCGCGCTGGATGCGCCAAGTCGTCGAAATTGCCAATCGGCCACCCCGTTATGTCGAAGGCGTCGCCTTCTACGTCACGCCGGAGCTGATTTATGGTGGTTTGATCCTCGGCGAAGTCTCGGGTCAGAGCAGCGCCGCCAGTTTTGAAAGCCGCAGGCTCTAGGCCGCGGGCTCGCACCGCCAGCAACGACGGTATGGCCGTTCCCCAGATGCACGCGTCACGCTGAAGCTGCCATCGCCTAGATCGCGGCCTTGACCGCCGCTGCGAAAGCCCTGCCCGCCTCGATCTCGTCGGCATGACGGCCATCCTGGATGACCCATTCGCCGCCGACCATGACGTCCTTCACTATGCGGTTGAAGCCGGCGAACAGCCAGCGGCCCAGGATATCATCGCCGCTGACATGAGCCAGCAGCGGATGCTGGCCGTCGAGCACCACGAGATCGGCCCTGTTGCCAACCGCAATGGCGCCCATCTTCTGACCCAGCGCCTGAGCGCCGCCTTGCAGCGATGCACGGTAGAGATGCCCTGCGACATGCTTGTTGGGGCCATAGAGCCGATTGCGGCGCTCATGCTTCAGGCGTTGGCCATATTCCAGCCAGCGCAATTCTTCAACCACGCTCAAGGACACATGGCTGTCCGACCCGATACCAAGCCGCCCGCCTTCGGCCAGGAAATCGACCGCCGGAAACAGACCGTCACCAAGATTGGCTTCTGTCGTCGGGCACAGACCAGCTACTGCGCGGCTCTTCGCCATTGCCGTTACTTCATCGGCCTCCGCATGGGTCGCGTGGATGAGGCACCAGCGATCGTCGACCGCGACCTTGTCATAGAGCCATTGGATCGGCCGCCGCCCGCTCCAGGCGACGCAATCGTCGACCTCTTTCTGCTGCTCGGCGATATGGACATGGACTGGTCGGCCATCGCGGCTGCTGTCCATGACCGCCTGGATTTCGTCCAACGTCACCGCGCGCAGCGAATGAAAGCAGAAGCCCAATCGCCTGCCGGGCGCAGCGCAATCCTTGGCCAGGATGTCCTGCAGCTTCAGATACTGATCGATCGAATTGATGAAGCGGCGCTGACCATCGCTGGGCGCCTTGCCACCGAAGCCGCCATGCGCATAGAGCACCGGCAGCAGGGTGATGCCGATCCCGACACTGTCGGCGGCACTCAGGACCCGGCGCGACATTTCGGCCAAGTCCGCATAGGGTTTGCCGTCCAACCCATGATGCAGATAGTGGAACTCGGCGACTGCCGTGTACCCACCTTTCAGCATGTCGATATAGAGGTAGCGGGCAATGTCTTCGACCTGTTCCGGCGTCAGGCGCCCGACCAGCCGATACATCAGGTCCCGCCAGGTCCAGAAACTGTCTTCCGGGTTGAGCGCTACTTCCGCCAGCCCCGCCATCGCCCGCTGGAATGCATGGGAATGGAGATTGGGCATGCCTGCCAGAACCGGCCCCTGGGCCCGGTCAATGCCTGCCACCGGGGCGACACCCGGTTTGACCGCCGTTACCGTTCCGGCGGCGTCGAATTCAATGAGGACCTGCTCGGCCCAGCCTTCGGGCAGCATGGCAAGGGGGGCAAAAACCGCTTTCGGCATTGGGGCTTCCCGACTGGCTGTCTATACATGTATATATATCTTGGATTTTGGCGCGCATGTCGAGTCCAGGAACCGTTTAATATCAAGGGCCCGATGAACCAGGAAATCGTTCCGCATTACCAGCGCGTGAAGCGCATGATCGCCGACCGGATCAAGGCTGGAAGCTGGAATCCGGGCGACCGTATTTCGTCGGAAGCCGAGCTGGTGAAGGCACTTGGCGTCAGCCGCATGACCATCAACCGGGCCTTGCGCGAGCTCACTCTGGAAGGCGTTCTGACCCGGGTCCAGGGTGTCGGCACCTTCGTCGCCATGGCCAAGCCCCAGGCGGCCTTGTTCGAGGTGCGCAACATCGCTGAGGAGATTGCCGAGCGCGGCCATCAGCACCGCGCCGAGGTGCTCGGCCTCAAAGCCGTCGAGGCGCCGGACGAGATCGCCGCTGCCTTCGGCCTCAAGCCCGGCCACCCGGTCTTCCATTCCATCATCCTGCACCGGGAGAACGAGCTGCCGGTCCAGCTGGAAGACCGCTATGTCGACCCGCGCTATGCTGCCGACTATCTGATCCAGAACTTCGAGAAGCGGACGCCCTTCGTCTATCTCACTGAAATTGCGCCAATTTCGGAGGCCGAGCATACGATCGAGGCCGTGCTGGCCACCGCCTGGGAGCGCAAACTGCTGAAGATCGACGCAGGCGAGCCCTGCCTGCAGCTGATCCGCCGCACCTGGTCGGCGAGCCGGCCGATCAGCCATGTCCGGCTGATCTATCCGGGCAGCCGCTATCGCCTGTCGGGCCGCATCTCGCCGCCCAAACGAGACAGTTAAGTTAGGCCCTGATCACCAAGAGGGTCTGGCGGATCCCGTCGATCTCCCCCTCCACCAGCGCTTCGAAGCTGATCTGAGCGGTCGGCGCGTGTTGACGCGCGATCTTCTCAAGGAGTGCCCGCGGGCTGGCCCAGGCGAGGCCGGAGAGCTGACGACGCTCCGCCGTTTCCGGAAAATGCACAAGGGCGATGCTGCCGGGCGACATCAGCGACACGATATTGCCGATATACCCATCGAGGCGCGCTTCCGGCACCTTCGAACAGACATGCCAGGAGCCGATCAGGCGCGGCTTGTCAGCACGCACCTTGGCCAGCGTTTCGGGGTTGATGACACCGAGCCTGGGGGCTTTCTGCTGCACCCAGGCTGGATCCATCGCTTTAAGGCCGAGCTTGTAGAATTCGTCAGTGATATCGACGCCCCAGAACTTGCCCGGCTCAAGATAGTCGATAACACTGCGCCCGAGACGCAGAGAGCCACAGCCATAATCTACTGCAACATCATTCGGTTGCAGGCCGAACTTCTGCAAAAACGCGAGCAATTCGCCATGCTCGCGCACAGGCCGCGACGTCGATCCGATGGCCGGATGGCCGCTGCCCGCGTTGATCTTCTTCATCACCGCGTGGACGTAATAATCCTCATATGGCGCAAAGGGATGCGCGAGGCGCCATTTGAGATAGCGCTTGAAATTGCGCCATGATCGCTTGGCGGTGAACTCGTGTGCCACGTCGGAAACCCCGTATTTCTCTATCGCAGCCCAAATCGGCTGCTTCATCAGGGCCGGGAACCTAACGAGATTCCCCAACGGCGCCAATGCTGGAATGCCGTCAGGCGATATCGCACCAACCTGTCATTTAGCTGACAGCCGGGTTCGGGAGGGGGCGCGGGGCGGCCAGGGCGGGCCGGGGGCAGGACTGTGACCCCCATCACAGACGCCCTGCCCCGATCCACCCTATGTCTGATGCATGAAGCGGGGCTCACCCAACCGTCCCCATCTCCGCTTCAGATCGCGGGCGCCCGATGCCATCCCCATCGGGCGCCCGCACTCGTTTTGCCGCCCGAAACACTTGCTCTCGACCGCCTGCCGAGGTTAAAGAAGCCGGTCTTTGCGGCCGTGCCGGCGTAGCACAGTGGTAGTGCAGCGGTTTTGTAAACCGAAGGTCGGGGGTTCAAGTCCCTCCGCCGGCACCATTTTCGCCCCTCAACTGGCTGCAGATCGCCGCTGCTCAAGGCCCTCGCCGATTATACGAATCTGATAGCGTAGCCAGCAAAGCTGCCTTGCGGATTGGAATGGTGGGGTCATGAAGTACAAGGGCGTCAAAATTACCGTCCAGAAATATCCGCCGCCTCTGCCGCTTGCCTGGGCGTTCCTGTCCATCGGCCAGGGCCGCGCGGCGCAACTGCACCGGGCGCATTTCAAGGCCATTTGGCGCAGCTGCACCTTCCTTGGCGCCTGCCAGATGGCCGGACTGCTTCTCCTCTGGCCGATTCTCATGGCGCCAAAGATCATCGCGGCGACGCAGCGCAATGGGGAGATGGTCCGCAAACGCACCGGCAAGAGCAAGCTGCGCCAAGCATGTGAGCAGCTCTGGTTGACCGCCAGGTACGGTTTCCGGCCTCATTATTATTATATTTTCGAACTCTTCCTGCCCGAAAACCGGCGCAACGCCGGGGACTATGTCCATCGCTATGTCGTGAAGGACAGTCTCTATCGGATGCTGAAGCAATCCATCGTCTCGCCGCTCACCGACAAGCTGGGCTTTGCGGCGTACTGCAAGGAGCGCGGCCTGTCCGTGGCCGGCATCGTCGCGTCTCTGGTGGATGGCAAGATTGAAGGCGGCACCTTTGCCGGATTGCCGGCGAAGGATCTGTTCATCAAGCGCACACGTGGCCGCGGCGGCGCGCGTGCCGAGCTATGGCACTATGAAGATGGCGTCTATCGTCAGCAATCCGCGGCGAATGCGCCGGGCAACGGCCTGGACGGCGATGCCCTGATGGCGCGTCTCCTCGACCTTTCGCACCGCGAGCCATTTCTTGTTCAGGAGCGGCAGGTCAACCATCCCGACATTAGCGACCTTTCACCCAGCGCCCTTGCAACGGTCCGCTTGCTGACCTTTGTCGATGAAAATGGCGGCATCGAGCCGGTCCGAGCACTGTTCCGCATGGGCCGATCCGCCGACAGCATCGTGGACAATTTTCACGCCGGCGGTGTCGCGGCGCCCGTCGATCTCGGCAGCGGAGCCCTGGGGCCGGCCACCGATTTCGGCCTGTCGCCCAGTATCGGCTGGATCGACCGGCATCCGGCCACCGGCGCACAGATCACCGGCCGGCGCCTGCCGCAATGGGATGCCGTGCTGGCTCTGGCCAAGGACGCCCACCGTCATTTTCGGGACCGGGCGATTGTCGGCTGGGACATCGCCATCACCGCCGATGGCCTGTCGATCGTTGAAGGGAATGGCGCGCCCGATGTGGACAATATCCAGCGCCCCCACAAGACCCCGCTGGGGCAGTCACGGTTTGCCGAGCTGATGATGTGGCACGTGAACAGATTTGAGCAGATGGCTAAATGAAAGCGGTGCCGCCAATTTTCGAAGGCTATTGCTGCCAATCCGATAAACCGTAGTGGCCGAGGATTTCTGCCAATTGTCCGGATTTGCGCAGATCGCCAACCTCGTCGCGCAAGGCACCGACCAGGGCCTGGGCATCGGCGCGTTTGGGTGAAATGGCCAGATAGAGCGGCAGTGAGCCCAGGCAGCCGGCGTTGACCAGTTCATCCGCATGACCGAGCTTCGCCGCCTCCATCAACAGCACCGCGCGGCTGTCCAGAACCGCATCCACACGGCCGACAAACAGCAGCCGGAGATTGCGCGAGGAAGCTGTGTCCCCGGCCGTCGTCATGACGCGTCCATTGGGGGCATCATTGGCGGCGATGTAGGCGTCGATCTCACCCTCGTCATGCGTGTAGCCGGAGACGGCACCCAGCAGGACATGCGGCAGCGAGGCAACGCCCGTATAGCGCCATGGATTGCCCGCCGTCACAAAAAAGCAATCGGCATCGACCCCCAATATGTCGGACAGGATCAAGCCATCGGATTCAAGCGTGGTGGCACCGACGGCCACATCGACGCTGCCCGCCCGCACTTCGGACATCGTGCGATCCCAGGGCATCAGCTGATAGTCGACCGTCAACCCCAGCCGCGCCAATGCGCGCTGCGCGATTTCGATCATGTAGCCGGGATACTGTTCCGTGGGATCGCAATTGTAGGGACACCAGTAATCAGCGCGGAACCGAACGGGATCAGCGGTGGCGATCCGTGGCAGCACGACCAACAGCATGCACAAGACCATGCCGAGCCGCATTTGGCGTGATGGAGAACAGCGCATCGCCAATCTCGCCTTCGATGCCGCGCCGGGCCCATCTGAGCCCAGCCAATGCCTGAGCACAGTGTACCCGAAAACCGCTAACACAAGACTAATTGCGGGAATTGGTGGGATGTCAGTTTCGCCAGAAGGGTTTGGCAACCTCAAGCTCGGCATCAGCGCGGGAAAGCCCGATATCTGCCAGCATGCGATCGTCGAGACGACCCAAATCCGCGCGCCTTGCGCGGCGCTCGCGCCAGATGGCAAGCCGGATCATTAAAAGTGTTGCCCCGGCCAGAATCCGGGCCAGGAATCGTGCCGCGACATTCCGGGAACGGGATCTGGTTCTGACCCGGCTGCGGGTCATGAAAAAGGAAGAACTCGCCATCATTATCCTCATGCTCTCACGCGCTGGCGTTCGCATGTGGGGCGGCTGTTGGAGCCGCCTGCTATGCCAGCTTGATCATCTGAAGATAGAAGCCGGTTTATCCGCCGACGATGAACCGGATCACAGGCGCATTCACAGGGGCGATTGAAAAAAGCCGGGGCCGCTTTTCAGGGCGGCCCCGGCCATACAGATCGGATTCTGGATCGGACTTCAGATCGATTGGGACCTACCCCCGGCGGGCAAAGCGCCACAGCACCGGCAGGGTCGCGCATGCGAGCGCAACCTTGATGCCCTCGCCCGGCAGGAACGGCAGGAGGCCGGCGCTCACCGCCTTTTCGGGGCCGAACAGGATGGCGAGCCAGCCGGCACCCAGGGTGAGGATGACAGCCTCACCCACCAGGAAGGCCATCAGCGTGGTGAGGACCGAGCGGCCATGGCCGCGATCGGCAAACCAGCCGACGATAGCGGCAGCAAACAGGAAGCCGGTGAGATAGCCCGCGGTCGGCCCGGCCATATAGGCAAGGCCGGCACCGGTCGCAAAGACCGGCAGGCCCAGCGCCCCTTCGATGAGGTACGCAAGGATCGTCGCACTGGCCAGGCGCGCGCCAAAGGCGGCACCGATCATCAGCACGACGAAGGTCTGCATGGTCATCGGCACGGGCCAAAAGGGCACCTTGAGATGGGCGGAGATGGCGAGGAGAACGGTGCCGGCCAGAACCAGAGCGGCCTTGCGCGCGTTGCTGCCGGCAAAGCCGGACCAGAGCGTTTCGACCAATGTCGGGTTCATCGGTGTCACGTTCATCTCAGGAACTCCTTGATAGGAAAGCTTGGGGAATGGAAAAGCCGGCGGCCCTGGCAATGCACGCATGCAGCGGTGGGCGAGTGGCTCGTCACAGCGGGGGCACGTCAAAGCGGGCGGCACGACAAAGCGGAGAACATCAAAATAGAAGTGGTGAGCCGGGCGGGGTTCGAACCCGCGACCCTCTGATTAAAAGTCAGATGCTCTACCGCTGAGCTACCGGCCCTCACCATATCTGCGGCGGCGATGAAATCCCATTATCCGGGGTAAAAAGCAAGCTTCCATCGCGGCGCGGCAAATGGCTGGCCGCCGTGGCAAATCTTGAAAATAACTTACTTTAAAATCAGTTAGTTATCGGCCTGACTGAAATATCCGCTTGAGATGCTCATTGACCCGCGGCGAGACGAATTCATCGATTCGACCGCCCAGACGTCCAATCTCCTTGATAAAGCGGGAGGAGATAAATTGCTGCCGCTCCGACGCCATGAGGAACACCGTCTCGACATCGGGGTCGAGGCGCGCATTCATCCCGGCCATCTGGAACTCATATTCGAAGTCAGAGACGGCCCGCAGGCCACGAATGATGAAATGGGCACCCATCTGCTCGACGAAATGCATGAGCAGATTGTCAAAGGCGCGGACCTCGATCTTGGCCTGGTCGAGCCCGTTCTTGGCGTCGGCCACTTCCGCCCGCATCAGGTCCATCCGCTCCTCGATCGAAAGCAGCGGGCCTTTGCCGGCATTGGTCGAGACGGCGATGATCAGCCGGTCCGCAAGCAGGCTGGCACGGCGGATAATGTCCACATGTCCATTGGTCACGGGGTCGAAGGTGCCGGGATAGACCCCGATCCGGTTAGCCATTCTCATTCTCCCCATCGCCCGTTTCGGGCTCCGCTACTTGGGCGCCTTGGTCGACGCCGTTGGCTTCTGTGGATTCCGCGTCAGTGGCACCTTCCGCGTCATCGCCCTCATCCTCGATATCGGGCATGTGAGCGACGGCAACGACCTGCTCGTCACCGGCGACCTTGAACACCGTGACACCCTGGGTCTGGCGGCGGGCAACACGGATGTCATGGACCGGGCAGCGGATCATCTGGCCGCCATCGGTCACCAGCATGATCTGGTCGCGCTCGCTCACCGGGAAGGATGCCGCCACGGTGCCATTGCGGGGCGAGGTTTCGATATTGGCGATCCCCTGCCCGCCGCGGCCCGTCACCCGGTATTCATAGGCCGAGGTGCGCTTGCCGAAGCCCTTGGCCGTAATGGTCAGGATGAGCTCGTCCTTGCTCTCCAGCTCGGCCAGCCGTTCCGGCGTCAGGGTGACGGCGTCCGTTGCCGGCGCCTCGGCTGCGATCGCATCTGCTGCGACCTCGGCTGCCGTGTCGGGAGCCCCCTCCTCGGCCTCGGCACCCTCGCGGCGCTTCTGGGCGGCGTAGCGCAGATAGGCGTCACGTTCCTCGGTCTCGACCTCGATATGATTGAGGACGGACATGGAGACGACATTGTCGCTGGCTTCCAGCTTGATGCCACGCACGCCGACGGAATCGCGGCCGGCAAAGACGCGAACGTCGGTCACCGGGAAGCGGATCGCCTTGCCGCTGCGGGCGGCCAACAGGATGTCGTAATCGTCGGTGCAGACGGCGACGCCGATCAGCTTGTCGCCCTCTTCCAGCTTCATCGCAATCTTGCCATTGGCCTTCACGTCGACGAAATCGCTGAGCTCGTTCCGCCGCACATAGCCGCTGGCGGTGGCGAACATGACATGGCTGTTGCGCCAGCTTGCCTCGTCCTCGGGCAGCGGCATGAGGGTCGAGATAGTTTCGCCCTCGCCCAGCGGCAGCATGTTGACCAGCGCCTTGCCGCGCGCCTGCGGGTTGCCCAAAGGCAGGCGGTAGACCTTGGTCTTGTAGACCATGCCCTTGGTGGAGAAGAACAGGACCGGGGTGTGCGTGTCGGCCACGAACACCTGGCTGACGAAATCCTCGTCCCGCGTCGACATGCCGGAGCGGCCTTTGCCGCCGCGACGCTGCGCCCGATAGGCCGAGAGCGGCACGCGCTTTATATAGCCGCCATGAGTGACGGTGACGACCATGTCCTCGCGCTGGATCAAGTCTTCGATGTCGTGCTCGAATTCGGATTCTTCGATCGTCGTCTTGCGGGGCGAGCCGAACTGTTCCTTGATCAGCAGCAGATCGTCGCGCAGGATCTTGAGGCGCTTGGGGCGGCTTTCCAGCGTTTCCAGATGGTCGACGATCTCCTTCGCCAGCTCGTTGAGTTCATCGGCGATCTTGTCGCGCTCAAGCCCCGTGAGGCGCTGCAGGCGCAGATCGAGGATGGCCTTGGCCTGGGCTTCGCTGAGGACGTAGGTATCGCCCTCACCCATCGGATGCTCGGGATCGTCGATGAGGCGGATGAGCGCCCCCACGTCGGCGGCCGGCCAGGCGCGCGACATCAGGCGCTCCTTGGCGACGGTCGGATCGGGTGCCGTGCGGATCGCCTGGATGACTTCATCGATATTGGCAACGGCGATGGCGAGACCGACCAAGACATGGGCGCGTTCGCGCGCCTTGCGAAGTTCGAAAATCGTGCGGCGCGTGATCACTTCTTCGCGGAAGGCCACGAAGGCCACCAGGATGCCCTTCAGCGACAGCATCTCCGGCTTGCCGCCATTGAGCGCCAGCATGTTGACACCGAAGGAGGATTGCAGCGGCGTGAAGCGGAACAGCTGGTTGAGGACGACCTCGGCCATAGCGTCGCGCTTCAGCTCAACGACAACGCGAACGCCATCGCGGTCGCTCTCGTCGCGGAGATCCGAGATGCCCTCGATGATCTTTTCGCGGACGCATTCCGCCATGCGCTCGATCATGCGCGCCTTGTTCACCTGATAGGGAATCTCGGTGATGACGATGGCGTCGCGATCCTTGCGGATTTCCTCGATATGGGTGCGGCCGCGCATGACCACCGAGCCACGCCCCAGATGATAGGCCTCGCGGATGCCGTTGCGCCCCAGGATGGTGCCGCCGGTCGGAAAGTCGGGACCCGGCACATGGGCCATCAATTCGTCGATGGTGATGTCGTTATTGTCGATATAGGCGCAGGTGGCGTCGATGACTTCCGAGAGATTGTGTGTCGGAATGTTGGTCGCCATGCCCACCGCGATGCCGCCGGCGCCATTGACCAGCAGGTTGGGATAGCGGGCCGGCAGAACCACCGGTTCCTTTTCGCGGCCGTCGTAATTGTCCTGGAAGTCGACGGTTTCCTTGTCGATATCCTCCAGCAGCGCCTCACCGGCCTTGGAGAGGCGGGATTCCGTGTATCGCATGGCGGCGGGCATATCGCCGTCCATGGAGCCGAAATTGCCCTGGCCATCGACCAGCAGCACGCGGAGTGAGAAGTCCTGCGCCATGCGGACCATGGCGAAATAGATCGATTGGTCACCGTGGGGATGGTACTTGGCCATCACCTCGCCGACCGCGCGGGCGGACTTCTTGAAGCCGGCGGAGGAGGAGAAGCCCCCCTCGGACATGCCATAGAGGATGCGCCGATGCACCGGCTTCAGGCCGTCGCGCACGTCAGGCAGCGCGCGGCTGACGATCACGCTCATCGCGTAGTCGAGATAGGAGCGTTTCATCTCCTCTTCGATGTTGATCGTCGAGATATCGAATCCGGGTGTCGTCGGCGTCTCAGTCACTTTGAATTATGCCTTATAGGTCAATACTTTATCTTGAGTCGCGGGATCCCCCGAAACCGCGTCGCGAAGATAGCAGATCGGCCCCCCGGTCACAACAAATGCCGGGCGCGGAATGTTGTAAAAAATCCAATAAAAACAAAGGCCCGCCGCGATCTTGCGAAAGCGGCAGGCCGGAGTCAGGGATGTTAGGGAGATTCAGGGTCGGATCGGGGGCGATCCGGCCCGTTCGGGAGGTCCTTTCGGCAGCCGTCAGGCGGCCTTGGGGCCCCCAAAATCACGGCCGAACTTGTTCGTGTCGTAGGCGTAAAATTCAGCCGGAGCGCGCATCAGGAAGTTCGCCGGGGTGCGCAACAAGCCCATGTCCTGCAGCAGATGGTCGTCGCAATCCGACAGGACCACTTCCAAGCTCGGCGCGATCGCCTTGGCACGGCTGCGGAGGAACAAACGGGTCAACATGGTAGGTCTCCAATTGTTTAGCTGCTCTCTGTCGCAAGGACCGGCCATCCGGTTCATGCCGCTCTGCAGCATCGATCTCATTTCCCTAAAATAGGGCGTTTATGGCCGCTTGACACGCGATATGTATTAACGATTATGTTTAGCTATGCTAAATCCTCCCCTCCCCAGCTTCACCCGCAGGATGGTCGCCCTGCCCGGCCTGCGCGCCTTCGAGGCCGTGGCGCGCCTGGGCAGCGTCCGTCAGGCCGCAGCAGAGCTCAACGTGACGCCGGGCGCCGTCAGCCAGCAGGTGAAGGCCCTGGAGGCTGAGATCGGCCGGGCGCTGGTGCAGCGCCAGGGGACCGGCATCGTGCTCACCCGCATGGGCCAGGAGGTGAAGGACGACCTCACCGCCGCCTTCCGCCTGCTGGGGCGCGTTTCCGATCGCATGCGGCAGGGGCTGAAAGGCCTCTCGCTTCGCCTGCGGATCGAGGATCCGGCCCTTGCCGCCAACTGGCTGCTCACCCGCCTGCAGCGCTATCGCGCGCGGCCGGACAGTGTCGACGTGGTGCTGGAAACAGCGACCCATTGGGCACAGCTGGAACCGGACGCATTCGATTTCGATATCCGCTTCGGCCTAGGCGACTGGCCGGACGTGACGGCGCACCGGCTCTTCGCCGATGAAGTGTTTCCGGTCTGCAGCCCCCGCATCCTGGAGAAGCATCCCCTCCACGAGCCGCGTGATTTGCAGCACCACACGCTTCTGCATCTCGATTGGACCGGGCAAGCGGTCATCTGGCCGGATTGGCCGGCCTGGCTGCGCGCGGCAGGCGTGCCGGATGTCGACACGTCGCGCGGCATTCATTTCACCGATTTCGCGCTGTGCCTGCAGGCTGCAGCTGCGGGACAGGGTGTGGCACTCGGCACCACCGGCGCGGTCGCCGATCTGCTGACGGACGGGCGGCTGGTCTCACCGTTCGAGAAGAGCATTGTCACACCGTTTGCCTACTACCTGGTGCACAGCCCGGATGTGTTGAAACGCCCGGAGGCACAGGGATTGCTCGACTGGATTTTGGAGGAAGCGCGGGCGACGGAGATTTAGAGCTGTGCCATCAGTTTTGCCGCAAGCGGTGCCGCACTTTCAGGCTGCAATTTCGGCCAATCTTCATTCAGCAACGCTTTCAGGGCGGCCGCCGTCTTCTCAGTGAAGATCACCGTGCCGTCCTTCTCAATGGCGGTAATGCCGTCAAAGGCAAGCGCTGCCGCGTTGATGCTGAGCGCATGTTCCAGGGTCCATTCCGGCGGCAAATCGATGATGGCGCCCTTGCGGCTGATGGTAACCGGATAGCCACCCACAAGGCCATTCGGCGATGGCGCGTGCAGTGAATAGGGCTCTTCGCTGAGAAGTGCCGCCAGCACGTCAAGACTGGCCGACGCGGTGATGCGGTTGACGTCGAGGTCATGAACGACCGGCATCTTCACGCTGCGCAGCTTGTCCTTCACGGCCAGCGAAATATCGTGGCCATGCCACAACACCTGCAGCAGGAACGGTGGCAGTTCCTTGACCGCCTCGTCCCGGTAGAACAACGACGAAAGCGCGTGCGCGCCCACCAGCTTGATGGTGAGTTCGGAGATCGGCGCGTTGGTATGCTGGGCGGCGAGGAAGCGGATCTTTGGCAGGCATTCGCTGATGTTGCCGATGCCGATCGTGGGACCAGCACCGGTCATGTGCAGGATGGCGTTGACCACGTCGGGATAGGTGCCGGTGACCCAGGGGCAGTGCAATTCCGACTTCTCCCAGGCCGCGCGCAGACTGAGCATGGGTGCCAGATGGCAGGCGAGCCAGCCGGCGAAGGGCAATGATTTCAGCTTCGCGTTGCCGCTGGCAGCGACCTTCCACCAGGGCAGCAAGGTGGGTGCGGCAAACATCAAATCCGGCTGGATCTTGCGCAAGATGTCGGCAGCATTGGGTGCGTTGAAGTCGAACGCAACGACGTCGATGCGCGGATACTCACCTTCGAGCGCAGCGCCGATCCGCGCCGCATTCGCCTTGGCGCGGGCATGCGCCACATCGCGGGTCGCCAGGATGATATGCGGGAATCGGCCGTCTCGGGCCGCAGCTTCCAGCACAGCCCCGGTCAGTTTCCCCAGCGATATCAGCAGCAGCTTGCTCAACCGACCTCCGACTCCGCCAGAAAGGGCGGCCGGTCGGAGCGTAACGAGTCAATGTTACGTTGGCGAGAGGAAGGCCCCTCACCCCAACCCCTCTCCCCAGAGGGGCGAGGGGCTTTGTGGCAAACTCGCTCGAAACTCCCTCGCCCCGCCCGCCGACGAAGGTCGGCATTCGCCTCCGGGTGGGGAGATAGAGTCTTACTTCTTATTGATCCCAGCTTTTGCAAGCGCCGCTGCCATGGCGCCGCCGAACGGGGAGTCTGGTTTGGCGGCCGGCTTGTTGTCCTGCATGAACTTGCGTTCACCCCGGGCCATCGGGCGGTCCTTGGGTGCTTCGGTCTGCTGGCGGGCGGCGGGTGTGTCGCCGGAGCGCATGGTGAGCGAGATGCGCTTCCGTTTGATATCCACTTCCAGCACGCGGACGCGCACCACATCGCCGGGCTTTACCACCTCGCGCGGGTCCTTGACGAAGCGGTCGGCGAGGGCCGAGACGTGGATCAGTCCGTCCTGATGGACGCCGATATCGACGAAGGCGCCGAAGGCCGCGACATTGGTCACGACACCTTCCAACTGCATGCCGGGTTGCAGATCCTTCATCTCCTCGACGCCTTCCTTGAAGGTCGCCGTCTTGAATTCCGGCCGGGGATCACGGCCCGGCTTTTCCAGTTCCTTGATGATGTCGGTGACAGTGGGAACACCGAAGGTCTCATCGGTGAACTCCTCCGGCTTCAGCTTGCGCAGCAAGGTGCTGTCGCCGATGACGGCGCTCATCTCACGGCCCGTCACCGCCATGATGCGGCGTACGACCGGATAGGCTTCAGGATGCACCGACGACCGGTCAAGCGGGTCCTCGCCGTCGCGAATGCGCAGGAAGCCGGCAGCCTGTTCGAACGCTTTCGGCCCCAGGCGCGGCACGCTCAGCAGCTGCTTCCTTGAGGCGAACGGTCCGTTGGCATCACGGAAGGCGACGATGTTCTGAGCGAGGCTTTCCCCCAAGCCGGAGACACGCGCCAGCAACTTGGCCGAAGCGGTGTTGATCTCGACGCCAACGGCGTTCACGCAATCCTCGACCACAGCATCCAGTGCCTTGGAGAGCCGGAATTCCGCAATGTCATGCTGGTACTGGCCAACGCCGATCGATTTCGGATCGATCTTCACCAGTTCGGCCAGCGGATCCTGCAGGCGGCGGGCGATCGACACCGCGCCGCGGATGGTCACATCGAGTTCCGGCAGTTCCTTGGAGGCATATTCCGAGGCGGAATAAACCGAGGCGCCGGCTTCCGACACCATCACCTTGGTGAGCTTCAGTTCCGGATGCCGCTTCATCAGATCGTCGGCAAGCTTGTCGGTTTCACGGCTGGCTGTTCCGTTGCCGATGGCAACCAGTTCGAGCTTGTGGCGCAGACAGAGGGCCGCGAGGATGGCGATCGATTCATCCCATTTGCGCATCGGTTCGTGCGGATAGATGGTGGCGAATTCCAGCACCTTGCCGGTGGCAGCGATGACCGCGACCTTGCAACCCGTGCGGAGCCCCGGATCGAGGCCGAGTGTCGCACGGCCGCCGGCCGGCGCCGACATCAGCACGTCCTTGAGGTTGGAGGCGAAGACCCGCACGGCCTCGTCTTCCGCCGCCTGGCGCAGCCGGCCCATGAGGTCGAGTTCCAGGCTGAGCTTCAGCTTCACGCGCCAGCACCAATGCACGACGTCGACCAGCCAAGAATCCGCCGCGCGGCCTTGGTCGGCGATGCCGGCACTTGCAGCGATGGCACGCTCCGCCTCGTTCAGGGCCTTGCGATCTTCCGGTTCATCGATGGCGAGATTGAGTGCGAGGATTTCTTCCTTCTGCCCGCGGAACATCGCGAGCGCCCGGTGCGACGGCACCTTGTTGATCGGCTCCGCGGCATCGAAGTAATCGGAGAACTTGGCGCCCGACTCCTGCTTGCCTTCCATGACCTTGGAGACGAGACGCGCCTTGTCCCACATGAAATCACGCAGGCGACCGAGGAGGTCGGCGCTTTCGGCAAACCGCTCGGCGAGAATATCGCGCGCACCTTCAAGGGCCGCCTTCACATCGGCCACGCCCTTTTCGGCATTTACATAAGCGGCAGCCTCTTCCTGAGGATTGCGTTTGGGCTCGGCCAGCAGCAGGTCGGCCAATGGCTCCAAGCCGGCTTCGCGGGCAATGTGCGCCTTGGTGCGGCGCTTCACCTTGTATGGCAGATAAAGATCTTCCAACCGCGCCTTGGTGTCGGCCACCGCGATCTCACGCGACAGCTCGTCTGTCATCTTGCCCTGTTCGTCGATGCTCTTGAAGATCGCAGCCCGCCGATCTTCAAGTTCGCGCAAATAGGAAAGCCGCTCTTCCAGCTTGCGCAGCTGGATATCGTCGAGGCCGCCGGTGATTTCCTTGCGGTAACGGGCGATGAAGGGAACGGTGGCGCCACCATCGAGCAGTTCAACCGCGGCCCGGACCTGCACATCGCGTGCGTTCAGTTCCTCGGCGATTCTTGCCTCGATGGATTTCATGCGGTCTCTCCCGAATCGGTCTTGGGTGGCCCCGGAGTCTAGGCGGGGGCGAAAGGCGGGCCTTGTAGCGGAGGCATGAGTAGGGTTCAATGGCTTGACTTGACGATAAGCCTTGCTCTAGCCCGCCAGCCAGTTGATTCTACGGAAAGATCACATAATGCCAGCAAACGCCACCTCCTCTCGCCCCGCAGCCGTCGGGACGGTCCAGGTCGATAATGAGCGAGTCCTCGTCACCGAATGGCGCTTTGCACCAGGAGCCGAGACGACCTGGCACCGGCACGGCTATGATTATGTCGTCGTGCCGATGAAAAACGGCCGCCTGCAGATCGACGATGGCAAGGAGCAGCGCATCGTCGAACTCGTCACCGGGAAGTCCTATTACCGCCCGGTTGGCGTCGAACACAATGTCATCAACGCCAACGATTACGAGTACGTCTTTGTCGAAATCGAATTCAAAGCCCCCCAGTAGCGGTGCTGAGGGCAAGCCTGCAAAACCCAAACCGTCGCGCGGTCCACGCAAGGATTCGCGCGCGGCGCGGAAAGACAAGGCGCGCGCCGCCGAAATCGGCGGTGGCAAGGCGGTGCCCTTCCCGACCAAGGAACAGGTACTGGAATTCATTCGCAGCTCGCCCGTGCCGGTCGGCAAGCGTGAGATCGCGCGCGCCTTTCATCTGCGCGGACAAGACCGCATACCCTTAAAAGCGCTGCTGAAGGAATTGGAGCAAGGCGGGTCCGTCGATCGCGGCAAGGCACGACGCCTGGCGGCGCCGGGGGCCCTGCCGGAAATAGCCACGGTGCAGGTGATCGGCCCAGATGCCGATGGCGATATCTGGGCGCGGCCGATCGATTTTCCGGAAGACGACGCCGAACCGCAGATCATCATCATTGAGGACAAGAAGCTCGACCGGCCTTTGGCGGCCGGTGACCGCGTGCTGGTGCGCCTGGCACGGACCGACGCCGATATCTATGAAGCACGGCCGATCCGGCGCCTGCAAAGCCGCGCCGAGCGCGTGGTGGGCGTGTTCGAGAAAGGCCCGCACGGCAGCGGTCGCCTTATTCCCACCAGCAAGCGGGTCAAGACCGAGTTCACCGTCGATCCCAAGGACACCGGCGGCGCCAGGCCCGATGAGATCGTGGTCGCGGAGGTCGAGCCGGCGCGCCGCTTGGGGACTCCCAAGGCACGCATCGTCGAGCGCATTGGCAAGATCGGTGAAGCGAAGTCGGTCAGCATCATTTCGATTGCCGAGCATCATATCCCGTTCCAGTTCCCGCCCGCTGCCTTGGAGCAGGCGGAAACCGCAACTGCCGCACCGCTTGGCAAGCGCACCGATTTGCGCCAAGTGCCGCTCGTCACCATCGACGGTGACGATGCTCGCGATTTCGATGACGCCGTCTGGGCAGCCCCTGACGACCATGCAGATAATCCCGGCGGCTGGCGCATCATGGTCGCCATCGCCGATGTTGCCTGGTATGTGCGGCCGGACGATCCGCTCGACCGCTCCGCGCGCGATCGCGGCAATTCGGTCTACTTCCCCGACCGTGTCGTGCCCATGCTGCCGGAAGAACTCAGCAACGGCTGGTGTTCACTGCGGCCCCATGAAGACCGCCCGGTGATGGCGGTCGAAATGGTGATCGATGCCAACGGCAAAAAGCTTCGGCACCAGTTCATGCGCGGCTTGATGCGCTCGGCAGCACGGCTCACCTATGAGCAGGCGCAAGCCGCCATGGATGGGCAACCCAATGACCTCACCGGCCCGTTGCTCGATCCCGTGATCAAGCCGCTCTATGGTGCGTTCCAGTCCCTGCTGAAGGCGCGCGAAGCCCGCGGTACCCTGGAACTCGATCTGCCGGAACGGCGCGTCTTCATCAGCAAGGAGGGTCAGATCGATCGGATCGAAGCCCGCCAGCGGCTCGACAGCCACCGCCTGATCGAAGAATTCATGATCGCCGCCAACGTCGCGGCGGCAGAAGCGCTGGAGAAAAAACACTGGCCCTGCATGTACCGCGTCCATGACCAGCCGGATGCGACGCGGATCGAAGCGCTGCGCGAATTCCTGGCCTCGCTGGACTTCAACCTCGCACGCGGCCAGGTGTTGCTGCCCAAGCATTTCACGCAGCTGCTGCAGAAGGCCAAGGACACGCCCTACGCCGAGATGATCAGCACGCTGGTGCTGCGCTCCCAGGCACAGGCGGTCTATGCCCCGGACAATCTCGGCCATTTCGGCCTGGCGCTCGCCCGCTACGCGCATTTCACCTCGCCTATCCGGCGCTATGCGGATCTGCTGGTGCATCGTGCCCTCATCGGCGCCTTCGATTTCGGCGAGGGTGCCCTCGATAAATCGGCGCTCGTTGAGTTTGCAGAGACCGGCGTCCATATCTCCGGCACCGAGCGGCGTGCGGCAGCGGCGGAACGCGACGCTGTCGACCGCTACGTCGCGGCCTTTCTTGCCGACAAGGTTGATTCGGAATTTGCCGGGCGCATTTCCGGCGTGGCGCGCTTTGGCCTTTTCATCAATCTTCGGGAGACCGGTGCGGATGGCATCATTCCCATCTCCACTCTGCCGCAGGATTTCTACGATCACGACGAGCAGCATCATGCGCTGGTCGGGCGCCGGTCGGGTCGCGTTTTCCAACTGGGCCAGTCCGTGACAGTGCGGCTGGTGAGCGCCGATGCGCTCACGGGCGGAATCACGCTGGAGATGCTCTCGGCAGAACCCTTGACCGAAAGGTTAGATCGTTTCGCCGGCCAGACGTCCAAGCGCCAGGCGTTCAAGAGTGGCGGACAAAAGCGGCCGCAACAGGGTCGCCCAAAGAACTTGCGCCTGGGAAAGAAAGGACCCGGGTCGGGCAAAAAAGGAAAAAAGCCCGCAAATAAAGGTAAGAAGTGACCCCGATTGTCATAGAATCGGGTGTCGCAGCCCCTAGCCTAGGACAGGAATTCTGCTAGATTGGCGCAGAACAAGGGGTTACCGGGCGACGCGATCGGGGCAGCGTGTCGGCACTGGAAAAGTAGCGGATACCAACTGATTGAGTGCGTTTCGTCCTGAAGGTGGAGTGACCGGGTGGCCTGGCAAGCAGGTGGCACGCCGGCTAGCGTTTATACCGCTTCTCCTGGGGCTTTACGCCTGTGCGAGCCCCTCCAGCAGATCACCGGAAGATGCGACCGCGGCCCTCGACCGGGACATGCTGGAAACTGGCCTTTCCGATATCGAATCGATCTATATCACCAAACAGGACATCCCGAAGCTGACCCTCACGGGCATGCAGCAACTGTCCAGTCTTGATCCGGACCTCACGGTTGATGGCGACAGCAACGATTTGAGGCTGCTGCTGAAGAAAACCGTGATCGAGACGGAGACGCTGGAAGACGGCGAAGATGCCACCGGCAAGCAATGGGGTAAGGCCGCAGCCAAGATCCTGCGCGAGGCGCGGGAAAAGTCACCCAAGATCGCCGCCGCCGGCAATGAAAAGATCTATGAAACCGTCTTTACCGGCATCGTCGGCAAACTCGACGGTTTCTCGCGCTATTCCGGCACAGATGCGGCGCGGGAAGACAAGGCCTCGCGCGATGGATTCGGTGGGATCGGCATCCGCATTTCCGTCGAAGACGGCGAAGTGCGCATTACCGCCATCATGCATTACACGCCTGCGGAACGGCTTGGCCTCAAAAGCGACGACGTTATCCTGAAGATCGACGGCAAATCGGTCGAAGGCCTGACGCAGCAGCAGGTCGTCAATGAACTGCGTGGTGAAGTCGACAGCCGGGTCGTGCTGACCATCCTGCGCGACGGCAAGGACGAACCTTTTGACATCGGCATCAAGCGCGCCCACGTCGTGCCGGAAACCGTGAGCTATCGCCGCGAAGGCGACACCGCCTATTTCCGCATCTTCAGTTTCAATTCGGAAACCGCCAACAGCCTGAAGCGCGAGATCAACGACGCCAAGGATGAGATCGGCAAGAAGATCAAAGGCTATGTGATCGATCTGCGGAACAATCCGGGTGGCTACGTCCCGCAATCGGTGGCGACAGCCAACCTGTTCCTGGATGAAGGCCGCATCGTGTCGATCCATGGCCGCCATCCCGACAGCCATCAATATTTTGAAGCGACCGATGGCGATATCACTGGCGGCAAGCCGATCGCTGTCTTGATCGACGGCAATTCCGCCTCGGCGGCCGAGATCGTCGCGGCGGCGTTGCAGGATAATGGCCGCGCGGTGCTGATCGGTTCCAATTCCTACGGCAAGGGCACGGTCCAGAACATCAAGCCGCTGCCCAATCAAGGCGAGATCAAGCTGACCTGGGCACGTTTCCATGCGCCCTCCGGCTATACTCTCCATCATCTGGGCGTGTTGCCGACCATCTGCACGTCGGGCAAGCACAATTCAGACGATCTGCTGACCGAGCTGCGCATGGGCGAACTGCCCAAGGTGCCGACGGTGAAGCGCAATGCCGCGAAGCCCGACGATACCAAGGCCTTGGACGCGTTGCGCCAGACCTGCCCTGCCCGCAAAAGCGAAGATCCGATCGATCTGGAACTGGCGCTGAAGCTGATCGAGCAGCCGAGCCTTTATGCCAATGCCGTCGAACTTGCCGATCCGCCGGAAGGCGCACAGGTCGACGACGCCGCGGAAGCCCAGCTTCCCTTCGTTCCCTGAACTTGGCCGATCGACCGGCCATAGCGCGACGGCATCCGGTAAAGCCGGCGGACGCTGCGGGCCTGGTTCTTATCCGCGCCCCCAAATCCGGCGAGGCTGAAATCCTGATCGGCCGCCGGCCGTCCCGGATGGGCTTCCTGCCGGGTATCCATGTCATGCCGGGTGGCCGCGTCGATCCGCCCGACGCGTTGCCGAGCGGATTTCCCGGCGCCCCCCATCCCGCCGTCGCCGCAGCACTCAGCGGCAAACGTCCCCCGATTGCCTTCCTCAACGCGGCCTTGCGGGAGACTTACGAGGAGACGGGGCTTTTGGCTGGCCGGCCTTACGGCGGACCATCGGCCGAGCATCCAACCCCCTTCTGGCAGGCATACCGGTCGGGGGGCCTGGCGCCGGACTATGCCGGGCTGGATTATCTGTGCCGGGCGATCACCCCGGTAACCTCGAAGCGGCGCTTCAACACCCGATTCTTCCTGGGCGACGGGAATCACGTCGCCGGGACCCTGGCCGGCAATGGGGAGTTGGAGGATCTGGCTTGGCGAAAGGTGAGCGAATTGGCCGATCTCACCCTGGTTGACGTCACCCAATATGCTCTGGAAACTGCCTTGGCTCGTTGGAGGGCCCGGACGGCAGTTGGCATGGAGGCAGCTAAGCTATTGAATTATCGAAATGATGTCATGACGCTGCGTAACCAGCGGGCAAAGTGCCGTTAACCAAACCTGCTTTGTCCAGAATGGGCGCCCCATTAACTTGACATTCGGCGTTTCCCCGCTATTTTGCGCCATCCTTTTGCAGCGACACGCATTTTATTGAGAGACGGCCATGGCCAAGTCAGCAACCATCCTCGTGAAACTCGTCAGCACAGCTGACACCGGTTTCTACTACGTGACCAAGAAGAACCCGCGCTCGACCACCGAGAAGCTTGAATTCCGCAAGTATGATCCGGTTGTGAAGAAGCACGTGGCCTTCAAGGAAGCCAAGATTAAGTAATCTGGCTTTTCCACGACGCTATTTGAACGGGGCGCTTCCCATCGGAAGCGCCCCGTTTGCATTTCAGGCCGCTTTCAAGCCCAGCAGCGCCCGCGCTTCGGCCGGGGTCGCCGGATGGCGATCATACTTCCCGCAAAGATCGGCGACACGCTTGACCAGTTCGGCATTGCTGGCAGCGAGGCGGCCCTTCTCGAAATAGATATTGTCCTCAAGCCCGGTCCGCACATGGCCACCGCGCTTCAAGGCCCAGTGATTGGCGTCGAGTTGGAGACGGCCGATGGCCGCTGCCGTCCAAGTGGCGCTCGGCATCATTTCCGTCAGCTCTTCCAGCATAAAGTCGACGATCTTCTCCCGCGCCGGCAAGGCGCCGGGAATGCCGAGCACGAACTGCACATGGGCCGGGCCCTTCAGCAAACCGCGATCGACCAGCACCTTGGCGTTGTAGAGCATGGCGAGATCGAACAATTCGCATTCCGGCTTCACATCATATTTCAGCATGTCATTGGCGAGCTCGTCGATCAGCTGCGGCGGGTTCTCATAGATGATGGTCGCAAAATTGACCGAGCCGGTGGCAAGCGATCCCATGTCGGGCTTCAGCGCCAAGGCAGCTCCCCGCTCCGAGGCTTCTCGGCCACGGCCGCCGGTCGAGAATTGGATGATCATGCCGGGGCAATGCTTGGCGATGCCCAGCTGCACCTGCCGGAACTTCTCGATGTCCGACGACGATTTGTCCTGATCATCGCGCACATGGATATGAACGAGGCTGGCCCCCGCCTCATACGCCTCATGCGTGCTTTCGATCTGCTCGGCCGGCTGTGTCGGCAAGGCGGGATTCTGTGCCTTCGAGGGTTGGCTGCCGGTGATGGCGACGGTGATGATCGCAGGTGTGCTCATGATCTTTTGTCTATTCCCGCTTGCTAGATGCGCCCCAGCCAGCGCGCCGACATGAGGCGCCAGATATTGAGGCCGGAAGGCGCCGTACTGCCCGCCGCGAAAGGATCGTAGCTGTGCCGGCGCAACCGCTCAAGCTGTGCCACCGCAAGACGTCCGGGAAAGAGTGCTGGCGTCGTCGATCGTGGCAGTCGCTGCTTTCGCGCTGCAGCAAGAAGCTCACCAGCGCGCAAGACGAGCCCCTCGATCACGGGTTGAATGGCAACACCTGGCTTCAACTCCAGCAGCAGATCGGGCGACAGACCAGCCGCCGCCATCTCGGATGCTGGCAGGAGGATGCGGCGATGGTGGGCAAGATAAGGCGTCGCCCGCGCAATGCCGATGAGGCCATAGGCCGTGCCAGCCGACCGTGCCGCCTGGCGCCAGGGCGCGTGCGGTTCCTGGACACAGGTTTCCAGCGCCAATTCGCACAGGGTCCCGGCCGTAGCCGCGGCGTAGGTTTCCAACTCGGCCAGGTCCGCAGGCTGCTTCGCCTCGACATCGCGCTCACGCGCATCGATGAGACCATTCAGAAGATCGAGACTGAGCCCACGTCGGTTGACGATACCAGCCAGATCCTGCACCAGATGATGGCGATGATCGCGGCCAGCCGCCACGTCACCCAAGGCATCGCGCCACCATTGCAGGCGAATGAGACCCAGCATCGCTTCCGAGACCTTGTCAGCAATCCCGGCAAGTTCCGCATTGAAGGCGTAGAGGGTGACCAGATCCGGGCGCAACTGCGCCGGTGCCGCCAGCGCACAGAGGTAGCGGTCCCGATCGGCGCGCTGCAGCGCTTCGAGTTCGCGGGCGAGGTTGCCTTCGGGGCGTGTTTCCCTTATCGGTTCCACAGTATTCCCATAATTTTCCAATGGATTAGGGGGAATCAGTTTCTATGGCCAGGGCCATCCTATAGAATGCGTCCCATAGCCACACCGCTTTTGCTTTGGAGGGGTTAGCAATGAGCAAAATTCTCGAGAATCTACATAGGACGTTGGCGGCCGGCGTGGTGCTGGCCATCGTCGTCTTCGTCATCGTCAATCTGAGCGGCTTTGATGCCGGTCCCTATTTCGCCTTCCTGTTCCGCCTGATCCATGTCTGGTTCGGCATCCTGTGGATCGGCCTGCTCTATTACTTCAACTTCGTGCAGATTCCGTCGATGCCGAAGATTCCTGACGAGCAGAAGCCGGCCATCGGCAAGGTGATCGCCCCCACGGCGCTCTATTATTTCCGCTGGGCGGCACTGGGCACGATCGTGTTCGGCCTGACCACAGCCGGCCATAACGGCTATCTGGTCGAAGCGCTGAGCTTCCAGACCGGCTTCCGGACCATCGGCATCGGCATGTGGCTGGCGCTGATCATGGGCTTCAACGTCTGGTTCATCATCTGGCCGAACCAGAAGCGCGCCCTCGGCCTTGTCGAAGCCGACGCCGACACCAAGAAGAAGTCAGCCCGCATGGCGATGTTGACCTCGCGCGTCAACACGATGCTCTCGATCCCCATGCTCTATTGCATGGTGGCGCAGCAGCAGGCGATCGGCGTCTGATAAACGCGGCTTAGCTTTCTGATAAGACTTGCCAATGAAGCGGGGTCCTTCGGGACCCCGCTTTTGTTTTGCGCGCTATTTGGCCGCAGGCGATTTGGGAACCATGGGCCAAGGGAGCGGTTAGGTTTGGACCAGCAGCCAGTGCCGTCGAGATGGCGGCCAGCCGTGCTGCCTATTCCTGCAGCAGAAAGGTCCCATCATGGCCCAGATCACGCTTCCCGAACTTCCCTACGCCATGGACGCGCTCGCGCCGCATATCTCGAAAGAGACGCTTGAGTTCCACTATGGCAAGCATCACAAGACCTATGTCGAGACCCTCAACAAGCTGATCGCCGGCACCGAGTTCGAAGGCAAGTCCCTTGAGGAGATCGTCAAGAAATCCTCCGGCAAGATCTTCAACAATGCCGCCCAGGTGTGGAACCACACCTTCTATTGGAGCAGCCTGGCGCCAAAGGCCGGCGGCGAGCCGGATGGTGTGCTCGGTGACGCCCTGAAGCAAAAATGGGGTCCGTTCGACACTTTCAAGGCCGAGTTCGGCAAGGTCGCCGCGGACACGTTCGGGTCCGGCTGGGTCTGGCTGGTGCAGACACCGGATGGCTCACTCGATCTCAAGAACACCAGCAACGCGCAGACGCCGCTTACGACCCAGGACAAGCCGCTTCTCACCTGCGACGTGTGGGAGCATGCCTATTACATCGACTACCGCAACAAGCGCCCCGACTATGTCGGCGCCTTCTGGAACATCGTGAACTGGAAGTTCGCCGCCGAGAATATGGGCAAGGGTGCCGC
Source organism: Dongia sp. P2_B8 (assembly GCF_056404715.1). Classification (NCBI taxonomy): domain Bacteria; kingdom Pseudomonadati; phylum Pseudomonadota; class Alphaproteobacteria; order Rhodospirillales; family Dongiaceae; genus Dongia; species Dongia sp. P2_B8. The sequence goes on along the minus strand of NZ_JBFUDM010000001.1, from coordinate 845,848 downwards.
CGATACAGCCGGCATTCGCAAGGCGAGTTAAAAATAGACTCTCGCGCACCATTTAAAAAATCCGTCATGCCCGGACCCACTTTTGAATCAAGAATGGCCGGGCATCCACGCTCTCAACTGCACCAGCGGATCCCCGGGTCTTCGCCCGGGGATGACGCGTGAAGAAGCAAGTGATTGCTGGGCTTAAACCGCGATCAAGGCTGCCGCAACCCGGCGGCCTTCGGCCATCAGTACGTTGAATGTGCGCGCCGCAGCGCCGGTATCCATAGGTTCGATCACGATACCCTCTGCCCGCAGGGTCGCGCGCAGATCGCGTGGGATCATGGCGAGGCGCGGGCCGCAACCGACCAGCAGCAATTCAACCTCGCCGGACTTGGCGGCCTGGGAGATCGGCGCCAATGCGGCGACCGTCAGGCCGGCCATATCCGTCACCCGCCAGGGCAGCGTCTGTCCTGGAAACACCAGCACCGAGCCTTCATGCAAGATGTTGGCAATGCGAAAGCGACCATCACCATAGGTCTCGATGATCTGGCGACCGGCTGGTATCAGGGGCGTCACATCCATGAAGCCCTCCTTCAGAAATCGATCGGCGTTACGCCTTCTGCACCGTGGCTTCGGCCGGCTTGCCCTTATCCGACCCGATATTGCGCAGGTTCATATAAAGCAGCATCGGCGACGCCACCCAGATGGTCGAATAAGTGCCAATGATGATGCCCCAGATCATCGCGATCGAAAAGCCGCGCATCGCCTCACCGCCCCAGATCGCCAGAGCCACAACGGAAAGCAGCGTGAGGCCCGAGGTGACGGTGGTACGCGCCAGCGTCTCGTTGAGTGCCTGGTTAATCAGTTGGGCAAGCGGCATGGTCTTGTAGCGACGCAGGTCATAGCGGATGCGGTCATAGATGACGACCGTGTCGTTGACCGAATAGCCGGCGATGGTGAGGACCGCGGCAACCGTGGTGAGGTTGAACTCCAAGCCTGTGAGTGCAAAGAAGCCAACCGTGGTCACGCAATCATGGAACAGCGCCATGACGGCATTCAGGCCGAACTGCCATTCATAGCGGAACCAGATATAGGCCATGATGCCGAGCAACGCGAAGATCGAGGCCCACACGGCGCTGCTCTTTAGCTCGTCGCCGACCTTGGGGCCGACCGATTCCGTGCGGCGGTACTGCCAGTCACTGCCCAACGTATCCTTGACCTTGGCGACAGCCGCCTGGGTTCCGACTTCGCCACCGTCCTGTTGCGGAATGCGAATAAGCACGATGTCGGGAGCGCCGAATTCCTGCAGGGAAATTTCGCCGAGATCGAGATTGTCGAGCTCGCTGCGCATGCTGGCAAGATCGGCCACAGGGGTCGAGCTCTTCACTTCCATGATCACGCCGCCGGCAAAGTCGATGCCGAAGTTGAGACCCTTGGTGAAGACCAAGGCGAAGGACCCCAGCACCATGATCACCGAGATGATGAAGGCAATCTTGTGCGGGCGCATGAAGTTGATGCGCGTGCCGGAGGGAATGAGGTGGAGCGGTTTGAACATTTTTCTAATCCCTTGGCTCTACAACGGCAGCGCTTTGGGGCGCGCCTGGCGCAGCCAGATCGACGTCATCAACCGCGTCACGACGACGGCGGTGAAGACCGAGCTGACGATGCCGATGAGCAGCGTGATGGCGAAGCCCTTGATCGGCCCGGAGCCGAAGGCGAACAGGAACATGGTCGAAATGCCGTGCGTCACGTTGGCATCGAAAATGGTCGCCTGCGCCTCGCGGTAGCCGGCTTCCATCGCATTGACCGGCGACCGGCCGTTGCGCATTTCCTCACGCACGCGTTCCAGGATCAGCACGTTGGCGTCGACCGCCATGCCGAGCGTCAGAACCATGCCGGCAATGCCCGGGAAAGTCAGCGTGGCGCCGATGGCCGAAAGGAAGCCCAGCATCAGCACGCCGTTGAGCACCATGGCGACATTGGCAAAGACGCCGAACAGGCCATAGAGCACGACCATGGCGACGGCGATGAAAGCGATGGCAATGAGGCAGGCGCGCTTGCCGGCTTCGATCGAATCCGCGCCGAGATCGGCACCGACCGTGCGTTCTTCCAGCACCGTGAGCGGCGCCGGCAAGGCGCCGGCGCGCAGCAGGATGGAAAGATCGCGTGCTGACTCGGTGGTAAAGTTCCCGCTGATGATGCCGCTGCCGCCGAGGATCGCATCGCGGATGACCGGCGCGCTGATGATCTGGTTGTCGAGCACGATGGCAAAGCGCTTGCCGACATTGGCCTTGGTCGCATCGCCGAATTTGCGGGCGCCAACCGAGTCAAACTTGAACTGCACCACCGGCATGCCGCCTTCGAAGCCCTGTTGGGCATCAGTGAGGCTTTCGCCAGACACCATTACGGGCTTCTTGATCCACAATTTTTGTCCGGGGCTGCCGTCTTTTTCTATGAGAGGCAATTGCACCGACGTCGGCGGCGCAGTGCCCGTCGATTCAGCAACCTCGTCCACCATCTTGAATTCCATCTTGGCGGTAGGACCGATAACAGCCTTCAAATGCTGGGCATCCGTGACACCTGGCACCTGGACCACAATGCGATCTTCGCCTTGGCGGATGACGGTGGGCTCTTTGGTGCCTGTTGCATCAATACGCTTGCTGATGATTTCGATCGACTGCTCAACTGCGCGCTTCTTGATATCGCCGCGTTCTGCATCACTGAAATATACGCTAACACTTCCATCATCAGCGATGTCCAGTTGCATGCCAGTACTGGCTTTCAGGAGTGCCGTGCGCGCAGCATCAAGCGCACTGAGATCACGCAATTTGAAGGTAACGCGATCATCCCTCACACTGAGATCGGTATAGCCCAGCTTCGCGCTGCGCAGATTGCTGCGAATCTCGTCTTCCACAGCCTCAAGCTTGGATTTGATCAGGGCTTCGGTGTCGACTTCATAAAGCAGATGCGAGCCGCCCTGCAAATCGAGGCCGAGGCTGACCGTGCGCGCCGGCAGCCAGGATGGCAGGTTGGCGATATGAGTCGCGCTGAACACGTTGGGCAGCGCGGTATAGAGACCGAGCAGCAACACCGCCAGGATCAGCGTGATTTTGAATTTTGAGAACTGCAGCATATCGCCCTATGTCCTTGACGTGGCTCGGTGTGGCCCGGCCGCTTTAACAAGCAGATGGCCCGCCAATGCCTGGCAGGCCATCATGCATATGTTCAGGCGTCGTTGGCGCCTTCGCTCTTGGCTTCCGCCTTGGTTTCGACAGCCTTGCCGCCCTTGCCAGCCGGCAGTGTGCGGTTGAGCACATCCTGGATGGCCGAGCGCAGCACGCGCACTTTGACACCGCTGGCGATTTCGACTTCGACGTCATTCTCGCCATCGGACGCCTTGGTGATGACGCCGAGGATGCCGCCATTGGTGACGACCTTGTCGCCCTTCTTCGCAGCACTCACGAGTGCCTTATGTTCCTTCATGCGCTTCTGCTGCGGGCGGATCATCAGAAACCAGAACACGACGAAAATGAGGACCAGCGGCAAAAAGCTGGTCAGCATGTCAGCACCACCCGGCGCGGCACCCGCCGCCTGAGCGTAAGCTTCTGAAATGAACATGAAATCTCTCCCTGCAAATTTTGACCGTCAGGGTACGGCAAACCGCCCCAACCTTCCCGAAAGGCGGGACTATAACCATCGGGGACGGAAAAGCAATCGAGCGCTTTTCCTTGTTTTATAGATGGTTAGCCAGAAACTTTGGTGGGTATCAACTGCCCGCGCGGCGGCGCAGTTCCTCAAGCAAAGCCTTGGTGGCGAATCCATCAGCCGGGAGACCGACCTTTAACTGGAAGACGCGGATCGCCTTGCGACTTTTCAACCCGATGACGCCATCGACATTGCCGGCCAGCAAGCCGCGATCGACCAGACGTTGCTGCAACTCCTCCCGCTCGTCGAGGGAGAGCAGCGGTTCGTCCACCGGCCATGTGCCTTTGATAGCCGGGCCGCCCATGACGCGCTGGCCAAGATAAGCAACCGCGAGCGCATAGGAGGTCGAGTAATTGTATTTGAGGATGGTCTTGTAATTCTTGGTCACCAGGAAGGCCGGGCCGTTATAGCCGGCAAGGACCAGGATGGACGTGCCACCTGGCAGAGCCGGCAAAGGCTGGCCATCGATGGTCTTCACCCCGCGCTGCTGCCAGTGGCTGACCGGCTTGTCGATGTCGAGTTCGGCTTCCTGATAGGGGAAGCCCTTGGGCAGCTTCACCTCGAAGCCCCAGGTGAGGCCGCGCTGCCAGCCATCGCGCACCAGATGATTGGCGGTCGAGGCGAACACGTCAGGCATCGATGTCCACAGATCCGGTGCCCCCGACCCGTCACGATCGACGGCGATGGTCAGGTAGTTGGATGGCAGGAACTGGCTGTGGCCCATGGCACCGGCCCAGGAGCCGATCATCTGTTTGGACTGCACCTTGCCGCTCGCCACAATTTTGAGCGCCGACATCAGTTCCGTGCAGGCGAAGTCCTTGCGGCTGGTGCCATAGCCGACATTGCTCAACGCCTCGAATACATTGACGTCGCCAAAATTGTTGCCGAAATCGGTTTCGATGCCCCAGATGCCCATCAAGGTTGCGGCGCTGACGCCGTAGTCGCGCTCGATGTCAGAGATCAGCCCGCGCACTTCGGGCAGCTTGTCCTGGCCACGCTGGACCCGTTCGGCTGAGACAGCACGATCGAGATAGGTCCAGACCGGTGTCACGAATTCCGCCTGCTTGCCGGCGCGGTCGCGGATCTTGGGGTTTTCGGTGACGTCGGCAAAGGCGGTGCGGATGACCGGCTCCGGTTCGCCCTGATGCAGCGCGTAGGCGCCGAAACGTGCTACCCATTCCGCATAACTCGGCGTCGTTCCGGGGCAATTCGTCTGCGTGATCTGGGTGAAATCGGGCACGGCGGGTGCGGTCGCCGCAGGTGCTGGTGCCGGTGCGGCCGGTGCCGTCGCAACGGGCGGCTGTGTGGGCTGAGCGGCGCAGCCGGACAGAAAGGCCGTCAACAAGGCGGCCGAAACCACCCTGCCAGCCCGCCCCTTTGCTTTCGCCTTGCCTGACGCCGCGTTCATGAACTGCCCTCGCACCTTTCGAATCATGGCGTGAGGATACGGGGCAATCGTTAAAATGTCACCGCCAGACAGCTGCATCAGGAAGGCGACTACATCAACAAGACGACACCACGCGCCAGGTAAACGCAGCCAACCGTGACGCCCAGCCGGCGTGTCCACATCAGGAACGCCTTGTTGGTCAGGCGCTCGAGCGCCAGCCGCGCCAAACTCGTGCCGGCAACGGCGCTGACAACGGAGACACCGAATACCCAGATGGGAATTTCGGTGTTCACATCGGACCGGGTCGCGACCAGGGTGAAATAGGCCAGCCTGAAGACATGGCCGATCAGCTGCGAAACGGCCTTGGTGGCGACGATCTGGCGCCGGTCGAGATCGGTGCGGAAGAAGAAGATGTCGACCAGCACGCCGGCGACACCTGAGAGCAGTTGGATGCTCATCACCAGGAACCCAAGAATGGTCGAGGCATAAGGGCGGCGGATATCCGGGGCGATGCTGGGCGGCACCATGACGGCCAGGATCGGCACGATTCCAAGGCCGACATAGACCCAGGCTGTCGGCGGCTGGAAGCTGATCCATGCGAAAATGCCAAAGGCAACGCCCGACCCGAAGATGTAGCCCGGCATCACCCGCCACAGAATGAGGCGGTGCCACAACAAGGCGCGCCAGCCGTTCGAGGTCATTTGCGTCACGGCATGAAGGCTCATCGCCGCCGGCACCGGCAGCACGATGAGCAGCAAGCCCATGAGGATGAGGCCACCCAGCATACCGAAGATGCCGGACAGGAAGGATGTGCTGACAACCGCGAGAATGACGGCCATCAAGGTGGCGGCGACGGACACGGGTCTGGTTCCCCCAAGGGCCGATATGGCTCGCCTCTATTTGCCGTCCAGCCCACTTTCCCCGCCATCAGCAATATGACAGACTAGCCCAACTTTTTATTGGGCTAGTCTGGACATGATGCCGTCACTCAAAGGATTAAAGGCCGTCGAGGCTGCGTTGCGCTTGGGCAGCTTTGTTGCTGCCGCTGGCGAACTCAACGTCACGCAAACCGCCATCAGCCGCCTGGTGCGGCTGGTCGAGGGCCAAATCGGCCAGACCCTGTTCGAGCGCCATGCCAATTCGCTGATCCCGACACCGGCCGGGCGCAGCCTGGCGCCCTTGCTGGATGATGCCTTCCGGCGCCTGGAAGCAGCGGTCGACAGCGTTCAGCGCAACACCCTGCCCGGCTTGTCCGTGGCCGCGGGGCCGACCTTTGCCATGCGCTGGCTGATCCCGCGCCTGCAGCATTTCCAGCGCCAGCATCCCGGCATCGAAGTCCGGCTGGTGACGGCGATCGACGATCATGTGACGTTGCGGCCGGATTGGGCGGCAACCATTCGCCTCAGCACCGCCCCCCTGCCCGGCCTCATTGCCGAGCCGCTGTTCAGCGCCTCGTTGTTTCCGGTCGCGGCCCCTGCCCTGGCCGAGAACATCAAAAAGTATGCCGACCTGCAGCACCATACGCTTTTGGAAGTTGCGCATGCGCCAAAGGAATGGCCGCGCTGGCTTGCGGAAAGCGGGCTTGATCCGGCACGGTTCCGGCGCCGTCTGTCCTTCGATTACTCAACCTATGCCATTCAGGCGGCTTTGGATGGGCTCGGCATCGCCTTGGTGCGCGCGCCCTATGTGCAGGACGATCTCGACGCGGGCCGTCTCGTTCGGCTGTTCGACCTCGCCTTGGTCGACCCCGGCAAGGCCTGGCACCTGATCTACCGGGCGGAAACATTGAATGACATCCCATTCACGGCCTTCCGCAGCTGGCTCCTTGCCGAGGTGCAACGCAGCACGCGTGCCGGCAGCTAAGCTTGCTGCATATCAGCCATGAGGGTGCGCACCCTTGCCGCCCGTGTGGCGCCCACTATGCTGCGGATCGATCTTTCGGGGGATAGAGTTTCATGTCGGAGAACGCGGCTTCCTTGCATCGCAAGGGAACCTTCCTGGTGGTTGCAGCAGCGGTGTGCTGGAGTCTGGGCGGCCTGATCGCGCGACAGATCACGACCGAGCCTTGGGTCACCGTCGGCTGGCGTGGTGCCATCGCCGCTGTGGCATTGCTGCTGTTCCTGCTGATCCGTGACGGGCGTCAGACCTGGGGCCATTTCCGCAATATGGGGCCGGGCGGTATTGGTGTGGGCATCTGTTTTGCAACCGCGTCGATCTCCTTCGTCATTGCACTTCAGCATGCGACGGTCGCCCTCATTTTGGTGGTGCAATCGACGGCACCGCTCATCGCCGGCCTGCTGGCCTGGGTCTGGATGCGCGAAAGCCTTGGCTGGCCGCGTATCCTCGCCATGTCCGTGGCACTCAGCGGCATCGTGCTGATGGTCTCCAAGGCGGAAGGTCATGCCGATATGCTCGGCATGACCCTGTCCGGTGTCATCGCGGTGAGCTTCGCAGTCGCCACCGTGCTCACGCGGCGCTACAGCCATGTGCGCATGACACCGGCCACCTGCCTTGGCACTGCCATCATGGGCATCATCGGCTTCAGCATTGCCGGTGCCGAGGCACTTGCCGTTTCCACGAGTGATCTCTTCTATCTGTTCCTGTTCGGTGCCGTGCAGTTGGCGATCGGGCTCATTCTTTTCACCTTCGGCGCGCGCCTGATCCCGGCTGCGGAAGCAGCACTCATCTCCCTCGTGGAAACGGTGCTCGGCGCCTTCTGGGTATTCCTGTTTCTCGATGAGAATCCCGGCGTCTATGCGCTCTATGGCGGCGCCCTGGTGCTGACTGCCGTTGCCGGTAATACGCTCTACGACCAGCGCCGTGCCGCCCGCCAGCCGTTGAACGTTGCCTAGATCATGACTCCTGTCACCCGCGGCATCCTGCTCCGCGCCCTTGGTCCCTTCGCTGCCGGTTATTTCACCTCCTATCTCTTTCGCGTAGTGAATGCCGCCATCTCCGATGACCTCATCGCCGAGCTTGCGCTCAGCAAGACCGATCTCGGCGTGATGACGTCGATGTATCTCTATGGCTTCGTGCTGTTTCAATTGCCGCTGGGCCTGCTGCTCGACCGGTTCGGCCCACGCCTGGTGCAATCCTGCCTGCTGCTGCTGGCGGCCTTGGGCGCCGCCTGGTTCGGCCTTGGCGAGAGTACCGCGAGCCTAGCCGGCGCGCGCCTGCTGATCGGCATCGGTCTCGGCGGCAGTCTCATGTCGGCCTTCAAGGCCAATGCGGTGTGGCTACCCCCAGAACGCCTGGCGCTTGCCAATTCCACGGTCGTTACCTTCGGCGGCCTCGGCTTTCTGGCCGGGACCTACCCCGCCAATCTCGCGGCCGATCTCATTGGCTGGCGCGCCTTGTTCGGCGTGCTGGTGGTATTCACGCTCGCTGTCGCCGCGGCGATCTTCTTCCTCGTGCCAAAGCGCGATGACGATCACCGGCCGGTTGCCTTGGGTACGCAGCTGCGCGGCTATGCAGGTGTGTTCAAGGATCCGATCTTCTGGCGTGTCGTCCCGATGGTGGCCACCATTTCCGGCACCTTCATCGCGACCCAGACGCTGTGGGCGACCCGCTGGATGACTGACGTGCTCGGCTTCGACCGACACGCAGCCGGCCAGCAGCTGATGATCCTGGGGCTGGCCTTTGCCATCGGCTCGCTGTCGACCGGAATCATTGCCGACAAGGTGCAGCGGCGCGGCATCGGCACTAAAGTCGTCCTGGCAACGGCGTTTGGCCTTTTTGCGGCTGCTCAGCTTGCAATGATCTTTGCCCTGCCCGTGCCCTTGCCGCTGATCTGGATCGTCTATGGTTTCACCGGCCAGGCTGCCAATCTCGGCTATGCGACGCTCGGTGCGCATTTTGGCCGTGACCTTGCTGGGCGCGCGCAATCCGCCGCCAATTTGATGCTGTTCCTCGCTTCGGCTTTTTTCCAGTCTTCGATCGGCTGGGCCCTAGACCATTTGGCAACCGATCCCGCGACGACAACGAGCGGCAATTACGCCATCGCCTTCGGTGTCCTGCTGATCCTGCAACTCGTGGCCTTTGGCTGGTATGTGGCCGGCCGCTACGCGGTACCTCAACGCAGCATGCCGGTACTCTGAGCCGAATAGGTCTTCAGCACATAGTCGGCCGAGAAGCTGCCGGCACCATATTTGATCAGGAAAACGAGCGACGCGGCCCAGACCGCGTGAGTATCGAACGCACCTGGATAGACAAAGATCTCAATCACCAGGGTCATACCGAGCAATGCCAAGGCCGCAAAGCGCGTGCCAAGGCCAATGAAGAGAAACAGCGGCATGGAAAGCTCCATCCCCATCGCCAACGGAGCGGCGAGTTCCGGTGGAAGGAGCGGCAGGCGATATTCGTCCTGAAATAGAAATAGAGTGTTGCCGTTGCTCCAGCCGTCCAGCTTGAGCAGGCCCGAGCGCAGAAAGACGGCGCCAATGCCGACGCGGGCCAAGAGACTGATCAGGTCATTGGGTGTCCGCGTGAAGATATCAATGACGCGCCTTAACAGCATGGTGATTGTCCGTTGATGGCTGGCATGAGACGGAAGCCGGAGAAAACGCTGGCGCGAAACAGCATCGCCAGCGTGGCGGCAAGATCGAACTGCCGGTGACCGGCATGCGCTTGCGCCGTGGCATGGCCGAGCGTGGCGCCTTGCTGAAGCTGTGCCATGAAGATATCGGCACCGTTCACCAATGGCACGCACACGACGTGATCATATGGCCGAACGAGCAGGACGGTTTCGCCTGGGGCGTCGGCCGGAACTGCCTTGGTCACGGCATCGAACGTATTGGTGCGCCAGATCGAGAATATGGGAAAGGGTGACGCCATAATATGGCACGTCGGATGCAAGTTGAAAGAGAGTCGATCCATGTCCGCCACGTCAAGTAAACGTAGCTCAGCCGCATCCAGCGGCTGAGCGTCGGCGCCGTGCTGCGCCAGATGACGTTGCCATTCCACCTCCGCCACCGGGCCAAGATATGGCAGATGACGGGCCGGTTCGAATGCCGAAATGAAGTCCGGAAATTCGGCCCCATATTGCAGCAATACCGGCGACCGCGGCGGCGACAGTTCCACAAAGATGCGGGCGCATTGCGCAAAGAAGTCATCTCCAACCAAGCGCCGGACCACGGGAAAGCGTGCCTCCAAACTCTTGATCAGGCCGGCATAAACATTGTTCCGGTAGATCCTGAAGTTGCGCGGCGGCAAGATACCTTGCGGCACATCGCGTCCAGTCGCCCAAATCGCTCCGGCAAATGCTGCTTCCATCTGGTCAGGCAACGGCACGATTGCACTCCTGCTGCAGAATCCGGTCGGCCGATTGCGCCTCGGCCAGCAGATCCGTCCAAGCTGGCATGTCCTGATCCCACTCGATCAAGGTTGGCACCGGGCCTATTTGCCGGATCATCCGGTGGTAAAGTTCCCAGACGGCATCACAAACAGGACTGTTGTGCGCGTCGATCAGCAGCACCTGTCCACATTCATCCGACTCCGCGAGATGACCCGCCAGATGTATTTCCTGAACATGCTGCCAAGGAAATGTATCAAGATAGCTCATCGGATCACGTCCGAAATTGATGCCGGAAACATAGGCGTTGTTGATGTCGAGCAGCAGGCCGCAGCCGGTCCGATTCGCCAATGCCCGCAGAAACTCGGTTTCAGTCATGTCACTGCTGGAAAACTGCACATAGAGAGATGGATTTTCGATCAGGATCTGCCGCCCCAACTTCTCCTGCGTTTCGTCGACGTGATCGGCCAGCCGGTCAAGCGTCAGCTGCGTATAGGGCAACGGCAGCAGGTCATTGAGAAACCGGCCGCCATGGCTCGACCAAGCGAGATGCTCTGAGAACAAGGCCGGCTGATAGCGATCGATGAGCGCACGCAGGCGTACGAGATGTTCAGTATCCGGCCGCGCCTCCCCGCCCAATGACAGGCCGACGCCGTGAAACGAGAGCGGATATTGCGCACGAATCTGCGTGAGAATCCGGTGCTGCGGTCCGCCCGCACACATATAGTTCTCGGGATGCGCCTCAAACCACCCAAGCGGTGCTGGCGCAGCGAGAATGTCGGCATAGTGCTCCGGTCGCAATCCGACCCCGGCAGATGCCGGGATCGGGTGCTTGCCGTCCACGCTAAGGGAACGAAGTGTCATCACAGCTGACAAACTGCGATGGCGTCGGTCACGAGCCCATCGGCATCAAGCTGCCGGCGCGCTCCGTGCCGTCGGGCAACTTCACCATCGTGGTTTCGCAGGTGCCCTTGGGAACAGCCATCCAGGCGTCCTTCTCATAATCGGCCTTGGATTGGCCAGCGCAGGAATTGTTGCCAGCAGAAGCGCAGTCATTCTTCCCCGCCATGGCGATGCCGAAGCACTTTTCCTTCGCGTCATCGGCAGCCGCGGGCGCGGCAGACAAGGCCAGCGCGGTCAACAGGGAACCAGCAATGGCAAGACTGATAGTACGACGATCCATAGTCATTTCCTCCTGATGTCATGGGCCTTCATTGGCCCTACCGAGACCCATTCGGCACCTTCGCCAAGGTTGTTACAGTCGACATGACGGGCCAGCCCGGTTTACCGTTGGCGTAGCCTTCTTCATGATGCTGTCCCGGCCCGTAACAGTTCCGGCGTGTAACAATGAAGACCGGTCGCCGTATGAGGGGATACAGGTGTGAGTGAATTGGAAGACGATCTGGCCAGCTTGATGCGCGCGGCCCAAGCGGGCGACGCGGCGGCCTATCGCCGTTTGCTTACCGACCTGGCCGACATGCTGCGCCGCTGGGTCAGGCGGGAGCTTTCGCGCCAGGGGTACGAGGTTACGGAAGCCGAGGATATCGTGCAGGAGACGTTGCTGGCCATCCATTTGAAGCGGGCGACCTGGGATGCCGACCGGGCCATCCTGCCTTGGCTGCGGGCGGTGACGCGCCACAAGCTGATCGACAATTTGCGCCGCCGGGGACGCCGGATCATGGTGCCGGTCGACGACATGCTGGAGATCCTGGCCGCCCCCGAGCCCGAAGAGACCCTTTCCAGCGAGGCGCTGGACCGGCACCTCGCCACCCTGCCGCCGGGTCAGTCCCAGGTCGTGCGGGCCATTTCAATCGATGGACTGTCACCAGCGGAGACTGCAAAGCGGCTGATGCTCAGCGAGGGCGCCGTGCGCGTCGCCTTGCATCGCGGCCTTGCCGCCTTGGCAGCAGCGGCGAGAAGGAGCCAGTCGTGAAGACCGATGATCTCATTGGCAGCCTCGTTGCTGACCAGGACCAAGCCTCCATATCGGTGCGCGGCATGTTGTTCTTGGCGCTGCCCGTGGCGCTCGTGGCTGCCGTATGCCTGTTCAGCGCGATTCTCGACATGCGGCAGGATTTTGTCGCCGCCCTCGCCAGCTGGCGCTACCTGCTCAAGATAGCGACCGCAGCATGTGTCGCGTTCTTTGGCCTTTGGCTGCTGTTCCGCATGACCCGTCCGCAGCACGCCCCACGAGACGACATCAAGCTTGTGCTTCTCGCACTACTGCCATTGGCCCTTGGCCTGATCGCTGAGTTGGCGGCATTGCCGGCGGATCAATGGTCGGCGAGCGCCATGGGCTTCCGGCCGCTCTATTGCCTTGGCCTGGTGCCACTTATTGCCGCCATCCCGTTGGGGGCGACCTTGCTGGCGCTGCGGCGCGGCGCACCGCAATCACCGATGGCGGCGGGTGCCGCGTCGGGTTTTGCCGCCGGCGGCATCGGCGCCTTGATCTACGCCTTCCATTGCAACAACGATTCGCCCTTCTATGTGGCGATCTGGTACCTGTCGGCCATCGGGATCGTCACGCTGATCGGCGCCGGAATCGGCCGGACCTGGCTGCGCTGGTAGGCCGCTCCTCGTTCACGATGAGTTCCAGGCAGCACTCTTATCCACCACCCTTATTCCGCTGCTGCCGTTATCTGGTGCCGGCGGGCAGGATTTCATGGTCGTCCTGTCTTGCACGGCCGGTTGGCGGAATGACGCCTTTCGACTATGCTGCCGACCATGGGAACGACTCAGACACAATCCGTTGAACGCACCTTACGCGCTTTTGCGCTGCTGGAGGGCATGCCCGAGGCCGAGCTGAAGACATTGGAAGCCCGGTGTCGCTGGCGCAGCTGTGACAAGGGCCAGACCGTGCTCGACAAGGGTGCGACCTCAAAGGATGTCTTTTTTGTCCTCCGGGGATCGGTCGCCGTCGTCACCTTCTCGCCATCCGGCAAGGAAGTGACACTTGCTACTGTAAAACCCAGTGAATCTTTCGGTGAGCTGGCCGCCATCGACGATCAACCACGATCCGCCAGCGTGACCGCGATTGAGAAGTCGGAACTGTGCATCATGCCGCCGGAAGTCTTCATGGACCTGGTGCGTACCAATGCCCTGGTATCCTTCCGGCTGCTGCAGCGCATGGCGCGCATGGTCCGTCAAAGCGGTCTGCGCATCATGGAATTGTCCACCCTCCAGGCGGCGCAGCGTGTCTATGCCGAACTGCTCCGTATGGCCCAGCCGGAAGCTGCCGTCCCGGGCCTTTGGGTGGTACGGCCTCTGCCGCCAATGCATGAGATTGCCGGCATCACCAGCACCACGCGCGAGACCGTCAACCGCGCTGTAAGCCAGCTCTATCCCAGCGGCCTGCTAAAGCGCAAAGGTCGCAACCTCTATCTGATGGATAAGGGAAAGCTCGAAGAGCTGGTGCAGACCTTGCAGGCTCACCACAGTCACAAATAGGCATTCACGATCGCAGCGCTCGCAGGGTTGTCGCCATCCGGGTGACGGTGGTTAGCCAGCACAGGGCACCGAAAATCCAGGCCAACGACGCAAAACTCTCTGGCCAGACCAGCATCGCCGCAAAGATCAGAATAGTCTCCGTGCCCTCGGTCAACCCGCCGAGATGCGCGAAACCTTTTCTTTGCGCGGCATCCGGCGTCCAGCGCCGCTGCGCGGCGACAATGGCGTGAGCCAGGAAACTGGAGCCCGTGCCCACGAAGCTGAAGATCAAGAAAGCACCGGCGACGGCATCCATCGGCCGCGCCACGGTGAAGGCAAAGACGAAGCCTGCGTAAAAGAGAAAATCCAGGACGATATCAAGATAGGCGCCACGATCGGTCCCAATCATGGCGCGCGCCACGGCGCCGTCCAGGCCGTCACACAGTCGATTGAGCAGAAGCAGGATCAAGCCGGCAATGTAGCTACCGGTGGCCACCGCCACCATGGCGGCAAGACCGATGGCAAAGCCGGTCCAGGTGACCTGATCAGCGCCGATCCCGCGCCGCACCGCGTGAGCAGCCAGTTGATCAAGGAAGGGGTCGATGCGCCGGCGAACGACGCGATCGAACATCAGTCCTGGTCCGTTTCAACCGGCGCGGTGACAGGTGCCACGATGGGACGCTGTGCCTGCAGGCGGCGCTGCGACCGATACGCCACCGGCAGCGTGCAGAGATAGGCCAGCAGGGTGAAAAACAAGGTCGCCCAGGGAACGCTCACCAGCAATGAGGCATAGACCCCGACGAAGATCATGGTCGGCAGGACCCATGCCTGCGTCACACGTACCCGCTTGAACGAGAAGGTGGGCAGGCGGCTGACCAGCAGACCGGCAACGCCGATCAGGAAGATGCCGACGAAGGCCGGGGCACGCAGGAAGTCGGCGCCATATTCCAACCAGGCGATAAGCGGCATGAGGACCAGGCCGGCACCGGCGGGGGCCGGCACACCGGTGAAGAAGCGGCTGGTCCAGGCCGGCAAATCGGCATTGTCGAGCTTGGTGTTGAAGCGAGCGAGACGCAGCGCCATGCAGGCACTGAAGGCCAGTGTCAGGGCCCAGCCGAAGCCCTTTACTTCCTGCGTGCTCCACAGGAACATGATCATCGCGGGTGCAACGCCGAAGCTCACAAAGTCGCTCAAAGAATCAAGTTCAGCGCCAAACTTGCTGGAAGAATCCAGCAGGCGCGCGATACGGCCATCGAGCGCATCAAAGATGGCCGCGATCAGAATGGCGAGGACCGCCAGTTCCCAATGCCCGAGCAAAGCCTGGCGAATACCGGTCAGTCCCGCACATAGCGCGGTGATCGTCAGCATGTTGGGGATGAGCCGGTTGATCGAATGGTCGCGCAACCTGTTGCGTCTGATCCTCACCGCATCCTCCTCACAAATGGTTTCAGCGCATCTCGCCGAGGCGGGCCGCTTCTTCCGACCGCAGGTCGGCAAGGACGGTTTCGCCAGCGACAGCAATCTGGCCGACGGCAACCAGCGGCTGCACACCGTCCGGCAGATAGACGTCAACGCGGCTGCCGAACCTGATCATACCGTAACGCTCACCGGCCCGCAGCTTTTGTCCCGGCCTGGTCCAGCACAGGATGCGCCGCGCCACCAGACCGGCGATCTGCACCACGCAGATATCCTGGCCGTCCGGTGTGCGCAGGTGAAGCGAACTCCGCTCATTCTCATCACTCGCCTTGTCGAGCGCCGCGTTCAGGAATTTGCCGGCGCGATAAGCGCTGCCGATCACGTCGGCATCGACGGGCGCGCGGTTCACATGAACATTAAAGACGTTCATGAAGACACTGATGCGGGTCCGGGGCCGTTGGTCGAGCCCCAGTTCCGCGGGTGGCACGGCGGGCTGGATCATCTGCACAACGCCATCGGCCGGGCTGATTACCAGACCAACGCGGTTCGGTGTCACACGATCAGGGTCACGGAAGAAATAGACACACCATAGAGTGAGGACCACGCCAATCAGTCCCAACGGCTCCGCGAGCCACCACAACAAGGCTGTCACAACCGCAAATCCGGCAATAAAAGGCCAGCCGGCGCGATGAATGGGGCAGAGAACTTTGGGCGTCAAAATTGTCCCTCACTGGATCCGTGCCGGGAACCCGCCCAAATGCGCATTCCGTCGGCTAATCTCCTGATTTGCCATATAATGACGAACACGTCACGGATCAAATCCCGCGTCACAATGGCACTTTTTCTGCACCGGCTGGTTCAGTTTTTACACATCGTTAAGCGGAACGACCTAGCATCGCGCTCTAAGACAGAGAGGATTCGCGATCGTGACCCTGGATACCCTGCCGATGTTGGCTACCAACACGCTGCCAGCCGGTGTGGACCAATTGCATTTTGATGCTGCCGGCGCCGTGCGCATCGGCCGTGGCGGCGGTTTGGTCGAATTTGCGTTCCGCTTCATGGATGTACGTTTCGTCGCCATTACCCGCCAGATTCAGTCCGGCCCGATCGTCCAGATTTCCGGCGAGATCGCGCCCCTGCCTTATTCCGCCGAAGGCGTTGCGGTCCGGCGCTCAACCATCGCTATCATCGATGCCAGCCAGGATTTGGCGCACACCCGCCTGGCTGTCAGCAAGCAGAAGACCATCCTGTGCGTCGGCAAGGCGCCAATCGTATCACCCTCGACACCCATTGATCTGATCGCCGCAACAGCCAGCGTCATGCTCGAAGTGAAGCCGTTCCTGCAGATCCTCGCCGAAATCCTGCCGAGTTGGCCGAAGTCGCCAAGTCAGGAATAACGGCCAGCGATGACGGGCTGCCCTATTGCGGCAGTTTCAAGACCTGCCCGGGATAGATCAGGTCCGGGTCGCGCACCCGTTCTTTGTTCGCCTCATAAATGACGCTGTAACGCAGTCCCTCGCCATAGGTACGGCGGGCAAGGCGCCATAGCGAATTGCCCGGTTGCACGACGACCTGCGCACCCTCCGGCGTCAATGTGGCAAAATCCGGCTGTTCGATCGGTTGAACGATACGCGCAATGACCTTGCCCGCCGCATCAACCTGGTCGACCCGCAATTCATGACGGCCGATCGGCAGATTCTCGCGAGGTACGAAGCCCCAGCGCCCCTGGGCGTCGACATCCGCGGATCCCAGCAGCCGATCGTCGAGATAGAGCGCTATTTTACTGTTAGCCGGCGCGCGGCCAGCCAAGGTCATACGGCCTTCCTTGTCGAAATCGATGATGTCGAGCGTCGGTTCATTGGTGGCACCAACCGGCGCATCCTTCGCCGAACCGGTGCTCGGCATATTGAGGATTTGGCTGGGACCATCGCCGTTCTGCGGCACCGACAGTGCCAGTGCGCCAGCCGGCGCGGTAACCGCATTCCCAGCAATATCCTTGGCCGGTGCCGGTACGACAACGATCACCATGCGCTCGGACAAAAGCGGTGCTGCCCCTTCGCGGTCCATCTTCAAGGTGAATTTGTGCTCGCCCGGGGCCACGGAGCTGTTGGGTAACAGGACCCAATCACCGCGGTCATCAGCCATGGCTTCGCCGATGGGCTGGCCGTCATCCAGCAGGGTAATCTTGGCGCCAGGAGCCGCGCGGCCGGCAATGACGGCATCCCCGTTCGGGTTGATTCTGACAACATCAAAACTTGGCGCCGCCACTTTACTTGCTACGTCAGGGGTCGCGGCCGTATTGGCGACTACCGTCGCTGTGGTGTTGGTTCCTGGTGCAGTCGTTTGCGTCGCAGCCGTCGCCGGCGCTGTGGTGGCACCGGCATTGGTTGCCCCAGCGTTTGCGGCCCCAGTGGTTGCTTCCGGGGTCGCTTGGTTATTGGCCGCAGGCGCCCCCTGCTCCGTCGCGGCAGGGGTACCAGGCGTGTCGGAATCGGTCGCGTCGTCACCCTCCTGCTGGGCGACCGCATATATTAAACCGGCTGCGACCACCACCACCGCGGCGCCCGTGACACCGATCAAAGCCAGTCTAGACATCTACCTTCCCCGTTTTGCCACCCGAAGCCCGACCCCTCAGGCCATTCCCGACCCAAGCTAAACCCATGTCCTGCCTCAAGCAATCGCCCCGCAGGCCGCAGGCGCGCAGGAGGCCGGGCAGGATCCAGGCCCCAATGGTCATTGAACTGTCGTCAAAGCTGGCTCATATTAGGTGTTAATGATCATCTGTTTTCCCGCCTACCGCTTGGGCGTTCCTGCCCGACGTACCCTCCCTTCCAGCGAAACCGCGGATTGTCGCGGCCAGTCTAGAGATTGGCTGGCTAGAGATTGTCTGGTCGATTGTTTGCTGGCCAAATATCTACCAAGTGAAATTAACAGGAGTAACAAATCGGAATGACTCCGATCTCATCCCTTTGTGTCTATTGCGGATCGTCCCGAGGGACCAATCCGACTTTCATCCCTCTTGCTAAGGAACTTGGCCGCGAGCTGGCAGAGCGCAATATCCGCCTCGTCTATGGCGGTGGCCGGGTTGGCCTGATGGGCGCCTGCGCCGATGGTGTCATGGCGCATGGCGGCAAAGTTGTCGGCATCATCCCGCAACATCTGCAGGATCGCGAAATCGGCCATAGCGGCCTGACCGAGCTCAAGGTCGTCGACAATATGCACACGCGCAAGCGCATGATGTTCGACCTGTCGGACGCCTTCTGTGTGTTGCCCGGTGGCCTCGGCACGCTCGAAGAATTGTTCGAGGTCGTCACCTGGCGGCAACTTGGCATGCATGACAAGCCGATCATCGTCCTTAATCTGGACGGTTATTGGGACAATCTCATCGGCATGATCGACGGCATCATCGACGACGGTTTCGCGCAGCCTGCTGCCCGGCAGTATTTCTCGGTGGTGAACTCGATCGGCCGCCTGTTCGACATGCTGGCCGCCCCGGCCGACACCCAGGAACCAGATCACCCAGAACGGATCTGAATCTGGCCGGATCCAACCCCTCGGCGAACTGGATTTAGCGTATTCATACGCCTGACGCTGTTATGGCGGCGGCGGCTGGCGCCAAATTCCTTCAAATACGCCACCTTACCCACTAGACTGCGGCCCGAATTGCGCCCCGCGCGCTGGTCGTGCCCTGCAGAAGGAAATCCGCCACATGGCAAAGATTAAGGTCAAGAACCCGATCGTCGAACTCGACGGCGACGAGATGACCCGCATCATCTGGTCGTTCATCCGCGACAAGCTGATCACGCCCTATCTCGATGTCGACTTGAAATATTATGACCTCAGCGTCGAGATGCGCGACAAGACCGACGACAAGATCACGATCGACTCCGCCAATGCGATCAAGCAATACGGGGTCGGCGTCAAATGCGCGACCATCACGCCGGACGAAGCCCGGGTGAAGGAATTCAACCTGAAGCAGATGTGGAAGTCGCCCAACGGCACGATCCGCAACATCCTGGACGGCACCGTGTTCCGGCAGCCGATCATCTGCAAGAACGTGCCCCGCCTGGTACCCGGGTGGACACAACCCATCGTCGTCGGCCGTCATGCCTTTGGCGACCAGTACCGCGCCACCGATTTCGTCGTGCCCGGCAAGGGCAAGCTCACCATCAAGTTCGAGCCGGCAGATGGCAGCGCGCCCATCGAAAAGGAAGTGTTCCAGTTCCCCGGCGGCGGCGTCGCCATGGCGATGTACAATCTGGATGAATCGATCCGCGGCTTCGCCCGCTCGTCGTTCAATTATGGCCTGACGCTGAAGTGGCCGGTCTATCTCTCGACCAAGAATACGATCCTCAAGGCCTATGACGGTCGCTTCAAAGACATCTTCCAGGAGATCTTTGACGCCGAATTCAAAGAGTCCTTTGCCAAGGCCGGCATTACTTATGATCATCGCCTGATCGACGACATGGTAGCGTCTGCGTTGAAATGGTCCGGCGGTTTCGTCTGGGCCTGCAAGAATTATGACGGCGACGTGCAGTCCGACACCGTGGCCCAGGGCTTCGGTTCGCTGGGCCTGATGACCTCGGTCCTCCTCTCGCCTGACGGCAAGACGGTGGAAGCGGAAGCCGCACACGGAACAGTCACGCGTCACTACCGCGAACATCAGAAGGGCAAGGAGACATCGACCAACCCGATCGCCTCGATCTATGCCTGGACCCGTGGCCTCTGGTATCGCGGCAAGTTCGATGGCACCCCGGAAGTGCAGAAGTTCGCCGAGAATTTGGAGAAAGTCTGCGTCGATACGGTCGAATCCGGTTTCATGACCAAGGATCTGGCGCTGCTCATCAGCCCGGACCAGAAGTGGCTCTCCACCACCCAGTTCCTCGACAAACTCGACGAGAACCTCAAGAAAGTGATGGGCTGATACAATGTTGAAACGACTTCTGCTCGCGCTGGCGCTCATTGTCGGCATCAGCGCACCGGCTCTCGCCCTCGACCCGGAAAACACGCTCTATCTCGATCTGCAGGGCGGGCGCGTCACGATTGAACTGCTGCCACAGGTAGCGCCGAAGACGGTGGCACGTATGAAGGAACTGGTGCGCCAGGGCTTCTTCGACGGAACGCCGATCCACCGCGTCATTCCGGGCTTCATGGCACAGATGGGTGACCCGACCGGTACCGGCACCGGCGGTTCCGGCCAGAACCTGCCCGCCGAGTTGAGCACGTTGAAGCATGAACGCGGGACCGTTTCCATGGCCCGCGCTCAGAGCCTCAACAGTGCCGATAGCCAGTTCTTCATCTGCTTTGCCCCGGCCCCCAATCTCGATGGGAATTACACCATCTGGGGCCGCGTGGTTGACGGCATGCAATTCGTCGACCGCATCAAGGCGGGTACGGAGGAAGAAAACGGCATCGTCATGATGCCTGACCATATCAAGAAAATGCAGGTCGCCGCCGACGCGCAGTAGGTGATCGCGATACGTCGCCACAAAGGCGGTGTGTGGCATGACCACGCACCGCCTTTTTCTTTGCCTATCGAAATCGCCGTGCCGGCCAGTCTTCCAGGCGATAGGCAGCATCCCAGAACATCCATTCGAATTCGACCGAGCGCTGGAACAGAAGCAGCATGCGTTGCCGCAGACCGGCGCCGGCATCGGCCGCTGCCACTTCCGCGGCCGCTTCAGCCGCCGCTACACTTGCCTGGAATTCGGGCGCGGCGTAGGTATCGATCCATCCCTGGAACGGGTTGTTGGCAGCTGCCCACGCCGCGATGTGGAGCCCAACCTCAGCATAGATGCTGAAGCAGGGCAGGATCGCGGCCAACAATGTTTCATAGGAACCCGTCTGTGCTTCGGCCAGCATGAAGCTGGTATAGCCAAGGCAAGTCGGCGAAGCTTCGGCCCGTATCATGGCATCCTCAACGACACCGAACGTGGCAAGATAGTCGCGCTGCATCACCTGCTCGAACAGAACGGCGCCGGTTGCGGCCTGGTTGAACTGGACGATTGCCGCCGCATTGGGCGCCTTCGCAGCCAGCGCCGACAGCGCGCGTGCGTAGGCGGTGAGATAAAGCGAATCTTGAATGAGGTAATACTGAAAGCGATCCTGACGCAGGGTCCCTTGTGTCAGTTCCTGGTTGAACGGCAGATCCTGGATGGCCCGGCGCAGTGAGGCCGTCATCGCGCGCGCCTCTTCAAGGAACGATGGCATGATCTATTCTCCCGACCGGCGGCCGTCATGGGGCTGCCATAGATGATGAAAGTGATGAACCGGGCCGTGCCCATGCCCGACGTCGAGCATCGCACTCGCGGCGATGGCCGCTGTCACATAGGCCTTCGCTGCCTGCACAGAAGCGACGACATCGCCCCGTTGCGGCAACAGGGCCGCAATGGCAGCCGACAGGGTACAGCCCGTGCCGTGGGTGTTCGCCGTGTCGATCCGTGCCGCATCCAGCCGCGTTGCGACATTCCCTGCGAGCAACAGATCCGGACTGAATGCACCCGGCAGATGACCGCCTTTGAGAAGCACGCCGGCCATGCCGGCGGCGGCAAAGCGGTTGGCCGTTTCCGTCATCTCGGCCCAGTTCGTCGCAACGGGCCGACCCAGCAAGGCAGCAGCCTCCGGCAAATTTGGTGTGACGATGCTGGCGAGCGGCATCAAATCATCGCGCAAGGCCGTGACGGCGGCTTCGTCCAGCAGGCGATGGCCACCCTTGGCAACCATGACCGGATCGAGCACGATCCAGCGCGGCTGCCAGAATGCCAATCGCGCGGCGACGACTTCAATGATCTCGGCATTGGCCAACATGCCGATCTTGACGGCATCGATCCGGATATCCTCGAACACCGCGTCGATCTGTTGCGCCACAAAACTGGGCGCCACCCATTCGACGGCCCGGACGCCGCGCGTATTCTGTGCCGTCAAAGCTGTTATCACGGATGCACCATAGGCTCCCAAGGCCGAGAAGGTCTTGAGATCCGCCTGGATTCCGGCGCCGCCGCCGGAATCGCTGCCGGCAATGGTCAGGACGTTGTGAATCATTTTTGCGCCTCCGTCACCAGGTGCCGAAGGTGGCGGGCCGCTTGTTCCGGATCGAGTGCAGTACAAATCGCCGAGACGACCGCCACCCCGTCCGCACCCGCCCGTACAACAGCGTCGGCATTTGTTTGGTTGAGACCGCCGATGGCAACGACCGGCTGATCGATCTGCTGACGCAGATCGCGAAACCCTTCAATGCCAAGAGCTGGTGCCGCATCAACCTTGGTGCTGGTTGGAAAGACCGGTCCCAGGCCGACATAGTCGACGGTGGCTGGATCGATGCTGGCCAGTTCGGTTGCGCAGGTCACGGAGAGACCGATGATCTTGTCATTGCCCAGCAGGCGCCGCGCAACAGGCACCGGCATATCAGCTTGACCGACATGGACACCATCAGCCTTGGCAGCCAACGCAATGTCGACATGATCGTTGATGACAAAGGGAATACGGTGATGCCGCGCCATCTCGCACAGGGCGAGCGCATCTTCCAGAAGCTGTCGCAGATGCGTCCGCTGGCCGCGCAATTGCAGCATCGAGACAGGCCCCTTGAGCGCTGTCTTTACCGTCGCCACAAGGCCTCTGGCCCCACATTGCGTGGCGTCCGCCACCAGATAAAGCGACAGATCGAACTTCCTCTGCGCGCTCATGTCAGTTTCACCAGGGCAGCGATCATCGCGCCGTCCAGATGGTAGAGCGCGTCCAGAAAGGCCGTTTGAAAGGAGCCCGGACCAATTTTCGCACCACCATTCGCCATAACAATATCGCCAGCAACACCCATGGCCGCCATCGCTTGGACCGCCGCATCAAACGGGTCCTCAAGGACCGCGAGATAGGCACCGGTGAGTGCACTGGCGGTGCAGCCCATGCCGGTCACTCGGCTCATGATCGGGTGGCCGTTGCCGATCCCGGTCAGGCGCGTGCCATCGGTGACATAGTCGACAGCGCCACTCACCGTCACGACGGTAGCGTAGCGATGGGCCAACTCCTTGGCCGCATCGATCGCGGCGTCCGATGCGGCCAAACTGTCGACACCTTTGCCGCCTGCGGATTGGCCCGCCAGGGCCATGATTTCGGAGGCATTGCCCCGAATGACGGCGGGATGGGCCTCCAGCAATTCCACCGCGAGCCTGGTGCGGTAGCCAAGCGCGCCTACTGCAACGGGATCCAGTGCCCAGGGCGTCCCCGCCTGCTGCGCACTGAGGGCCGCAAGGCGCATGGCCGCCGCCCAGCTCGATGACATGGTGCCCAGATTGATGACGACCGCACCGGCGACGGCGGCAATTTCGGCCACTTCCTCGGCGTTTTCGACCATCGCCGGCGACGCACCCAGGGCCAGCAGAGCGTTGGCGGTCACGTTGGTCACGACCAGATTGGCGATATTGTGGATAAGCGGCGCCGTGGCACGGATATCGTGCAATGCCGTACTGAATTGATGGGATGATTTGCTTGCCATTGATGTCTTAGCTCCCTTGTTCAGCAAAGGGGGAAAGACACCAACTGACAAATAACCGCTTCACGGAGAGGTCGCTTGCCGGGCGGTGCAACGATCCCTTCGCTGGCATGATCCAGATCAGGTTCTTCGGGTATGATCTCAGCCCGTCACATTTGACGGACACCCCGCGTTACAACGTCGGCCAGTCTATGGAAAAGTGGCGCCCTGTCAAATCGGCAGTCGACGGGCCTTACCAGCCCTAGAGCAAGTACGAGATCAAATGCCGGCCCGCGCTCTCTGTATGTCGCGCAGCACAATGATACCAAAGGCCAAGGGCAGTAGACCGAAGGTGGTCAGGGCGAGCGGCGCATCGAATCCGATGACGTCGCCAAGGGGCGCCATCAGAGCAACCAACCCGCCAACGATGACCAGCAAGCCCCCCACCAGCCCGAAGAGCATGCTGGTGCCCTGCGCGACAAAACGAATCCGCCGGGAGACAGTGACGCCTGACTGCCAAAGGTCGGGAACGGTCGCGCCACCATGCCTCGCTGCCAGTATCGCCGATATAGAGACGATGGTAACTGCCGCCAGCAGGGCAAGATTGGCCAACAGCACCGTGGGATCATCTGCCGGCAGCCCCTCCTCCAACCAATCAATGTAGAACAGCGGCCAATCGTAGATACCATGAAGAAAGATCGACGCGACGACACCGCAGGTGAGCAGCCATCTCTTCCTCGCTGCATAAGCTTCAGCCTGAGCCAGAAAGCGGCCCATCACGATGCCGCAGGTGGTGTGCATCGGCACAGCCATCATTGCCCGCGTAATGCCAACCGAGAGCCAATCGTCGCTGCCGTCGAAGACATAGGCGATGTTCTCGATGGCGGCGAAGCCGAGCCCGACGATGATGGAAGTCGCGAAGATGCTCTGTGGTTGCTCACAGTCTTCATGCCGGCGAATGATCATCCAGACCAGGATGAATTTCGCGACTTCCTCCGGAATGGCGGCACCGAGAAAAGCCTCGCCAAAGGAAATGAGGACACTGCTGCCGAAATGACCGGCAATAGCCATGCCGATCAGACCAAATCCGGAGGCGAGCAATGTTGCGATGACGCCGAGCCCAAGCGCTTCTGCGAGGAGTTCGACACTCAGATAATGCCGAAACCGCCAGAAGAAATAGGCACTCAGAACGATCGCAGGCGACAACGCGACGGCCAGGAGAATGAGACTGCCGACCGCGCTGTCCGCCATTGTCAGCCGTTCGGCAGGAACAGAGCAACCAATGGAAGGGCCGTGATAAGACTGCCAATGACCGCGCCGGTAACACTGGTGCCACCAGCCTTTTCAATCAGTCTTAAACGCTGCGCTTCGTCGGTCGCTCGCTTGTTGATCTTGTTGATCTTGCGCTGGGCGAATGCCAGATAGAGCGGCTTCCCGCTCATGGCGAAGGCTACTGCAAATGCCCCCGCACCGCCGGAACCCTTAAATGGAACCATGGTGACGATCACCGTCACAATCGCCAGAACAACGGCGATGTAAAGATGCATGCGCCTGTACATGAACCAGGCAACGGGAACGAAGAAAGCTGGCCAGCAAAAAGCTATGCCGCGTCGCTTCTCCTGTTGTCGATCGAACAGTGCGAGATAGGGTCCCGCATTCTTGCCGATGAAGAGTTCCAAATCGTCGCGATATGTGCGCTCGACGATCGCCTCGACCGCCACCGGTTCGCCACCAACGTCCGTCATTCCCCCAGTTCCACTATCTGTGCATTGCAATCCCAGACAAACTACCTAGACGAGTGACGAGCGCCAGGCAACCTGTGTCCTGCCGGCATCCCCCACTATTATGTGCTACCGCCGTGGCGCGCGCGGCCAGCGGGTCGCACGTTCATAGGCTTGGTCTGGCACTTTCCGAGCCATCACGATGCCAAAGGCCGCGGGAAATGTCGCGATGACCACGAGCCAGGCGCCATCCATCAGATCGACGGACAATCCCTTGGCAACGCCGAGGGCAGCAAGTGCTGCGGCACAGAAGATCAACGTTCGGCCGATCCAGCGCCACGGCCGCAGGCTGGCGACATCAGGTGGATAAAGATCGATGTCGGGCTGCGAGCGAAGAAACACTTCGATCATCTCCATGCGGCCAGCCCAGATTGCCGCAGCAGCGGAAATCAGCATGGTGGCGACATAGAGACCGACCAGGATGTGGCGCACGGCAAGCGGGTTGGCGAAATTCAGTTCCCAAACCGCGTCCAACGCCATGAGCGGGAAATCATAGAAGCCATGCGCCAGGATCGGCAGGCCGAGTGCCAGGACCAAGGCAGCCGGCGCCAGAATATCCTTGCGCCACCACCAAGCCAGGAACACACCCATCATCATGCCGTCGATCGTATGGCCGGGAACCGCGAGCGCTGCCCGCAGCAAACCGGTCGTCATCCAATCGGTCGCATTGGCCAGGTAGAGAAGATTCTCGAGCATGGCAAAGCCGAGGCCCACAAGCGCCGCACCGCAGAAAAGGTCGCCACCGGAATCGCAGTCCGGATGCCGGCGGATGTAGAACCAGACGATCAGGAACTTCGCCACCTCTTCCGGGATGGCGGCACCGATCCAGGCCTTGGTCACAACTGCCCAGACTCCTTCGGTGGGGAAGCCCAGACGCTGCAGCAGGATCGAGAAACCGAGCGCCAGCGGAGCCGAGATCATGCCACCGATCACGGCTTTGACACCCAGTCCGAGCCCAAAGCGATGACGGAAATGCGTGAGGAAGAAAGCGATCAGGAACAATGGCGGCACGACAGCCGCTGCGATCGTCAGAAAGAAATCCATGCTGCCCCTCGCTAGTGTCGCAGCCGGCGGCGCATGACGAAGATGCTGACGACGGCCACACCGATGACGGTCGGGATCAGCAGCAGCGCCAGGATGAAATGTGGCAACAGGTTTTCGATTTCGGCCGGCCCCAAATCCTTGCCCCGATCGAGCATCGTCAGGACCGGCACGATCAATCCCCAATCGACGGCAGTATGCCCCAGAACAGCTGCAGCGAAGCCGGCCAGGGCAGCAGCCCAGTTCAGCCGCGGGGTGTCAGCCATCCTTGCAAAGAAGAACCCCATCAGGCAGCCGAGCGAGGCATGCAGCAGGCTGGCAGCGATGGACCGTACCAGCGGCACAATGAGAGGATGGCCGATCTCGTTGACAACCATTGTCGTCACGGCGGTATTGAGACTATAGCCGATATTCTCGACCGCGGCGAAGGCAAGCCCGCACAGGATGGGCAGCCGGAACATGGTCGCCCGGTCGACCTGCTGGTGAAAAACCGAGAAGTGACGCAGGAGGAAGAAAGCGCCTAGGACGGCGAGCGACTTCACGAATTCCTCCGGCAGACCTGCCATCGTCAAGCTGATGACGAACGCATCCCCCAGCCCGGCATTTTCCGGCAGCTGGAGCTGATCCTTGATGCCATTGATGCGATAGAGCAGAAACAAGGGCACCGGCGACAAGGCACCAAGACCCAGCGCAAGGACCACGACGCGCCACGTCATCCTGAACGGCAACAAACGCTGCGCGATCCAGACCCAAAGCGCCGTGATCAGCAGGATGATGACAATGGCGGCGATGTTCAGGCCCATGATGACATCGCCGCCTTTGATTTTGCTTAAGCTGCTTTGACGCGGTCGCGCAGCAGGTTTTCAATAGCGCTCAAAGCTTCCTTGGCGCGCGCGCCATCGGGACCGCCGGCCTGGGCCATGTCTGGGCGGCCACCGCCACCCTGCCCGCCAATCGCCGCTGCGGCGGCCTTTACCAGATCGACTGCGCTGAAGCGGCTGGTGAGGTCGTCGGTGACGGCCACGACGATCGACGCCTTGCCTTCAGCCGTCGCCACCAACGCAACCACGCCGGAGCCCAACTGTTTTTTGAACGCGTCCGCCATGCTTTTGAGTTCCTTGGCCGGGACACCGTCGAGAACACGCGCCGACAGTTTCACGCCTCCGACATCCAGGACCTCGGAGGCACCACCGCTGCCACCGGTCGCAATCTGCTTGCGTGCTTCGGCCAGGTCCCGCTCCAGCTTCTTGCGTTCCTCAATGAGGCTCACGATGCGGGCCGGCAGCTCCTGCGGCATGGCCTTGATCGCCGCCGCCGCTTCCAGCAACTGCTTCTGCTGCTCTGCCACAAAATTTTCCGCCGCCGCACCAGTCACGGCCTCGATCCGGCGCAGGCCGGCGCCGACGGCACCTTCCGACACGATCTTGATGAAGCCGATATCGCCCGTGCGATGCACATGCGTGCCACCGCACAGTTCGGTCGAAAATTCCTTCGCTTCTTCCTCAGCGCGGCCACCCATCGAAACGACGCGCACTTCTTCGCCGTACTTTTCACCGAACAGCGCCATGGCGCCTGCTTTGATCGCGTCGTCGGGGGTCATCAGATGCGTCGCCACGTCGGCATTGGCGCGGATGCGACGGTTCACTTCATGCTCGACCCAGGCGACATCCTCAGACGTCATGCCCTTGGTATGGGAGAAGTCGAACCGCAAGCGGTCCGGCGCCACCAGCGAACCTTTCTGGGTCACGTGTGTGCCGAGGCGGCGGCGCAGCGCCTCATGCAGCAGATGCGTCGCGGAATGATGCGCGCGCAGGCCAGACCGGCGCGCATGGTCGACTTTCATCTCAACCGCATCGCCGTTCTTCAGAGCACCCTTGGTGACCTTGCCCAGATGGACATGGAGGTCGCCGAGCTTCTTCTGCGTATCGGCAATCTCGATTTCGGCACCACCCGCTGAAATCAGCTTGCCGCCATCGCCCATCTGGCCACCCGATTCGCCATAGAATGGCGTCTGGTTGGTAATGATCGCGACCTCGTCACCAGCTTTCGCCTCAACGACTTCGGCACCGTTCTTCACGATGGTCAGGACCTGGCCTTCGGCTTTCTCGGTCGAATAGCCGAGGAAATCCGTGGCACCCAGGCGCTGCCGGATCTCGAACCAGATCTTCTCCGTCGCCGCTTCGCCGGAACCGCCCCAGGCAGCACGGCTACGCTCGCGCTGCTTTTCAAGTTCGACATTGAAACCATCGATATCGACCTCGATCCCACGATCACGCAGGATCGACTGCGTAAGATCGAGCGGGAAACCGCGGCTGTCAGAGAGCGCGAAGGCCACACTGCCGGACAGCTTGCCGTCCTGGGTGAGGCCGGCTTTGGAGCCGATAGCGTTTTCCAGTTCTTTAAGACCAGTATCGAGCGTCTGCTTGAAACGCGATTCTTCCAGTTTCAGGGTTTCGGTGATGGCGCTCTCGGCACGACCCAGCTCTGGATAGGCAAGGCCCATCTCGGTCACAAGGGCCGGCACCAGCTTCCACATCAGCGGATCCTTGCAGCCCAGGATATGCGCATGACGCATCGCCCGGCGCATGATCCTTCGCAGCACATAGCCACGGCCCTCGTTCGAGGGCATGACACCGTCGGCAATCAGGAACGCGCTGGAGCGCAGATGATCAGCAATGACCCGGTGGCTGACATTCATCGGGCCATCAGGTTCGGTATTCGAGGCATGGGCCGACGCCTCGATGAGCGTCCGCATAAGGTCGATGTCGTAATTGTCGTGCTTGCCTTGGAGCACCGCCGCTAGGCGCTCCAGCCCCATGCCGGTATCGATCGAGGGGCGCGGCAGACCGACACGCTCGGTCTTCGTCACCTGCTCGAACTGCATGAACACCAGGTTCCAGATCTCGATGAACCGGTCGCCATCGGCATCCGGCGAGCCCGGAGGGCCACCAGCGACCTTGTCGCCATGGTCATAGAAGATCTCCGAGCACGGACCGCAGGGGCCGGTATCGCCCATCGCCCAGAAATTGTCCGAGGTTGGGATGCGGATGATCTTCGAATCCGACAGGCCCGCAATGCGCTTCCACAGACCATGGGCCTCATCATCATCGACATAGACGGTGACGGTCAGCTTGTCCTTGGACAGACCGTATTCCTTGGTAATCAGGTTCCAGGCGAGCTCGATCGCGCGTTCCTTGAAATAGTCGCCGAAGCTGAAATTCCCCAGCATTTCAAAGAAGGTATGATGCCGGGCGGTATAACCGACATTCTCCAGATCATTATGCTTGCCACCTGCCCGGACACATTTCTGAGCGGTCGAGGCGCGGACATAGTCCCGCTTTTCCTGGCCGGTGAACACGTTCTTGAACTGGACCATGCCCGAGTTCACAAACATCAAGGTTGGGTCGTTCCGCGGCACCAGGGGTGACGAGGGCACGATTTCATGTCCTTCCCGGCGGAAGTAATCGAGGAAAACGCGGCGAATATCGTTGGCGGTCTGCATCGTCTGGGTCCGGAACTCTTACCTGGGCGCAAAAGGGGCCGCTTTTGCTGCGGCGCGAGGGGCGATTATTTAGAGTTTTTCCAGTCTAAACAAGGCATTTGAGGTCGCCAGACCCCGGTTTCCCGCGGTTTCGACGGGCGCCCGGCGCATGGCTGGACCAGCATGGTTAAATCCCTGTCGGTTTTGAGGAGGAAATATCCCGAGGAGCACCCTATATTCGATGCATGAACAGCCCGCTCGCCAGTTCCAGTGCCCCGATGATCGACCCCTTCGGTCGCAAGATCAGCTATCTGCGCGTCTCAGTGACGGATCGCTGCGACTTCCGCTGCGTCTATTGCATGGCCGAGGACATGACCTTCCTGCCCAAGGCAGAAGTCTTGAGCCTTGAGGAACTAGACCGGCTGTGCAGCGCCTTTGTCGGCCTGGGGGTCAAAAAGCTCCGCCTGACAGGTGGCGAGCCGCTGGTCCGCAAGGGGATTATGCAACTCATTCGCAACCTTTCGCGGCACCTGGAAACAGGTGTTTTGGAGGAGCTGACCCTTACCACCAACGGCAGCCAGCTCGGGAAATACGCCCAGGAACTGGCCGACTGTGGCGTCCGCCGGGTCAATGTCTCGGTGGATTCCCTCGATGCCGACAAGTTCACCCGCATCACCCGCTGGGGCAAGCTGGAGCCGGTGCTGGACGGCATCGCCGCTGCCAAAGCGGCCGGCATCAAGGTCAAGCTCAACACGGTCGCCCTCAAAGGCGTCAACGACGATGAGTTCTATCGCCTGGTCGAATGGTGCGGCGAGAACGGCCACGAGATCACCTTCATCGAAGTGATGCCCATGGGCGATATCGGTGGCGAGAACCGGGTCGACCAGTTCTATCCGATCTCGCTCCTGCGCAGCCATCTGGCCAAACGCTGGACCCTGCAGGAGAGCGGCCATAACAGCGGCGGCCCAGCGCGGTATGTGACGCTGGGCGAGACCGGCCAGCGGGTCGGTTTCATCACCCCGCTCACCCACAATTTCTGCGAATCATGCAACCGCGTGCGGCTCACTTGCACAGGTACGCTCTATATGTGCCTGGGCCAGGACGATGCCGCCGATCTGCGGGCACCGTTGCGCCAGAGCGAATCAGACGAGCTGTTGCTGGCCTCGATCCGCGAGGCGATCAATCGCAAGCCGAAAGGCCATGATTTTATCATCGACCGGCGGCATAACGGCCCGGCGGTTGAACGCCATATGAGCGTTACGGGCGGTTGATCTTCAGTCGATGATGACCTGATGGCAGAATTTCTTGCCGTCGGAAATGGTCACCTGGTTGAACCCCAGCAATTTCAGCAGATCGAAGAACGTCGCCTCTTCCGGCTGGGTATTCTGCTGGAAGAAGGGGGTCGACCGGGCGATCAAGGTCATGCTCGCGAACAAGGCGCGGGCGCGGTAGATGGTGTCGAGCGAGCCATCATGGAGACCGGTGATGATCAGCTTCTGCGCATCGTCGCCCTTGGCAAAAATCGCATAGTCCGGGGCATATTGGCCGGAGACCAGTTGCCGTGCCATGCCGATGACGAAGCCTTGCCGCCGGATCTTGTCGCTATCGGGCAGCGTCACAACCCGGCTGGTGTAATGCTCCACTGTCTCCGGCGTCGGGTAATAATAGCCTTCATGATGATCGCCGACCTCATCCTCGCCGGTGATCTCAAGGGCGATGGGCTGCTGTCCGGGATCTTCCTGCACGACCTGCGCATGGGCCGGCAGCGCCACCAGGGCCGAACCCGTCTGGACCGCAGCAACGATCCCACAAAACAATGCCAAGTCGACCCAACGCATCGCAGCCCCCAATCGCCCCAATTTGTGGCCTAGACTGCAATTTGCGAGCGGCTTTGGCAAGCGCCGCCACCCTCGCTATACTGCCGCCGCCCGCAGACCGGAGCCAGAATACCTTGAACAAGATCAATACCGTCCCGAGCATCGCCTTCGTCGCCGCCGAATCGCCCGATGCCAGGGCCGCTTTCGCCGACCTTTCGTCCCGATACGGTGCCGGCGACCCGACCCAGGCGGATGTTGTCGTGGTTCTAGGTGGCGATGGCACCATGCTACGCGCACTCCACGACACCATGAACCGCCGTGTGCGCATCTTCGGCATGAATTGCGGCACGGTCGGGTTCCTGATGAACCGCTACGACACCAACGGCCTGGTCGAGCGCATCCAGCGAGCGGAACAAGTCATTCTCCATCCATTGCAATTGACCGCGAAGACCAGCGACGGCCGCGAACAGCGCCTGGTGGCGATCAACGAAATTTCGCTGCTGCGCGAAACGGCACAAGCCGCCAAGATCAGCATTGAGATCGATGGCCGCGAGCGGATGAACGAGCTGGTGTGCGATGGTGTGCTGGTGGCAACGCCTGCTGGCAGCACGGCTTATAATCTGTCGGCCCACGGTCCTATCCTGCCGTTGGCGTCCGGCGTCCTCGCCTTGACACCGATCAGCGCATTCCGGCCGCGCCGTTGGCGCGGCGCCATCCTGCCACAGCGCGCGAAACTCCGCTTCATCATCCGCGAACCGGATCGCCGCCCCGTGAGTGCCACCGCCGACTTCAACGAGATCCGCGAAGTGACCGAGGTGACGGTCTGCCAGGACCAGAACACTGCGCTCTCATTGCTGTTCGACCCAGAACATCATTTGGAAGAGCGCATCCTGCAGGAGCAGTTCCAGGCGTAACGCGGAAACAGCCCTGCCGGTTGGCAGATTGACGCCAACCGGCAGGGCTGCGTTCCATCCGTTTAGATCCTTAGGTATGCGTGATTTGGGTCATGGGATCGGAAACCAGATCCGAGAGGCTGTCGATGGCCCCGGTCCCGATGCCCGTAAAGGTGACCGTGCCACCATTCATCAGATATAGCACAATATCCTTTCCTGCGCCGTAATCGACGACGCCGGCAGCGATGTCCTCAAACTCGCCCCAATTACCATCGCCATCACCATCCCCAGACATGCTGAAATCAAGCTTGTCCATGGTCCCGTCAAAGTCGGTGATGATATCGTTGGCCAAAAGAGCGCTGCCACTCGTGCCTCCAACAAAGCCGAACGTGTCAGCACCGGCGCCACCCGTCAGTATGTCATTTCCGTCTCCACCCGCCAGATAATCGTCTCCCCCGTTTCCAACAAGAATGTCGTTACCACCGTTACCGGAAAGAATGTCCTTACCTGAATTGCCTGTAAGGGCGTTGATCCCTTCGTTGCCGTGTATGAAGTTCCCGGACGCATCAGCTGTAGCATTCAAATTTGCTGTCCCAAGGAGATAGAGTCCTTCAACATTGTCCCATATATTCGCGACGGAGAAATTTACATAAGCAACGTCATTACCTTCGCCGGACGCTTCAACGATGCTGTCGCCAGCATTATTTAAGTGATAATAGTCGCTGCCCTTGCCACCTGCAAAAGTGTCGTTGAACGCACTCGACCAGATCTGATTGTTGTCGTCGGTACCCGTGAAGTTCACGACTGACGCAGCCTTGCTGAAATCATAGTCTTCGACATTTGCGAAACCGTGCGACAGCGCGATCGTCGAAATAACCTTGTCAATTCCCTGACTCGAATTTTCCACCGCGACGTCGCCAACATTATCAACATAGAAGATGTCGTGGCCGTCTCCGCCCGTCATCGTGTCGGCACCCAGGCCACCATCGATAATGTTGTTGTTGGCATTTCCAAAGATCATATTGTTGAGCGCGTTGCCCGTGGCCTTGACCACCATTCCGGCCAGATACAAATCTTCGACATTAAGGAGCGTCGCCAGGCTGAAATCAGTGGTGGCAATGACCTTGTCATGCGTACCTTCACCGGCGAGCTCGGTGATCTTGTCGCCGGCATTATCGACATAATAGGCGTCGTTACCGGCGCCGCCCTTCAAAGTATCGGCACCGGCCATGCCATCCAGCGCATTGTCCAATGCATTGCCGATGATGATATTGTTCAGATCATTCCCGGTACCGGCCATGACGCCGGACTGAATGGTCAGGTTTTCGATATTGTCCGCCAGAGTGTAGTTTACACCGGCAAACACTGTGTCGATGCCTTCGTTATCTTTCTCCACCACCTTGTCGCCGGGATTGTCCACGAAATAGGTGTCGTTACCTTTGCCACCCTGCATGGTATCGGTGCCGCCTTTACCGTCGAGAATATTGGCACCATCATTGCCGGTAAGCGTGTTGCTGACGGCGTTGCCGGTGGCATTCAGCGCGGTGGTTCCGGCCAAACGAATATTTTCAATATAGGCGCCGTAATTGGCAAGGTCGGCACTGAAGGTCGTGACGATCGTGTCCGTGCCTTCCCCGGTATTCTCGATAACGACATCCTGCACACTGTTGAAGTAGTAGGTGTCGTCGCCCTTGCCGCCGGCCAGCTTGTCAATGCCCGTGCCGCCTTTGATCACATTGGCGAGATCGTTGCCTGTGAAATTAATGGCAACCGCCAATTTGCTGAAGTCATAATTTTCGACATCGCCGAACGCAGTGGCGAGAGCGATCGAGCTGACGATCGTGTCAGTTCCCTGACCGCTCGATTCTGCGACCGTATCAGCGAGATTGTCGACATAGTAGGTATCGTCGCCAAGACCGCCCGCCATCTTGTCAGCACCAGCGCCGCCGTCGATGATATTGTTCTGACTGTTGCCGTTGATCGTGTTGCCCTGGGCATTCCCGGTCGCCTTGATCGCTGAACCCGTCAAGGCAACGTGTTCTACATTGGCGAGTGCTGCCAGGCTGAAGTCGATCGAGCTATAGACCACATCCGCGCCTTCACCGGCGTACTCGACCACTTTGTCGCCGATATTGTCGACATAATAGATGTCGTCGCCAGCGCCACCCTTCATGGTATCGGCGCCCGCCCCGCCATCAAGCTCATTCTTTCCTTCATTGCCGATAAGGATATTTTTGAGCTCGTTTCCCCAACCGATGATGTCGCCAGCGCCAGCAGCGAGCGTCAGGTTCTCGACATTGCTGGACAGGGCGTAGTTGGTCGTGCTGATGACCGTGTCGACCCCTTCATTGGCTTTCTCGATAACGCCATCGAAGAAATTGTCGGCAAAATAGGTGTCGTTGCCCTTGCCCCCGGCCATGGAGTCGACACCACCCTTACCGTCCAGGATATTGGCGCCGTCATTACCCGTCAGGGTGTTGCTGACCGAATTGCCGGTGGCATTCAGTGCGCCGGTACCGAGCAGGTGGATATGTTCCACATTGGCGTAATTGGCGAGATCCGCGCTGAAGGTGACGGCGATCGTATCCGAGCCGCTGGCAGCATTCTCGAGCACCACGTCGTTCGCGCTGTTCAGGTAATAGGTATCGTGCCCTGTGCCGCCTGCCAGCGTGTCGACTTTGGCCGTACCAATGATCACATTGTTGAGGCTGTTGCCGGTGAAATTGACCGGCCCGACCACTTTGCTAAAATCGTAGTTCTCGACATTGGCAAACCCGCTTGAGAGAGCGATCGTCGAGATGATCGTGTCGGTGCCGGCGGCGCCCGCTTCGGTGACCGCATCGCCGAGATTGTCGACGTAATAGACGTCGTCGCCAAGGCCGCCTGCCATGATGTCGGCTCCGGCGAGACCGTTGATCGTGTCATTGAGAGCGCCGCCCGTGAGAAAATCGGTACCGCTAGAACCGAGAATGCTGGCCACTTTATCCTCCAAAACCGGACCGCCCGAGAGGCGGGCCCTTGCTGTTTCCGTTGAGCTGGAAACTAGGAGGGTGATGTTTCTGTCGGATTTCGCCGGAAGCGGTTTTCCGTTTCAATTGTTTCAAAAAGTGGATTTTTTGTGGAATTTGGATGATCGAACGTGATTTTCATCACATGTTTCGTCCAATCGCACCGCTTTCTTGTGGTTTTTTGAAGCCTGCAGGATGGTCGAGGCAGCGCGGCGGTCATAATCGCGATCGTCGCAAGGCGAATTCAGCCTTCAGTATTTCTCCATATTATCAATAGGTTATCAGGATTTCGGACGATGCTGTCATGATGATGGAATCTCCGTTTATCCGACTGTATCTTCGGTGCGGGGGGACTCGTGGCTGTGGGGATTTATGCGTGAAATCGCCGGGACTGTGTTCCGTCAGATCATCGTCGTCGATGACGAACCCGGTCTGCGCGACATGGTCGGGGAATATCTATCGAAACATGGATTTGCCGTCCGCACTGCGGAAAGCGGCAAAGCGTTGGACGAGCTCCTCACCGAGCTGTCGGCGGATCTGGTATTGCTGGATGTAAATCTGGGCGCGGAAGATGGTTTTGCGATCGCCAGGCGGTTGCGCGCCAGCGAGCCGGACATCTCGATTATCATGCTGACTGCGATGGGAGAAGTCATCGACCGAGTGGTCGGCCTCGAGCTTGGCGCCGATGACTATGTGACCAAGCCCTTCGACTTAAGAGAATTGCGCGCTCGCATACAAAGCGTCCTTCGGCGCAGCGAAGGTGCAAGAAGATCTCAGTCCCTTGAAGGCGCGCCAACTGAAGAAAAGGCCTCTCAAGGCATTCCTTTCGGCGCCAAGTGCCTCGACCTGGCCAAGCGCTGCCTTGTCGATCGCCATGGCAAGGAAGAAAAGCTGACAGCAATGGAGTTTGACTTGTTGCAGGCCTTTGCCCGCAATCCCAACCGTGTCCTGACCCGGGAACAATTACTGGATCTCGCCCATCAGCGCGGCTTGGATCCATTCGACCGCAGCATCGATATCCGCGTGACTCGTATCCGCCGCAAAATCGAAGAACAACCCGACAAGCCTCAAATTATCAAGACCGTCCGCGGTAGCGGCTACATCTTCCTTCCGCTCAAGACCACGGGAACCAGCGCATGACTGAAAAGCTCGATCAGGTCACGGCCGGCACTCTCCAGGCCGACGATGTGCCGTTTCGCGCGCTTCTCGACGCCATTCCCGCCCGCGTTTATTTCGTAGGGCCAGATGGTCGCCATCTCTATGCCAACCAGGAATACGCCAATTTTCTTGGGCGACCGATGTCGGACATTCTCGATCACACTGGCCAAGAGGTTTTCGGTGAACCCGCCTGGCGGCAGTTAGGCCCCTTGGCCGACAGGGCCATGGCGGGTGAAACCGTCCGCTGGGAGGGCTGGTTGACCTTCCCGGCAGGCGAGCGATATACGCAGCGGGTCTATTCGCCGCATTGCCGGCCCGATGGTTCAGTTTCCGGCTATTTCGTATTTGTACGCGACATCACCGAGTTGAAGGCTCAAGAACGCGAGCTGACAAAAAGTCTCGAAGAGCTCCGTAAAAGCGAAGCCATCAAGGCCGCGATAGTCGATTCGGCGCTCGATTGCGTGGTCGTGATTGACGAAGACGCGAATGTCGTCAGCTTCAATCCGATGGCGGAAAAGACTTTCGGCTACGCAAAAGCCGAAGCGATTGGCCGGCCAATCGCCGAACTCATTATTCCACCGCATTTGCGGGACCGGCACGCTGCCGGCATCGCCCGGTACCTGAAGACCGGTGAAGCCACCGTCCTCGGTCGCCGCGTGGAGATCGAGGCCATGCGCGCTGATGGCAGCATTTTTCCGGTCGAGTTGGCGATCTCCGACGTCAAGACGGCGGGTGCCCGCCTGTTCACAGCCTATCTGCGCGACTTGACGCAAGTGCGCCAGGCAGCAGAAGAAATCGAGCGCCAGCGCGAAGCGTTGCATCAAAGCGAGAAGCTCGCAGCCCTCGGCTCGATGTTGGCCGGCATYGCACATGAATTGAACAATCCATTGTCCATCGTCATCGGGCATGCCCTGATGCTGGATGAAGAAGCAAGCCAGGAGGGCTCCAGCGTCCCCCTGGCCAAGATCGCCGAGCGCGCAGCAAAGATACAAGACGCCGCCGAGCGTTGCGGCCGGATCGTGCGCACCTTCCTGTCCATGGCGCGTCAGCACAAGGCACAGCGACAAGAAACACATCTGGCTTCGCTGATCGAGGGCGCTGTCGAACTTCTTGCCTACGGCTTGCGCACGGGCGGCATCGAGACGACCTGCGACATTCCCAAGGACCTGCCACCGCTCGTCGCCGACGGCGATCAGCTTCATCAGGTCTTCGTCAATCTCGTCATCAATGCCCAGCAGGCTTTGCATGATGCGCCCATGCCGCGGCTGCTGACCGTGAAAGCGCGACACGACGAACGCAGGCGAGAGCTTGTCACCACGATCACCGACAATGGACCGGGCATACCAGACGCCATCCGCAATCGAATCTTCGATCCGTTCTTCACGACCAAGCCGGTTGGCGTTGGCACCGGCGTCGGACTTGCCATTTCGCGCGGCATCGTCGAGGCGCATGGTGGCACGCTGACCTTGCTCACCGCGGAAGGCAGGGGCGCCACATTTGAAATACGTCTGCCTCTCGGGGAAGTCGGCAGTCATGTTGCCGGAACAAATGGCACCGGCGGTATCAAAGACGATCCGAAGGAGCCACTTATTCGCCGCCGCGCACTGGTTGTGGATGACGAAGAGGGCATCGCCTCGGTACTTTCGGAAATCCTTTTGCGTGATGGCTTCCATTGTGACATCGCAGGAAACGGCCGTGAGGCACGGGCCCTGCTGACGAAATCACCGTCAGGTTCGACCTCTTACGATGCGGTGCTTTGCGACCTGCGCATGGCAGAGGAAGATGGGCCGACATTTTTCAGCTGGCTGCAGCGGGAACGTCCTGAACTCGTCAATCGTATCGCTTTCGTGACCGGCGACACCCTTGGCCCGGCCGCCAGCCGTTTCATCGCGGAATGTGGACGGCCGGTCGTCGACAAACCTTTCCAACCGTCCGAGATCCGGCGGCTGGCAGCTGCACTAGCCGCAACGACAGATATCTAACCTGTCCGGCGGCGGTCGGCGCGAGGCTCAGCCCGGTAACGTCGCAGCATCAGGGTTGCCAACCTGCTCGTTCGCGAAGGCGCAGATGTCGGCAATGAGCTTGTCGATATTGGCTTTCAGCGCGCTGAATCCATGATGCTTTTCAATCCGGTCCTCATCCATATAGAGGCCACGATTGACTTCGATCTGTAGGGAATGGCGACCTTCCAAGGGGCGCCCGAAACGCTCGATCAATTCGGCGCCCTTGAAGGGGTGATTGATCTGCACGGAATAGCCCATGCCCTTGAGCCGCACCGCCACGAAGTCGGTGAAGGCGGGATCGCAGCTCTCTCCTTCCCGATCGCCGAGCACAAAATCGTCGCGTGGAATGCTCTTGCCTTGTTGGCGACCGGTAGTGCGCATGGAATGGCAGTTCACATGCCAAACCGCGCCATAGGTTGCAACCCGCGCGTCCAGCATAGCTTCCAATTCGGCATAGTAAGGGCGGTGATAGCTTTCGATCCGCCCCATGATTTCCATCACGGTCAGGGGTCGATCGTAAATATGCACGCGGCCCTTGATGAGCCGGCGGATGAGGCCCAACCCCATCTCCGACTTTTCGCTGGCTCGGACCGGCCGCGGCCATGGCTCGCTCAGCATGTCGATATCGATCTCGTCCTCATGCCGGTTGGGATCGATATAGGCGCGTGGGAACAAGGCCTTCAGGAACCCGGCGCCGGCGCCGGGTGCGTCTTCATAGAGATCGTCGACAAAGGCGTCCTCAGCGCGCCGCAACATTTCCCGCGGCACGACATGGTCGAAATCGCCGGGATAGTCGTAACCGCTATGAGGTGAATCGAACACCACAGGAGCGGGTTTGACACCCTCCTCTGGCTCATAGCGGACAAGAATGCCCGGCAAATGTGTGGTGCCTTGCGCCAAAACGATCCCCAGTCATCCTTGCCATTCTGTGCTTCCCCGGTATGCTTTCCCTATCGGTTCGTCAATACTGCTTTGAAATCGACCGTCGGTTATCCTTGGGAGTTCTATCTTGGCGCCACGCCCGCAAAGCCTCGACCTCATCCGCCGTTTGGTGGCGTTCGACACGACCAGTCGCAATTCGAACCTGGAACTGATCGATTTCCTGCGCAATTACCTCGACGATCACGGCATCAAGAGTGAACTCATCGCCGATGTGACCGGCCAGAAGGCCAATCTTTATGCCACCATCGGCCCGGACGACCGTGCTGGCTACGCCTTGTCCGGTCACACCGATGTCGTGCCGATCGATGGCCAGGATTGGTCGAGCGATCCATGGACGGTGAAGGAAACCGACGAACGCCTCTATGGGCGCGGCACCACCGACATGAAGGGCTTCCTCGGCGTCGTTCTCGCGGCAGTCCCGGAGCTTGCCAAGCGCAAGCTCACAACGCCTGTTCATTTACTTTTCTCCTACGACGAGGAGGTCGGTTGCCTCGGCGTTCGCCGCGCGCTTGAGGTGATCAAGGATATGCCGGTGAAACCGAAGGGTTGCGTCATCGGCGAACCGACCTCGATGAAGGTCGCCATCGCCCATAAGGGCAAGACCAGCCTGCGCTGCCATGTGCACGGCCTGGAATGCCATTCATCGCTCGCCCCTAAAGGCGTCAATGCGGTGGAATATGCGGCCGAACTTATCAGCTATCTTAAACGCATGGGTCGACGCTTTGCCGCACAAGGCCCCTATGACCACGATTACGACGTGCCCCATACCACCGTCCACACCGGCATCGTCAAAGGCGGGACGGCGCTCAACATTGTGCCCAAGGATTGCAGTTTCGATTTCGAGTTCCGTTATCTCCCCGTCCAAAACCCGGCCGATCTGGTGGCCGAGGTAAAGCGCTTCGCCGATGAGGAGCTGGCTAAGGAGATGCGCGCTATCAACGGCGAGTGCGGCTTTTCCTGGCAACCGATCTCTGCCTTTCCCGGCCTCGATACGGCGGAAGATGCCGACATCACGGTGCTGGCCAAGGCGCTGACCCAGGCCAATGGCACGATCAAGATCGCGTTTGGCACGGAAGGTGGCCTCATTCAGCAGATCGATATCCCGACGGTCATCTGCGGCCCGGGGTCAATCGAACAGGCCCACAAGCCCAATGAATGGGTCGCACTCGACCAGATCGCGCAATGTGAGGCGTTTCTGGAACGGTTTGTTGCAAGAGTGAGCGCCTAAACGCCCTCTCCCTACAGGCTATGTTTCTTGCGCCAATCGACCGGATAAAGCGCATAGCAGACGATCGCCTTTTCACCTTCATAGGTGATCGGCGTCTTTTCCGGCAGCCAGATGACATCGCCGGGGCCAGCTTCAATGACGCCACCCGGATGCTTCAAGCGAAACCAGCCTTCGATGACGATGATCATTTCGTCATAAAGCACTGTCCAATCGATCGAGCAGCCATCGAACTTGGCAATGCCGACGCCCATCGTGCTGGAAAGATCTGGTCCGACGAGGCGGCTGATTTCCGCCGTGCCCGGCGGTCCGCCATAGGCTTCGAACCTCATCTCGGCGCGCTTATAGTGTTTCACGTCCGCCATATCGCTCTCCTTCAGGTCAGGTGGGCAGATTGCAGCGCAGGATCCGGTTTCTTCGATTTCAGCATCTGCAGTTCGGACATCACGATACCGGCGATGACGAGAATGCCGCCGATGATCTGCATGAAGGTCGGCTGCGTGCCGGTGATCGCGAATATGCCGATGGACACAACCGGCACCAGATTGAGATAGAGGCTCGCAACCACGACGCCCGTGCGTTTCACGCCGAAGTTCCATAGATAGACACCAAACGCAACCAGAACGATGGTCATCCAGGCCAGGACAAACCAGTCCGTGACCGTTGCCGGCAAGGGTGGCGGGAAATGTGCGAGGCCCAGCATCGCAGCAACGGTAAAGATGACAACCAAGCCTACGCCACCGGTACTCATCGTGACGGTGGTGATGCGCAGTTGCGACCAACCGAGGCACCATTTCTGCGCAGCGCTCGAGTACCATGACCAGCAGCCAAAGGCGGCGACCATCAGAACTTCACCGCCGCGGAAATCAAACATGGCTCCCGCCCCGAAATGCACCGTGGCCAGGGCGCTGCCGACAATAGCCAATGCAATGGCCGGCAACATGCGCCGATCGACGGGGGCCCTGAACACAAGGCGATCCACGACAGCGGCAATGGCCGGTGAGGTCGCGCTCAAAATCGCGGCGGTAATCGGGTTGCAATGATAGACGCCGATCGTAAAGAGCGTCGCATAACAGCCAATGCCGATGATTCCCAGCGGCCAAATTCGCCAATCCCCACCTTCCCCGGCCCCACCTTCCCCGGCCCTACCTTCCCCCGCGCCGTCCACCGAAGGTTGGCGACGCTCCAGCAGCGATAGAGCCGCCCACATGACCGGCAAGGCACCGATATAGCGGAAGGCTGCGAGAAAATAGGGATCCCAACGCTGCAGCAGATGGGCCACCGCGGGCACCATCGTGCCCCAGAGCAATGCAAGCAAAGCCAAGCCGAAATAGCCGATCCATTTCGCCATGATTTGGTAACAATCCGACTCGAGGTTGCTGGGAAAGCGCTGTCAAAATCATGGCTCGACACTATCTGAAAGCTTGCTTATGGTCGTCACGCTTGTGATGCGGAGCGACCAATTCATGAGCTGGGCCATGCGAGACAGAACCACATAAGAGACCACCCGCATAGACGACCACTGGGGGAGACCCCCAGCACGCCGGAAGCGAACCTAGGCGACCATTAGGGGAGACCCCTAAATGATGAAACCCCAGGATACGGATTTTTTCCATGCATGAAGATGCAATCGACGACAGCGATATCAAGATCGATGGTGCGATATCGCGCAAGAGCCCCTATGGCCTCGCCTACGAACCGACCTTTGCCGGCGTGCTGTCTTTCATGCGCCGCAACTACAGCAAGAACCTGAAGGGTGCGGACCTGGTGATCAGCGGTGTTCCCTTGGATCTTGCCGTCACCCATCGGCCCGGCGCGCGCCTAGGACCGCAAGGCATTCGCCTGGCATCAGCCGAAGTTGCCAGCCTGAAGCCATATCCTTGGGGATTCGATCCGTTCGAGAATCTTGCCGTGATCGACTATGGCGATTGTTATCTCGACGTTCAC
Organism: Dongia sp. P2_B8; assembly: GCF_056404715.1. Classification (NCBI taxonomy): domain Bacteria; kingdom Pseudomonadati; phylum Pseudomonadota; class Alphaproteobacteria; order Rhodospirillales; family Dongiaceae; genus Dongia; species Dongia sp. P2_B8. The sequence goes on along the minus strand of NZ_JBFUDM010000001.1, from coordinate 802,882 downwards.
AATCCGATGACGATCCATGATGCGATCGTCGACCATGCCCGCCATATCTTGAAATCCGGCGCACGCATGCTGACCTTCGGCGGCGATCATTACGTCACCTATCCGCTGCTGAAAGCCCACGCCGAGAAATTCGGCAAGCCGCTGTCGCTCATTCACTTCGACGCTCATTGCGACACCTGGGCCGATGACGCGCCGGACTCGCTCAACCATGGTTCGATGTTCTACAAGGCTGTGAAAGACGGCCTCATCGACCCCAAGCATTCGGTCCAGATCGGCATCCGCACCTGGAACGACGATTTCATGGGCATCAATATCCTCGATGCCGCCTGGGTGCACCGCCATGGCACGGACGCGGTCATTGCGGAAGTGAACCGGATCGTCGGCGATCGGCCCGCCTACTTTACCTTCGACATCGACTGTCTCGACCCGGCCTTTGCGCCTGGCACGGGGACGCCGGTGTCAGGCGGCTTGTCCGCCGCGCAAGGACTGGCCATCATTCGCGGCTTCACCGACCTCAATCTGGTCGGGATGGACGTGGTTGAAGTCGCACCCGTCTATGACCAGAGCCAGATCACGGCGTTGGCAGCAGCCCACATTGCCTGCGATCTCATCTGTCTGTTCGCCAAGCGCAAGGCCGACGGCAAGTTGAAATAGGCAGCAGACTGCAAGCGCGGCCCTTTACGTCAAGACCAGCGGGCGCCGTGCTTGCAGGATGCGCCATTCGGAATAGACGATGCCCACCAGTACCAGGACCCCGCCCATGAGTTGCTGTGTGGTCGGGTGCGCACCTTGCAGCAGCACCAGGATGGCAATCGCCACCACAGGCGTGAGATTGATGTAGAGCGACGCGGTCACCACGCCTACGGCGCGGACGCCAGCATTCCACAGTATAACGCCCATCACCATCACGGTGACGATATACCAAAGCAGGCTGAAGCCTTCGATCGGTGCCTGTGGCCAAGCAGGCGGGAACGTGGCGCTCCCGGTCATCGACAGCACCAGATAGAGCGCCGTCATAGCCAGGCCTGAAGTCGCCATCGTCACAAACGTGATGCGGACCTGCGACCAGTCCGGACACCAGCGCTGCGCCACTGTCGAATACCAGGACCAACAGATCACTGAGAGCAGGATCAACACTTCGCCACCGCCAAAGCTGACGCCATTTCCTCCGGCGCCGGGATCAACCGATGCCAAGGCGCAACCGGCCGCACTGGCAATGAGGCCTGGCACCATCAGCCGGTTGAATGGCAGCCGGAAAAAGACGCGATCGGTGACGGCTGCAACAGCGGGCCCGGTCGCCGTGACGATAGCAGCCAATACCGGGTCGCTGAACTGGACACCGACCGTGTAGAGCACGGCAAAGCCGCCATTGCCTAAAATACCAAAGGTCCATATCCGCCAGGCAGCAACATGTGTCGGCTTTGGCCGACGCCGGTCCGTCCACTGCATCAGAAGCCACAAAAGCGGTGCCGCGCCCAACGAACGCACCGCGACCAGGAAATAGGGATCCCAACGCACCAGCTGGTATTTGGTCAACGGGATCATGCCGCCCCAGAAGAGGGCAACCAGCAGCAGCCCACCGACACCCATCCAGCGCCCCATTATGCCCCCAAAAGCCCACAACCGCCCCAGCTTGGGGTGCGGCACTGTCCCAGAGACACCGCAAGCCCGTCAATCGCTACCGCCGCATGCCGACTGTGTTTCCCTGGCATGGCCACCAAGAACGGGCATGGCCCCCAAGAATGGCCATTTCGGACATGGCGGCAATTGACAGGCTCGGCCGCAGGCTCGACATTCGCTGCCACTGCGAAGCCGCACCCTAGGAGATAGTCTTGGATCAACCGAACGCCCTCCCCGCCTCTGCCGACGTCGTGATCATCGGCGCCGGTATCCAGGGTTGCGCCAGCGCCTATTACATGGCCCAAGCGGGCATGAAGGTTGTGCTGATCGATAAATCCCGTGTCGCCGGCCAGCAGAGCTCGCGCGCCTGGGGGTTCGTGCGGGTGCAGATGCGCGACCCCGATGAGATCCCATTGATGGTTGCCGGCAAAAAGCTATGGCGTGGCCTTGAGGCAGAACTCAACACGGACCTCGAATGGAATGAAGGCGGCGCCCTCTATGCCAGCGGGTCGGCCGCCATCATGGCCTATCGCGAGAAATGGTTCGAGACGGCACGGCCGTTCGGCCTCGATACGCGGTTGTTGAGCGCCGCCGAGATCGCCAAGCGGCTGCCAGGCCTCGCCACACCCGTTGTCGGCGGCCTCCATACGGAAAGCGATGGCCACGCCGAGCCACGCAAGGCGGCCCCTGCCTTTGCCCAGCGCGCGCGTGAACTGGGTGCTATCATCCTCGAAGGCTGCGGCGCGCTGGAAATCGAAACTGCCGGCGGACAGGTCACCGGTGTCGCGACGGAATGGGGCCAGGTGAAGGCCAAGACCGTCCTACTTTGCGCCGGGGCCAGTTCGTGGCGTCTGCTGAAGAAACTGGGTGTGCTGCTACCGCAATCCTATGTCCGGGGTTCCGTCGCTCGCACCAACATCCTGCCGCATGTCACCGAGGCCGCTTTTGTCGGCGACGGCATCGCCTTCCGCAAGCGGCGCGATGGTTCCTTCAACATCGCTTCCAGCATGCATGGCGATGTCGACGTCAGCCTGGATCACTTGCGCCTTACCTCCTGGTACTGGAGCGCCTATCTGGACAGCGCCAAGGGCCTCACGCTGCATGTGCCGGGCCCGTTTCTCAAAGATATCTGCCAACGGATGCCCTGGCGCGCGGAAGCACGCCATTTTGCGATCCATGAGCGCGAACCAATGATTCATCCGCAACAGGAGCGGCTGCAAAATGCCGCGCGCTTGCTGGAGCGTGCCTTTCCCGGCATCGGTCGCGTCGGCATCGCCGAGCAATGGGCCGGCAATATCGACACGTTGCCGGACGGTATTCCGGTGCTCGATACGCCGCCGGCGATCCCTGGGCTGATCGTGGCGACGGGTTTCTGCGGCCATGGTTTTGCACTGGGGCCGATCGTCGGTAAGACCATGACAGCCTTGGCACAAGGGACCCAGTCAGAATTCAACCTGCGGCCCTTCCGCCTGTCGCGCTTTGCCGAGGGTGATGTGAAGCAACCTCTCTCGATCTGGTGAGGAAATAGTCGTGACAGAATCGATCGCCGAATTGACCACCGCAACCGCGACCTTCATCGATGGTTTGACCTTCGATGCCGACGGACTGATCCCCGCCATCGCCCAGCAGCATGACAGCGGCGAAGTCCTGATGATGGCGTGGATGAACCGGGACAGTATCCGCGAAACGCTCCTCGGCGGTCGCGTGGTCTATTGGTCGCGCTCAAGGAAGGCGCTTTGGCGGAAGGGCGATACATCGGGCCAGGTGCAGCGGTTGATCGAGCTACGCGTCGATTGCGACCAGGACTGCTTGCTGCTGCTGGTCGACCAGATCGGCGTGGCCTGCCATACCGGCCGCCGGAACTGCTTTTTCACCGCCATACGGGACAACAATCCCATTGTGGTCGCAGATGTCGTCGTCGATCCGGCAAAACTCTATAAAGCTTGAGCTCAATGCATCAGGCTTAACAGGTTGTTAAACGCTTGGGGCTAGATCATAAAACGACGGCAACAGGTTGATGTTGCACAGGTTGACGTACCGCAGTTTGACGTTTCACTGGCCGTCGGAGAAGGACAATGTCCCGCAAGGAGAATGAGCAGCGCGCGCTCGATATCGTCGCCGGTCGTGGTGACGCTCCCGACGCTGGCGGTTCCAAACCAGGAAAATCCGGCCTCGGCATGATAGAGCTTGCTGGTATCGCCCTATGGCTGCTGGTCTTGGTCGGCGGCGCCTTGATTGCGGTCTATCATTTCGTGCTGGCGCCAAAATAGGCTGACTTGCCGACACGCGTTCCCTCGCCTAGGCTCTCCTGCCTATCACAAGCCCTGGCGACGCATGCTCTACGACATTTCCCAGACACTCCGTAACGACCTGCCCGTTTGGCCCGGCGATACAAAATTCGATCTTCGCCGCACCTGGGCCATGGGCCCCGGTGTCCCGGTGAACGTGTCGGCCTTCACCCTTTCGACTCACAGCGGCAGCCATGCCGACGCGCCGTTTCATTACGATGCCGATGGCATCGCCATTGATGCCGTTGATCCGTCCATCTATCTCGGTCCGGCGCAAGTGGTCGACGCGCGCCGTGCTGAGGGTGTTGTTACCAGCGACCATGTCCTGCCGCAGCTGCAGCCTGGCATCACGCGCATCCTCATCCGTACCTACAATCAAGCGCCACAGCAGACATGGGACGAATCCTTTGCCGCCATTGCAGCAGCCTTGGTGGAAGATGTCGCCGCAAAGGGCGTGCGGCTGATCGGTGTCGATACACCGTCGCTCGACCCGCAGACGTCAAAGACGATGGAGGCACATTTGGCGGTGGCGCGCCATGGCCTAGCCATCTTGGAGGGGTTGGTGCTCGATGCCGTTCCCTTCGGGATCTATGAACTGATTGCCCTGCCCTTGAAGATCGCCGGTGCAGATTCAAGCCCGGTTCGCGCCGTTCTCCGGAGTCTTTCAAGATGAGTTTGATCGATCGCGCCCACTGTCTGGCGCTGGATGCCCAGGATCCGCTGGCCTTCACCCGCGCCCGTTTCGATTTGCCCGACGGGACCGTCTATCTGGATGGCAATTCACTTGGCGCACTGCCGAGAGCAACCGCCGGCCGCATCAACGACGTCATTCGTACGCAATGGGGCCGCGACCTCATCACTGGCTGGAACAAGCATGGCTGGGTCGACCTGCCGCGCCGCCTCGGGGCGAAACTTGCCAAACTCATCGGCGCCGCGGCGGATGAAGTGGTCATTTGCGATTCCACCTCGCTCAACGTGTTCAAGCTGCTAAGTGCCGCCTTGTCCCTGCGCCCGGACCGGCAGGTCATTCTCTCCGATACCGGCAATTTCCCGACTGACCTCTACATGGCGCAGGGATTGGCACAGCTGCTGGGCAAAGCGCATCGGCTGGAGCTGGCAGCGCCAGAGCATGTCATTGATCGGATCACACCCGACGTTGCCGTGGTGATGCTGACCGAAGTCGACTACCGCACCGGCCGCAAGCATGACATGGCGGCGATCAACGCCAAGGCCCGTGCGGCCGGTGTGCTGACATTGTGGGATCTCGCCCATTCCGCCGGCGCCCTGCCGGTCGACCTCAACGGCACCGGCGCGGATTTTGCGATCGGCTGCGGCTATAAATATCTTAATGGCGGACCAGGTGCGCCGGCCTTTCTGTTCGTGGCCTCGCGCTGGCTCGATGCCACTCAACAGCCCCTGTTCGGTTGGTTCGGCCACGCGGCACCTTTCGCTTTTGAAACGACTTACCAACCGAAGACCGGCATCGACCGCTTTCTGGTGGGCACCCCACCCGTCCTCAGCATGGCGGCGCTGGAATGCGGCCTTGCCACCTTCGACGATGTCGACCTCACCCTCCTTCGCCGCAAATCTATCGCCCTGGGCGATCTGATGATCCAGCTCGTGGCACAGGAATGCGCGGGCCTCGGCCTGACCCTTGCCAGTCCGGCAGATGGCACCCAGCGCGGCAGCCAGGTCAGCTATGCCCACCCCGAAGGATATGCCGTGATGCAGGCCCTGATCAGCCACCGGGTGATCGGGGATTTCCGCGCGCCGGACCTGATCCGCTTCGGCTTCACCCCGCTCTATACCCGCTACCAGGATGTCTGGGACGCCGTTGCGACCCTGAAAACCGTACTGTCGACCGCAGAATGGCAGGAACCGGCCTTTAGCCGCCGCGCTGCCGTCACCTGAGCCACGCGCACCCATCTGACTTGCGGGGCTGGATTTTGGCCGCCGGGCGGGGCAACATGCGCCAGGATCGACCAGGATATGGGAGTTAAGCTTCATGCGGCCAATTTTCGTCATGGTGAAATGCGATCCAGGCAAGTCCTATGACGTCGCCGAAAAGGCGCTCGATTCCGTCCAGCAGATTGCCGAGCTCTATTCCATTTCCGGCCAGTATGATCTGCTGGTGAAATGCTATCTGCCCAGCGACATGGATGTCGGCCGCTTCGTGACGTCGGAGCTGCAGACCCTGCCCCATGTCAAGGATACGCTCACCATCATCACCTTCAACGCTTTTACGTAATCCAGAACAATCGCCACAAGGACAGGGGGAACTTTGACATGACCACCAGGATCTCGCTCATGAAGCGGGTAAGCATCGCGGCACTTTTGGCGTCGGGTCTCACCCTCGCCGCCTGCGGCGAGAAAAAGGAAGAACAGGCAGCCGCCGGCAACGAGACAGCAACGGCACCCGCCGCGGCTACCAATGAAGCTGCCACGACAGCGGCGGCACCAGCTGCAGCACCGGCCGGCGACACCAAGGTGGGTATCCTGTTCGATGTGACTGGGCCCATCGCCAGCTTCATCCCGCCGATGATGGATTCCGTGAAGCTCGCGGAAAAGGAAATCAATGACGGTGGCGGATTGCTGGGCGGCAAGATGGTGACCGTGATCGGCGACACCACCGGTTCCACCCAGGGTGCCGTTGACGCCGCGACCAAGCTGGTCAATGTCGAGAATGTCCCCGTCGTGGTGGGCGCCCTGATGTCCGGTACGACGCTGGCAGCCGCCAATGCCGTCACCATTCCGTCGGGCGTGCTGCAGATTTCGCCGACCGCGACGTCGCCCGACTTCACGACCTTGGACGACAAAGACTATGTCTTCCGCATCGTGCCGTCGGACGCTTATCAGGGTGTCGTGCTGGCGAAACTGGTGCTCGATCAGGGTATCAAGAAAGTAGCCCTCACCTATGCCAACAACGACTACGCGACACCTTTGGCGACCGGGTTTGCCGCGGCTTACAAGGCTGGCGGCGGGACTATCACCGCCGAGGTTAAGCATGAAGAGAAGCAGCAGAGCTATGCGGCTGAACTCGGCACGCTTGCCAAGGACAAGCCCGAAGCCTTGGTGCTGATCGCTTATGCTGGCGATTCCGGCACCACCATCGTCAAGGAAGCGCTGGAGAACGGTCTCTTCACCCGCTTCATCGGCACCGACGGCCTGCGCGATAACAAGCTCATTGAGCAGATCGGTGCCGACAACCTCAAGACCTCCTTCTTCACATCGCCGTCCGCACCGGAAAGCGATGCGTCGAAAAAATTCGAGGAACTCTATACCGCTGCCTATCAAAGCTCGAAGGACAAGATCTTCATCGGCCAGACCTATGATTCCGTCATGCTGGCCGCCCTTGCCGTTGAGAAGGCCGGCTCAACCGATCGCGTCAAGGTTCGTGATGCGCTCCGCGAAGTCGCCAACGCACCGGGCGAGAAGATCCTGCCCGGTGAATGGAAGAAGGCCAAGGAGTTGATCGATGCCGGCAAGGATGTCGATTATTCCGGCGCCACGGGCGAAATGGAATTCGACGCCAATGGCGACATTCCAGGCGTCATCGGCCATTTCGTGGTTGATGGTACCGGCTACAAGCAGGTCGGGTTGGTGACGCCGTAAATCGCAAGGCACTGAATACGTTATGGCCCGTGGTGATCTGATCGATCGTCGCGGGCCATTTTCTTGAGGAACATCGATGGCGCTCAAGGCAATCCTGTTCGACGCTTACGGAACCCTCCTCGACATCCATTCGAGCGTTGCGCGCCATAGCGGCAGGGTCGGTCCTGCGGCTGCGACGGTGTCGGCTTTGTGGCGGCAGAAGCAGCTGGAATATACCTGGACGCTAACGCTTGCCGGTCACTATCGCCCCTTCGATGAGCTAACTGCCGAGGCGCTCGATTTCGCGCTGGCGCAGCATGGTCACACCGATCCAGCCCTGCGTCAGGCTCTGTTGGCGAGCTACCAGGAATTGGTGCCGTTCCCTGACGTGGCGACGGCATTGGTTGAACTGAAGGCGACGGGCCGCGCTTTAGGCATCCTCTCGAATGGCACATCCAGCATGCTGCAGGCAGCCCTCACTGCCGCCGGCATTGCCGATCTGCTGGACCCAGTGCTATCGGTTGACGTGCTTCGCCTCTACAAGCCGGATCCGCGTGTTTACGCCATGGCCGCCAAGAGTCTGAATCTGCTGCCGCACGAGATCGGTTTTGTCTCGTCCAATGCCTGGGATGCGATGGGCGCGGAAAGCTTTGGCTTCCAGGTGTTCCAACTCCGGCGGCAGGTGACCCCGGAGGAGTATCGCTTATCGGACAAGACAATAGAAATCGGATCCCTCGCGGAACTCATCGGCAGGGTCTAGCTATCGATCCGGCGCGGTGGCCTTTCCGGCAACACGCCCTTGGCGAAGCGCTGCAACACCACGATCAACATCACGCCGATGAGCAAAGCCCGCATATAGGACGAACGCGTGATCCATTCTGCCGGCAGCCGGTTGGTCAACAACTCGGTGCCCGACCAGATCAGCCAAACGAGGCAGGCACCCAGCAAGGCGCCCCGATTGTTGCCGCTGCCGCCGATGATCAGCATGACCCAGACCAGGAACGTGGTGAGCAGCGGTTCCGTGGCGCTGGAGCCGATGAACTTGAAATACATGGCAGAGAGTGCGCCACCCAATCCCATAACCATGGCACCAATGACGAAGGCTTCGAGACGAAAACGCACAACGTCCTTGCCAATCGCGGCAGCTGCCAATTCGTTGTCGCGGATTGCCCGCATTACACGTCCCCATGGGGACGCCCAGGCACGCTCGGCAGCGAAATAAAGGACCAAGACTACGCCCAGGACAAAGGCAAGGAAGACCAGATTTCCCCAGGGCTGACCCAGGCTTTCAAACGGCCGCGGCACGGTGGAGATTCCCATCGTGCCATTGGCCAGCCAATCCTCGTTCTTCAGCACCAGGCGAATGATCTCGGAAATGCCGATCGTCGCCATGGCAAGATAATCGCCTTTGAGGCCGAGGCAGATCCGCCCGATCGGCCAGGCAATGAGGCCCGACAGCAGCATCGCAATCGGCAAAGCCAGCAATGGCGACCACCCGAACCCACCCAGATAGTGCGGGCTATCCGGCGAGGTAAGAATGGCGGTGGTATAGGCACCGACCGCGAAGAAACCGGCAATGCCGGCATTGAACAGGCCGCCAAATCCCCATTGCAGATTGAGCCCCAGGCACAACACACCGTAGATACCGATCATCGTTGCCAGCGAGATGGCATACATCAGGAGACCGAAGAACTGCATGTCCATCACAGCACCCGGCCCTTGAAGATGCCCGTCGGTCGCCAGACCAGCATGCAAACCATGACAAAAAATGCAACCGCGTTCTTATAGGCCGGCGCCACCAGCGGGTCGTCACCGATCCAGGGATACGTTGCCACTTCCTGCGCCACGCCGATCGCCAGTCCACCGAGGATGGCGCCATAAGGCTTGCCGATACCGCCCAGGATCGCCGCAGCAAATAGCGGCAGGAGCAGATCCCAGCCGACACTGGGATGCAGTTTTGAATTAATCCCGGCAAAGACACCCGCCGCTGCCGCGAGCCCGCCACCGATGAGCCAGGTCCAGCGCACGACTCTCTCTGTATCGATACCGGAGATCCGCGCGAGATCAGCATCGTCGCTCATGGCCCGCATCGCCTTGCCCATGCGGCTGTGGCTGAGGAACCCATGCAGGGACGCGGCAATGGCGATCGACACAGCAATGATGATGATATGCTTTTGCGCCATGCGGAAATCGCCGATCAGCTGAATCGGCTTGCGAATACCTGTTTCGTAGTTCTGAACATCGACGCCCCAGAACAACTGAATGAGCGAACGGACGACCAGCATGACGCCGAAGGAGGCGATCACGATGATGATGCCGGGGCTGCGCCGGAACGGCTTATAGACCACCCGGTCGATCGCCACGCTGGCAAGCGCACCGCCGACGGCCGCCATCGGCAAGGCGAGATAGACCGACCAGCCAAAACTGGCGACCAGGCTATAGGCGAGATAGGCCCCCAAGGTCATCACGTCGCCATGGGCAAAATGGGCAAAACGCAGAATGGCGAAGATCAGCGAAATTCCAACGGCCCCCAGCGCATAGATGCAGCCTACGGCTATGCCGGGGAAGAAATAGAGATTGCAGAAATCAGCCAAGGCTTCCAACTCAACCACCCAAAAATGACTGACCGATTTCGGGATTGGCGAGCAGAGTGTCGGCCGTCCCGGTAAATCGGTTGCGCCCCGTCGCCAGCACATAGCCACGATGGGCAATGGCGAGGGCCTGCCGCGCGTTCTGTTCCACCAGCAGAATGCCGATACCGGCCTTGTTCACAGCGATAATCCGATCGAAGATCTGCTCCATTACCAGTGGCGACAGACCCGCCGTCGGTTCGTCCAGCAGCAGCAGTTTGGGTTCTGTCATCAAGGCGCGGCCGACCGCCACCATCTGGCGCTGCCCACCTGAGAGCTCACCCGCCGGCTGGCCGGCCTTTTCCTTGAGGATCGGGAACAGCGTGAATACCTGTTCCATCACTCGCGCCTGTGCCGCGGGCTTCAGGAACGCGCCCATTTCCAGATTCTCGCGCACTGTCAGCGTACGGAAGACATTGCGCTCCTGTGGCACGTAACCCATGCCATACGCCACCAGATCGTTGGGTGCGGCGCCGGTGATATCCGTGCCATCCAGGATGACTTTCCCGGCGCGCAGATTGACGAGGCCGAAAAGCGCCTTCATCGCCGTCGATTTGCCGGCACCGTTCGCCCCAATGATGACCACAATCTCATGCGCCTCGACGACAAGATCTATCCCGTTGAGGATGTCCATGCCGCCATAGCCGCCGACCATGCCGGTTGCATCAAGCAGCGCCATGACCGACCTTTCCGCCACCGAGATAGGCTTCGATGACGTCGGCGTTCGCCCTGATTTCCTGCATTGAGCCCTGCATGAGTACGCGGCCCTCCGCCATCACGATCACCGGTGAACACAGGCGCGCGATCAGGTCCATATCATGCTCGATGACGAAGAAGGTATAATCGTGATCGCGATTGAGCCGTTCGATTTCGCCGGCGATCTCGGAGAGCAAGGCACGATTGACCCCGGCGCCGATTTCATCGAGCAGCACGACCTTCGGCTGCCACATCATGGTGCGCGCGAGCTCGACCAATTTCTTCTGGCCGCCGGAAAGATTGCCGGCCAGTTCATGTTTCACATGATCGATCCGCAGCTGGGTCAGCACCTCTTCCGCGCGGGCGCGGATCTTGCCCTCCTCCGCCCGGACAGCGGACCAGCGCAGCCAGGCATTGAAGACACGCTCGCCGGACTGCCCGGCCGGCACTGCCATCAGATTTTCCAGCACGGTCATGCGGCCGAATTCATGGGCGATCTGGAAAGTGCGCGCGAGCCCCTTGCCGAACAGCCGATGCGCTGGCCAGCCGGTGACGTCCTCGCCATCGAGCTTGACCGTTCCCTGATCGGGGGACAGCAGCCCGGCGATAATGTTGAATAGAGTCGATTTGCCAGCGCCATTCGGCCCGATCAGGCCCGTGATCGAACCCCTGGCGACCTGCAAGCTGCAGCCATCGACGGCACGAATCCCGCCGAAGCGCTTGACGATGTTGTCTACGATGATCATGCCCGTTGCTTGAAGCAGCTCATGCCTTCTTGCGGGCTGAGGATTCCGCCGGCAGATAATTGGCAAAATCATCTTCGATCGCCTTTGCGTCGAAGGCGATGCCGTTGAAAACGCCCGACGCCATGCCGCCCGGATAAACCTGCTCCATCCGCGCATGCAGTCCTTGGATGAGGGCTTCGGCCACCTGCAGCGGCCGCATCTTCATGCCTTCAAAGCCGGGCGTCATCGGCGTATCGACTGCCCCCGGCAGCACCCCCATGACGTGGGTTCCTTGTTGGCGCAATTCGGCGCGCAACCCTTGCGTCAGCGAAAGCAAGGCTGCCTTTGAGGCAGCATAAGTCGACATCACCGGCAAGTTGCTGTGAGCGATGACGGTAATGAGATTGACCAGGCCGCCACCGCCATTCTTGGCGAGAACGGGCTGGAAGGCACGCGAGACAGCGAGCGTGCCGAGATAGTTGGTTTCCATCTCACGCCGCGCATTGTCGAGGGCATCGCTGCTGAACAAGCCTTCATTCGAGTTCCAGCCGGCATTGTTGATCAGCAGCGTCACGTCCTTGCATGCGGCCGCCGCTTTGGCGACACTGGCTGAGTCGGTTACATCGAGTTGAACCGGTATCAATTTATCCGGCGCCACCGAGGTCAGCGTGCGCAGGCTATCAAGCTGCCGCGCACCGCAGTAGATCTTGGTGGCACCCGCACGGAGCAAAGCGCGCACCGTCTCGCTGCCGATACCGCCGTTGGYGCCGGTCACCAAGGCGACCGCGTCTTTGACAAGGTCCGGCCCTGAACCCATGCGCGCCTGCTTCACCGCGCCCTTCGCAGGTTCCTGGATCAGGCTCTGGTCATAGGCCAGCACCACCCATTGGAATCCCTGCGCACGCCGGTCGACAGCAAAGCTAGCATAGGGCGTGAAGATGCCGCAGGTTTTGCCGGCCCCTTTGGCCGCCGCCAACACGGACTGCACGGCCGCTTCATGCTTCGGGCCGAACTCGGGAAACGTGCCGATCGACATCGCCAGGTCGAAAGGACCGATGAACAGCATGTCGATGCCCGGTACCGCCGCAATCTCGGCAGCATTGGCGACAGCTGTCGCCGTCTCAATCATGACCGCCACGATGATCTCGTCATTGGCGCCGGCCATGTAGGATTTGTAATCCAGCATCGGCCGCGTGCCGCCGCCGGAACGCCCGCCTTGTGGCGGATATTTCGCGGCCCGCACCACAGCGCGCGCCTGCTCAGCGGTATCAACCATGGGGACGATCAGCGCCCGCGCGCCAGCATCCAGCACCATGCCGATGGCATGATCACTGCTATCAACGCTGCGCACTGCCGGGATCGTACGATGGCGGACCAGGCCAATGGCATATTCCAGGCTGAGCCGATCCCACAGCCCGTGCTGCATATCGAAGACAATGCAATCCGGTCCGGATTCCGCCAGCAACTCAGCGACCGATGGCGAGCCAAGTGTCGCCCAGTGGCAGGTGATGCAACCGCCGGCGGCAAGCTTGTCTTTCATGGGATTACTCATTTACTTGCCCGCACTTTCGGCCCAGCGTTTCATCAAGGTATTCGACGGCAGCGTTTCATCGACCAGTTTCCTAGCCGTCTCGACACCCGCAGTCGGCAAATTCTTCGGATCGATCAAGCCGATTTGAACCAGCACCGATGCCTGGTCCCAATAAATATGCTCGTTATAAAGCTTGTCGCCGCGGAAGCAGATGATGGCGACCAGCGGAATCTCGACATATTTGCCGGTCGGTTTTACACCCGGTAACATCCAGTCGATCTCGGTATCATGGGTGAAGCAGAACAGCATCTCGTCAACCAGCCGATCGGCACCGACCGTGCGCGAGATGGGGATGAGCTTCGTGTCCTTCGGGTTGCCGTTGACGAAATGGTGCTGGTAGAAACGCGCCAGTTCCTTCTGCCCGACACCACCGGTCATTGTGGGCACGTGATTCACATAAGGCTCGTCGACCATGGTCTTCATGGTCGCTGCCACATCACGGGCTGCGAACTCATGATAGCAATGAGCATCCCACAGCGCGGAGAGATCGTAGCGTGGGCCAATGGCCTTGCGGAACAAGGCAATCGAGCGTGAATGCGCAAGAGTTGCGGCTGGCTTGTTGTAGTGATCGCCCATGGTGCGCGCGAAGGCATGATCGACGCCGGGATAGGTATAGATCTCGATCTCCGCGCGGTCCTTCAGCGCGGTTGTGATCTGCTCGCGGGCTTCGGCGCCGCAATACTGATCTAGCTCGGCGAAATGCAGGACGGTCGGACATTTGATGTTCTTCGCTTCCCCCAGCGCGCCCTCGATGCCAACGCCGTAATAGCCGACGGCCGCATCCACATCGACCCGGCACGCGGTGAGATAGGCGAGCTTGCCGCCCAGGCAATGACCAAGCACACCGACCTTGCCGGTGCATTCCGCGCGCGCGCGCAGAGCCTTCACCGTGGCTCCGACATCCTTGATTCCCTGGTCGACATCGAACTTCTGAAAAAAGCCAAAGGCCTTCTGCCATTCTTCAGGCGAGTAGCCCATGTCGACATTGGGCTCCATGCGCCAGAAAAGGTCGGGGGCCAGGACCACATAGCCTTCCTCGGCGTAATAATCGGCTGTTTCGCGCACATAGGCATTGATGCCGAAGATTTCCTGACACAGCACAATGCCAGGCCCCTTGCCCGATTTCGGCACTGCAAGATAGGCACGGAACTGACCGCCATCTGCTGCGTTAACGGTGATGTAGGTGCCGGCCATGATGTTGTCCCCTTCGGTCTACCTTGGCGATTGCTGCACGAAAACTGCCCGATCAGCCACATCTTGGCAACTATATGTACGATTTTAGCTGCTCAATAAGAGTCAGGACGGTTTCGCGCGCAACCAGCAGTCTGTGACGCCTTGTCGCTGCTGCGCTGCAGCGTAGAAACCCCATATATGACGCCTGGAATCATGGCTCATTGGACGGAATGAGAAATTGAACAAGTCGCCTATCTATGCGGCCGGCATTGATGGCCGTGCCAACAATGGCGCGGGCAATGCCCAGGAAACTGGTCTGCAAGATGGCCTGCTGCGCCCGGAACCCAAGCTTGAAGAACCCGGCTCGACCCAGGGCGGGTTGGCGCTGCTCGGCTTGACCTTTGCTGGCCTCGCCCTCATCGCGATCTATATCAGCACGCCGATCGATTCCCCCGAATGGCCGGATTGCCCGATTCAGGCGCTGGGCAGCTGCGGCGAGAAATAGGCCGCGTACTCCTTAGACCCCCGCCAACAACCGCCGCCTCTTGCGCAATGCCGCCGACATGAAATCGATGAACGCCTTGATCCGGGCGGCCCGTTTGAGATCCGGATGCGTCAATATCCAAAGATTGGTCGAAAAGAGCGGATCGATCGGCTCCAATCGCCGCAGTGCAGGGCTGCTGTCGCCGGCAAAGCAGGGCAACAGCGCGACACCTATCCCTGCTTCGGCTGCGGAAACCTGCGCCAGCAGTGAATTACTGCGATAGGCAAAGATCGGCTGCAATCCACGGAGACGATAGAAGCCGCCAAAGCGGAGCGTCTCCGCCCCATCCTCCCAGCCGATCCACGGCAGGCTACCGACCGTCTGGCCCGCCGCCACGAGCGCTGCCAGCGGCGCGGCCCCATAGAGCGTCATGCCAAGGGGACCGATATTGATTCCGGTCATTGCCTCGGGTGCTGCAGCTGTCGGGCGCAAGGCGATATCCGCTTCGCGCCGCGACAGATTGAGAAAGCGGTTATCGACAATCACCTCGAGCTCGATCTTGGCATAGCGTTCCCGGAACGCGGCGAACATCGGCAATAGCAGCCGCTGCACCATGTCGTCAGGTGCTGTCACGCGGATCGTGCCGGTGAGGTTGAGATCACCACCAGCCATCCTGCGCTCTGCTGCCAGCGCCTGGGTCTCCATCGCTTCCGCGGCCGCCAGCGCCACTTCCCCCACCGCCGTCAACCCATAGCCACTGCGGTGCCGGTCAAAAAGACGCGCGCCCAGCCGGGCCTCCATCGCATTCACCTGGCGGAAGACCGTGGCGTGATTGACGCCCAGTGACCTCGCCGCCGGCGCCAATCCCCCAGTTCGGTGGATGGCCAAGACGACCCTGTAATCGTTCCATTCCAGCGTATTAGCGGACATATCTGTGCATTTTTGCAATACTATCTGGCCAATCATGCGGAGTTTATATCTGCAATTCAACAGCAGATATTGGTTTCACACCACCATGCCCCCTTCGCACCCATAAGGAACACAACCATGATTGATCAAAAATACGCGCCACTCGCGGCTTTCCTCCTCCGCGTCTCTCTCGGAATCATGTACTTCGCCCATGGCTTCATCATGAAGTACCTGACCTTCACACCGGCCGGCACCGCACAGTTTTTTGAATCCCTGGGCCTCCCCTCGGCTCTCGCTTATCTCACCATCGCTGGCGAGACCTTCGGCGGCATCGCCCTCATCCTCGGCATCAAGTCGCGCATCGTTTCGGTCGCGCTGCTCCCGATCCTGCTCGGTGCCATCTGGGTCCACAGCGGCAATGGCTGGATCTTCAGCAATGCCAATGGCGGTTGGGAATACCCGCTGTTCCTGATCGTCATTTCCGGTGTCGTGGCCCTGTTGGGCAGCGGCGCCTATGCGGTCGACAATCTGATCGGCAAAGCGGCCCAGCCCGCCCGCGCCTGATCGCACATCACGCGAAAGGGCGGCAGCGAGAAACTCGCTGCCGCCCTTTTTCATGTCCAAAATCCTGGCGACCCCGGCGTGACTCGAACACGCAACATCCTGCTTAGAAGGCAGGTGCTCTATCCGGTTGAGCTACGGGGTCCAACTCGTACTGCCGACTTCAATGCGTCCAGCGGCCGATGCGGTCGAAGCGGAAATTGTCGGCATATGCCTTTGGCATCACGTTGCGCTGCTGCGGCTTTTCGATCTCATAGGCAATGCCTTCGCGCATCGCATAGGCCACAGCTTCTTCCTGCGTGGCAAAGGTGAGGCGCAACTGACGGCGCGTATCGTTGCTTGAGGTCCAGCCCATCAAGGGATCAGCCTCGCGCCGAGACTCCGGTGCGTATTCCAGCACCCAATCGCTGCTGCGACCCGACCGACCTGATTGCATCGCCGACTTCGCCGGCTGATAGATTCTCGCGACCATCGCCTGACCTCGCTCCTCAGTTCACCCCATCTCGCCAGCCGTCGATTCGGCCCGGGGCAACATATCCAGGCCATAAAACCACTGCCTGGCTCCACAATTCCTATGTCGACTGTCCGGTAAGTTCGGTGACGACAATCTCATTAAAGCTTGAAAGATACCGTTAAAACGGTCCGCGGAATGGTCGGGGTGAGAGGATTCGAACCTCCGACACCCTGCTCCCAAAGCAGGTACTCTACCAGGCTGAGCTACACCCCGATCCCGCAAAATCAAGCATTTCCAGCCGTTTTATCAAAGCCCACAGAAACTGCAACGGGCGTTTTTATGACGAGCTGGACCGATACCCAACGGGGCCGGCAGCACATCTTAATGCGGCACCAGCCCGTTTGGCAGCCCGTCATTGCGCTGCAGAAAGGCCCGCGTCAAGCGGATTTCTGTCGTGCCAGCCCTGCTTTCTTCATTTGCGACTCATTCCCACCGTCGTTATGCTCCCGCCTTGGGAATCACCCGTGACAGAGGGGCTTACAATGGCGACCGCACCACAAAAGACCATAACGTTGAAGCAGCTCGGTACCGACCTGGCCGAAAAGCATGAACTCTCGAAGAAGCTGGCGAATGAGGTCCTTGGCGATCTCGTTGGCTTGATTGGCAAGCATCTGAAGAAGGGCGACAAGATCCGCATTCCGGCTCTTGGCATCTTCCAGGTGCGCAAGCGCCCGGCGCGCATGGGCCGCAATCCGGCGACCGGCGAAGCCATCAAGATCAAGGCCAGCAAAAAGATCGCCTTCCGTGCTGCGAAGGAACTGAAGGAATCGATCTAATCGATTTCTGAAAAGGTCTGATGGCTTGCGATAACGCCGCGCCCCACCCGGGCGCGGCGTTCTCATTTTGGGCACTCAATCCAGTATCTCTTTCAAGTCCAAGCGGTCAGTCGAGCACCTCTTTCACCTTGGTCGCCAGCTGTTTCAAGGTGAACGGCTTCATCAGAAAATGCGCTTCCTCGCCAGCATCGATCTTGCGGCGAAAATCGTCTTCGGCATAACCGGAGATGAAAATGACCTTCAAATCCGCGCGCCGTTGCCGCACTTCCTTGATCAAGGTCGGACCGTCCATCCGCGGCATCACGACATCGCTGATGATGAGGTCGATGTCCTGGAGCTGTTCGTTGATAAGTTCCAGCGCGGCTTCGCCACTGCGGGCTTCCAGCACCTTGTAGCCCTTGTTGCGCAGGGCCCGGGCCGAGAACAGGCGCACCGCATCCTCATCTTCGACCAGCAGAACGGTGCCGATGCCAGTGAGATCCCGGGGCTGGTCTTCGGCATGGTCGGCGCGGGCCGCCTGGTCGGACAGGGCCGCATGCTGGGGCAGATAGATGCGGAAATTGGTACCCTTGCCCATGGTGCTGTCGACAAAGACAAAACCGCCGGTCTGGCGAACGATGCCGTAGACGGTGGAGAGACCGAGGCCAGTACCCGACCCCACCGCCTTTGTCGAAAAGAAAGGCTCGAAGATACGGTCCAGGATGTCGGCCGGAATGCCGGACCCGGTGTCGGCGATTTCGATGAGCACGTAGGAACCGGGCGGCATGACCTCAACGCCGCGGCTGATCGGCTCGGCCGTCGTCACGTTGCGCGTGCGGATCAGCAGCCTGCCACCCTCGAGCATGGCATCGCGGGCGTTGACGGCCAGATTGATGATCACCTGCTCCAATTGGCCGGCATCGACGCGCACGAATTTGAGATCGCGCCCATGCTCCATCATCAGCTCGATATTCTCGCCAATGAGGCGCCGCAGCAGGTGCGAAAGCTCGGCCAACACGTCGGTCACGTCGAGCACGCGCGGCTGCAGCGTCTGCTGACGTGAAAAAGCCAGCAGCTGGCGCACCAGATTGGCAGCACGATTGGCGTTCTGCTTGATTTGCATGATGTCGGCAAAGGATTGGTCGCCGGCCCTGTGGCGCAGCAGCAGCAGATCGCAGAAGCCGATCATGGCGGTGAGCAGATTATTGAAATCGTGAGCGATGCCGCCCGCCAGCAGGCCGACCGCCTGCATTTTCTGCGATTGGGCGAACTGCGCTTCCAGGCGCTTTTGTTCGGTCGCATCGATGAGATGAACGATGAGGCCGATGGCCCGCCCCCGATCCTCCCGCCGCGACGCGTAGATGGTGACCGAACGCTGCTTTTCACCGATGAGGCGCACGGTCAAGGGCTGGCCCGCTCGCCCCTCGGCCATTACCTGGCCCAGATGTGCCTCGGCCGCCGCACGCTCTTCAGGCTGCACCAGATCGACAAAGCGAGCCTGGGCCCATGCGGCGCCGATCAGCAAATGCTGAAAGGCCGGGTTGGCCTGCTCCACCCGCCCCTTGTCGTCGAGGAGCAGGATGCTGGCTGGCGCTTCCTCAAAGAAACGTTGGAAATACTGTTCCGATACCTGCAGGGCGCTTTCCAGTTCACGCTCGCGGCTAAGATCGTGCACCACCGAGCGCGTGCGTAGTTTTGGCCCATCCCCTTTGGGTGATTGCACGACCGCGATATCGTGGCGGATGAAGGCCTGGAACGATCGTTCATTGGGTCCACGCAAGGTCACTTCACCACTGCGCGCCTGGGAATCGCGGAACGGGCTATAGGGCAATCCGCCCTGCGGCAATTGATCGGCCACCAGGTCATGGAGATTCTGGCGATAGCCACCTTCATTGTCGGGCAGCAACCCCAACCAGCTCGCGAGTGTCGAATTGACAAACAGGAAGCGCCCATTCTCGTCGACCGAATAGAAGCCGATCGGCGCGTGTTCGATGAGGTCAGCAAATTTTTCGTGGTCAGAGCGGATGAAATCCTCGATCTGGCGCTGCGCCGTCACCATTTCGGCGCCCCACAAGACGAAGCCCGGGAAGCCATCGACGCGGCGACCGGAGACATCAAACCAGTCGGTCGTACCGTCGCTCAGTGGGATTTCGATTTCGGTCCGCCCGCGGCCTCCTTCCGCCACGGTCAAAATCAGCTGGCGCAGGATTTCGGCCGCATCCGAACCAGGACTGACCCGTGCCAGGAGCAGTTCGGCGAGCGGCACCTTGGCCCCATCGAACAGGCGGTCGAAGGCGTCATTGGAAAGGACTACACGACCCTGCGGATCAACCAGCTGCCGGGCGCGCGTCGTTGCATTGAGGCTCCCCAGCAACAGATTGCGGCGGCCGATCGCCTTGAACCACAGGGTACCCAGAACGGCAATGCCAGCCAGCAGAGCGATGATGAGAACAATGGCCCAGGCCGGCAACGACGCGCCCGCATCTGCGGCGCCCGCCTGGGCAAAGGCCGGCCCGCAGGATATCAGCGACCCGGCAAAGAAGATGCCGACTGCCCAATTTCTCCGAAAAACCATGCCCCACCCCAAAAACCGCCACCCGCTACCTGAAGTGACGGCAGAGTGTAGCCGATCCACCCTCTAAATCCAGCGGCCGGCTCAATCGAGCAGCGAGGCCAACGCTGTTTCATCCGTCAGAAACGGCGTTTCTTCAGCTTGAAGATATAAGAAATCAGTTCTGCCACGGCCTTGTAGTATTCCGGCGGGATTTCCTGGTCGATATCGACCGCGGCATAGAGGCCGCGCGCCAGCGGCGGATTCTCGATGATCGGGACTTCGGCCTCTTCCGCCACCTCGCGGATGCGCTGGGCGACCTTGTCGGTGCCCTTGGCCACCACCTTCGGTGCCGCCATGGCGTTCTGGTCGTACTTCAGTGCAACAGCGTAATGGGTCGGGTTGGTCACGACCACGTCCGCATTGGGCACCTCGCCCATCATGCGGCGACGCGCGCGTTCCATGCGCAACTGCCGCAACCGGCCCTTCACCAGCGGATCACCTTCGGTCTGCTTGTATTCATCCCGCAGATCCTGCCGCGACATGCGCAACGTCTTCATATACTCGTAGCGCTGATAAAGAATGTCGGCGGCAGCGATCACCCCCATCACGGAAAAAACGCCGATAAGGACGATCTTCACTTCCTTGTTGATGGCTGCCACCAGCTGCCCCATGTCCATGCCGATCAGCTGATGCAGGTCACCGACACTCGGCATGACGAAATAGCCGACCGCTGTCGCAACCAGCGCGATCTTCATGACGCCCTTCAGCAACTCGGTGACCGAGCGCAACGAGAAGATCCGCTTGAAGCCGGCCAAAGGCGAAATCTTGTCAAGGCGCGGCATCAGATTGTCGGCCGACCATAAGAGACCGAACTGCAGATAGCTGGCGCCGAACGCTGCCATGAAAGCCAGAACCAATGGGGCGATGCCAGCCAGCAGGACCAGCCCCAGCAGCCGCCAAGCTGTATGTACAAGATGCCCGAGGTCAGCCGGAATCTGGTCCGGCGATTCGAGGAATGGCGTCGACATGTTGGCGATTTCACGGGCGGCGTGACCGCCGAACAGCAACACGGCCAGGGTGAAGGCCAGAATCATCAGGAGATGGTTGAATTCCTGCGATTTCGGGACATTGCCTTCATTGCGCGCTTCATCCAGTCGCTTGGATGTCGGGTCCTCGGTTTTTTGTGAGTCATCATTGTCTTCTGACATCGCGGATCCCCTGCCCTATTCCGTAAAACCGGAAAGATGGTCGCGATAGACTTCGAGAAACCAGATCATGGCGGCCGAGATCGTCACGGCCATCAAGCCGAAGCCGACCAGCAACTGCAGGGGCATGACGACGAAGAAGACTTGCAAGGTCGGCATCAACCTCGCGATCAGGCCCATCCCGACAACAAGCACGATGCCATAAACCAGGAACGGCGCTGCCATCTGCAGGGCGAGCAAGAAGGAATCAGCAGCGACGCGGGCGATCATGTTCGCCATATCTTCGAGCTGCGGCAGTTCGCCGGGATGGAACAGGCCATAGGTGCCTGCCAGTGCACGCAGGGTCATATGGTCGAGATCGGTAGCAAAGATGAGTACCACTGCGGTCGCTATCATGAAATTACCGGTGACAGCGCCCTGTTGCGCTGTCGTGGGATCGCTGGCAAGGGCGTTGGCGATGCCGATCTGCAGGGCGATCACCATACCGGCCGACAATGCCGCCATCAGGATCAGGCGACAAATGACCCCGAAAAAGAGCCCGATCGTCACCTCACCCACGACCAGGACCGCCATGGCAGCCGGCTGCGGCGGCAGGACCGGGATGAGGTCCTTGATCATCGGCATCAGGACCAGCGACAACAGCAGCGCAAATGAGAGACGAGAACGGACCGCGACATAGACTTCGCCAAAGCCCGGCAGCAGGGATACTGCGGCACCGATCCGCGCGAAAATCAGCAAGTACTGAAAGAGTGATCCGGTCAGGAATTCTTGGATCGACATCGACCGGCCCTAACCGCCGGCCCGCGCCATGACCTGCTCGGTAAAGTCGGTCAACGCATGCAACATGAACGGTGCCAGTAGCAGCAGCGACACGAACACGACGATAATCTTCGGGACGAAGGTCAGCGTCGCTTCCTGGATCTGGGTCAGTGCCTGGAAAAGGGAGATGAGCAGGCCGACGATCAAGGAGATCAGCATGATCGGCGCGCCGACCTTGAGGGTCACGATCACGGCGTCACGGGTAATTTCGAGAAGCGCTGCCTCATCCATGGCAGGATCCTAGCACAGAAACCGTTGGATCTGATGGATCAGATCGGCATCCGCATGATTTCCTGATAGGCGGAAATAACGCGATCGCGCACCGCCGTTACGGCCTGCAGGGTGACTTCGGCCGCCGAGACGGCCGTCACCACGTCGGTCACATTGGCCTGACCGGCAGCCGCCAGCATGGTCTGCTTTTCGTCGCTTTTGCCAGCCTGGATAGAATCCGTCTTGATGTTCTGCAGCAGCTCGCCAAAGCTGGGGCCGGCGGTATCGCGCGCCTCAAGCCCGCTGCCGCCCAGGGCCTTGGTGGCAGCATTATAGGCATTGACGGCATTGCTGATAATCGGATCGGCCATGGTCTAAATCCCTTTATCGCTAGCGCAGGACGTCGATGGTGCGCGATAGCATGCTGCGCGACGCCTCGATGACCTTGAGGTTGGCTTCATAGGATCGCTGCGCTTCCCGCATGTCGGTCATTTCGACCAGCGAATTCACATTCGGCAGACTGACGTAACCGTCCTTGTCCGCGGCCGGATTGCCAGGCTCATATTTCTTGCGGAAATCGCTGGGATCGGTGCCGACCTTCGATACCTTCACCCGGTCAAAGCCCATCTCGCGATCAAGCTGGTTCTTGAAGGTGATGACCTTACGGCGATAGGGGTCCGCACCCGGCGTTTCACCCACTGAATCGACGTTGGCAAGGTTTTCCGCGATGACCCGCAACCGTTCGCCCTGCACACGCATGCCAGCGCCCGAGATGAACATCGTATCAAACAGTTCCATAAGACGCTCCTAGCACACTATTCGCCCGGCCCATCGCCGGAATCAGCCGCCGCTGCGGCCAATGGCGGTTTTGAAAAGATCGAGGTGCTTGCGGTATAGGTTAACCACCATGTTGTAATTCATCTGGGTGTCCGAGACCTTGATCATCTGTTCTTCGATCACCACGGAATTGCCGACCGGTGCCGATTCATAGGTCTTCTTGGTCTTCTTGGCGTCGAACTCGCCGGCCGGTGCCACGGTGCCGACCAGATGTTTCTTGCTGGTCCGAACCGGCTCGACCGGTGCCAGCTTGCGCATCTCCGCCTCGAAATCGATCGGCTTGAGATCCTTTGGCTGATAGCTCGGCGTATCGGCATTGGCGATGTTCTGCGACAGGACACGGGTTCGCTCAGCGAGCCACCCCATGCGCTCAGTCAACCGTTCGAACAATGGGATGTTGGTGAAATCCATCCGCTCCGCTCCCTCGCCCGCTGCGCCAAAAGTCTGCTCAAATCTCTGGCCGTGCAGGATTAACGCGATTCTCGGCCGCAGGCCTTAAGATCCCGTTAAATTACCTAAAATGCTACGAAAAATCTCGGCAAATTGGGTGCATCCACCCTATAGCCGTGTGAGCATGGAAGAACGTATTGATTTCGCATCATATTGGGCATCAGTTAAGGGCTCGTTAAGCAAACTGCCACATAGTATAAAAAATGTAGCGCCATCCCGGGGACCCCAGAATCACCCCGAAGGAGCAAAGAATGGGCCCCAGCGACGAGGACGAGATCGGCCCCCGCCGCCCCCGATGGCAAAAGCCAAAGGATCGGGTGCCTGTTGCCGTTGCTCTCGACCATAAACCCAAGCAAGGCGGTCAACCCAATAGCCGCGCCCCTCGCGTGGTTGCTACCGGCCGTGGCAGTGTTGCGGAACAGATTTTGGAAATCGCCTTTGCCAAGGGCATCCCGGTCCGCGAAGACCCGGACCTGGTCGAACTGCTGGCGGCCGTCGAGCTCGAAGCGGAAATCCCCGTCGATGCCATTGCGGCCGTGGCCGAGATCCTCAGCTATATTTACCGCGCCAACGGCCACGCCCAGGACGACACACCGTGAGCAAACCAACCGCCCTGCACGAACATGAAGATCTGGCCACGGCGATTGCCGAACTATCGGCCATGATCAACGATACCCGCGTCATGGCCGAAGCAGGTCAGCTGGTTGAACTCGACCTTCTCGCCATGCGCATCGCCGTGCTGTGCGATGCGGTGGCGTCGCTCTCCGTTGATGTGGCGAAGCCGCTGCGCCCGGCCCTTGAGACCTTGATGGGCGAATTGGACCGCCTGGACTATTCCCTGCGCCGGCAGAATGTCGACCTTTCACTGGACCTCGAGCAAGCCGACCGGCGCCTGCGCGCGCAGCTTGCTTATGGCGCTTCCCCGCGCAAGGATCCCGGCAATACTTCCGGCCGCAGCTGATTCTCAGAGAACAAGGTTGAACCGGGCCAGCAGGACGAGACAGGACCATACATGACGTTCGATTCCTATCTGCAGTTCGTCTTGGCGCTCCTGCTTGTTCTCGGCCTTATCGCCCTTCTGGCATGGGCCCTGCGCCGCTTCGGCCTTGGTGGCGCCATGCGCGCGGGCTCCCAGCGGCGCGTGCAAATCGTCGAGGCAACGCCCATTGGGCCGCGCCACCGGCTTCTGCTGGTGCGGCGCGACCGGGTCGAGCATCTGCTGCTGTTGGGGCCACAAGGCGACATCGTGGTCGAAAGTGGCATCACGCGGGCTGACTTTGATCAGGAACTGGCGCGCAAGGATGCTGCCGGAAAACCACCTATCCGCGATGTGATCCGGCAGGAACCGCCACCCTTGCGCGGCCCCGCCGATCTTTCGCTGCCCCAGAAAGACGATCGCAGATCATGACCCAGCGCCCCTATAGACGGTTCCTGCACCTGAGCGGCTTGGCGCTGCCTATCCTGTTGCTGATGGCAGCACCCGCTGCCGCGCAAAGCCTCAATCTTGACCTCGGTGGCGACGGGCCGAATGGCGGCACGACGGGTCGGATCATTCAACTCCTGGCCCTCATGACAGTGCTGTCGCTGGCGCCGGGCATCCTGGTCATGGTGACCAGCTTCACCCGCGTCATTATTGTGCTGTCCCTCCTGCGCTCGGCCCTGGGTGCGCAGCAGACGCCGCCCAACATGGTGCTGACCAGCCTCGCCTTGTTCCTGACTGTGTTCATCATGGCCCCTACCTTCCAGAAGGCCTATGACGATGGCGTTGCCCCTCTGATCGCCGAAAAGATCACTGAAGAGCAGGCCTTGCCGCTGGCGGTGGCACCCTTCCGCACCTTTATGCTGTCGCAGGTGCGCGAAAAGGACTTGGCCTTGTTCATGGACATGGCCCAGGTCGACGAAGTGGCGACCCCGGAAGAAACGCCGCTCAAAGTGCTGGTGCCAGCCTTCATGATTTCCGAACTGCGGCGCGCCTTCGAGATCGGCTTTCTGATCTTCCTGCCCTTCCTCATCATCGACATGGTGGTGGCATCGGTCCTGATGTCGATGGGCATGATGATGCTGCCGCCGGTGATGATCGCGCTGCCGTTCAAGCTGATCTTTTTCGTGATGGTCGACGGCTGGTATCTGGTGGCTGGCAGCTTGGTGCGCAGTTTTGGCACCGGCGGATGATTAGCGCGGCAGATGGTCAGGGGGCCGCTGGGCCGGGCGGTGACGACGTATCCGGTTCCGTCTCTGGAGCGCTCAGGCTTTCTTTCTTCAATCGCTCACGATAGTCGTCGACGAAAGCTCCCAGTTGATCGACGCTCTTCATCGCTGCACCGATGCTGTCGGCGAGGCTGCTGGACGGCGATGTCAGCGTGGCAAAAGCTGTCGCATAGGGGCCCTTCGCCATCGCTTCGCCATGCGCCTTGCCCAACATGCGCAATCCGGCGCGATCATTGGCCTGCGACAAGGCAACCGCCTGGTTGAGGATGAGCGGTGCCAGGACGGTGGTAAATTGCTGGTCCCGCTTGGCCGCAGCGGCGCCGTCATCCGCTACCTCTGCCAAGGCGGCGGCGGGATCTGCCGTCAGGTCCGGCGGCGGCCTTAGTGACGGATCTTCTTCCTGCAGGCGTGCCGTTTCGCCGGCCACCAGATTACCGAGGGCGGTGGCCGCGGCTGGCCATTCACGCATGCGCCAACTGAGATCCGCCTTCAGCCGCAGGCCATCTAGGCTATTGTCGTCGCGGATCAGCGCCATGCCCTTCAACGTGTCGCCAGTCTCGAACAGCGCCCGCCCCTGCAGGCGGCGACGCTGGGCGACGAGCTCCGGCGGTATGTCCGGCACCTCGCTGGCCTTAATGGCATCGAGCGCATCGTCCGGTTTGCCGTCCAGCAATTCAATGGCCGCGAGCCGCGTGCCTGCCTTGGCCTTGTCCAGGCCGCTCAGCCGCTTGGCGACCTGATTCTGCAGCAACCGTGCAGCACCATCCAGCAGATCGACCTTCACCAGACGGTCGGCCAAGGCCGTGACCATCCTGTCACCGTCTGGCCCGCTCGGCGTCAATTCGCGGAACTCGTCATAAAGTGCCACCGCCGTCAGCGGCGCCAGGCGATCGGCCTTGTCGCCGAGATAGAGATCGTGGAACGCCTTGGCCATCGCTTCGGTGGCAAGCTGCGCCTTCGGATTCCTCGGGAAGTTCGTTGCCGCCTGGCGCAAGGTCACCAGCCCTTTTCGGGGCTGGTCGGAATCGACATAGAGCTGGCCCAGGCGCTGCAGCAGATCGAACTCGAAATCGGTGCCGCGCCAGACGAAGCGCAGTGCCTCCAGCTGTTTGGCGGCTTGCTTCGTATCGATCTTCTTCTCGGCAAGTTGCAGTTCCGTCATGTCGAACTGCGAACGGGCATGGACTTCATCGACCGGGCTGTCGGCCAGGGCAGCCCAGGCCTTGATCGCCTCATCTTTCTTGCCACCCTGGACCAATTGGAGCCCGGTGAGATAATCGGAATAGGTCCGCTCTTCCGCATTCGGCATATCGACCTTGATCGTATCCAGGAAGGCCTGCGCCCCTATGGCATTGCCCTCGCGGATCAACGCTTCGGCGGCAGCACGGCGGATCAACATGCGCGCTGGTTTCGGGTAATCGTCGAGCGATGGAATGGCGCCGCCAAACACTTTGGCCGCAGTTGGCCAATCCCGTTCCAGGGCGGCGACATAACCGCGGAACAAGCCAGCCTCGGGGACATCGCGCAGTTCCGGCCGTTCCAGATCGACCAGCGCCTCCGCAGGGCGGTCTGCCAACGCCAGGGCAGCACCGCGCAATGTCAGCACATCCTTGTCACCGTCCTCGGCGCGCTTATCCAGCATCGCCAAATCATCGAGGGTCTCCGGGTAGCGGCCATGGGCGAAGTGAAACTGGGCGAGCGCCAGCCGGGCCAGCGGCTTGTCGCTGTTCGATGCTTCATCGACGGCTTCGCGCAAGGCCACTTCATCGCTGCCGAAATTGGCCTCGCCACCGCGGCGCCAAGCTGGCTGGTCGAAGATGCCGACCACGGTTGATTCCATCGCCGGCGCACCGGTGTGCGCGGCCTCGGATGCCGGCGCCCCTGGCGTTGGCGCGGTCGCTGCCTGCTGTGTCGCCGGCGCCCCCGGCTCCGCAGGCGGCGGCTCCGTTTCGGAAATCGGCTTCGGGACCACAGGGCTGGCACCACCACCAGGCACTCCGTCAGTGGTGACAACGACACCGTTGGGCAGGGCTTCTACCCGGGTGCGATCGCTGATCGGCACCACCACAACCCCCTGGAAGCTGGGCAGGACGCGGAAATCCGGCCATGCGGCACCATCGGCGATGCCGGCACCCGCCGCCAGCAGCGGCACCACCGAAATCATGTCGCCAGCCTCCGGGTCGCGCAGGTTGATGACCGGTCCCGGGCGTGTCGCCTGCAGCAGCAATGAGGCACCGCCATTGGCAAGCGATTCACGGCGCTGGTCGATGCCCTTGGCCGGACGCAGATCACGCCCGCTGCCAAGACTGATCTGCCAATGCCGCCCGTCGCCGGTGATCTTGGCGCCCACGTCACCGCCATCGCCGAGCTTGTCGAGCGATGGCAGGCGCAAGACGGTCGCGTAAGGCGTCTCCACCCGCGCCAGGCCCGTGAGTATAGGCGCCGCTTTGACGAGCGCCGGCAGGTCGACCGGTCCGGGCCGGTCGAAGGCCAGCCACAGCGCATCACCGCGTTTGAAGACGGCAAGGCCCGTCGCCTTGGGAAAGGTGAAGTCCAGGGTGGCCCCATTTTGTGCAGGCGCCGCCAGCGCCGCGATCTCGACCGGTGCCGGGGGCTGTGCTGGCTTGGTCACCGCTGGTTCTTTGGTGATTATGACGGGCGGCGCAATCTCAACCGCCGGCGGTGTTGATGGAACCGGCGCGGTATCAGCAATCGGTGGCGCGGATTGCAAGGCCGGTACTGATGCGCTGGGGCGCGGCGCGGGTGCGGGTTCAGCCTCCAGCTCGGGCGCCGGTGCGGCTGCAGTTGCAACTGGCGCAGGTTCAGGCTGCGGTTGCGGTGCTGGCGCTTCGGCAGCTACAGGTGCCGCGGCAGCGGCCTGCGGCTTGCCGTCCACCAGATCGACCACGATCGTGCTGCCGTTGCGGAAGGCGTTGAGCCCGACATTGGGCAGCAACCGCATCTCCAAGGCGAGATTGCCCTGCGCTGTCGACATCGCCGTGACGCCGCGCAAGCGCGGCGGCAGGCGCGTTGAAACATCCAGCCGACCTGGCTTGGCAAAGCTGAGGATGGCCCTGTCACCTTCCTGGCGCAGCGTGAAGTCAACGCCGGGCCAATCGATGGCGAGGCGCGAATAGCCGCTATGTTCGCCACCGCGCAGCTTCAGCTTGGGCCCGGTCGTGGGCGCTGCAGGCGCCAGCGGCCCCGCGTCAGCGGCGACAGCAGGCGCCTCGATGTTGGCCGGTGCCTCGTCTTTTGCCGGAGCCTCGGCCTTCGCGGGTGCTACTTCCGGTAGCTTGGATGCGGCCTTATTGGGCAATACCGCTTCCCCCGGCTGCGCCAGATCCAGCAGCAGGCGGCTGCCGGCCCGGTCGAGGCGATAGGTAACCGGCTTCTTCAAGGTCAGCGTGAGGGTCTTGCCATCGGCACTCAGCGCAGCTGCGCGGATATAGGCTTTGAGATTGCGCCGGGTTGCTTCTGGGTCGAGTGCCACGGCCCGGTCGAAACGCAAGGTCATCGCCTTGTCGTCGAGGACGATGTCGACCTGCGGTGGCTTGGCCTTGGCCCAGTCCAGGGTCAGGCGGCCAAAATCATCGAACAGCTGCCCCGTCGCGCCAATAGCGTCGGTGGCCGTATCCTGGGCAACGTCCTGCGCCGCCGCCGGACCGGCCATGACGGCCAGGGACAGAGCGACCAAGTACAGGAGCCGCCTTAGCATGGCGGCCGACTCCGAGAGGACCCTAAACATCCACAGAAGATAATCGGGATTGGCAGCATTCGCCACCCAAGCGCCATACCGGTATCGAGGGGGCAAGGTCTTGCGCCACTTGGCATTCCTGGCCCGGCAGCAGCTGGCCGAAAGGTCAGTCGAAGCTGGCGAGCAGCGCGTCGATTTCCGCCTGCTTGGAGGCATCGTCCGGCAATTGCGGACCGTTAAGGAGATCGGCGTCCGTGGGCGCCTTCTTCACTTCCTCAGCCGATTCATCCGATTCCGGATGCGCCTGCTTGTATTTCGCGATTTCGTCGCCGAATGCCGACACCAGGGCTTCGACCTTTTCCTCGATATGCTTCAGCGTATTCACCACCTTGGTGATGCGCTGTCCGGTGATGTCCTGGAAATTGCACGCCTCATAGACCTGCGTCACAGCTTCATTCACCTTGTCGCCGAATTCGCCGGGCAATTCACCGGCAATGGATTCAAGGCTTTCCATGGCGCCAAGGATCGAATTGGTGGCTTCTTCCGTGGCGCCAACGATGGCATCGAGCTCATCGGTCGCTTTAGGCAAATGCCGCGCGGTGATTTCGTCCGGACGCAAGGCGGCGATTTCCGACTTGGCCGAATGGATGTATTTGGAGAGAGATTCCAGCTCCGTGAAGAGCTTGAGATTGCCGTCGGAAAGGTCGCCTTCCATGGTCGCCAGCAGGCTGGAAACGACATCCGCGATCTCATCGCGGCTGACCGTCTGCATGCGCCCTTTGAGAGCGCTCAGGCGATGGACAAGCTCTGGTGGAACTGTTGCAGTCATACCGGCCCCCATAGTAACTGGCCCCCTTTTCAAATCGGCTCAGAAATTGCCGAGAACGGTAACCAGTTTGGTCTTCAGCGTGGCGGCGTTGAACGGCTTGACGATGTAGTTGTTAACACCCGCTTCCTTGGCAGCGATCACGTTCTCGGTCTTGCTCTCGGCCGTGATCATGATGAAGGGCAAATTCTTCAAACGGGAATCTGCGCGCACTTCGCGCAGCAGCTGGATGCCGGTCATCGGCTCCATGTTCCAATCGGAAATGACCATGCCGTAATCCTTGTCGCGCAGTTTCTGCAGCGCCATGGACCCGTCAGTGGCTTCGTCCACGTTATTGAAACCCAATTGCTTCAATAGGTTACGGATGATGCGGAGCATCGTCTTATAATCATCGACGATGAGGACTTGCATATTCAGATCGACCGACATCAGTTCCCTCTCACTCCAACTCTTTTCCGTTTATGAAGCAGATTTGCCCCGTCAGCGGCTTGAATCTGCAGGAAATAGGTTAAACCGGGGTTAAGCGCCAGAAACAAATTGGGGCGCCTAAATCACGGTGTAAATGGCAGCGTTTTCTGCTGCGCGAGCTCAAAAGTCAGTTCCTTGACCTTGGTCGGGGAGACCAAGGCGAGGATAGGTGCTGCGCGGCTGGTTTTCATCCGGCTGACCAGGTCCGCCAGAAGGTCCATGTCCATCTCTTCGAACACCTGCGCGGCATCCTTCGGCTTCATTTTTTCGTAGGTCTGGACCAGCGTCTGGAGCTGCTGTTCCTCCGCATCGGAGCGCTTCTTCAGCAGGTCTTCGACCGTCGACTGCAGGGCTTTGAGCTCGGCCATCTTCTGGTCCATGCGCTGCTCGGCCGCGACCACCATGGCTTCGCGCTCATCCAGCTGGCGGGATTTCAGTTCCAGCTCCTCGCGCCGCTTGGCCAGCTGCTGGAGGACCTCAACCTCCTCATCGGTATATTCGAGCGGATCCTTGGTCGGTGCTGGCGTTGCCGCGGCACCCTCCGGCGCAACACCGCCTTCCGGGGCAGCTGCTGGCTCGGTCGCGGTCGCATTGGCCGCAGTGGCGGGGGTCGGAGGCTGGGTTGCCGCGGCATTCTGTGCGGGTGCCGCTGGCTGAGCCGGTGCCGACTGCGCCTGGGTCTCTGTCCCGAGACCGACCGAGATGGTCTGCCACATGTCGCCCACGCGAATGGTGATGACAAGTGCCATCACGCCGACGAGCACGGGCAAGAGACGCAGCCGCCTGCCGCCTTGGCGACCAATCGTTGGCTGAGGTGCGGGTTGCACGGACATCAAGAGTTCCTAACGAATGCGGCCAAGGGCAGACAGCAAAGCCTGCGTCTGCGCATCCTGCGCGACGCGGGGGTCACTGTCGGCGCGCGGGCGCGCTTCCTGCGCGGGTGCCGTTGACGGCGATGGGTTCGATGCAGGCTGGCGCGATGCACCCAGCTGCCCTTCAAGCTTGTCGGCTGCGTTCTCAGCGCGCGCGATCAGCATCTTCAAATCGTCGCTGCTGCGCTGCAATTCGCCGACCACGCTTTGCGCCCGCTCGATGCGTGTCGCGAGATCCTTGGCGACGCCATCGGCCGTGCCGCGCAAATCGGCGAGCGACCGGTCGGCATTGGTGGTCGCTGTGGAGAATTCCTGGATCAGTTTCTGAAAGCTATCGCGGTCGTTGCGCAGATCGCCGAGGCGGCGGAGCAGCCGCAGCACATAGACCAGCGTCACCACCAACAGGGCGACCAAGATAAAATCGGTGATGAGGCCGAGCGACATCATAGGGTTTGCGCCTGCCTACCCAACTATTTGATCAATCGATCCTGGAGCTTGACCGCAATATGCTGACCCTTGCGGCCCATCTGGCCACGGAATAAGCGTACATCGCCGCAGCGCAGCTCGATCATCGAATCCGGAGTCACCTCAAGGTCGAGGCGGCTGCCCGGTTTCCAGTTCAGGACTTCGTTGAGCGGCACTGACACTTCGTCAAGCACCGCGTTGATATTGACGTCTGTCTGCCACAATTCGCCAGAAAGATGGGTTTCCCAGATGGAATCGCGGCCGAATTTTTCGCCCATGAACATCTGCAGCAACAGCTCGCGCACCGGTTCAAGGGTGGCGTAGGGGAGCATCAGTTCCAGCCGGCCGCCGCGATCTTCCATGTCGACGCGCAGCCGCGCCAGAATGGCGGCGTTGGCTGGACGGGCAATGGCGGCAAAGCGCGGATTGGTCTCCAATCGTTCAAAGCGGAAGGTCACGGGCGATAGCGGATCGAAGGTCGCCGTGAGGTCGTTCAGCACGACATTCACCAGCCGCTCGACCAGATTGCGTTCGATCGTGGTATAGGGCCGGCCTTCGATACGCATCGCCGCCGTACCGCGACGGCCGCCCAGCAGCACGTCGACGATCGAATAGGTAAGCGAAGAATCGACCATCAGCAGGCCGTAATTGTCCCATTCCTCGGCCTTGAACACACCCAGCATGGCTGGGAGCGGGATCGAATTCAGATAGTCGCCGAAGCGGATGGCCGTGATGTTGTCGAGGCTGACCTCGACATTGTCCGAGGTGAAGTTGCGCAAGCTGGTGGACAGCATGCGCACCAGACGATCGAACACGATCTCCAGCATCGGCAGGCGTTCATAGGATACCAGCGCGCTGTTGAGCATCGCCTGGATGCCCGATGTCTTTTCCTCGCCCGCCTCGCCTTTGGCGATGCCGAGCAGGCTGTCGATTTCATCCTGATCGAGGACGCGGTTGGACATCGGCCCCGTCGGGGCCGCTCCGTCCGCAGCAGCAGCGTCGTCGTCGCCATCGGCCATGTCGCCCCAGGCGGCAGCCGCTGCTTTCTCTTCCTCGGACAGTTCTTCTTCAGGATCGTCGATCATTCTCTACCTCGATCCGCGCCGGGACTCCGCAATGTCGGCGCTGATTGTCCATCTTATTGCTGAACCAGCATTTCCTTAAAGAGGATATCTTTAACCTTGGCCGGTTTGGCGGCTTCTTTGACCCGCAACAGCAATTCTTCACGCAGTCTTTGAAGGCCGGCAGCACCCTGCACATCCTCGGGCCGCAGGCTGCGCAGATAGGTCACGATCTCGTTCTCGATTCGCGGTTGAATCTCTTCAACCACTTTCTGCTCTTCCGGCGATCCAACTTCCAGGACCATCGTGGTCACCATGAAAGGCTGCTTTTTGCCGGTCATGATCAAGTTGGCCTGCATCTTGGGCAACTCGACGAAGACCGGCACATGGCCCTCTTCCTCGGTGGCTTCCTCTTCAGCCGGCGCTTCGCCCTCAGCAGCGTGGGCGTCTTCCTTCTTCGGCTCTTCCTTATTGAACATCAGGAAAGCCGCCGCCCCACCGCCGCCCAGAAGCAGCAGGGGCAGGACGATGAACAGCACCAACTTTTTGCCGCTCATCTTCTTGGATTTGGCTGCGCCCGCTGCGCCGTCGTCTTCGGCCTTTTCCGCCATCGTCCCTCAACATCCCGTTGAGCCGATCTGCGCCGGTGAAGGCTGCCGATCCGGCTTCCATTGCAATGGCCCATGACGTCCAAACGCACCCCAACGGGGCATCGCAAGGATTTTGGTCCGGCCGCTCACCGATAAACTAGGGGTTGATGGTTAACATCCAGTGAACCGCAAGAGAAGCCAGGAACGCAGATCGTGCCGGGCGCTGGCCCCTTTTCCGCCCGGCATTTTATGCACAGGGCTACCCAATATCCAATTAATGCATTGAAATACCTACATTTTTTTATTGGCACAAAGTCTGCATTAAGGAAATCACCAGCCGCAGAGCTGGAAGTAACTGACCCTTTGAGGGCACCGTCATGGAAACACCGACTTACATCGTGCTGTCACGACAGCTCGGTTTGGAGCGACAGCTGAATATCGTGGCCAACAATCTGGCCAATACCAACACCCCCGGCTTCAAATCCGAGGGCATGGTGTTCAGCGAGTATCTGATCAAGGCCGAAAAGCCAACCAAGCTGTCCTATGTGCAGGATCTCGCCAGCTACCGGGACCTCACGGAGGGCAWTCTGCAGGCCACTGGAAACGACCTCGATGTCGCGATCCAGGGCAAGGGCTATTTTGTGGTGCAGACCCCCGATGGCCCCCGCTACACACGCAACGGCCGCTTCCAGCTGAACGCCGCCGGCGAAGTCGTCAATAGCGAGGGCTTTCAGGTGATGGCGGGCGGCGCGCCGCTCATCGTCAACACCGATGACGGCCCGATCAATATCGCCGGCGACGGCACCGTTTCGGCGGATCGCACCCAAGGCGGCAACACACCCGTCATCTACGGCAAACTCGATGTCGTGGCTTTTGCCGACAACAGCGCCTTGAAGCCCGGCAGCGGGACCCTGTTCGAAAGCGACCAGGCCCCGGCGGCAGTCGACGTCGCCGATTTCAAAGTGCAGCAGCGCATGATCGAAGGATCGAATGTCCAGTCGATCCGCGAGATGACCAACATGATCTGGGTGCAGCGCAATTATCAGTCTGCGCAGAAATTCCTGGAAGGCGAGCATGAACGCATGCGGCGCGCCGTCAACTACATCATCCCCAGTTCTTAAAGCCCAGTTCTTAAAGCCCAGTTCTTAAAGACGGGCGGGAGAGACAGTCATGAGATCCTTGACCACAGCCGCGACCGGCATGTTCGCCCAGCAGATGAACATCGACGTCATCGCCAACAATATCGCCAACGTCACCACGACGGGCTTCAAGCGTAGCCGCTCGGAATTTGCCGATCTGCTCTATCAGGACTATCGTCGCGTGGGCACGCAGTCTTCGGATACGGCGACGATCGTGCCCGCGGGTGTCCAGATCGGCGTCGGCGTGAAGGCCGTTGCTGTTTACCGGGTCAACGAACAGGGATCGCTGGTCCCCACCGACAACCCGCTCGACATCGCCATCAAGGGTCGCGGCTACCTGCAGGTGACCCTGCCGGACGGCACTACCGCCTATACCCGGGATGGCACGCTGCGCCTTTCCAATGATGGTACGCTGGTGACACAGGACGGCTTTGACATCGTGCCCAACATCACGGTGCCCAACAATGCGACCGACATCACCATCAACGGCAATGGCCAGGTCGAAGTGACGATCCCCGGCCAGATTACGCCGACACTGCTCGGCCAGATTCAGATGGCGACCTTCATCAACGATGCCGGCCTGAAGCAAAGCGGCGACAATCTGCTGCTGGAAACCGAAGCCTCAGGCGGGCCTACCACAGGCAATCCGGGTGCCGTCGGCTTCGGCCTGCTGCAGCAGAATTTCCTGGAACAATCCAACGTGAACATGGTGAGCGAGATGACCGATCTCATTGCCGCACAGCGCGCTTACGAGATCAACTCCAAGGTGATTCAGGCCTCGGACGACATGATGGCGACTGTCAGCAACATCCGTTGAGGAGGCGTGCCATGACCTACCGATCACTGACCCGCCGTTCGCGATTGCGCTCATCCCTTCTCGCGTCGGGGCTCCTCGCCTTTGGCCTCATCGCCGGCAGCCTGCCCGCCGGGGCCGACAGTCTCGACGGCACGGAAGCCAGCACCGAAGGCCTGAGCCTGCGCAGCAATATCATGGTGGATGACGACGTCGTGCGCCTTGGCGACCTGTTCATGGAATCGCTGTCGGTTGGCGACACGCCGATCGCACAGGCTCCCGGACCCGGCCAGACACTGTCCTTCGACGCCCGTTTCCTCAGCCAACTGGCGCGCGCCTATCATCTTGATTGGCGGCCCGATTCAAAGTTCGAAAAAGTGCTGGTCGGTCGCATCAGCCACAAGGTCGAAGCCAGCACTGTGGTTGAAGCCCTGTCGGCCGCCATTAGCGCTCGTGCCGCCAATGATGCGCGGATGGAATTGGTGATCGATGGCGGCGATGTCGAATTCACCTTGCCGACAGATATCACCGCGTCGGTCGGCGTGCAGAGCCTGCAATATGATCCGAACAGCCAGCGTTTTGCCGCCCTTCTGGTGGTGCCGGCCGATGGGCCTACGGCATTGCAGCGGCGGGTTTCCGGCTCGATCTTCGAAACCATCGACATCCCGGTCCTCAACCACGCCGTGGGCGCTGGCACGACGGTCCAGGATGCCGACCTGCAATGGATTTCAGTCCGCACGGACCGGCTGATCGGCAATGTCATCACCGACGCACGGCAAATGGTCGGCATGACCACCAAGCGCCCCTTGCGCACGGGCCAGATGCTGCGCGGCAGCGACCTGGTGATGACACCTGCCGTCCGCAAGAACAGCCTGGTGACACTCGCCCTGCAATCCGGGCAGATGAGCCTCACCGTCACCGGCAAAGCCCTGGAAGACGCGGCCGTCGGCCAGGCCATCCGCGTCGTCAACGTCAACAGCAAGAAAGAGCTGATGGGCATCGTCCAGGATTCGAGCACGATCCTGATCCCGGTCGCCGGCCAGCTCACTTTGAATTGAAGGAGGCCACCATGGCCCGTTCTAGATTGAGATTGCAACGCAGCCTCACCATCACCCTGACGATCGCCACCTTGCTGAGCGCCGGGATGTTGAGTGGTTGTGGCAACATGATCGACCGCGTCGCCGGCATCGGCAACGAGCCCAAGATGGATCCGATCGAGAACCCGACCAAGGACCCAAACTATCAGCCGGTCAGCCTGCCCATGCCGTCCCCGATGGCCGACGTGCGGCAACCGAATTCGCTGTGGCGCCAGGGCAGCCGCGCCTTCTTCAAGGATCAGCGCGCCGGCAAGGTGGGCGATATTCTCACCGTGGTGATCGAAATCGACGACGAGGCGAAGCTTGCCAACAAGACCGATCAGGCACGTGACGGCAGCAACAGCGCCGGTCTCGACAATCTGCTCGGCTACGAAACGATGCTGGCCGACATCTTTCCCGACGGCATCGATGCTGGCAATCTGGTCAACTCCGACAGCGCCTCCACGACCACCGGCTCCGGTGCGGTCGACCGGTCGGAGGCCATCAAATTGCGGGTGGCCGCAGTCATCACCCAGGTCATGCCAAACGGCAATATGGTGCTGGCCGGAACCCAGCAGGTGCGGGTCAATTACGAGCTGCGCGAGCTCACGGTGGGTGGTGTGATCCGCCCCGAGGACATCTCCAACGTCAACGAAATCCCCTATGACAAAATCGCCGAGGCCCGTATCGCTTATGGCGGCAAGGGCACGCTCTCGGATCAGCAACAGCCGCGCTACGGACAGCAGGTCTACGACATCTTCTTCCCGTTCTAAGCAATCGATCCCACAGGCCATCGATCCCCTGGCTTTTGCGACGTCGGCGCATCCGGCAACGGCCGCACCGACGCAGAGTTCATGACGGCAACTTTCCCTTCCATCCACCAGGATGGAAGGGTTCTTTTTTCCTGCAGCGCCGTTATTGTTCCGGCATGACCGATCTCGTCACCGCTGCCCTTGCCAATCCGATCAATCGCGCCATCCTGACGCGCTTGCCGATGCTGGGGATTCCGGATGCCTGGCTGGTCGCAGGCAGCCTTTATCAATCCTATTGGAATGCGCTGAGCGATCGGCCGGTCACGGCCGGCATCAAGGATTACGATATCTTCTATTGCGACCCCACTGACCTCTCCTACGAAGCGGAGGATAAGGTGGTGCGCCGGGCGGCTCTGGTGTTCGGTGACCTCGATGCGCTCATCGACATCAAGAATCAGGCGCGGGTTCATCTCTGGTATCGGAGCCGCTTCGGCAGCGACTACCCGGCGGTTACATCTTCACGGGAAGCGATCGGCCGGTTTCAGGTGCGATGTACCTGTGTCGGCCTGCAGCCGCGGACCGAGGGCAGTTTGGATCTGCACGTGCCCTATGGGACCGACGAACTCACCCGCGGTGCGTTGCGCGCCAATGCCAATTGTCCGGACCAGCGCGGGATTCGCGCCAAGGCCGAGAGCTACCAGCAAAGATGGCCCTGGCTGACGATCGAAGATGGTGGCTGAAAACGGAAAACTGATCGACCGATGGATTAATCAGAGGGTCGATCAATCGTCGCGATGTGTGCGCTCCATGCGCTCGTGGCGCTCTTGCGCCTCAAGCGACAGGGTGGCGATCGGGCGGGCTTCCAGGCGCTTCAGGGAAATCGGCTCACCGGTCTCCTCGCAATAGCCATAGGAACCATCTTCGATGCGCCCCAGCGCTTCGTCGATCTTGGAGATCAACTTGCGCTCGCGATCACGGGTGCGGAGCTCCAGCGAACGGTCCGTCTCCAGCGAGGCCCGGTCGGCCAGATCCGGCTCGGACAGGCTTTCTTCCTGAAGATGGCTCAGCGTTTCACCGGATTCCCGCAGCAACTCGCCCTTCCAGGCCAGAAGCTTCTGCCGGAAGTATTCGAGCTGCACCGGATTCATGAAGGATTCTTTGTCGGTAGGCCGGTAATCGGGCGACAGCAATGGCTTCATGCGTGGTCTCGACTTGTCGTTGCCACTTCGCCCCGAAGACGTGTGAATCGGGAGCGAATTTGGCGCGGAGTATAGGCAAAAGGCCGTTCCCCGCAAGCGCGATTTATCATGCGAGCGCAGTCACAACACATTGAAATAATTATATTCTTGAGAAGAGGCCCGAGGATCAGCGACTGAGCTTGGCCAGTTCGACCGCTGCACGTAGCTCGATCTCGTCGAGAATCGCGGTGAGCTGCGGATCGTCAATCTGCTCGCGCTTGGCCCTGACCATCTGGGCCAGCTGCTCGAGCCGGTCTTTCGGAATGGCCCCCATGAGAAGGCCGATCCGGATCTCCTCCAGGAAGTCGAGCATCTTGATGCCGCGATCGCGGGCGCGCTGTTTGGCCTTGCCCTTGGCGGCATCGGGCGTTTCCTGGACGGCGAGGACCACCGAGAGCGAACTTACGCTCAGCGCCATCGAGACATGCTGGCCCTGGCCGGCATGGCTTTCCCCCAACGCCTTGGCGAAGTCCCCGCCGGAGGCAGTCGAAGACGGTCCACCAACACGACGATTGGCGGCGACCGGCTTGGGGGAAACTGGATCGATCTTTATGGCCACAAACTCACCTGGATCGGGACGTCCGATTCACCTTCATATAGTAGCATGTAGGACTAACAAAAGATTAAAGGAATTAACAACTTGGCATGAAATTGGCTCCCTGCTCCGGCGGCAATTTCTGCCGCCTTTGTACCAACCGGCAGGGTTGGCAGCCGGGTTTGCCGGAAAGATCTCGACGACATGGGCCACGTCCATCACAGCGTCAAGTTCAATGCATTGATTTGAAAAGATAATTTTATAGAACCTGGATGGCACGGAACTCGCATTAACCGGCTTGGACAAAGTTCCAACCCTGGATTCAAGCGAGCGATGACGAAAAATCTTCATATCCGCCCCGCTTCATGGCGCCGCCAGCTGACGAGCCTGGTCACGGTTTGCGCTCTGGTACTGACAGCACTCATCCCGGCCGGCCCTGCCGTCGCCCTATCCCGAATCAAGGATATCGCCGAATTCGAAGGCGTCCGTGAAAACCAGCTGGTGGGCTACGGCCTGGTGGTCGGCCTCGACGGCACCGGCGACGACGTCAAAAAGAAGTCGCCGTTTACCCGTGAAAGCCTGATCGGCATGCTCGAGCGCTTGGGCGTCAAGGTCAACCAGGCCAACGCCGACCTCGAAACCAAGAATGTGGCCGCCGTCATGGTGACCGCCACCCTGCCCGCCTTTGCGCGCCAGGGATCGGAAATCGACGTGACCGTCTCGTCACTGGGTGACGCATCGAGCCTCCAGGGCGGGACCCTGCTGGCAACGCCGATGCTGGGCGCCGATGGCGAAATCTATGCTGTAAGCCAAGGTCAATTGACCATTGGCGGCTTCAAGGTAACCGGCGCAGCCGAAACCGTCGTGCGTGGCGTGCCCACTTCTGGACGCATCACACGCGGCGGCATCGTGGAGCGCGAAGTTCCGTTTGATTTCTCGCAATTGCAGTCGCTTAAGATCGCTTTGCGCAACCCGGACTTCACCACCGCGCGGCGCGTCACCGACGCGATCAACGAGTTCGTCGGTGCCGGCACTGCCTTCGCACTCGATTCCGGCACCGTACAGCTGAACGTCGCGCAATATGGCGGCGAACCGACGGCACTCCTCACCGATATCGAACAATTGCCCATCGAACCGGACCAGCAGGCGCGCGTCGTGATCGACGAAAATACCGGTGTCGTGGTGATCGGCCAGAATGTGCGCATCAGCAAGGTGGCGATCGCACAGGGCAATCTCACAATCCGCGTCACGGAAACGCCGCAAGTCTCTCAGCCGTCACCATTTTCGTCGACCGGCGTCACCACTGTCGTGCCCCGGACCAACATCGACATTCAAGACGATCCCAATCGCAAGCTGGCCGTGCTGAATGACGGTGTCACGCTGGAAGAATTGGTAGCCGGTCTCAACTCACTGGGCGTCGGCCCTCGCGATCTCATCTCGATCCTGCAATCGATCAAGACCGCCGGCGCGATGCAAGCCGACATGGTGGTGCAGTGATGGCCGATCTCAGCACCGCACCTTTGATGCTCGACCCCAGCCTGACAGCAGGAACAGGCCCAGCTCTTAAGCCGGCATCGCGCGATGCCGCCGGCATCTCCAAGGTGGCCGAGGATTTCGAAGCCTTCTTTGCCGGCCTGGTATTCGACCAGATGTCCTCGGACATCGAGCCGGATCCTGTCGTCGGCGGTGGTGAAGGCGAATCCATGTTCAAGTCGCTTCTCAATCAGGAATTCGGCAAGAGCGTCGCGCGCACTCATTCCCTTGGCATTGCCGACATTGTGCAACGTCAATTGCTGCAAATTCAGGAGGTTCAGTGATGGACAAGACAACGCGGATGACGGAACTGCTGGCCATCACCTCGCAGCTGATCGGCTGCATGGAGCGCGAACTGGAACTGATGCGCAGCCTGAAGCCGACCGAGCTCAAGCAGTTGCAGATGGACAAGGTCGCCCTGGCCGATGCCTATCAAGCCTTCACCATGGCCTTAAAGGAACCAGGTGAAGATGTCAGCGCGGTGAATGCAGCCCTGCGTGACGAACTCACCGAGGCAACGGAACGCTTCCAGACCTCTGTGCAGGATAATCTGCGCGCCCTCAAAGCGATGCGCGATGTCAATGAGCGCGTCATGCGAGCGGTCGTTCAGTCCCTGGACGATAAGCGCGCAGCCGTCACAGGCTATAATAACCGTGGCACCATCACGAAATCCCGGCGCCAGACCCCGGCCTGCCCAGTCGCTGTCCAGCAGCGGGCTTGATCAACAGACAAGCAAACGGCGCCGCACACATCGTTGCGGCGCCGTTATCATTTCATAGAAGCGGAAGTCAGATCGTGAGATCGACCCGGCTGGTCCCCGAACCGCCACCGGGCAGGGCTGGGGCTGATGGCACGGACGGCGCGGTCGCCACGACCGCCACCGTAGGCGTACTGGCACCATTGTTGGTCGGTGCCGGCGACGCCGGCAAATCGATTCCTGTCGCAACGTCAGCCTTCGCAGGCGCTACTACCTTCGCAACACCGCTATCGGCAGCATTCTTGGCCACGCGCTCGCTATCAGCGTATTTGCGCAAATAATATTCAGACGGGAACTGCTGGACGACCTCGCCAGTATCCGGCTTCTGCCGCAGCAGAACAATCTTGCCGAAATCCTGGCGGTAGGAAAATTCGAAACTGTTATAGCGGAAGGCCTGCAAGGTCTCCGGAACAACCTGATCCGCCGGCAAACTGGCCGCAACGTCAGGCGTCCCAGCGGATTCTGCAGACAAGACAGCGGCAGCCGACGACGCCCGCACAAAAAGCGGGGCGCCACCACTTACCGAACTGACTGTCTGCGATCCATTTACCATTCAGCAATAACCCTCAACTATGGTCCCCCTGCTCGTGTAGCGATCGGGTTAATCGCCAATGGGGGTCTGCCAAATATGAGGTTTTAAGTTCACGTCGGGCTGCAAAAGACTGACAGACCGCGACCAACTTAAAGTTACCCAGATTCCAGGATATGTTTTACTGGCAAAATATGCAATAGGCATAACGGCCTATACACACTCCCATGCACGCCTTTGGGACTCCTGTCGCCCAACGATCAAAGCATCGCCAATATTCGAACAACAGCAATATTGCGCACCGGCAATATTGGCCCGCACGGCCAGCGCCGCAGGCCGAATGCCGCGCATCCATGCAGAAAATTCCGCCTTTGGCAGACCGATCTTGCCACACTCGGCAGACCTTACATAGCGTGACCACACTCAAAAACTCTATTTTATTCATATAAATCAATAAATTATCAACTGGCACAATAGCTGCATAAACCCTCCCGAGACGTGGCGAATGGCGCCGCAGGTGGTCAAAACGACCGCCGAAGTCGCAATACACATTCGGGAGAACCCAGATGGCGACCAACGACATTCAATTAACCGGCGGTATCCGCAGCAATCTTCTCTTGTTGCAGCAGCTCTCCGGCAAATTGGACAGAACCCAGCAGCGGCTGGCGACCGGCAACAAGATCAATGGTGCGATCGACGGGCCAGTAGCCTATTTCGCCTCAAAGGGTCTCAATCGCCGTGCCGATGACCTCGCCACGTTGAAGGACTCGATCAACCAGTCGGTTTCGACCATCAAGGCAGCCGACACCGGTATGACCAAGATCGAGACCCTGATCGAACAGGCAAAGGGTCTCGTAACTTCGGCCTATCAAAATCTCGGCAGCGACGCCAATTCGGTGGCGCTCCGCAAATCTCTCGCTGAGCAATACAACACGCTGCTGCGTCAGATCGACAAGCTTGCAGAAGACTCCAGCTATCAGGGCAAGAACCTGCTGCTCGGCAGCGGCCTCCGCCTCGATGCGACGTCCTCTTCCAAGAGTGCTACGAACGCGCTCCCCGGCGTCACCGCCTCACGTGTCACCAACGTGACCAAGGTCGATGACTATGTCATCGATGTCGAGGGCAATGGCCAGATCACGGCCAATGCCAGTGACATCGCCGACACCGAGCGCGACCGTGGTATCAGCAACCTGGTGGTCAGTGGCTTCCAGAGCAAGACCTCCGGCAATCTCGATGAAATCACGATCCGCTATACCGGCGGCAAAGGCAAAGCCAAGACCTTCACCATCACCGAAGGTGATGTTGCGGTCACCAAGACCTTTAGCTTGCAGCAGTGGCAGGACGCAAAGTCCACCGGCCAGGTGCTCAACTTCGACCACCAGTTCGCCAGTGGCACGCATGTCAATTTCGACATTGATTTCGACCAGATCGACGATGTTGCCGATACCAACGGTCTTGGCACCTCGACCATCGAAAAGCTGGTCGATCTCGGAGTCGACGTCGCCAACTTCAATGGCGTCGGCCAGACCATCACCCGCTCGGCCAACAATCTCCTTGGCCAGCAGAAATTGGCAGACGGCGA
Source organism: Dongia sp. P2_B8 (assembly GCF_056404715.1). Taxonomy (NCBI): domain Bacteria; kingdom Pseudomonadati; phylum Pseudomonadota; class Alphaproteobacteria; order Rhodospirillales; family Dongiaceae; genus Dongia; species Dongia sp. P2_B8. The sequence continues at coordinate 759,149 of NZ_JBFUDM010000001.1, read as the reverse complement.
AAACAGCTGGAATTTCGACACCGGCACCCCGCGTCTGACAATCGACGAGCGCACAATCCTGCAATCCTCAGCCTATAGCGCGGCAATCGGTGAATCCTATGGCCGTGCCGCCAGTGGCATCGTCGGAACGCCCGTTATCTCGGCAACCGGCATTTCCAACGACTTCACGTACAACATCACGGCGGCGGGCGACCCGACGAACTTCAACTTCACGACGGGCCACTTCGACATCTATACCGTCACGGCAACGGGACCGTTTTCAACGGTCGCCCTGTCGGTCAGTGCCGATGGTGTGGTCACGTTCAGCTCGATCGCCGACAACGGCCAGAGCGTCGATATAAATCTGCTGCGCAGCGGTCTCAATGGCATTACCGTCGCCTCGGCGTCGGATGCAGCCCAAGCCAATGGCACCGAGAATGTCACTGGTGGTGCAGTTTCAGCCGGCAATATCGCGCTGACCAGCATTTCCGGCATGGCCGACAACCTGGCGCACAAGATCACCGTCAACGTCAAGACCGACGGCTCGGCGTCCACCTTCATCCTGGACGACGGCTATGGCGGCAAGGCACTGATCACGGGCGATCTCAACGCCGCCCAGGTGCTGAGCTTTGTCATCAGCGGTGGCGTCAACAGTGGTGCCATCGTCCAACTGACGGTCGGCGGCACGTCGTTGCGTGCCGACGCCGAGGCGACGCTCACCTACAACGCGATTGGCGCCTTCACAGCACCGGATGAACTGCGTTTCGACGTGCGTGTGGCGCAGACCGGATTTACCGCGGCCCTCAACACGATCCAGGTCACGGACGGTACCGAGCAGAACAACCTTACGGTTCAGCTCAATGAGACCAACACCAACCAGGTGACAGTGGTCAGTCGCAACGTCAAGACGGACGGACAGGGATTGGCGGTCGATTTTGCCCAGAACGACTGGCTCGATCGAGCGGACATCGACAATGCCGCGGCCATGATCGACGCGGCCAAGATCAGGCTGCGATCTACCGCCTCAGCGCTCAACAACAACCTCGATGTCATCACGACCAGGCTTGAATACACCAAGGAATTCATCGACGTGCTGGCGGAGGGCGCCAACAAGCTGGTGCAGGCCGACCAGAACGAAGAAGGCGCCAACATGCTGCAGCTCCAAACGCGACAGCAGCTCGGCACCATCTCGCTCAGTCTTGCCAATCAGGCGCAGCAGGCCATCCTGCGCCTGTTCTGAGGGCCGATCCCCCGATCGGCGCTTAGCAAAGCCGGCCCAGCGATTCGCTCCCGCTGGGCCGGCATTACTTCGACGGCCAGAGTTCGCAGACAAAAACGGCGCCCTGCTTCCGCAGGGCGCCGTTTTTCATATCTCCAATGAACGCGTGATGCTCAGCCGATCTTCAGCACCGTCAGATCGACGATTCCGGTCGCCGGATCTGCTTTGACAGGTTTCTGGGCCGGCTTCGCACCTTTTGCAGCCGTGCCATTGAGCGGCTCGTCATCAAAGGTGACCATCAACTCGGCAGTCGGCACCTCTGTGGGCGTAGCACCATCGCCCAGATGAAAGTCCCACATGACGGGTGATTGTTTTGCCGCCGGCGCAATCGTGGCGCCGGCGGCCGGGGCCTGCGCTTGTTCGACACGGCGGAGGAGATCAGCAGCGCCACCATGGCCTGGCGCCATGTCGACGGCACGTCTTGCCGCGACCTTTGCTTCTACAAGATCGCCCTTCTCCAGGAGCAACTCACCCAAATGCTGCCACGGGCCCATCGCCCGATGATCGATCGACGTCGCCCGACGCAGCCAGCGCAACGCTTTCTCGATCTCACCCGTTGCTGCCAGGGCACGGCCGTAGTTATGGGCGACCGTCAAATTATTCGCATGGCTCTCGGCCGCGATCTCCAGATGCCGCAAAGCATCCGTGGCTCGACCTTGCGTCAACAGCACTGCACCCAGATTGGAATGCACTTCACTGTCATCCGGCGCCTTGTCGAGAATCTCGGTCAGTCGCTTTTCGGCGGCATCGAGACTGCCGGCATTCATCAAACAGTTGGAAAGTCGCTTCAACGTGACGACATCATCTCCCTTGAGCTTCAGAGAGCGTTCGTATGCCTCCTGAGCCCCGACGAAATCCTTTGATTCCATCAAAGCATCGCCAAGACTGTCCCACGCAATTCCGTAGCCAGGATCGATTTCTACCGCGTGCCGTGCTGCATCCGCAGCCTTCTGGTACTGCGCAGCTGCGTTATAGCAAACTGCAAGATTCTGCCAATAGAGGGCCTCGCGCGGCTTGAGTTGAACCGCCTTGCATAGAGAGTCGATGCCTTCCACGGCACGCCCAGCCCGCGCCAGCGTCATGCCCAACTGATGGCAGGCTTCGGCATGCGCCGGATTGGTTTCCAGAATCTGCCGGAGGGCCATCTCCGCCTGAGGCCATTTCTTAGCCTCGGCATCCGCCATGGCACGGGCGATGATCATGTCGATGGTCTTGTCCGAGGCGCCCGAGATATCGGCGGTCCGGATCTGTTTGGCGGCGGTGCGCCGTTCCTTACGATTCATTTTGTCACCTCGCGGCACGCCCAAACGATGGCGCCGATTTCTACGTACGCACGGCCTTGATCGCCGCAGCAACCAATTCGTCGACCGTACCGTCCGCGCCCTGGAAGACAGTACGCAGCTTTTCATACCACATTTGCCGGTTGGTGTCCGATCCCCAGCACCAATGGTCGATCACCGAAACCACCTTGATGACTGGCTTTCCGAGCAGGGCGGCCAGATGCGCCGTGACGTCATCCACGGCAACCACGGCATCGAGTGCCGCCAGCTGGGCAAGATAGGCCGAAAGATCTCCCTTGGCCCGCGGGTCGATGATCATGTCGCGACCGGCAGCGGCGAATTCGTTAAGCTCGTCATCTTTGGCATCACGCTGGACGTTGACGACACCGAGGTTCTCCAAGTCGAACAGCGGGAGCCAATCCTGCAGCGCCGTCTTCGCTGCACCCTCGCCGCCCCGCCAGGACAGGCCGATCAGTTTCTTTTCCGGCATTACGGCCCGATAATCTGCCTGGAACTGGTTGGCCAAGTTCAGGTCCGGCTTCAGAAGAGGCACGGCGCCGACAGGGAATTTGCCCGCATCCGCCCGGTAACGTGCGGCAAGATCTCCGAGACTGCTGACAATCTGGGCACGCTCGTCAATCAACCCCTGCGGGGTCGAGAAGCCCGCAGGCACCAGCTTGATCTTTGGATAGGCCGCCTGCAGCAACGGCAACGCAGTGGGTTCGCATTCGACCAACAGGCTGCGCGCTTCCTCGGCAGCTTCGGCCAGGAGGGGGGCGAACAGCAATTGTTCGGCCAGCGACCGTTCAGCCCGCAGGAACACACGCGTCCGCCGCAAATGCCCGCCTTCCCAGGATTTCGGATATTTCGCTGGGTCGATGGTTTCGAGATGCCGTGGCAGCAGGCCCGGCCTGACGCCGAACCGCCAGCCCCAATGTGGCCAACCCTTCGCATAGTCGCCGCTGCGCAGATTGGCCTCTGCCAAGCCGACATGCGCGATGGCTGACGTCGGCGCAAAGGCCAAGGCCTTTTCGAAATTGCTGCGCGCCAGATCCCATTCGCCCTGGGCGGCCTGGAGCCGCGCCAACTGAATGCGCGAGAAAATATGATCCGGCTTCTGGCGTAGAACGCGCGCGTAGAAATCGGTGGCCTCGCCCAGCCGGTTCTGGCTGGCAAGAACGCGTGCCAGGCTGATCAGCGCACCTTCATTCTCCGGATGTTGCCGCACGGTATCGCGCGCGAGCTTTTCCGCCTGCCGCGTTTGGCCGACGGCGTCGAGAGCAACGGCCAGATCCGCCTGCAATTGCCCGCGTTCCGTTGCCAATTCGACACCCCGCGCCAGAATGCCGACGGCTTCCTCGGCCCGACCGACCGCGAGGGCCGCAAGGCCGATGCCGCGCAAGGCGATATCCTTATGCACGCCCGCCTCCAGCAGCATGCGGCAATAATCTTCGGCCTCGTTAAGGCGGCCATAGCGAAGCAAGGTCTCGGCACAGCGCTTGAGCATGGCGACATGAGCGGTCGCCAGATCTGCTCTGTCGACGTCGCGCAGCTGTGCCGCCATCTTGTCGATCAGCGTTTCCCAGACGTCGCCCTTTTTCTGCCGGTAGAGATTGAGGCTGTCATACCAGACAGACTTCATGCCCTCCGTCATCCAGCGCCAGTCGGAATTGATCGGCAGCATTGCCCAGACCGGTTTGCCGAGCGCAGCGGCATAATGAATGGCACTGTTGTCGACGGAGATGATCAGATCCATGGCCCCGACCTGGGCCGTAAACGGATCCATATTGCCCATCGGATTGATGGTGTTGTCGACCAGCACCTCAATGCCATACTGCTCCTTCATCTCGGTGACGTCGGTCGTGACGTCACCATATTGCAGATTGATGAAAGCAGCGTTCTGATTATTGAGGATTGGCAACCAGTTGAAGAGCTCGAGGGAGCGCGCTGCAGCACTGTCGCGGTTGCCGGAGCGCCAGGAAATGCCAACCAGCAATTTGCCCGGGAACCGCGCCTGATACTTCTTGCGCAGTTTGCCAAGCCAGTCTGGGCTGGGAATGAGAAAACCCTCGCGGCCAGGTAAATCGCGATAATCCAGCTTCATGGCCGGCACCAAATCGGCGGCAGCAACCTTTGCTTTGACCTCATTGCTGCGCCAACCAGCAGGAAGCGTGTTGCGCTCCAGCACCTCAAAATCCGGGAAGCTGCGCTGAAACAGCGACACCTGCCGGCTGTTCACCTCAAATACAATATGCCGGCAATGATCACGGAGGGGCAGCATCTGCCCGCCATACATCACATGGTCACCAACGCCCTGCTCGGCATAAACCGCCAGCTTGCCGTCGCGGATCGGCTCGCCCTGCCAATCCGGCACAGGCAATTCCCATCTGTCGCCAGCCCCCTTGCGCCCCCAACGACTGTCCATTTCGGCGGAAGCCGCAGCGAAATGACCCAGTCGGAAATTATTGAGGCAGCGAGACATGCGCAGATTCTGATTATCCGGCAGGCGTTTTGTCATTTTGTCGAGAATGAGCTGCGCGGCATGGAAATCGCCGTCACTCATGATCGTCTGCAGCAGCAAGCCTTCCGCATCCCCATCGCTGGGATAGGCCTGGAGATATTCCTGGATCATCTGGGCCGCGACCTCATAGCCGTCGGCCAAAAGGTAGATCTCCGTCAGCTTCTTCAGATCTTCCAGATTGCCGGCAACCACCATTCCCGTCAGTTTCGTACGCGTCCGCGCAGCCAGATCGCCGTCGCCCTGAATGGCAGCCAGCCGCTCCAGCACCACATTGGCCTTGATGGAATCGGGGTCGAGTTCCAGCGCCCTGTTAACGGCGGCATTGGCCTTGTCCAGCTTTGAACCCTGCTTCATGCAGCTCCAAGCCAGATAGCAGTACATGTCGGCTTCAGTGTCCGAGATGGCGAGGATGCGTTCGCACAGTGCCTCAACCTCGCGCAGCTGCCGCATCATGATCCGGCAGCGCAGCAGATTTGCCAGGATGGCCAAGCGGTGGGGTGCCTTCAGCAGCGCTCTCTCGTAAATCTTAATGGCTGAAAGCGCATGCTTGGCATTGAACAGCATATCGCCAAGGCCTTGATAAGCGTCCATATTTTCTGGATTTGCTTCGATCGCACGCCGGAACAGAAGCTCCGCTGGGCCCCGCTTGTCGTCATCGCGTTCGATGACGGCCAGATTGTAGAGAGCCGTCGCGTGCCGCGGATCGAGCGCCAGTATTTCTTCGAGCGCCGTGCGCAGCTTTTTGCGCTTGCCATGTTCATGGGCCGAGGTCGCGACGAGGAGGAGCTTGTTGATTTTCTCCTGGACCTCCGGGCTTGGTCCGGGCTTTCCAGCAGCCTGCCCGCCGAGCTCGGTAGTCGGAATCGGCCCCCCGCTATGAGAGAGGGCACCTTTGGGCATGGCACCACTGCCGGTAAAATCCAGCAGATCAATCAAGCCGGTCATAACGCTGCGCTCCTGGGCGGACATCAATCCCTGCCTTCATGCATGTTTTGTACCATTTTCCATCCATTCCAGGGCTCAGATGTTAACATCTTGTTAATCCTAAGTCTTTGATGAATCGGCAGTATTTTCCGTCCAGCCATTCTTGCCTAGGCAACAAATGCCGAGCCGGGCACTTTTTGCCGAGCAACCCCAGGCCTCACCCCCTGCAAAACGGCCAAATTGCTGGATTTACGAAAAAATTGCCGACTGGCAGGGAAATTGCTTCCCATTACGAGCCGCCTGCAATCCGCAGTGGCCGACGAAACAAAGTTTCGCCGCTTACATAGGTCTCCAAAGGAGCACTTAAATGGCTAACGAAGTCCAACTTAATGCTGGTATCCGCAGCAACCTCTTGCTGCTGCAGAACACCACCGTGAGCTTGGAGCGTACTCAGCTCCGCCTCGCGACCGGCAACAAGATCAACAGCGCCCTCGACGGCCCGGCGAGCTTCTTCGCCGCGAAGGGTCTCAACCAGCGCGCTGGCGATTTGAACGGCCTCAAGGACGGTATCGGCCAGGCGATCAGCACGATCAAATCCGCCGACACCGGTATTACGAACATTGAAAAGCTGGTCGAACAGGCCCGCGGTCTCACCACCCAGGCCCTGGGCCAGTTGGGCAATGACTCCTCGTCGGTGTCCCTGCGCAACAGCCTTGCCAGCCAATACAACAGCATCCTTCGTCAGATCGATCGTCTGGCCGCGGACTCTGGCTATCAGGGCAAAAACCTGCTGGTCGGTTCCGGCCTCTCCATCGATGCGACGGCCTCCTCGAAGGTCAATGTCAATGCGCTCGCCGGTATCAGCGGCGCGCGCGCGACCAATGTCGTTTCGGCCGACAACTACAATATCGAAGTGACTGGCGACGGTGCCATCTCCGGGTCGTCGAACGATATCGCGGAAGCTGAACGGGATCGCGGTATCTCCAATCTTCAGATCGCCGGCTTCGCCTCGACCAATGCCGCCAACTTTGACGACATCCGGATCAAGGTCAGCGGTGGTCAGGGTAAGGACAAGACCATTACCGTGACGGAAGGTTCGGCGACGGTTACGCAGACCTTCACGAACTCGGAATGGGACATTGCTCAGGCGAACGGCACGACGCTGAAGTTCTCGCATTCGTTCCAGAGCGGCACGAATGTCTCCTTCGACATCGACTTCGACGCGATTGAAGACACCCCCGACACCGCCGGCGTCGGCACGTCGATCATCGAAAAGAACGTCAATCTCCAGGTGGCAATTACCAACGAGAATGGCGAGAAGATCACTCGTGACGGCCTCAGCCTCCTCGGTCAGGGCAAGGTCTCTGATGGTGAAAACGCCTATGCCTTTGATTCGGGCACGGCGCGCGTTACCGTTGATGAACGCCAGATCCTGTTGTCGTCGAAATTCTCGGCGGCGGTCGGTACGGCATACGGCACCGGTGGCGGCACCATCGTCGGCACGCCGACGATCGGCACGGCAACTCCGGTTAGCGTGGACGAAACCTTCGCGCTGACGGGTTCTGCGACATCGTTTGACTACGCCACCAACAACTTCCAAACGTTCACGCTGGCCCTCGCCGGTGATAACGGGACGTCGGTGGCCGGTACCAGCACGATCGTTGCCACCGATACTGAAACCTCGTTCGACGGCGTCGGTGCTCAGGCCCTGAACTTCACCCTCAATATCAACCTGGGCGAAGTTAAATACGCAGTCACGGCGGCCTCGGCCACCGCGGCTGAAACTTCGGGCACCGTCGTGGGAACGGACATCTCGTTCGGTACCACGAATATCGCCTTCGGCGGCGCCGGCAGCTTTGCCGACGACACCGTCACCAGCGTGAACATCAAGATCATTGCCGCCAACAGCACGTCCGCGACCTTCCAATACACGGACGAGTTCGGTGGTACGGCTTCGGTCACCATCACGCTCGACGGCTCGCAGCACATTGTTGCGGCTACCTCTCAGATCGCCTTCAGCATCACCGGCGGCATCAACAGCGGCGCTGTTATCAGCTTCGCTGCGGCGGCTTCGTTGACTGAGGTAAATCTGGGTGCAACTCTGGACGTCAAAGTTCGCGGTGCGTTTACCGCGACCCGTGATGTTCAATTCGACGTTCGTGCCGCTAATACCGGCTCCAGCGCCGTGCTCACCACCAAGCAGGTGACCGATGCATCTGATGCCAACAATCTGGCGGTGCAGCTGAACGAGACCAACACCAGCAACGTGACGGTCGTCAGCCAGAACGTCCAGACCAACGGTCAAGGCCTGAAGCTCGACTTTGCACAAAACGGGTGGAACGACAGAACGGATATCGATGCTGCGGTTAAACAGCTCGATGCCGCCAAACTGTCACTCCGCGCGGCATCGTCGAACCTCAGCACCAACCTCAACGTCATTCAGACTCGAGAAACCTATACTGCTGAGTTCTCGAACGTTCTGATTGAGGGTGGCAATAAGCTGGTCCAGGCGGACCAGAACGAAGAAGGTGCGAACATCCTCACGCTGCAGACAAGGCAGCAGTTGGGTACCATCTCGCTTTCTCTCGCCAACCAGGCGCAACAGGCCATCTTGCGATTGTTCGGCGCCCCGTCCGTCCCCAAGGATCGATTGACCACCGGAGAGCTGCCGGATGTTCGATGGGATCTTAAGTGGCGTACAGGTACCTGAAGTCATTGGGAGGCCTGAATTGCCGCTTAAATTTACCCTTCGCCCCGGCGAAAAAGTGATCGTTAACGGTGCCGTCATCGGGCGTGGTGAAGAGCCGGGCAGTTTCTATCTCTTTAATAAGGCGAATTTCCTGCGTGGCCGCGAGGTCATGAAAGATGGTGCCGCCGACACGATCGAGAAGAAGCTCTATCTTGTTATCCAGCTTATTTACCTCTTCCCGGAGAATGCCCCCGAAAATCTTGTGAAATTCGAGGCCATTCTGGCGGAAACCATGCGACACCGGTCCGACGATTTGGAAGCCTTAACGGAAGTGGCACGCTTGGTGCATAGCGGTGACTACTACCGGGCTCTCAAGGCGACGGCGAAGCTCTTCTAGGGTATATTAGAAGAACCGAGCAGTCGGCACTTCCCGCTGAATAGCCGGCAGGAAGGGGCCACGGAGGGAAAGTAATGAAACCGGCGACTGGTTACGCAAGTCAACCGAAGGCAATGGATCCGCGCAGCACCGAAGCTTGGGCGCTGGCGGAAGCGTCGCGGCGCCTCATATTGGCAGCGCGCGTGACCGACGATAAGGGCGAAGCCATGCGAACGGCTTTAGTGCTCAATCAGCGCCTGTGGTCGATTTTCCAGGCTTCCTTGATCGATCCGGCCTCCGAGCTGCCCAAGGAAATACGTGACAACGTCTTGGCACTGTCCGTTATGGTCGACCGTCATCTGATGGCGCGCCTCGGCGACCTCGATGGCAGCAAGATTCAGCCCATCATCGATATCAACCGGTCGATTGCTGAAGGATTGTCGATGACGCCGGAACTGGCGGCTGACGCCAATCCGGCACCCGTCGTCCCGGCGCAGGCAACACCGGCACCAGCGACTGGCAAGCATGCGCAGCCTTTCATGAATTTGACGGCGTAAGGCCGTCCGCGGAGACTGAGGCTATGGCTACAACACCTATCAGCGCAAGTGCGGCAGCCGCCAAGGCACAGGCAGAGCTGGTGGCAAAGAATGCAGCCATCTTAAAGCAGGCTACCGCCGATACCGCGGCCGCCATTGCCGCAAGCAATGAAAAGGCGTCAGGGTCGGATACCGATCTCGCTGCTCTCAATGCCCAGATCACGGCCGAGGTCGACCAGATCAAGCTGCAGCAGTCGATCACGCCCCAGGAATTCGAGAAGCAGACCAACGACGTCAAGATCGATAACAATATGACGGCGCGGGACATCGGCGTCCTGCGCAAGAATGACAGCCGGCTCAATCTCTTCAGTGCCTTATCAACTGGCGATGCCGTCGATGTCTTCCGTTTCAAGGTGGCGACAACCGGCAATGTCAAATTGGGTACGTTGATCGCCGACCCGACAGATAAGGAGCTGTTCCGCGTCCAGCTTTTTTCCAAAAGCAGCGGCCAGTTGATTGCTGATCAGGATCCGTCGTCCGGTGATGCCTACGCTGCATATCAGAAGCTGGAAGCTGGTACGCTGGAGCTCAACCAGGGCGACTATGTCATGCGACTCTCGCGCCTGGGTGGCCAGGACCCGCAGTCCAAGAACGAAATTCAGTATGCGGTGCAGTTGACGCAGGGCGTTTACAAGAACGACTACGATACGATCGAACAGGGCACTTCGACTTCCCAGGATGCCTATGGCTTTGCCACCAGCCTGGGTGTCGCCACAGACAATTTGGTCAGCAGCCTCAGCTCTGGCTATTCCTTCATCTCCAATCTGCCGGCCATCGGCACCTCAGCCACCAGCAAGCTTAACGGCGTCCTCTACGACTCTTTGTTCTAATTGGATAATTTGATGTCAGGCCAGACTTACGAACAACCGTTGCGCATTTTCATCGGCTACGATCACCGTCAGGCGGTCTCTTATAACGTCCTGCAGTTCAGCATCCTGCGCCGTTGTTCAAAGCCCATTGCGATCACGCCGCTGGTGCTGCCGACCTTGCCAATGACTCGCCAAGGGCTCACCCCCTTCACATTCAGCCGTTTCCTGACACCATGGCTGTGCGGCTATCAGGGCTGGGGCATGTTCATGGATATCGACTATCTGTGCCTTGCCGATATGGCCGAGCTCTTCGCCCTCTGCGACGACCGCTATGCCGCCATGGTCTCGAAGAACGTCAAGAAATTCGAATGGGCATCGATGATCATGTTCAATTGTGGTCATCCCGCCAATCGGATCCTGACGCCGGAATATGTCGAGGATCCGAAACAGGCGCGCGCACCCCATGGCCTTGACTGGCTGCCCGACAATCTGGTTGGCGATCTGCCGCGGGAATGGAATCACCTGGTCGGCTACGATCCGCCGCGGACGGACGCCAAGCTGGTGCATTACACCCAGGGCATGCCGATCTTCGAGGAAACCAAGGGCAGCGAATACACCGCCGAATGGCTGGCCGAGCATCAGGCTTCCAACCAGACCAAGACCTGGCAGGAACTGATGGCTCATTCCGTACATGCCGCCAAGACAGCCAGCGGCCGCAAGGTCGCGAAATTGCATCACGAGGCGATCCTGCCGCCTGCTTGAGGATATCAAAGACACAAACGAAAAAGGCCCGAGATCTTCTCGGGCCTTTTTCTTTGTTGTAACAAATAGTTAGACTGGCTCAACCAGAACCGGCTTCTCCGGCTTGCGCTCGACCAGCACCCAGAAGCCCTGCGGCATCTTCTGGAACACCGTGAGGTCGAAGCGCTCCATGAATTTCGGCAGCCACCAGCTCGGCGGCTCCTGGATGAGATGCGCATTGCGGCCGTCGGGCAGTACTTTGATCGCCGGCCCGGTATGGACGGTGAAGAACCCCCGCTTCATGACCAGCCGCTTCAAATGATCGAGCACGTTGTCGAGATAGTTTGGCTCGATATGCTCCAGCACATCAATGCAGCAGACAAAACCGCAGGGCGCCGGCTCGGCTGCCCATTCCGGTCGCGCCGGATCGTAATGATGGATATTGAGCGGCGTGCTGAACATCGGCCGCAAGGTTTCGCCAAGGCGTCCCTTGCCGGCGCCGTAATCGAGGAGCTCGGTAGTGCCTACCTGCTGCATGATTTTGGCAACCACCGGCGCATACTGCACTGATGCGACACCATAATGGGGATTCTCATGCAGCTTTTCCTGCATGCGGCGATATTCTTCGCTGATCTGCCCGCCGGGATTAGCCGCGCCTGGGGTTGCCATGATTTCGCTCCATCTCACTGGCCATCTTAGTTGTGCACAAGATTAGCAGTTTCCATGCCATCCTGCGCCCAATCGGGCCGGAATGCACCATTAACCGTCTATGGCACGGATTATGCTCACAGTTTCTGGACATTTCCTTAATGGCCACCTACCGTCAGGAACTGGGATGATACCGATGCTTGCAGATGCGGACACGAGGCCGACCACCATGCAAATCGATCCGCGCGTCATCGACGCCGTGAAAAGATACGACGCCGGCATGCCGGTGATTGCCATTCCCTATAAAGGCAAGAAGCTGCGCTATGCCTTGCCCGGCAAGACACCGCTGTGGCGCGTGCAGACCTTGTTCACCAAGGAACCTTCCACCATCGAATGGCTGGAGGCAATCGAACCTGGCGCGGTCCTGCTCGATGTCGGCGCCAATGTCGGCATGTATACGGTTTTCGCCGCAGTCATGCGCGACGCCAAGGTCTTTGCCTTTGAGCCGGAATCGCAGAATTACGCCCTGCTCTGCCGCAACCTGGTCGCCAACAATCTTTCCGACCGGGTCACCGCATTTTGCTGCGCCCTCTCCGACGAAGCCAAATTCAGCACCATCCATTTGTCCGATTTCACCATTGGCGGGTCTTGCCACAGCTTCGACGCCTCGGTCGACTTCAAGCTGGAAGAGCGCAAGTCGCCCTTCGTGCAGGGTTGCTTCTCGGCTAAGATCGACCAGTTGATCGCCGACGGGCTGATGCCGGTCCCCAATCACATCAAGCTCGATGTCGACGGTTTCGAACACAAGGTCATTGCCGGTGCTGCTGCGACGTTGCGCCATCCTGACGTACGTTCGCTCATCATCGAAATTAATCCGCATCTGCCTGAGCACCGCCAGATTCTGGATGACCTCGCGGTGCTGGGATTCCATTACGACCCGGCACAAGTTGCGATCGCGGCTCGGACCGAGGGGGCGTTTACGGGAGTGGGCGAGTATGTTTTCCGACGTTAAGCTCCATCTGATCTACAAGATCGCCAACACTCAGATCCGCAGCTATCCGTTCCCGCACATCTACGTCGAGGACATTTTCCCGAAAGAATTCTTTGCGGAATTGCAGCGAAATCTGCCGGACAATGACGGTTATACCGTCCTGGTTGACAGCGGGCGGGTCGGAACCGGCTATTCGCGGGCACGCCTGTCACTGTTCCCGTCCGACCTCGACAAAGCCAATCTAAGCGCCGCGCAGCGCGATTTCTGGCGCCGCGTTTTTGACACGCTGGGGGATGGCGAGTTCGTGAACTGCGTCTTCGACCGCTTCCGGCCGCAGATCGAGCAGCGCTTCGCCAGTGCCGGCGGTACCAAGCGCGGCCTCAAAGTCTGGCATGAAACGTTCCTGATGCGCGATCTCGACACCTACTCGCTAGGGCCACACACTGATAATCCCAGCAAGCTGGTCTCGATGCTGTTCTATCTGCCCAAGGACAATGCCGCCGAAGAACTCGGCACCGCTCTCTACATTCCCAAGGAGCGCGGCTTTACCAATGAAGGCGGGCCGCATCTCGACTTCAAGAACTTCGATCACGTCATAACAGTGCCCTATGCGACCAACGTGGTCGCCGCCTTCCCCAAGACGGCGGCATGCTTTCATGGCGTCGAGCCGGTCAAAGGCGCCAACAAGCAGCGCGACATTCTGTTCTTCGACCTCAAGGGCAAATTCAAGGACTGAGCACGCGACAAGACGCGTCGATATTCTGGCGGCGGCAATCCAACGATGCCGCCGCCATTTTTGTATCTAGGAAAATCTCGTCCTAGCACCCCGGCAAGCCTTGCGTGCGGCACGACGTCAATTGCCGCCCTCCGCTTCTCACCATTCCCTATACCTCTGATACATATCAATAAAAATGCCTCGCAGTTGTTGGCCCGCAACTTGCTTTAACAGCTCAACGAACAGCTTTATCAGCGACAAGAGGCAGCAAGATGAGCATCCTTGGGGCAATGTTTACGGCGGTTAGTGGTGTAAACGCCCAGTCCAAATCTCTCGGACATATCTCGGACAACATCGCCAATTCCCAGACAACCGGTTACAAGAAGGTCGATACGCGCTTCGAGACGCTGATCACCGTCTCCAACGCCAACCTGCATCAGCCAGGTGGCGTCGTGGCCTCCCCCTACTTTGCCAATTCGCTGCAGGGTAACGTCAATCAGACGCAGACCCTCACCAACATGGCTATCAGCGGCCAGGGCTTCTTCGTGGTGAGCCGTCCTGAATCACAAACGGCCAATCAGACGCTGTTCAACGATCTGCCTTATTACACCCGCGCCGGCGACTTCGAAGTGAACCGCGACGGCTATCTGGTCAACAACGGCAATTACTATCTCAATGGCTGGGCGGTCGACGAGACCACCGGCATCGCCGACACGGCGACACTGGCGCCGATCCAGATTACGCAGACGATCGACGAACCAACGGCCACCACCGAATTGGAATTCGTCGGCAACCTGCCGGCCAGTTCTGTCGTGAACCCGACGCCTGCCCTCGCGCCTACCAATATCAAGGTCTATGATGCACTCGGCAATCCGCATACCGTGTCGCTGGTCTGGGCCAAGCGCGCCGACAATCTGTGGAAGCTCGACATCGTCGCCGCGGACAGCACGCTCGATCCGGTGTCCGGCACCCTCGTCGGTGTCAACGATCAGGCCATGGCGGTCGCCAATACCACGGCCAACGTGCCGGCGGTCTCACAGGTTGATACCGTCACACTGCCGTCCGACGGCCTCGCTTTCGGCCAGTCGCTAACCTTCACCATCGGCTCCAATTCCGTCACCGTGACGGCACCGGTCGGCGGCTACAGCCAGTCGACCGTGGGCTCTGCGCTGATTGCCGCCATCAATGGCAATCCAGGCCTTTCGGCACAGGTAACCGCCGGCAACCTCACTGCTACCACCTTCGACGTTTCAGCGGATGTTGGCGGCACACCCTTCACGCTGACCCTGGGGGGCAGCGGTTCCGGCCAGACCGATACTGTCACCATCCCAGTGACTGGTCTCGCCGCCGGCGACACCATCAGCGCCACCATCAACGGCACGCTGATCACCTATACTGCGGTCGGCGTCGAGACCGCGCAGACCGCACGCGACGGCCTCATCGCCTTGATCAACGCCAACGTGACCGTCAATGGGCAGGTCACGGCGTCACCTGGCGCCAGCAACACGATCCTGATCGACGCCGATGCCGCGCAGGGCACCTTTACCAACGTTGTCTCCGACACCCTGACGGTAGGCGCCCTGACTCTCGCCACGGCAACCGGCGCTTCCTCCGTGAACACCACGGCCAACGGCCTGCCGACCGCCCAGGTCGATACGGTCACGCTGAGCGGCACCGTGGGCCCGGGCGAAATCGGTGATACCTGGACCGTCAACGTCGGCGCGCAAACCGTCTCCTATATCGCCAACGGCACCGAAACCAGTCTCAACGACGTTGCCATCGGCCTTGCGGCACTGATCAATGCCAATTCCTCGCTCGGCGTCAGTGCCACTGCCCTCGGCGGCACGGTGCAATTGACCGCCATCAACGCCGGCACGGCCTTCAGCTCGACGGTGAGCGCTTCCAATGGATCGACCAATTCCTTCATCGACGTGCAGTTCGGCACGACGGCGGCCACGGCCGGCAAGCTGGTGGGCATCAGCAACGCCTACAACATCAACGGCAACGCCACCACGCCGACGGCACAGAGCGCCAATGACGATGCCATCATCACCTTCCAGGTCGACTATGGCGTTGGCCCGCAGGTGATCGAGCTCAATCTCGGCAAGTTCCAAACCACCGAAGGGGCAACGCAGTTCGCTGGTCAGACGATCGATGTGCGCCGCTTCACCCAGGACGGTGTACCGCAAGGCATCTTCAAGGACCTCAACATCCGCGACAATGGCGATGTCGAACTCAACTACGACAACGGCCGCAGCCGGATCTTCTTCAAAATTCCAATCGCCCAGTTCTACGACGGCAACACCCTGAAGCGCGAAGGTGCACAGGCCTTCACCGAAACATTCGACAGCGGCTCGGCACGCCTCTCGGGTGCCGGTGAGAACGGCTCAGGCACATTACGCGGCTCGGCCGTCGAAGGTTCCAATGTCGATATTGCCGAAGAATTCTCAAAGATGATCGTCACGCAACGCTCTTATTCCGCCAATACACGCGTCATCACCACAGCGGACGAGATGTTGCAGGACATTATCAATATCAAGCGGTAAATAAAGAACAGATCGGGATAGGCAGTCATGTCACTGACAGGCGCCCTCAACGCCGCGGTCTCCAGCCTGCGGGTCAATCAGGCCAGCATCCAGGTGCTGTCGGCCAACATTGCCCATGTCAACGACCCCAACTACACCAAGAAGACGCTCAACCGCGAATCCCTGGTGTTTGGCGAATCGCAGATCGGCAGTGTCGGCGTCGCCTCCTATTCGTCCGCCGTCAACGAAAGCCTGCGCAAGCAGATGGAAAGCCTGATCGCGCGCAACGGCACCAGCGGCGCGCAGGACGACTATATGACCCGGATCCAGCAGCTGCTGGGGACGAGTTCCGACCAGGCCGCCCTGCCCAATCTGTTGTCGCAGTTCACCGCGGCCTGGCAGACCTTGCAGGCGACCCCGGAATCAAAGGCGGCACAGACGGCGGTGATCCGCTATGGCGAGCAGCTGACCGAGGAGATCAACCGGGTTGCCGCCGGTATCGATTCCATCGACGGCGCTGCCAAGGACGATGTCACGCAATCGGTCGGCCAGCTCAACAGCCTGCTGGAGCAGGTGTTCGAGCTCAATGTTAAACTGCGCTCCACCGCCGAGGGCGGCACCGAACAGGCCGAGCTCATTGACCAGCGCGACCAGCTGGTGCGTGAAGTGGCGAAATATGTCGACGTGCGCACGATCGAGCGCGACAACGGCGCCATCGCCTTGTTTACGCCGGCTGGCCTCAGCCTGGTCGACGGCCCACCCTCCAATTTCATTTATGACGGCACCAACATCTTCCGCAGCGAGGACACGACCACCCCGGTCGATACCCTGCTGCGCGACGGCAAGATCCGCGCCCTTCTCGACTTCCGTCTCGACAACAGCGGCAAGGCCCTGCCGGTCAGCTCGGATCCGGCGACCGAAGTCATCCGCAAGATGCGCTCGCAGCTTGACGCCGTGGTCAAGGCGCTGACTTCGACAGTGGGCTCGACATTCAGTTCCGCCTATGATGCTGCCGGCCAGTCCTTGCGTATCGAAGCCTCGTTCCAGACCACGGTCCAGGCGCAACCCAATTCAGCACAATATTCGACCGTCAACCTGACTGGTGACCTGCGCGCCGGCGACGTTTTTGAGGTCGAGATCAACGGCCGTATCTTCAGCTATACCGCGCAGGCCACTGACGCCACCCTTGATGCCATCGCCAGCAAGCTCGCGGCCCTGGTCAATGGCGATACGACATTGGGTGTCACCGCCATTGCCGGTGCCTCCAAGTTCCAGCTGGTGGGCAGTGCGGCCGACACACCGTTCTCTGTCACCACACGGGTCAATGGCGAATTGCCTGAACTCAAAAGCGGCTTTTTCACCGGCACCGACCGCTTCAGTTTCCAGGTCAATCAGTCCCTGCTCGACGGCACTCAGCAGCTGAAGAAGAATTCCGCCTCGGACGTGGTCAATGCCCTCAACAGCACAGACCGCACCTATGTGGCAGCGGGTCTCACGATCAGCGGTGTCTCCTATAAGGGCATGCTGGTGGGCCTGACCGGCACCGCTATCGCCAACGCCAAATCGATTGCCGACCAGGCAAAATTCGATACTGAGAGCCTGTCCCAGACCGAGCAGCGCTATCAGGCCGAAGTCGGCGTCAATCTTGATGACGAACTCGCCAATCTGCAGGTCCTGCAGAATGCCTACGCCGCATCGGCAAGGTTGCTGACCGTGATCCAGACATTGTTCGACACGTTACAGGCCGCGGTCAGATAGGGTTGAGGATTAGAAGATGAGCATCAACGCCTATAGTTCCTACGCCGCCTATCTCGGCAACGCAGCCGGCTTCAAGAGCCTGCAAAGCTCGCTTGCCCTGCTCACGCAGCAGCTCAATACCGGCAAGAAGTCGACCAATCTGGTGACTTATGGCGTTCAGGGTTCGCGTCTGCTCGATCTTCGTGCCGAAATTCAGCGTCGCGAAGGCTATCTCGACGCGATCAAGGCCGCCACTCCCGACGTCAAAGCCTATGACAAGGTCTTTGATAGCATGGAGAAGATGGCCAGCAACATGTACAGCGCGTTCCTGAGCCCGCTCACGGACCCGCCGACGACGCAGCAGAACAAGATTACATTCGGCAACGATGTCGGTGATATCGGCGATGTCGGCGACATCTATAAGGTGACGGTGGACGGCAAGCTCTACTCCTATGTCACCAGCGGCCTGGAGGGCAGCCTCGACGATATCGCCGGCAATCTCACCGATCAGATCAATGCCGAGCCCAATACCAGAGTCGTCGCCAAGGTGGTCAACAGCCAGATCATCATCACGGCCAAAGAAATCGGCATTTCGTATAACGTCGCGGCCAGTGTCACCAACGTGACGGGTGGCGCCGACAACGAGGTGACCGCGGAACAGACCCGAGCCGGCAAGATATCCCCGATCGTCGGCCAGATCGACAGCGCCATGAGCCAGTTGCAGGCGCTGCTCAACGAACAAGTCAACGACCGCTTTCTGTTTGGCGGGGTGACCTCCAACGACAAGCTGCCGGTGGTTGATCTCGACCGTCTCCCGGATCCCTCGGGCAGCGCCAATTCGGCAACTTCGTCCACCGTTCAGCAATTGGCGGCGGGTACGACGGTGCAGCAGGTCCGCATCAGCACCGATTATCTCGGCGCGCTGCAGTCGGAAACCTTCACGATCAACGCCCAGAACTTTACATTCAATGGTCCGCTAACGGCTCAGGAACTGGCCGACCAGCTCCGCACGGCAATCAATGCCTCGGTCCCGTTGACCGGCGTCGTGACCGTGAGCGACGTTGATGCCAAGGGTCTGACCATCACGGCAACGACCCCTGGTACGGCCTTCAGCACGACCATTACCGGCACCGATCCGACGCCGTCCAAGGCGACGACGGTCCAGCCGAATATTCCGATCGGTGCGACGCAGGTCGACCTCATCCAGTTGGCAGGCCCCGTGGGCACGATCAACGAGACCTATAGCGTCACCATCATGGACCCGCCGACTAATACCTTGCCGGTGACCATTTCCTATAAAACGACCGGCGACGAGACCAGCCTCGACGACATCGTCAATAAGCTCATTGACAAGATTACGGCCTATCAGCCGCCCTTCTCCGTCACCGTGACGGCGCCGGGCAATGGCCAGATCCAGATCGCCTCGAGCACCGCCTTCGAGTCTCATGGCGCGGTGCAGGATGCGGCGACGATCAAGACCACCCAGCGCACGGTGGTGCCTGTGGCGCAGGAAGACCAGATCGCGCTTCCCGGGCCGTTCGGCGATGCCGGCGACATCTACACCATCAACTTTACGGCGCCCGTGGGCGGCCCGTTCAGCGTCACGACGACGTCCGCTGACGATGAAAAGTCAGTGGCACAGAAATTCGCTGGCTTGATCAATGCCGGCGGGTTCGGTGTCACGGCTTCCATCAAGAACAATAAGCTGGTGGTCGAATCCGACACGCCGGGCACCGCCATGACCTATACCGCCGTGCTGACGACCGACGTCGGCCAGGTCAGTGCCGCCCCCGTCATCACCACGAATGTGGCCAATATTCCCGCCGGCCCCTTGCCGCAGATCGACACGGTCAGCCTGTCCGGTCCCGTTGGCCGCAAGGGTGATGCCTTTGAGCTGACGATCAATGGCCGTACCGTCCGCTATACCACCACGGGCAGCGAACGCGACATGGACGCTATCGCCATCAATCTGGTGGCTCTGGTCAACGCTGCGGTGCCCAGCATGGGCGTGACCGCAAACGCCGGGGCCACGGGCACAGGCGCCTTCACGATCACATCGAACACGCCGGGCGTTGAACTGACCACGGCCCTTGAGGTCATTCAGCCGACTGTCGTCACAAATCCGGTGGCGCCGATCTACAACGAGCATCAGGAAACATTCGATTCGGCCAATGCCTGGGAACGCGGCAAGCTCACGATCGCCGACCAATTGACCATTCGCAGCAGCTTTTCGGCCAACGAGGCGGCTTTCCAGAAGCTGCAGCTGGCGCTGCGCTATGCGAAGTCGGCGGTCGAGGATATCGACAATTACCAGGCTAAGATCGAAATCGCCCGCGGGCTCACCAATGATGCACTGACGGGGATCCGCGCGCTGCATGCCGATAACACGGTGAATGATGCGCTCATCTCGGCCACGACCTTGTCGCATCAAACGTCGATCAACCTCTATACCGACGGCACTGCCCAGATAGAAGAGGTCGACAAGAACGAGGTTGCCGCCAAGATCGACGTGGCGCAGACCCAATTGCAGGCGATCTTTGCCGTGATGGGCACCACCAACCAGATCTCTCTCGTGAATTTCCTGGCTTGAGGACCGTTGCATGGACACCAATCGGATCGACAATCTTTTCGGCCTCACCAGCAAGACTGCAACCGCCAGATTGGCGGATAAGGATGTTGGCGCAAAAACCGGTGGCTTCGCCGATCTTTTGTTCGGCGTTATGAGCCAGCGCGCCGACAACCTGGCGCTAGATCAGATCAAGGCAGCCACCAACACAACGACCGCCTCATTGCGCAGCGGCCGCGGCCTGCCCAGCAGCAGCCCGAACGCGGGCCAGCGCAACGATCTGACGGCGCCGCTGTCGCGTCAGGACCGTCACATCGACCGCGATCGTGTCGCCAGCGGCAAGAGCGACGATTCCGCAGTAAAGACCAGTCAATCGCTGGACGACCGCCCCGCCACCCCCGTTCGCACAGACCGCAAGCAAGACGCCATCACCAAGCGCGGCTGTGATGACCAACAGGTTGACGACGTCGCTGAAGGCGAAATGCTCGACACCGGCAGTCAGGTCGACGCTGCGACCGAAACTGATCTGCCTGATGACTCGCAGGATGCGGGCCTCGGCACTGATGGTGGCGATACCGGCGCCGACGGCGGCAAGCGTGACGAACCCGATCAAAGCGCAGAGCCGCAGGCTGGACTCGCCCTGGTCGCCAGTGCTGTACCCGTCGACGAAACGGTCGTGACGCGCGAGATCGGCACGGACGTTGTCCCACAGGTAAACCCCACCACCCCGGATACGGCGACGAAGCCGTCGGCTGATATCGGTGAAGCTGCAGCACTTGCTGCCACTGCCTCCCTGCCCGACATCGCCGATATCGCCAGCAGCGGCCAAGATGCTGCGCCAGAATCCTCGATTGGTGCATCCGCCAAAACGGATGAGGCGGCAGATACGGCCAAGCCCGCGGTTACATTTGCAGCCACGGTCGCCTTGGCAACGTCTGGCGATCTCGATGCCACCGACGCTGAGGCCCAGAAAGTCGCCCTCACCGCCGATAACGAGCGCCAGCTCGAAGATCCGGGCAATCTTTTTCGCCGCAATAACAATGGTGGCCGCAAAACCGCATCCGTCGGCCAGGGGGCCACCCAGGGAACCAATGGTGGTGCGCATCCCGGCGCCCAGAACAATGCGCAGGCAACACCCGATCTTCACGCCGCAGTAACCCAGGCCAGTGCCGGCAGTACTGCCGGCAGCGCAGCAACTCTCAGTACGGTCGCGCCGATTGGCTTCGATTCTGGCCTTGGCACCTCCACGGGCCTCCCCGGATGGAACCTCCATCTGGCCCAGGGCAGCGCGATCAGGCGCGGCGACTTCGTGGCCAGCCTGCGCCAGCACCTGCAGAATTTGCCGGTCCACGATCAAGTGGCGCTCAGCATTCAGCGCTCGCTCCGCGACGGAAACGGCAGCATCACGTTGCAGCTTTCACCGACCGAGCTCGGCCGGATCCACGTAAAGCTCGATATTGACGAGGAAAACAACGTCCAGGCCTCCGTCATGGTCGAACGGCCGGCCACGCTCGATCTTTTGCAACGCGACATGAAGGCGTTGGAACGGGCCTTGCAAGAGGCTGGTCTGAAAGCTGGCCCGGGTGACCTTTCCTTCAGTCTCCAGGGTGGCGATCCGGAAGCTTTTGCCCGTGACTTCGGTTCCGGCAACGGAACTGGTTCAGGGGGCAGCGGTCTGGCGGCGGACAATGGCGCCGATGACCTGCCTGCCACCACAGCAGCTCCGGTGATCGCGACCGGCGACGGTTGGGTTGACGTTCAGGTCTAGAATTGAGCATTGGAGAGTAGCGCGATGGATATCCCCAGCATCAGCCAAACATTGGCTGACAACACGGCAGCCGCTGCAGCCAACGCCAGTACCACCCCGGACGCGCTCGGCGGCCTTTCCGATACCTACGACAATTTCCTGACCCTGCTGACCACGCAGCTCCAGAACCAGGATCCGCTCTCACCCATGGACACCGCCCAGTTCACCCAGCAGCTGGTTGCCTTCTCCTCGGTCGAGCAGCAGATCAAGTCGAACAAGAATCTGGAAAAGCTGATCAACCTGCAGGGTGCGACCAACGCCTATTCAGCGGTCAGCTTCATCGGCACCGACGTCGCGATCGACAGCGACAAGGTCATGTTGCAGGACAAGCACGCCCGCTTCGATTACACGCTCGATAAATCCGCGACCAAGGCAACCCTCACCATCCGCGATAAGAACAACCAGGTCGTCATGATCACCGAGGCGGACCACAGTGTCGGCACGCACCCGGCGCAGTGGGATGGTACCGACGTCTTCGGCAATCAGCTGCCAGATGGCCAATATACGGTCGCCGTCAGCTACGAGGATGCCGCCGGCAAGCAGTACACGGCACCTATCACCAGCTACGGCACGGTTGATTCGGCCGACATCGTGGATGGGGCCGTTTATCTCAATGTCGGCACCATTCGTGTGCCGCTGGACAAGGTCCAACACATCACCAAGCCGGTGGCCGACGACGCCTAAGGCGATCAAACTATTGTATTTTCAATGGATTTTATCGGTTTTGCCGACATCTAATGAGCGCGATCGATAGCCTGTTTAGGACTTTTTTAAATGGCCTTGGCGTATGAATGGTCCGAACCGAGACCAGACAAACGGGAGATCCCCCCCAGGATGCCCAGCATGGCCATGGCAGAATTGAGACCAGCACAGAACAGCCTGATTGATGCTCAACCCAAGAGCATCGACGATTTGCCCCCACCAGGCACCCGCCGGTGGGTGATCCGTCGCAAGGCGGAGGTGGTCGCTGGCGTCCGCGCCGGCCTGATCAGCATCGAAGAAGCCTGCAAACGCTACTCACTCTCAGTCGAAGAGTTCCTTTCCTGGCAGCGCGCGATCGATCGCCATGGGCTTCGCGGCCTGCGGACGACGCGCATTCAGGATTATCGTACTATCGATCGTGTCGAGCCTGAGGATGAATCCCCACACTCGTGAGTGCTTGAGGTAATATTCCTTAATGCCTGTGGATTGCTGAAGAAATATTAACCATATCAAATAGCTAGCTAGGCAGAATCTTCTCAGGTTCTAGGCAATTTTTTCCGCCGTTAATCTCTCTTTAAACCCTGGTTCCTATTCTGACACTCGTTTCCGACATGGTTTGGAGCCGAACTCAAGCAATTCGACGAAAATTTTAGTATATAAAATTTTAGTCGAATTCGTGCGGCCGAGTCGGCAAAAGCTGCCTACAGGAGCGAGTGGCTAACGTGAATCCCTTTATGCAGACGTTGCGCAATCTTGGCCCTGTGCGACTTGCAAGTCTCGCCGCGGTGGCGCTGGCGCTGATTGCCTTTTTCGCCTTTATCGGCACGAGACTCACCACGCCGGGCATGTCCTTGCTCTATGGCGGGCTGGACGCGACGGATTCTGCCGCCGTCGCTGCCAAGCTCGAAGAGACCAAGGTGCCTTTCGAGGTGAAGGGCGACGGCGCCCAGATTTATGTGCCAGACGATCAAGTCGGCCGTGTCCGCCTCGCCATGGCGGGCGAAGGGCTGCCCAATGGCGGATCGATCGGCTACGAGATCTTCGATCGCGCAGACTCCCTCGGCACCACGAATTTTGTCCAACAGATCAATCAGTTGCGTGCATTAGAGGGTGAACTTGCGCGAACCGTCCGCTCGCTGCGCCAAGTAAAGGGTGCCCGCGTCCATCTGGTGATGCCCAAGCGCGAACTGTTTTCCCGCGACAAGGCCGAGCCGACGGCGTCGGTGGTGGTAACCCTGCAGGGCACGCTGGAAAAGGAACAGGTTGCCGCGATCCAGCATTTGGTCGCCTCCTCCGTCCCCGGCATGAAGACCGCCAATGTGTCGGTCATCGACGATAAGGGCCATCTGTTGGCCAAGGGTGGTTCCGAAGACGAACTGACCTCGGCAAACGCCGACGAGATGCGCCGCGCCTTCGAACTGCGCATGACCCAGGCGATCGAGGAATTGCTGGCCCAGACACTGGGCGCCGGCAAGGTGCGCGCCGAGGTCACCACCGATCTCGACTTCAATCAGGTTACCACCAACACCGAAAGCTTCGATCCGGATGGCCAGGTCGTCCGCTCCACCCAGACAGTGGACGAGAACGAGCAGAGCAACGAAAAGACCGCCAACAACAACGTCTCAGTTGCCAACAATGTGCCCAACCCGCCGGCTGCAGCAGGTGGCGGCGCCGGCGATACCAGCAACAGCACCACTCAGCGTACCGAGGAGACCGTCAATTACGAGATCTCCAAGAAGGTGCAGACCGAAATCAAGCATAGCGGCGACGTGAAGAAGCTGTCGGTCGCCGTGCTGGTCGACGGCACCTACACCATCGCCCCCGACGGGACCCGCGCCTACGCGGCCCGGCCGCAGGCCGAGCTCGATCAGATTTCTGCCCTGGTGAAATCCACGGTCGGCTTCGACGCCCAGCGCGGCGATGTCGTCGAAGTCATCAACATGCAATTCGCCGAGCCGGAAGTGACCGACGAAGGCGTCAATATCCTTGGCCTCGACAAGGCCGATCTGATGCGCATCGCCGAACTGGTGGTGCTCTCGCTGGTCGCCGTCCTGGTTCTGCTGCTGGTCGTGCGTCCGCTCCTCAACCGCCTGCTGGCGATCCCGGGAGCCGCTCCCGAACAGTTTGCGATCGCGGGTCCGGGTGGCGCTGCCCTGCCGCCGGGTGCTGCGGCCGCCTTGGCCCTCCCCGGTTCGGTACCGGATTTGGCGGCGCTGACCAGTGGCCAGCCGACCAGCATGGGTGAAATCACCAACATCGCCAATGAGATCGAACAAATGATCGACATCAACCAGGTGGAAGGCCGCGTGCGTGCCTCGTCTCTCAAGAGGATCGCCGACCTGGTTGACCAGCACCCGGAACAGGCAGTGAATATCATGCGTCAGTGGATGTACCAGGAAGCCTGACATGCGCAGCAAGGATGATTATAGGTCCCTGACCGGAACGCAAAAGGCCGCCCTCCTGCTGATGTCGGTGGGTGAAGAGAGTGCGTCCAAGCTCTTTGCCATGATGCACGACGACGAGATCCGCGAGATCTCGCAGACCATGGCCAATCTGGGCACGGTCAGCGCCACCGTGGTCGAGCGTCTGTTCGTCGAATTTGCCGATGGCATCTCCTCGACCGGCTCGCTCACCGGTACCTTCGAATCGACCGAACGCCTGCTGATGAAGGTGCTCGACAAGTCGAAGGTCGACCAGATCATGGAAGAAATCCGTGGTCCGGCCGGTCGCACGATGTGGGACAAGCTTTCCAACGTCAACGAAAGCGTGCTCGCCAACTATCTGAAGAACGAGTATCCGCAGACGGTTGCCGTCGTTCTCTCGAAGATCAAGTCGGATCACGCCTCGCGCGTCGTTGCCCTGTTGCCGGAAGCCTTCGCCATGGAAGTCATCATGCGCATGCTGCGCATGGAATCCATCCAGAAGGACGTGATCGACGACGTCGAGCG
Source organism: Dongia sp. P2_B8 (assembly GCF_056404715.1). Taxonomy (NCBI): domain Bacteria; kingdom Pseudomonadati; phylum Pseudomonadota; class Alphaproteobacteria; order Rhodospirillales; family Dongiaceae; genus Dongia; species Dongia sp. P2_B8. The sequence goes on along the minus strand of NZ_JBFUDM010000001.1, from coordinate 733,316 downwards.
CACGCTGCGCAACGAGTTCCTCTCCAACCTTGCCCGCTCGTCGAAGCGCGATGCCCACGAACTGATCGCCGAGATCTTCAACAATCTCGATCGCAACACCGAACAGCGCTTTGTCACCGCCCTCGAAGAACGCAACCGCGATTCCGCCGAGAAGGTGAAGTCGCTGATGTTCACCTTCGAAGATCTCTCCAAGCTCGATCCGGGCGGCGTGCAGACTTTGATGCGCGGCGTCGACAAGACCAAGCTGCCGATCGCCCTCAAAGGCGCGTCCGAAGGCCTGCGAGACCTGTTCCTGTCCAACATGTCGGAACGCGCCTCGAAGATGCTGCGGGAAGACATGGCCGCGATGGGACCGGTGCGCCTCAAGGATGTCGAAGAAGCGCAGATGACGATGGTCAACCTCGCCAAGGAACTGGCGGCCAAGGGCGAACTGATCCTGGCCGACAGCAAGGGCGAAGACGAACTGATCTATTGATCTGGGGAACAGTGGTTTGAAAACGGTGCGCAAATTTCTCTTCGAGACCGACTTCGACGATGCCGACCCGGCGACGTTGCGGACGCTTGCGCGCAAGGCGAAGAGCGAAGCAGCGGCTGTCGTCGAACCCCCGCCCCCGCCGCCACCGCCGCCGGAACCGACTTTCAGCGAAGCGGAGATGGCCGAAGCCCGCACTACAGCGCATGCCAAGGGCCTGAAGGAAGGCATTGCCAAGGGCCGTACGGAAGCCCAGGCCCAGATCGAAGCGCAGATCGGCGCGGTTCTCGCAACGCTCAACGCGCAGATTGCCGCAATGAAGAGCGACCTCTCCCAGGACCGTGCCGCGATCCTCGGCGAAGCAGCGACGCTGGCGCTGGCCATGACCGGCAAGATGCTGCCGGAATTCACGCGCCGCGGTGGTCTTGCCGAGGTCGAGGCGGTGATCGAACGCTGCCTTGTGGATCTGCGCCGCGAACCGCGCCTGACTGCGCGCGTGCCGGCCGGCCTGCTGCCGGATCTCGAAGCCAAGATCGCATCGCTGGCGGCTGGCAAGCATTTCGAAGGCCGCATCAATCTGATTGGCGATGACAGCCTGGCCGACGCCTCCTGCAGCATTGAATGGGCCGATGGCGGCCTTGAGCGCCATAGCGATGCCATTTGGCAGCTGGTCTCGGCGGCGCTCGATCGCTGCCTGACCCTGCAGGACATCACCCCTGCCCCCGCGCCGACATTGGCAGTGGCGGCGGATACCGCAATTCCGGCTGACCAGGCCGGGTCTGAAAATGTCGGCAGCGACCAAAGCAACCGACCGACCGAGGAGTGAGTCATGGGCGACGAAGAGAACCTGCAATTGCAGGAATTCGATGAGCAGGCTGCCGGCAGCCCTGATACCACTGCCGAAGGCAACCGCGTTCCGACCAACGCCAAGGAACTGGATGCCGTCTATGACGTGCCGGTCCAGGTCTCGGCCGTGCTCGGCCGTGCCACCATGCAGGTAAGCCAGCTCCTGAAGCTCGGCCGCGGTGCCGTGGTCGAGCTCGATCGCAAGGTCGGCGAGGCCGTCGACATCTATGTCAACAACCGCCTGGTCGCGCGCGGCGAGGTCGTCGTCGTGGAAGACCGGCTCGGCGTGACCATGACCGAAATCATCAAATCCGATCGCGGCTGATTAGGCAGCAGGAACAGCAAGCATGTCCGACACAGCCAACGAGCCGATCCAGAACTTCACCGCCAAGAGCGACCAGCCCTTGCGGCTGGAGCCGGTGCGCCAGGGTCTTGATATGGCGACCGTGATGGGCCTGCTGGGTGCCCTGGCGCTGATCGGCATCGCGATCGTGCTCGGCGGCAACTGGCTGGCCTTCGTCGACGTGCCGTCGATCCTGATTGTCGTGGCTGGCACCTTTGCCATCACCACCGTCTCCTACTCCTGGTCGGAAGTCATACAGGCACAGCCGCTGATGGCGCGTACCCTGCTGAAGCGCAGCCAGACCCCCAATGAAGCGGCCGCCAAAACGCTGCAGCTTGCCGAACGGGCACGGCGGCGCGGCCTCCTCGCCATGCAGAACGAACTTTATGGCCTGAAGACCGATCCCCTGCTGTTGCGCGGCATGACCATGCTGGTCGACGGCATGCCGATCGAGGAAATCGAGCGCAACCTCACCTTCGAAACCCATGCCATGGCGCAGCGCCATCAGCGTTCGACCGGCATCCTGCGCCGTGCGGCTGAAGTTTCACCAGCCATGGGCTTGATCGGCACCCTGATCGGTCTGGTGCAGATGCTGGGCTCGCTCAATCAGCCGGAAGGCATCGGCCCGGCCATGGCGGTTGCCTTGCTCACCACCTTCTACGGTGCCGTGCTGGCCAATGTCATCTTCCTGCCGATTGCCAGCAAGCTCGAACGCAATTCAGCCATCGAATTGCTGATCAACCAGATCTTCATCCTGGGCGCCCTGTCGATCGGGCGGCAGGAAAATCCGCGGCGACTGGAACTGGTGCTGAACACCATTCTGCCAGCCAGCCAACGCGTCAAATATTTCGATTGAACGGAGACTAACCGATGCGACTTCTCATCGTCGGATCCCTTGATGGCCACATCACCCTGGCTGGCAAGATTGCCATCAGCCGGGGCGCCAAGGTGGCGCATGTCGACGATGTCGACCAGGCCATGACCGCCTTGCGCAACGGCCAGGGTGCCGAGCTGATCATGTTCGATGTCAGCCTCGACATTCACCGCATGATCGACAGCCTGAAACGCGAGCGCATCAGCATTCCGGTGGTGGCCTGCGGCATCGGCACCTCGGCTGAAATCGCCGTCCGCGCCATCAAGGCCGGCGCCAAGGAATACATCCCCCTACCGCCGGATGCCGAACTGATCGCCGCCGTCCTTGCTGCCGTCACCGAAGAGAGCTCGGCCTTCATCTTCAGCGACCCCATCATGAAGGCCACGCTGAAGCTTGCGGACCAGGTAGCACCGTCCGATGCCAGCATTCTCGTCACCGGCGAAAGCGGTACCGGCAAGGAAGTGATGGCGCGCTATATCCACACCCATTCCAAGCGCTCCAACAAGCCGTTCGTGTCGGTCAATTGCGCCGCCATCCCGGAGAACCTGCTGGAATCCGAATTGTTCGGTCACGAAAAGGGCGCCTTTACCGGCGCCATTGCGCGCCGCATCGGCAAGTTCGAGGAAGCGACCGGCGGCACCCTGCTGCTCGACGAAATCAGCGAGATGCATCCGCGCCTGCAGGCAAAGCTGCTGCGCGCCGTCCAGGAACGGGTCATCGACCGTGTCGGCGGTTCGCAGCCGGTCCGGGTCGATATCCGCCTGATCGCTACCTCCAACCGTGACATGCAGGAAGAAGTGCGCAAAGGTACCTTCCGCGAAGATCTTTATTTCCGCCTCAACGTCATGTCGCTGGAACTGCCGCCACTCCGCGAACGGCCCGGCGATATCGCCCTGCTGGCCGAGCATTTTGCCCATAAGTATGCAGCCGCCAACGGCGTGCAGATCGACTCCATCGCACCGGATGTTCTCGACACGCTGCGTGCCCACGAATGGCGCGGCAATGTGCGCGAGCTTGAGAACACCATGCACCGCGCAGTCCTGCTGACCCACTCGCCGATCATCGAGCAGGACGCCATCATGCTGACCGGCGGCCGGGGCCTGCCCGCGGTGGGTGCCGGCATGATTGCCGCCAGTTCACCCACCGACAGTGCTGTCGCCAAGGCTGCCGCCGTAGCGGCTGCGGGTACCACGGCGCTGGTCGGCCGTACCGTGGCCGCGGTCGAGCGCGATCTCATCATCGACACGCTCAGCCATTGCCTCGGCAACCGGACCCATGCCGCCAACATCCTCGGTATTTCGATCCGGACGCTGCGCAACAAGCTCAAGCAATATAATGACGAGGGTTTTGCCGTACCGCCCGCCCATGGCGAAAGCGAAGCTGCCAGTGCCTGATCGTGCTGTGCCTTATCGTGCTAGGACTATGGATTTCCACGCCTGATTGCCCGCTATTGTTTGAATAAGTTGTGATGAAGGGGTAGCGGTCGATGACCGACACGACGACGGGGAATAACAACGCGGGCGGCGCCGGCATGGGCGCGCTCGGCCAGGCCATCAAGTTCATGAAGCGCGGCGAGATTGCGCTCGCCCTGGGCTTGGTCTCCGTTCTCTCGGTGCTGATCTTCCCGATGCCGGCCTGGCTGCTGGACATCTCCCTCGCCTTCTCCATCACCGTCTCCATCCTCATCCTCATGACGGTGCTGTTCATCGAGAAGCCGCTCGACTTCTCGAGCTTTCCCACGGTCCTGCTGCTGGTGACGATGCTGCGCCTGGCGCTGAACCTTGCTTCCACCCGCCTCATCCTGACCCATGGCCATGAAGGCACTGACGCTGCCGGCCACGTGATCCAGGCCTTTGGCGGCTTCATCATGAGCGGCAATTACGTCATCGGCATCATTGTCTTTGCCATTCTCGTGCTGGTGAACTTCGTCGTCATCACCAAGGGTTCCGGCCGCATCGCCGAAGTGTCTGCGCGCTTCAGCTTGGACGCCATGCCCGGCAAGCAGATGGCGGTCGACGCCGACCTCTCGGCCGGCCTCATCGATGAAAAGGAAGCCAAGCAGCGCCGCAAGACGCTGGAAGACGAAAGCAACTTCTTCGGTTCCATGGACGGTGCCGCCAAGTTCGTCCGCGGTGACGCCATCGCCGGCCTGATCATCGTCTTCATCAACGTCATCGGCGGCATCATCATCGGCGTGGCGCAAGAAGGCCTCTCGATGAGCGAAGCGGCCTCGACCTACACGCTGCTCACCGTCGGTGACGGCCTCGTCTCGCAGATCCCGGCCCTGATCGTGTCGACCGGCGCCGGCATGCTGGTGACCAAGGCCGGCGTCTCCGGGTCGACCGACAAAGCGCTCTTCAAACAGCTGTCCGGCTATCCGGCAGCGCTTGGCCTTGCCGCCTTCCTGATGTCGCTCCTCTCTCTGATGCCTGGCATCCCGACCGTCCCGTTCATGAGCCTTGCCGCTATCACCGGCACCATGGCGTTCCTGGTCATGCGCCATCAGCACAAGGTGGTGGCCGAAGCGGCGCAGGCGGTGGTGACCGAACAATCCCATGTACCCGTGGCAGAAGAGCCGATTTCGACCGCCCTGCAGCTGGACGCGATCCGGCTCGAGCTCGGCTACGGCTTGCTTGGTCTCATCAACACCGAACGCGGCCATCGCCTGACCGACCAGGTGAAGGCGCTGCGCCGGCAATTGGCGGGCGAGATGGGCTTCGTGCTGCCGGCCGTCCGCATTCAGGACAATCTGCAGATCAACGCCAACTCCTATGTCATCCGCATCAAGGAGATCGAGGCGGGCCGCGGCGATCTCCGCCCCAACATGATCCTGGTCATGGATCCGCGCGGCGACAAGATCAACATGACCGGTGAGGAAACCACCGAGCCGACCTTTGGCCTCCCCGCCATGTGGGTCGATCCCAGCGCCCGCGAGGAAGCCCTGTTCCGCGGCTACACCGTGGTCGATCCGGCAACGGTCATCACCACGCATCTCACCGAGCTGGTGAAGGACAACATGCAGGAACTGTTGTCCCACGCCGAAACGCAGAAGCTGCTCGATGAGCTGCCCAAGGAGCACCAGAAGCTGGTGGCCGACATGATCCCCGGCCAGATTTCCGTGGGCGCCGTGCAGCGCGTGCTGCAGGCACTGCTCACCGAACGTATCTCGATCCGCGATCTCGCCAACATCCTGGAAGGCGTCGCGGAGGCCGTCGGCTATTCGCGCAATGTGAACGCCATCGTCGAACATGTCCGTGCGCGGCTCGCGCGCCAGATATCCGATGCCGCCACAGACAATTCGGGTGTCATCCCGCTGGTGACCTTGTCGCCGGAATGGGAACAGGCCTTTGCCAATGCCGTGCGCGGCGATGGCGAGGAACGTCAGTTGGTGATGGCGCCCAGCGAATTGCAGCAATTCATCCAAAGTGTCCGGCAGACCTTCGAGCGCTTCGCCATCATGGGCGATAGCCCGGTCCTGCTGACCAGCCCCGGCATCCGCCCCTTCGTACGCTCGATCGTGGAGCGTTTCCGGCCGGCGACGACCGTCATGTCGCAGAACGAGATTCACCCGAAGGCAAAGATCCGCACGCTCGGCCAGATTTGACCATGCGCAGACTCGTTCAGGCCTCATCTAGATCGTCATCCCCGGACTTGATCCGGGGATCTGCCGGCAACATTTCGGCAACAGAAGCTGATCCCCGGGTCAAGCCCGGGGATGACGATTCTTTAACGACAAGACACACCTGACATGCGTCTCAGGACCTTCAACGCACCCAGCATCAAGGACGCCATGGCGCTGGTGAAAGCAGAGCTTGGCCCCGATGCCGTCATCCTGAACACCGAGCAGATCGGCAAGGCTTTCAAGATCACGGCCGCCTTGGACCGCGAGGCGATCCTGGCCCAGCCACGCGGTGTCCAGGCGAGCGGATCCGGGGCCCTCGATCCTCTCGATGCCATCGCCCAGGCGCTTGAATTTCACCGCGTGCCGGCGGCTCTTGCCGAACGCCTGACCCATCAGGCGGCGACCGTGCTGATGGAAAATCCCCACCAGGCACTGGCCGCCGCGTTGCGGTTGCGCTTTCCGAGCCAGCCACTGACCGAGCGCAAGCCTGCACGACCGGTAATGCTGGTGGGCCTGCCAGGTGCCGGCAAAACTGCGACGCTTGCCAAATTGCTGGCGCGCGCCAGATTGCGCGACTGGCCAGCCATCGCCATCACCTGCGACGTGGTGAAGGCCGGCGCTATCGAACAATTAGGCACCTATACCAAGGCCTTGCAGGTGCCGGCCTATCGCGCCAAGGATGCCGCGACCTTGAAGCGCGCGGTCGAGCAGGCACCAGCCGGTGCCTTCGTGATCATCGACACCGTGGGCAGCAATCCGTTGGACAGTGGCGACCTTGCCCATGTCAGCGAGCTCGCCGAAACGGTCAAGGCCGAAATGGTTCTGGTCATGGCCGCCGGCGGCTGCCCGGTCGAATCCGGTGAACTGGGCCAGCTCTTTGCCGAAGCGGGGGCCGTCCGGCTCATCCCCACGCGGATTGACGCGGCGCGGCGCTACGGTGGTATTCTGGCGGCTGCGGAAGCAGGCAGGCTGTCCTTGGCGGAATTCGGTGTTTCGCCGGAAATCGCCAGCGGCCTGGAAATCGCCGGTGCCGAACGCCTCGCCGAATGGCTGCTCCAGACGGTGATGGCCGTACCTAAATCGTCGGCACGCGACCTGCCTTTGCAAGCAAATGGAATTCGATCATGAGTGAATCGGCATGAGTGAACAGGGTCAATCCGCCACCAAGCCAGTCAACCTCGCCAAGGAGGCGGCGACGATTGGCGGCGCCATCGCCATCGCCTCGGGCAAGGGTGGCGTCGGCAAGACCTGGCTTGCCATTTCGCTGGCCCAGGCCCTGGCGCGCGGTGGTGACCGCGTCGTGCTGTTCGATGGCGATCTTGGCCTTGCCAACGTGGATATCCAACTGGGCTTGACCCCGGCCATCGACCTCGGCACAGCACTGGACAGGCAATTGCCCCTGGCACGGGCAGCAACGCGCAGCTCCGCCGGTTTTGATGTGATCGCCGGCCGCTCCGGTTCCGGTAGCCTTGCCAACATGCCGCTGCACAGGCTCAACATACTCGGCGCCGGCTTGCGCGATGTCGCCACAAACTATGACCGGGTGGTTGTCGATCTGGGCGCTGGCATCGACCGGCCGGTGCGCCTGCTGGCGGCCCTGTGCGCCACCATCATCGTGGTCGCCAACGACGAGCCGACCACGCTCACCGACGCCTATGCCTTGATCAAGATGCTGACGGCCGACCAGGCGACCTCCAAGATCGGCATCGTCGTCAACAGTGCCCAGGATGTCATCCAGGGCGAACAGACCTATGCGACCCTGTCCAAGGCCTGCCAGAACTTCCTCAAGATCAACCCGCCCCTGTTCGGCATCATCCGCCGTGATCCCAAGGTGAAGGACGCGATCCGCGCGCAGACACCGTTGCTCACGCGCCATCCCGGCACCATCGCCGCGCAGGATGTCGAAGCGCTGGCTGGCTATATCGTGGCCAGCCGGGCGCGCAACGCTCCCAACTAGATATGAGCGACTTCCTCAACCCGCTTGGTGGCCGCTTCCTCGGACCTTCCGGTCCGGTGGCTACCAGTTCGGTGCTGGGGACGGTGCCGGATCCACCGCGCGGCTTTCGCCAGCTCGATCCGGGGACCATTATCAAGGGCGTCGTGCTGGGCCGTGAAAGCGATGGCCTGACCGCCATCGCCACGGACAAGGGCACAGTCCGCGTCGCCAGCAATGTGCCGCTGCAAGCTGGTGCCCAGGTCACCCTTGAAGTGCGCCCGGCCGGCGATCGGCTGCAGGTGCTGATCCTTGCCAACGATACGCCGCAGCGCGGTGCATCGAGCAACACCACGGTTGCCGCCAGTGCGGCGGGGGCGCAGGCGGCACAAACCGCCGCCAGCCAGCCGCATGCCACAACGGCAGCCCAGACCGCGCAGCCGCCTGCCCTGCCGCCAACCTCGGCACCCGGCCCGGATGCGCGCGGCCCAGACCCCCGACCCGCGGACGCCAAGGGGCAGGCGCCTAACGTGCCGGCCGCGACGCAGGCGCGGCCGGATCAGCCGAGCATCCAGTTCGTTGGCTCGAGCCTCCGTGCCGTCGTAGTGCAGGCTTCGCCTTTGCCCGCTGATACACCTGCGCCACAGCAGGCACAGCCGCCTGTGCCGCAGGTCGCGCTGTCCCCCTTGCCGCCTATACCGCAGCCGCTGCCGCCTCAGCAGCAGGCAGCGCCTCAGCCGATCCCGGAACAGCCGACACAGCCACCAGCACAAGGTCCGCAGATTCCGGCGCCACAAAATCCCGTGCCCCCAATTGCCAGCCAGGCGCAGCCACCACAACCGGCACCGCCCGCGGCGCTTCCAACGACCGCCCTTCCACCGGTGTCCGCCCCCACGACGACGCAGCCCACCGGGGCAATTCCCACGGGGGCAATTCCCACGGGAGCAATTCCGACTGGAATAGTTCCCACGGGCACTTTGCCGACTGCCCCAGCGCCGACGGCTCCCGTGTCATCGACACCTGTCACAGCCACGTCGTTGCCGACGTCGTCGCCAGGAATCCCGATCCCCGCCAACGTCGTAACACCGGCACCCTCATCGGCCGCGACTCTGCAGGCAGCGTTGCTGGGGGTGGGAGCCGAGAAGAAGGTGACCAGCGGCCCACCGATCACAACCGCCTATGCACCCTCGACCGTGGCACCCGCGCTGGCCGCCCAGGAATATGCCGGCCACGATACGCCACTGCCGCGGACGCCAGGCCAGCCTGCCACCGCGCCGGAGACATCTCAGCCCAGCGGGCTGAGCGGTCAGATCCCCGCCAGCACAGCCTTCGGCACTGACGCAAAGCAGCGCATTCTGGCACTCTTTGCCAGTGCTGCTGCGACACCCGGCGAAAAGCCCTCGCCCATTACAGGGCCGGAGAACTTGCTTGGCAAGGCGGCGCCGTTGCCGTTGGGCGCCGAACTCAAGCTGCGCGTGCTCGCCGTCCAGATGCAGCTCGACCAGGAAATCGAATTCGATCCCATCGCGACCGATCCGCATGATGCGAAGGGCCAGGTGATCTTCGGTCGCGTTGTCTCGATCACACCGGCAGGGCACGCCGTCATCCATACGCCTTTGGGCGATATCATGCTGCAGAACCGTTCCAGCCTTGCCGTGGGCGCGCGGCTCGCGCTGGCGATCGACACGTTGGACGTGGCCCCGCCGCCGTCCGGCGTCGCAATGCCGGTGGTACAGACACCGCAGCAGGCGCTCCTCACTCTGGCACAAAGCTGGCCGACGCTGGCGGATCTCATTGCGATTTTCCAAGGTGCCGGCAACGGCCAGACCAGGGCTGACAATCTCGATCCCGATATGGCTCGGCAGGCATTGGCGATGCTGCCCCATGCCGGCAACAAGCTCGGCACCGGCATGATGAATGCCATGGCAGCATTGCGGGCGGGCGATATCGGCAAGCTGCTGGGACCACTCTTCGCAGCAAAGGGCGCCGGCGCCGAGCGCGAGGAAATGGTGCGGCGTTTGCGCGGTGAATTTTCGCAGCTCTCGGCGCTTGCCCAGGATCGGCCCGAGGTCGACTGGCGTGCCTTGTTCCTGCCGGTGATCGACGATCAGGGTCGCGTCACCCAGGTCAACCTCTTCTATCGCCGCCCGAAAAAAGGCGAAGCCGAAGACCGGCCCGGCGGCGGCACCGGGACGCGTTTCGTGGTCGAGGCGGATTTTTCACGACTTGGTCCGTTTCAACTCGATGGCTTGATGCGCAAGCAGCGCTTCGACCTGATGATCCGCAGCCGCGCCCGGCTCAATGACCGCATGCGCCTCGATATCGAGGCGATCTATGAAGAAGCGCGTGGCCTCACCGGCTTTACCGGCAGCATCGCCTTCCAGACGGTGGATGAGTTCCCCGTGATCCCGCTCGATGACCTCAAGCGCAGCACACCGACCGTAACGGTCTAGCTGTCCCGTTTTGCTTTGCGGCGGTGCTGCTGCAATCCCATCTCGTCGGTCTCGATCTGCTCACGCCGCGCCACCGCCTGGCGCTTGCGTTCCTGCCGGTTCTGGATGGTCTGCTCGGTTTTCTTGATATCGCCGAAGGTTTCGGCAATTTCCTCACGCACCCGGTCAAGTTCCAGGGTGACGTCAGCGACCGACTGCTCCAGCCGGTCGCGGCGCTTGGCCATCATATCGCGATAGGGCGGCAGATGGCGACTGGCTTCGAGGTCGGTCCGCGCCACCTCGATTTCCCGCGCCACCTCGTCATCCAGTTTGGCGATATCACCCTGCAGCCGATCGATGAGCCCCACGAGATCGGAGGCCTGGCGCCGTTTTTCGTCGAGCGTCCATTTCTGCAGCCGCAGGAGTTGATTGAGACCGTTCATCAGCCGTCAGCCTCGACCGTGGCGGTATCGAGCGGTGGCGTGTCGTTCACCACACCCACGATCTGGCCGAGTTGCGCATAACCATGGGCAAGGTCCGAGCGTTCCTCACGCCTTTGGCCGAGGAACTTCTCGATCTCCGGATAGAGCTGGATCGCGGCATCAACCGCTGCATCGGTGCCACGGCGATAGGCACCCAGGCGAATTAGTTCCGCCATGTCCTCATATACCGACATGTGGCGCCGCGCCTCACGCACGACGGCATTTTCGAATTCGTTGTTGCAGCCCGGCATGGTGCGCGAGAGCGACCGCAGGATATTGACGGCCGGATAGCGCCCGCGCTCGGCGATCGAGCGTTCCAGCACGATATGCCCATCGAGAATGCCGCGACAGGCGTCGGCAATCGGTTCGTTGTGATCGTCGCCTTCGACCAGCACAGTGAACAGTCCGGTGATCGAGCCCGACCCCACCACGCCAGGGCCAGCACGCTCCAGAAGCCGCGGCAGCTCGGCAAAGACCGATGGCGTATAACCTTTCGAGGCCGGCGGTTCGCCGACCGACAATCCGATCTCGCGCATCGCCATGGCAAAACGGGTGACTGAATCCATCAGGCACAGTACGTCTTCGCCCTGGTCGCGGAAATATTCCGCAAGTGCCAGGGTCATCTGCGCCGCCTGCCGCCGCAGCAACGGCGATTCATCGGAGGTCGCCACCACCACCACGCTGCGCGCCAACCCCTCCGGCCCCAGCTCGTCCTCGATAAATTCCTGCACCTCGCGGCCGCGTTCGCCGATGAGGCCGATGACATTGATGTCGAGCGAGGTATAGCGCGCCATCATCGACATCAGTACCGACTTGCCGATGCCCGACGCCGCGAAGATGCCAAGCCGCTGTCCCTTGCAGACACTGGCGAAGGTGTTGATGGCCTTGATGCCGAGATCGATCTTGCCGCCAACGCGGGCGCGGGTATGGGCAGGTGGCGGCTGGTTGCGGATGCGGCAAGGCTCGATGCCCTGCGGCAATGGCCCTTTGCCGTCAATGGGTTCGCCGAAGGCATTCACAACGCGCCCCAGCCAGGCGCGTGTCGGCCGCACCACCGGTTCGCCATCGACCAGCAGCACCTTGCTGCCCAGGCCGACACCTTCCAGCGAGCCATAGGTCATGGCGAGCGCGCGGCCGTCGCGGAAGCCGACGATCTCGCACGGCACGTGGCGCGCATTGCGGTCGATGAGCGCACAGCGCGCGCCGATCGAGAGCGCGCTCTCCATGCCGCTGATCTCCACCAGCATGCCAACCACCGCGGATACGCGCCCATAGATGCGCGTCTCGGGCACACGCTCGAGCTCGCGATAGAAGGCGTCAAATCCCTGTACGGTTGAGCTCATCCCGAACAATTCGCTCCGCTTGTGCGCCGGACCCTGGAACTGCGCTTCGCTGGTCCCGATCAGCCGCCCCCACACTACCGTCCCGTCATTAAATAAGTGGTTAAGACAGTCTTTATGCCTCTCCACCCCTCGAAATTTCGGTTAACGCGCTGTTCCTACAGTATAATAGGTTGAAATTCCTGAAGCAACTTCCTTCACAAACCACCTTCAAAGTTAACGCCAAGCGCTTTACATAAGCTGTAATTAATGGTTAAGATTCACATATCAATCGGCTTAGGTCGAGAACCGAATGAGGTCCTTGCCATGCGCGTGCTAGTCGTCGAAGACGATTCCAACACCGCCCAAAGCATCGAGCTGATGCTGAAAGCCGAGGGCTATATTGTCGACACCACCAATCTCGGCGAAGACGGATTGGAAATCGGCAAGCTCTATGATTACGACATCATCATCCTCGATTTGATGTTGCCGGACATCGACGGCTATGAAGTGCTGCGCCGCCTCAGGGCCGCGCGCATTAACACCCCCATCCTGATCCTCTCCGGTCTGTCCGAGCTCGATAGCAAGATCAAGGGGTTGGGCTTCGGCGCTGATGATTACCTGACCAAGCCTTTCGATCGCCGCGAACTCATTGCCCGGCTTCAGGCGATCGTCCGCCGTTCCAAGGGCCATTCGGATTCCGTCATCAAGACCGGCCGCCTGACCGTTAACCTCGACACCCGTACCGTCGAGGTCGAAAGCCAGCCGCTGCATTTGACCGGTAAGGAATATGGCATCCTGGAACTTCTCTCCCTGCGCAAGGGCACGACCCTTACCAAGGAAATGTTCCTCAACCATCTCTATGGTGGGATGGACGAACCGGAACTGAAGATCATCGACGTCTTTGTCTGCAAGCTCAGGAAGAAACTCAGCACCGCGACCGGCGGCGACAATTACATCGAAACCGTCTGGGGTCGTGGCTATGTCCTGCGCGATCCGGAAGACAGCACCCTCCCCGCCAAGACGGCCGAGAGCGCTTAAAGCGTTCCCTGATTCATAAAGTCAAACGACGCGATCCCCGGGCTCAGTCCCGGGGATTTGTTTTTGTGGAAACCGAATTGGTCACGGCAGACCGGGCGTAGTTCCCTCCCCCAACCTGGAGGAAGGTTAGGGGTTGAGAGAGCAGGAACGCATAGACGCGCGCAATCACGCTCGCCACTTCAGTCCACAATGAAAGAAAAGAACTTGCTTACCGCGGCGCTGCCGGCGCCACGCCTGGCGTACCGAACGCGGTCGGCGCCTTGATGCCACCGGTGAGGCCGTAGATACCGCGCTGGCCGGGCAGCAATTGGAACTTGTCGGAAATCCCGAGCACGGTTTCGGCACCGCCCAGGAACAAATAGCCATCTTCCGGCATTTGCTTGGCGATGCCAGCCAGCACCTTGGTCTTGGTTGGCTGGTCGAAATAGATGAGCACGTTGCGGCAGAACACGATGTCGAACTTGCCGAGTGGCGCCGGGTCGTTGAGCAGGTTCCATTCGCGGAACTGCACCTTGTTACGGATCGCGTCGGAGATTTTCCAACGATCGCCGGTTTGCTGGAAATACTTCACCAGCAAGGTAATGGGCAGGCCGCGCTGAACTTCGAACTGCGAATAGAGCCCCTCTTTCGCGCGCTGCAGGATTTCACCGGAGAGATCCGTGCCCAGGATCTCAATCTTCCAGCCCGCAAACTGCGCACCCATTTCCGAGAGGATCATGGCCAGGGAATAGCCTTCCTGCCCCGAGGAGCAGGCGGCCGACCAGATGCGGATGGTCTTGGCACCGGCGCGCGACTTGAGGAGTGCCGGCAGGCAGATTTGCTTGAACTGGTCGAACGGCTTGGTATCGCGGAAGAAGAAGGATTCATTGGTGGTCATCGCTTCGACCACATCGCGAATGACTGCTTCGTCATTCTTGGTGCGAATGAGGCGCACGAGATCGTCGAATGTGGCCAGCTTCCACTTGCGCGCGACCGGCAGCAAGCGGCTTTCCAGCAGATATGCCTTGTCGTTGGTCAGCAGCAGGCCTGACCGCGTTTTCAAGATCTGGCAGATGAAGTCGAAGTCCGTAATCGTCATCGACGTTCGCCTCATGCCACGCTGCGGGTGATGGCCTTCTTGACGAAAGCCCCGATATCCGTGAGCGGCAAGACAGCCGAACACAACCCAGCGGTCGCAACCGCCCCGGGCATGCCCCAGACAACGGAACTAGGTTCGTCTTGAGCGATCACCGTTCCCCCGACATTGGTTAGTTCCTGCGCCCCCTTAAGTCCATCCTGCCCCATTCCCGTAAGCATGACAAACAAAGTCTTGTTGCCATAAGCCTTTGCGATGGAGCGCAACATAGGATCGACAGCCGGGCGGCAAAAATTCTCAGGCGGATTCTTATTCAGGCGCACGACGCGTTGCGCAGAATTTCCCTCGATCACCATGTGGAAGTCGCCCGGAGCGACATAGATTCGGCCAGGGACGACCGGTTCGCCATCTTTCGCCTCGGCCGACGGCATGCCCGCGGCCTGACCCAGATGTTCGGCGAGAATGGTGGTAAAGGTTGCCGGCATATGCTGCGTCACGAACACCGGCAGATGTGTGATCTTGCCGATCGCCTGGAACACCTTGAACAGGGCTTGCGGCCCGCCCGTCGACGAACCGATCGCCAAGCAATCCGGCTTCAGCAAGGGCGGCATGTCGCGCAACTTGATCGGCTGACCGCCATAAAGGCGCTTGGGCGCTGTAGCGGCAGCAGCACCGGGCTCGGCCGTGGGCGACGGGGCAGCAATGCCGCGTTTGCGGCGGCCGGCCTGCGCCCAGGACTTCACCTTCTCGACCAGATCTGTCTTGAAATCCGTGGCAGCAGAAATAGCGCCGGTGGTCGTGGGCTTCGGCACATAGTCCGACGCCCCCAGCGACATCGCCTTCATCGACACCGAGGCGCCCTTCAAGGTCAGCGTCGAGGCCATAATGACCGCAACGCCCGGCTTGGTCTGAAGCAGGCGCGGCAGCGCTGTGATGCCATCCATCACCGGCATTTCGATGTCGAGCACGATCACTTCGATATCGGTATCGGGCCGGCCCAGCGCATCGATCGCCAATTGGCCGTTGCCGACAGTGGTGACGACCTTGATGGTAGGGTCGGTTTCCAGTGCGCGCGTGAGCAGCCCGCGGATGACCGCGGAATCATCCACCACCATGACGCGGTAAGGACCGGCTTGTTTGCCGCCATTTGTGCTCGTGCTGGCTGCTGCCGCCTTGAATGGTGTCATTACGCGAACCTACCCCAATCTGCCTTCACAGCCCGTCAGTCTTCGCAGTTTGGGCGCAATCACAACAACCCGACCTGGGAGAACTTCGACTCGATAATCTCGCTGTCGAACGGCTTCATGATGTATTCGTTGGCGCCGGCTGTGATCGCTTCTTGGATATGCTGGATATCATTTTCGGTGGTGCAGAACACGACGATGGGAATCTGACCGCCATCCGACTTGCGCAACAGGCGGAGAAATTCGATGCCACTCATGACGGGCATGTTCCAGTCGAGCAAGATGGCGTCCGGCATGACCTTGACGCACTCATCCATGGCCAGCTTACCATTCTCGGCTTCGACCACCTGAAAGTTGAGACCCTCCAAAATCTTTCGGGCCACCATGCGGACGACCTTCGAATCGTCAACGACCAGACAAGACTTCATTCAGATACTCCGTTCGTCGAACGCAGGCCGTTAAGTTGATCACAACCAGGCCTTACAACTTGCAAGCACTCTCATCTCTATCAATAGTCAGCCCCGACGGGGTCCGTCAATCGTTGTACAGGGTTTTTTAGCTGAATTCGGGTTATCGAAGGGGAATCCCCTCTCATACCCACGCTTTCCGCCCCAGTACATTTGCCCGATATTTTTACCTTGGCACTTTTACCTAGTACCTAGGCCCCTAGCCCCGGTCAGTTGCAATCAGGCCCGCCGGGCCTGATTGGTCGCGATCCCCGATTGGTCTCAATCTCTGACACGCGCCGTCTAAGCTACGTCGGCGCGGTTGAAGTCAAGCAGCGAGCCCACGCTGAGCACGACCAGCAACGACCCGTTGAGGCGATAGATGCCGTCTGAAAACTCGCGCAGGCGCGCGCTCAGGGTCGGCGGGTTGCGCTGGTAATCGCGCGAGTTGAGACTCAATACTTCGCCGACACTGTCGACCAGCAGGCTGTAAAGTTCGTTTTCGTGTTCGACCACGACCGACATCGCCGCCTTGCCACCTTCGCGGGTCGGCAGGCCCAGGCGTGGGCGGACATCGATCGCCGTCACAATGCGACCGCGCAGATTGAGGCTGCCGGCAACTTCCGGCGGCGCCAACGGCACGCGGGCAATATTCTGCGGGCCCAGCACGTCCTGCACGGTGAGGACCGGAATACCAAACATCTGGTCGCCGATCGACATGGTCACATAGTCGCGCTGCTCGCCGCTGTTGGTGGCGCTGCTCGATGTGCCGAAATCGCTATCGACACCATTCTTTACACCGCTCATGCGGCACCTCGCACTTCAGAAAGAGCTTCGTTGAGGGTATGCACCAGGCCTTCACGGTCATACTTGGCGACATAATCGTCGAACCCGACCTGGCGGCCCTTGGCCAATTCCTTCGGGCTGGCGTGAGACGACAGCGCAATGATTGGTGTCGTCTGCCAGCGGCCGCTCTTCTTGACCGCTTCGCAGAAGGCAAAACCATCCATGCCCGGCATCTCGATATCCGAGATGATGAGATCGAACTCCTCGCCGGCTTCAGCCAGAGCCAGGGCCTTGTCGCCGCTATCGACCGCGGTGACCGAGAACCCGGCCGCCGACAATTGCGGCGCCAGCAAATTGCGGAAGAAGGCACTGTCATCGACCATCAGCACGCGCTTGGTCGCATCGCCCGTCGCGTCGGCGCGGCTGGAGCCGAACCAATCGGAGAAGGCCTGCGACAGGAAGAAGCCGGTATCGATGATGTCGGTCGCCTGCCCCGCGATGATGGCACTGCCGATACGGCCCGGCGTGTCCGCGGCCAGATCGACATTGAGCTTGGCTTCGACGATATCGACGATCTCGTCGACCATCAGGCCCATTGAATGTTCCCGATCCGAGAATACCAGCACCGGCTGGCGACCTTCGGTCGCGGTCAGGTCCGGATAGCCTTCGAGCGGCACCAGCGGCATCAACTGCCCGCGATACTGCACGACGAGGCGATCGTTCGAGCGCTCGATGGATTTCCGTTCGATTTCTTCGAGACGCGCGACCAGCGCCAGCGGAACGGCCTTCGGCGCACCGGTACCGGCACGGAACAGCAGCAGCGGGACGGCTTCGTCGCCATGAGCACGGCTGCGGAGCGCCTGCTTCTCGGCGGCATCGGCGTCGCCCATGCTGATCTGGCCCGAGGTCGCTGCAATGCCGTTGGGATCCAGGATCATGATGACCGACCCGTCGCCCAGAATGGTATTGCCCGAGAAGACCTCGATATGGCGCAGGATCGGCGCCACCGGCTTCACAACGATTTCTTCGGTGTCGAACACGCGGTCGACCATGATGCCGAACTGATAGGTGCCGACCTGCGTCACGACGATGAAGGTATCGTCGCTGCTACGGTCGGATTTGGCTTCCAGCTTCAGCTTCTCGCGCAAGGAGACCAGCGGCAGCAATTTGTTGCGCAAGCGCAGGACCGGAGTGTCGTTGATGCGCTCGACCTTCAACTCGCCGGTCGGGCTCGCCCGCACCAGCTCGACGACGCTGATCTGCGGAATGGCGAAACGCTCTTCAGCGCATTCGACGACCAGGGCCGAGACGATGGCGAGGGTCAGCGGGATCTTGATCGAGAAGCTGGTGCCCTTGCCCTCGACCGAGCGCAGTTCGATGGTGCCGCCGATCTTTTCGATATTGGTGCGTACCACGTCCATGCCGACACCGCGGCCGGAGACCGAGGTGACCTTGGCGGCGGTCGAGAAGCCGGCCTTGAAGATGTACTGCTGGATCTGCTGATCCGACATGTTCTCCAGCTCGCCTTCGGTGGCGAGGTTGTTCTGAAGAATCTTCGCCTTGATCTTGTCAAGAGCGAGGCCCTTACCGTCATCGTTCACTTCGATGATGATGTGGCCGCCTTCGTGATAGGCGTTGAGGGTGATCTTGCCCGTTTCCGCCTTGCCGGCACGGCGACGTTCCTCGGGGATCTCGATGGCATGATCGGCCGAGTTCCGCACCATGTGGGTGAGCGGATCCTTGATCATCTCAAGGACCTGGCGATCAAGCTCGGTATCCTGACCGATCATGATCAGATCGATCTTCTTCTTCAATTCGTGGCTAAGATCGCGAATGATACGCGGCAGCTTGGCCCAGGCATTGCCGATCGGCTGCATACGCGTCTTCATGACGCCTTCCTGCAGTTCCGACGTAACATGGTTCAGGCGCTGCAAGGGGGCGGCGAATTCGCTGTCCTTGTGCTTGCGCAGAATCTGCAGGACCTGGTTGCGGGTCAGCACCAATTCGCTGACCATGGTCATCAGGTTCTCAAGCAACTCGACATTGACGCGAATGCTCTGGTTGGCGATGGCCGATTCCTTGGTGTCGCCATCGACCGGGGCTTCCTTCTTCGCCGGCGCCGCTTTGGCGGGCTTCACTTCAGCGACGACCGGTGCAGCTTCGACGATTTCAGCAGCAGGTGCCGCCGAGCCGGTCGCTTCTTCCCGGCCGGCATAGATCATGCCCATGACCATCGCAGCAATCTGCTGCGGGACTTCAAGGGTGTTGAGCGCCGCCTGCAAGTGACCGCAGAAGGCGTCGAATTGCGCATCCGACATGGCACGGCCGGCCAGCGGATTGGGGGTATTGGAATCCGGACCACCGCACAGCTTCGCGAGATACTCGCGCATATGGCCTTGCAGGTGGTCGATGCTTTCGCCGTCGAACACGCTCTTGACCCGGAGATCGCCTGTGATGCGCATGAACATCACTTCGACCACGGCGTCGACCGTGCCCATGCCACCGATCTGTTCGTAGATCGTGGCACCTGCCTTGGCAGCAGGTGCTGCAGGAGCGCTTGCCGCGGGGGCCGGTGCAGCAGCAGCGGCGGCTGGTGCCGGAGCAACCGCCTTGCCGCCGTCGGCGAAGGCGTTGAGGCTCTTGATGAGTTCCGAATCGTCGCCTTGCGGCTCAGTACCGGTCGCTTCCAGATCGCCCATGATGGTGCGGATCCGGTCGAGACAAGCCAAAATCAGGGTGACTGCCTGGGCCGTGACCTCAAGCTCGCCGTCGCGCACTTTGCCGAGCACGTTTTCGCCGGCATGGGCGACCGATTCGAGCCGCGGCAATCCGAGGAAGCCGCAGGTGCCCTTCACCGTGTGAACCAATCGGAAAATGTTCGACAACAGATCGATGTCGTTCGGGTTCTGCTCGAGCTTGACCAGCTCGACATCCAATACGGCGAGGTTCTCGTTGGTTTCGGTCAGAAACTCGCTCAACAGATCGTCCATGGCGCCTGCCCCACTCCGTTTGCCAAATTGGCCAGCGATACACCAGCCGGAAGGCCGATTTCGCGTCCCAATCCTTGGCGAAAAGGATTAATATTGCGTGAAGCTGCACGGCCTTAAGTAAAAGTCTGATATTTTTAGCGAATCCACCCCTGCTAGCGTGTCTTTGAATATTTTTTAGGCAGCCGGCGTCGCCAGAAATTCAAGCCGGCCAGCATTGCTCTGGCCAATCTCGATCTTCATCCCGATACGCCGCGCCAGGAGGCCGGTGAGATAGGCCAGCACGTTGCGGGCATCCAGGTTTCCCGTGCCGGCATCTGCCGCCAGCAGGGCCTTGTATTCCTCAGCCAAAACAATCTGCTGCCCTTCGGCAATCAGCCTGAAACTGGCCCCCGGCCCCTCGCCATCCAGCACCAAGAGCAGGTCGCCCCCCCGGGCCAGAGTCTCCGACATCAGGATGACCGCGATGAGCAGCAATTTGGGAAAGCCGGTCGCCAGGGCGTCGGGCGACATGGCCGGCACCCCGCCCAGGGCCACCCGTCCGCCTTCCAGGAAATCCCGCGCCAGCTTGATCGCCTCGCCGAAGCCGAAACTGGCTTGGTTGCCGGCATTGCCCAGCGCGCAGCGATAGGCCTGGAGGAGGATGCTGGCACGCCTTGCCGAGCGGGCGGCAAGCGCCCTCGCTTCGACCACCAGATCCGGGTCCTGCTCGTCCTCCAGCAGTTCGAGCCCGTTATTGACCGCGCCGATGGGGCTGATCAGATCGTGGCACAGGCGCGAGCAGGTCAGTTCCAGGACGGCGAGATCAATTTTCATGTAGGCTCTCTATATGGCCGAATCTCTGATGCCGACTACTCTCGCCCCTGGCGGCTTCGTACGCAACCCGAACCATTTGGAATGGGGTCTCGGGCGCATACAAACCGTGCTGGGCGCACGCGTCACGGTGAATTTTGAACATTTGGGCAAGGTCGTGCTCGACCTCAAAACCGTCGCCCTGATCGCGGCTGAGCCAGAATAGTTAGTCGTCAGAACGCGACGTGCGCAGGCGCTTCACATCGCCGCGCTTGGCCTTGCTGTTCATCCGCTTCTCTTGCGAGGATTTGGTGGGCTTGGTCTTGCGCCGGGCCTTGGGGACAATGGTCGCCGCCCGGATGAGCTCGAGCAGCTTTTCCAGGGCGTCGGCCCGGTTCATTTCCTGGCTGCGATGGCTCTGGGCGGTAATGACGATCTCGCCACCCAGGGTCAGGCGCCGGCCAGCCAGTTTCATCAGCCGCTCGCGCACCCCTTCCGGCAGCGAGGGTGAGTTCCTGGCGTCGAACCGGAGTTCGACCGCCGACGAGACCTTGTTAACATTCTGCCCGCCCGGCCCGGAGGCGCGGATGAAGCTTTCTTTGATCTCGCGCTCGTCGAGACGTATGCGGCTGGTGACGTCGATCATGATGGGCCGCAAACTAGCAAAAAACGCCCAGCTAATCGATTAGCTAATCGTTTAGCTAAACGATTAGCTGACCCTTATTCCGGGATTTTGACCCCGTGCTGGCGGCAGGCAGCAGTGAGCGTGCTGTGCAGCAGCATGGCGATGGTCATTGGCCCCACCCCGCCCGGGACCGGGGTGATGGCACCGGCGCGGCCGATGCAGGATTGGAAATCCACGTCGCCCACCAGGCGGCCTTTGCCGTCCTTCTCGACCCGGTTGATGCCGACATCGATGACCACGGCACCTTCCTTCAGCCAGTCGCCCTTGACCATTTCCGGCCGGCCGACGGCGGCGATGACGATATCGGCGCGGCGCACCTCGGCCGGCAGATCCTTGGTCTTGGAATGGGCGATGGTGACGGTGCAGCTCTCGTTGAGGAGGAGCTGTGCCATGGGCTTCCCCACGATATTGGAGCGGCCGATGACAACGGCATGCTTGCCGGCAAGATCCCCCAGCCGGTCTTTGAGCAGCAGCAGGCAGCCATAGGGGGTGCATGGGACAAGGCCCTGGCCGCCGGTCGCAAGGCGGCCGGCATTCACCACATGGAAGCCGTCCACATCCTTATCGGGATCGATGGCGTTGATGACGGACTGGGCATCGATCTGCTTCGGGAGCGGCAGTTGCACCAGGATGCCGTTGACCTTCGGGTCTTTGTTCAACTGGTCAATGAGCGACAGCAAGGTCGCCTGTGAGGTGCTGGCATCGAGCTTATGCTCGAAGCTTGCCATGCCGGAGGCCTTGGTCTGCTCGCCCTTGTTGCGCACATAGACCTTGCTGGCCGGGTCCTCGCCCACCAGCACGACCGCAAGACCCGGCGTGAAGCCATTGTTCTTCTGCAGGCTCGCCACCTGGGCCGCGATCTTGGTGCGGATCTTTTCGGCGAAGGCCTTGCCGTCGATGATCTTCTGGTCGCTCATGGTGCAATCGCCCCGTCTTCAATGATGTCGTCTTTGATGGCCGCCGCCAGCCACGCGTCAAGTGCTCGGGCCAGGGTTTCCGGATGGCCCCGAATGTCCACCAGCTTGCGCCGGTCTTTTGCCCCCGCGGCGACCGAAATGGCCGCTTTTGCGACAGGGAGGTGTTTCGCCAGCAAGGCAATGACCGCCGCGTTGGCCTTGCCATCCTCCGGCGCCGCATTGATGCCGAACTTCAGGGCGACACCACCTTCCGGCAGATCGACAAAGCCCTGAGGCCCCGCGCGGCGGGATTTGGGCGTCACCTTGAGCCGCAGGCGGATACCGTCCGCCAGCGGCTCATAGCAGCGGGCATCAGTAATAGGCGTAGCCCACGATCAGCTTCTGGATGAAGCCCAGCAGCAGGATGGCAACCAGCGGCGACAGATCGAAGCCGCCAAAACTGGGCAGGATCTTGCGAATCGGCGCCAGCACCGGTTCGGTCACCGCAAAGCCGAAGCGCATCAAGATGCTGACCAGCTGGTTGCGCGGATTGACGACGTTGAAGCTGACCAGCAGGCTCAACACGCAATAGACCACCAGGATGAAGATGTAGATGCTGATCACCTGGAGGAGGAGCCAGATCAGACTGCTGAAAAGCGGTTCCATCGAATTCTCGCTATAGAGGGCCAATTGGCTGGCCCGATGGTTGGGTCTTGGGGTTGGTTTGGGCCGGAAAAGGACCCTAAATATGGCGATCCACCCCCGGCAAGGCAAATATGCGGCAAAGCGCCTTATTTTCAAGCCGTTAACCCAGGCTTGACAGCGCCCCTCCCCCCAACCATATTCCCGCCCGTTCCGGCCCCGCGCCGGAATCCCAGCGGGTGGGCCCGTAGCTCAGTTGGGAGAGCGCCTCGTTCGCAATGAGGAGGTCGTCAGTTCGATTCTGATCGGGTCCACCAATTAAACTGAATTCCTAACCCCACATCTATTTTCCGCCTCGCGCCGCGCCGTCAGCTGCGAGCCCTTGGCACTTGGCGAACCATTGCACTAGCATCCAGCCTTGGCCATGGATCGCAGGCAATCGGATGCCTCTTCCGCTCGAAGCCTTTCTGCCGCTGAGTTCCGGCATCTCGGTTGCAGTTGTCGCTGCGACGTTCTTTATCCTATGGCGGCTGCAGAGCCAGTTTCATCTGGCTAGCTTCGGCATCTCCTTCCTGTGCGTCGCGACCGTGCAGATGATGCGCGGCATCGATACCGGCATCGTGCATCTGCCCTGGCGCGGCATCGTCGCGGATGCCGTGTTCATTGCCGGCGTGGTGTTCCTGCTGGCCGGCTGCCTGGTGCTTGCCAGGCGTGCCGTGCCGTGGCCGCTTCTGCTCTGTGCCAGCATGGCGCTCTATGCCACGACCCAGATCGTGGCGCTCACGCTCCACATTCCCGGCGTCGTCTACGTCCCGTCCCTGACAGCACTTGCCTATCTGCTGATCACCTATCTGTTCCTGACGCGGCGCGTCGATATCGGCAATACCACGCTCGGCCTTTTGTTCGCGTTGCGCGGGCTGGTCAACATACCCTGGCTGGTGGTCAAGGATCCGGTCCATTTCCTGATCCACGCCGCCGATCTCATCCTCATTCTGGCGACCGGCCTTGCCTTGATCGTCACCGAACTCGTCCGTGCCCGCCAGCTGGTCGAAGCCGGCAACGCGCGGCTGCGCCGCCAGGCCGACGATCTCTATGCCCTCAATGCACGTCTCAAGGAGGAGCACGCCCATGCCGTCAGCGCCAATCTCGCCAAGTCCGAGTTCCTGGCCAATATGAGCCATGAACTGCGCACGCCCTTGAACGCCGTCATCGGCTTTTCCGACGTGATCGCCGAACAACGCTTTGGCGCGATGGCCGAGCGCTATGCGGAATACGGCCGCGATATCCGCAGCGCCGGCCAGCATCTCCTTGGTATCATCGACAACCTCCTCGAAATGTCACGCATCGAGGCCGGCAAGACCGAGGTGAAACTGCGGCCCGTCAGCATCAAGGATGTGACACGGAGCGCGCTCACCATGACCCAGCACAAAGCCGTGGCGCGCGACATTGACGTCGCCGTCCACATCGACGATGCCGCAGACCGGATCGTGGCAGATGAACAGCTCTTGAAGCAGATCCTGATCAACCTGCTCTCCAACGCCATCAAGTATAACAAGCCAGGCGGCAGCGTGCGGCTGCGCGTCACAGCGGGCAGTCCTATCGCAGACGCCAGCCAGATGAATGGTCAGAAGATCGGCGATAGCGTCGAGATCAGCGTCGAGGACACCGGCATCGGCATCAATTCGGACGACCTCCACACAATCTTCGAACCCTTCGCCTTCGCCGGCTCAAGCGCCACCAGGTCACATGGTGGCATCGGCCTCGGCCTCTCCATCACCAAACGCCTGGTGGAGCTACACCGCGGCGAGGTCACCATCGACAGCGAAGAAGACCGCGGCACGAATGTCCGCGTGTGGTTGCCGGTGGGTGGGGTGGGGTGACGGAGTTGCTGCGCTCGATACCTTCGCTCGCTACATCGCCAGAGTTATGAGGTGGGTCGAGAGCGAGCTGATTGGCGACAGCATCGGAAATAGAGAGTATCATATTCAATAAACAACTAACCGTTGACTAATATCCTTCTTCGGGAGCAGGCTCTTTCCTGGGAGCCACTGCGACACCACGCGTCTCATGCTGGCCGCCGCAGGACGAAAATGGGGGAGATAGCCATGGCGGTACCAAAGAAGGCACTCGACCGTATTGCCGGTCAGTTGAAGCGTTATCAGAACGTACTCGCCGCCGCGAAAGCGCGCGATATCAGTGAATCCGATACCGTCGTCATTATCGCCGACATGCTGTCGGACATCTTTGGCTATGCCAAATACACTGAGGTCACGACCGAGTTCGCCATCCGTGGCACTTATGTCGACCTTGCCGTCAAAGTCGGCTCAGAAGTGAGGTTCTTGATCGAGGCCAAGGCCATCGGTGTCGATCTCAAAGACAATCACGTTAAACAAGCCATCGACTACGGCGCCAATCACGGCGTTGAGTGGGTCATCCTGACGAACGGTATTGTTTGGCGCGTCTATAAGATTCACTTCAAGCAGCCGATCGATAAATCAGTCGTTTTCGACCTCAATCTGCTCGATGTGACCGGTCGCAGTCCATCGCTATTGGACTGCTTCGGTAACCTAAGTCGCGAAGGCTTCACCGCTAGTTCCATGGCTGCGGTCTTTCAGCAGCAGCAGGCCACCAGCAAATTTTCGCTGGCAGCGGCACTGATGACTGAAACGATGATTTCTGCTTTGCGCCGCGAACTGCGCCGAGCTTTTCCTGGTCTCAAGGTCGAAGAAGAGCAACTGCTCTGGGTTCTGCAGAACGACGTTCTCAAACGCGAGGTTGTTGATAGCGACGAAGCAAAATTGGCAGTCACGGCATTAAAGAAGGCCATGCGATCGGCTGAACGCGGGAGAGAGAAGAGTTTGTCCGCCGCAGCAACGGACCGAGATGAATCCAGCGCAATGGCATCTGTAACGGGGCTCTCAACCACTCCAGCGTAAGTCTCGCCTAAGATTTCAGCATCGAATTCCGCAATATTGTTTATTCCGCATTAATTTGACGACACATACTCCATGTTAGGAATAGCTGGAAATGTCGCCCCTATCGCGCGCTGCGCAGGAGTTTGCTAAGCGATTTGCGGCAGATCATGCGACGCCCGTTGGAACCGCCGGCTTTAAGTTGAGTCGAGAAGGCTTGTTTGACCATATGGCGCCAGGTCAAGTTATTCTGGAGGCCAGCAGCGGCGGCCAAGTAATCAGAGTCGAACGAGAGGACATACCTGCCTTAAGTTATTATCACTGGTCACCAGGAACAGGCAGTCGCGTCGCAAAAATCGACCTGAGAAAAACTTCAGCGTCTGTGTTCCAGATTGTGATGAAATGGCATCCGAAGAGAACACAACTATGCGTGATCCCTATTGGCTTGCCCGACGCAGAGGAATTGACTCAAGAAGGCCGACCTACGACTCGATCGTATCGCGTGAATAGGCAAAATGAGATTTTCCAAATAGGCGATGACAATGTCCAAGTGATCGAATTCGAACTCGAAATTGACGGAGCGCTGGTATTTCTTCCCACGGCACTAGAGAAATGGAATGCAACCAAATCAGCTTGCGAAACGCTTCAGAAAGGAAAGTCGGACGAGGGATATATTTTTGACAATATAATGCGCAACTCAATCGTTACAAAGCTCGTCACAGGATTTGAAGTCTATTGTAAAACGCGCTTTGTGGARCTTGAGCAAGAAGGCATTTCCCCCAACATCAGTGCATTGGCCAAAGCCATACGGTTCAGCTCAGAGAGCGATCAAACATTTATTGGCGAAAGCGAAAATATTGCGCGCGCGCAGAACATGTCCATTCTTGATCTTTGGATCAATGAGCAGCGCCGGATAAATTTCCAGAACTTCGCCAAAGTGAGTAACGCATTCAACCGAGCATATGACTTGAAGTTCTCAAGCATGGGAATTGGCAACGACGTTGTTTCCGACCTCAAGATCCTATTCAACCACAGACACCGCGTTGTTCACGCCTCGCCTCAAACTACACTGAAACCGCAAAATGACCCTACAGTGGGCCTGGCGCTTCACAACCGCGCAATATCAACATTTGAAAAATTCATCGAAGCCTTGCACAAGGCAACTCTCGATCTCGGGGTTCGTCCCGAATAGCATCAGAAAATGCTCTAAGTACTTCAGTTCAACTATGCAGCATAGAGCCGCCAGAACCAAAGAAACCTGCGCTGGATACGAAGACACTGACTGCTCTTCTTGAAACCATACCTCACCAGATATCCAACTGATTTCGGCGAACGCCAGATTTTTCTCAATGTCTGACTATCCGTAACATCAACTCCTTCACTCCCCACCCCTCACCCGCCACTCCGCCGCCAGCCGCTTGGCCTCCGCAACCTGTGACGGTGTCATCAGCCGCGCCGCGAGGTCGCTGCTCAGCACCGCGTCCTGGTCACCACCTTTTGCTGCCAGCGTGAACCACATCAGTGCCTGCACGTAATCCTGGGGCACACCTTGGCCGTCGGCGTACATGGCGCCGAGATTGTTCTGGGCGGTGGGGTGGCCTTGGTCGGCGGCGAGGCGGTACCAGTGGAGGGCATCGGCATCGCTTTGCGCAGTGCCGCGGCCGAAATCGTACATGGCACCGAGTTTGAACTGGGCCTTGGCATAACCTTGCTCCGCTGCCAGCCGGTACCAGGTGACGGCAGCCGCGTTGTCTTGAGGCACGCCATTACCGTTGGCGTACATGATGCCGAGGTTGAACTGGGCCGCGGGATAGCCCTGGTCGGCGGCCAGGCGATACCATTTGCCAGCCATGGCGTAATCCTGCGGCACGCCCTGGCCCAGCCGGTAGAGCTGGCCGAGATTGAACTGGGCCGCGGCATAGCCCTGGTCGCTGGCAAGACGGTACCATTTCCGCGCCTCGGCATAATCCTGGGGGACGCCATTGCCGCTGCCATACATGACGCCGAGATTGTTCTGGGCACGGGCATTGCCCGCCTCGGCAAGCGGCTGGAACAGTTTGAGGGCGGTTGCGAAGTCGCCGCTGGTATAGGCGGCGAAGCCGTCTTCGATCTGATCCGCGGATACGCTGCCGGCCATCCCCCAACACAGCACCAGCGCAAGAGCCGCACCCTTGATCGCCTGATTCATCCCTCACCCCACCGCGCGAATATGTTGCCGACTCTTGAAGATCGGCACACCTCCATTCGGCCCCTTACTTTCTGGTTGCCAGCCCCGACTGGCGCCTCTTATATTTGCACCTGCGACGCTCTTGTCGAACCTTTTCTTGAGGCCACTTTGCCTAAGATCTGACCGATCTCAGTGAACCCCGCGCTCTTCAGCGCCCTGACCTCATGTGTCGGGTGCTGGGGTTTTTGTGCTGGTGGCGGTGGGCTGGGATCGGTTGTGGCAAGATTGCGCCTCTACCCAAGGGGCGAAGCGGCACCCCACGCACCCTTGATCCAGTTGGCACCCGCTTCGCCCCATAACCCTCCTCCGCCAAACCGACTTCCATCATCTAGAGTCTTTCTAGGCATCGCTCTCCAGCACTTCCGGATCGGAAGGCTGCCTGCGTTATGTCCTTTGAAACCTGCGACCCCGTCGCCCATCTGCACCTCGCCCATCTTCAAGTCCATGTTGCCCCCGCTACCGAGCCGCATATCCGGCGCTATTGCGCGCGGTGCAAGGGTCAGCAGCCCTTCCGGAGCAGCGGCAAGTTCCGCGTCAATGCCAATGGCAAGGCGCTGGATGCCTGGCTCATCTATCGCTGCGATGCCTGTGACGCGGTCTGGAACTATCCCATCCACGAACGGCGCACCGCGCGGAGCTTCGATGTCGCCGAACTTGAGGCCTTGATGCAGAACGATGCGGCGATGGTCCGCCGCCATGCCAGCGATGCGCAGGGGCTGCGTGCAGCGGGCGCCGAGATCGTGCCAGTGCGCGAGGTTGCTCTCGTCCGCACACTCCTGCGGCCGGTGACACAGGAGAGCGTTGCCATCCTGCTCTCGGTCGATGTGGCCCCTACGTGTCAGGTGAGGCTTGACCGTCTCATTGCCTGGGCTTTGTCGGTGCGCCGCCAAGAAGTCCTGGCGCTTCACGCGCGCGGCATGCTGCAGCTTCGGCCATCCTTGCCCAGAGCTTTCAAGCGACCGGCCAGCGACGGGCAGCAGGCGTGGCTTACCTTGAGCGGCTTTGAGACAAGCGTCGACCATTTGCAGGAGAACGGCCATAAGTCGGAGATTCTCCGCGCTGAGTGACGAGATATCCGGTTTATCGCGGGTGTTTCGGCGGAACATCCCCACCCCAGCCCCGTTGGTATGGGAAGAAGTGGAGACTCATCATGCGACGACAGAAGAGCCTATCTGCGGCGGCACTGGCAATCCTGCTCGGTGTCAACCTGCTTGGCGCGGGTGCCGCAGTGGCGCAAAGTTCAACCGTGCAATCCAACCCGAGTGCCGGGTGCGCAGCCGGATCGAGTGCGTCTTGCACGCAGCAATCCGACCCAACGCCTGTTGACGACCGGTCGGGCACGCTCAAGCCCAATACCGGTACAGAAACCACGGAGCCGGACAACAGCTCCGGCGGCGGTGAGGATTCTGCCCCGTTGCCGTCAGGCGGCAACAATGGCGACGCAGTCGTTCCTCTGACGGGCACGAGTTCGGGCGCCAGCGGCAATTAGTTCGTTGCTGTTCCCGACGCGATTCTTGAAGGAGACGTGCAATGAAGATCAGATATGGACTTTCCGTCATGGCGCTTGCAGCGCTGGTGGGCGGTAGTGCCCCAGCGCTGGCGCAGCAGGACAACACACCGACCGACCCCACGGCACCGTCAGGTGCTGGGTGTACCGGCTTTCCGGGCGACCCGATTTCCTGTCCACGGAACCAGCAGAACACGACCATTCCGGAAGAGCCGAGCGCGCCGGACGTCGATACGCAGTCCGGGCAGCCGGAAATTCAAGGAACGCCGGATGCCGATGATCAGCAGCAATTGCCGAACGGTGCCAGCCCCGACAACGGAGCCAGTAATCCGACAACGCCGTAGCGGCGTTGGTCGGCGGCGCGCGTCGGTTAGCTGCGCCGGCTGATCCGTTCCGCTACCAGTTCCTGCAGGTCCCAAAGGTGGCGGTCATGGATACCCTTGGCCTCGAGATGCGCCACCGTGTTGTAGAGATATTCAGCGCAGGTTCCCCAATGCCCGCAGGAGCGACTGACGATGTCCGCAACCTCGTCCGGCGTCAGCTTGCCTGTATAGGCCTTGGCCTGGCGATTCATGACGAAGGCGATGGCGCGCACCGGGCCATCTTCGGTGGTGACCGTGATCCAGCGCGGTTGGCAGTTGGGCGGCTTCACGGTAAATTCACGGCGGAACAGTTTGTCGACCTGCGCGGGGAGATCTTCGCCAGGCAGCTGATAGAGCATGCCACTGCATTGGCCGCCGCGGTCGAGGGCCATCATCAGGCCGGGCGCTGCCCGTGTCGCGCGGAAGCGGTGGATGCGGAAGCAGAACGAGCGGTGCCAGCCGCGCGCCGTCCCGCGCTTTTCCGCAACGTGCGGAACTTCCGGCTTCCAGATCAGCGAGCCATAGGCGAAGAGCCAGCAGGGTGTGCCCGTATCATGCGACGAGAGCATGTGCTCGACGATCGCCGCATAGTCTTCGTCGCTGTGATAGACGAGGCCGGGATCAGGCCCCTCATCCGCCAGCACGCGGTGCACCCGCGACACTAACTCCGGCGTGAGGCTCATATGGCGTACAGGCTTCAGGACCAACCCCAATCGACGCGAAATGTGGGCGGAGCCTAATCGGCCGGTCTGCGTCTGGCAACAAGCAGACTGCATAAAATGCACAAGACGCGCGTTTCCCGGCCGGGTTATGAGTGAAGGTGATGAAATCTCACGCCAGACGTGAGGTTAACCACGGCATTCCCTTACTCTTCAGGATATTTTGATGACGACCGCCTTGCTGTTCGACCTCGATGGGACCCTGGTAGATACCGATCATATCCATCTTGAGGCCTTCAACCTGCTGTTCGCCGAACATGGCATCAATGTCGATCGCCCGACCTATACCGCCAAGATCATGGGCAAGCCCAACAGCGGCATCGCCGAGACCTTCCTGCCGCATCTGCCGGCCGCGGAATCAGCAGCTCTCCTCGCGCGCAAGGAAGCGACCTACCGGTCGATGGTGGGTGCTATCGATCCCATTCCCGGCCTGATCGAACTTCTCGACTGGGCTGCCGGCCGTAAGATCGCCTGTGGCGTCGTCACCAACGCGCCGCGCGCCAATGCCGAGCTGGTGCTGAATGCGCTGGGCATCGCGGCGCGGTTCCAGGCCGTGGTGATCGGCGACGAGCTGGCGCAGGCAAAGCCGCATCCCCTGCCCTATCTCACGGGCCTTGAGCGGCTGGGGGCCACGGCGGCCCGCTCGATCGCCTTCGAAGACTCACCGTCGGGCCTGCGCGCCGCCTATGACGCCAATATCCCGGTCGTGGGCATGATGACGTCGCTCGGTGAAGCGGCATTCCTGGAGATGGGGGCGACACTGGCTGTGAAGGACTATCGCGACGCGCGGGTGCGAGCGCTCATAGAACGGCAGATGGTGCCGGCTTAACGCTTCTCAACCGGCACGATGGATTCGCGCTCCAGGAGATTGAGCGGTTCATAATCTTCCGTGGCGATGCATTGCGTGACCAGTTGATCATCATTGGCCAGCGGGCAGATGATGAATTCGATCCAGCGCACCGAATTGCCATGCACCAGCCAATGCGAGAGGCCGATGCCGGGCGCCTTCGCCGCCGCGACCTTGGCATAGCAACCGGCATAGTCGAAGTTGTCCTCATCCTGGAATTGCAGCTCGTCGGCATACTGGCCGGTGAAATCGAATTTCGCGAATTCGGCAATGGCCGTGCCCACCAGCCGATAGCGCACGCGAAACGGTGCGTAGCTGATATCTGTCATCATGATGTGCGGCAACAGGGTCGGAATGTCCGCCGGGTCGATATCCGCCCGCCGCGGCATGCGCCGCCCGCGCAGCCGTGTCAGCCAGTAATCGAGCATATCCCGGTTCCGCGGGGCGCGGCAGCGAAGATCCGCCATTTCTGTGCGGCCCAACAGGCGAAACCTTGATTCCGGCATGGCATTCCTGTTCCAGAGCGGGACGCGGTTCGCACACCGCAGTTGCAAATAAGGTAATTAGTCGCAGTCCTTATGGCAATGGACCCTATCCTGCCGCAAGGTCGATGAGCGCCTGCACCGTGCGGCGGCGGCGGCGCGGCTTGAGATAGACCAGCATGTTCCGGTTGGAGGCACGCAGCTCGCGGAGCGGCACCACGACGCTGCGCGGATCCTCGTTCTTTTCCCGCGCGAAGATGAACCCGATGCCGATCTTGCGCGATACCGCCTCGATCATCGCCTCGCGGCTGCCGACCGTGAGGATCGGATGAAGTGTCAGCCGCAGCTTCTTCAAGCGACGCTCCAGCGTGCGCTGGGTGTTCGACCCATGTTCGCGGAAAATGACTTTTTCAGAGATTATGTCCTTGAGCCCGATATCCGGACGCTTGGCCAAGGCGTGGCCGCGCGGCACCAGCAGCATCATGTCCTGCTCCGCCACCGGGACATAACCCACCCGTACATCCTCAGGCGGGTTGGCCAGCATCGCCACATCGACCGCCGATTGCTGCAAGGCATTCCAGGTCTCGGTGGCATTGCCCAGCACCAGCTCCAGGGTAATGCCGGGATAGAGCTTGCGGAAACCGGCCACCAGGTCGAGGGCGAGATGTGGCCCATCGGCACCAAAGCGCAAATGCCCGCGCTGCAGTTTCAAGGAAGCGGTCAGGAAATCCTCGATCTCGGCCTCGACGCTGAACATCTGGCGGGTGAGAGCAAACAGCGCCTGCCCCTCCTGTGTCAGGCCCAGTGCGGCGCCGGCGCGCTGGACGAGGTCGGTGCGATAGGCACGCTCGAGGGCTGCCACCTGAAGCGAGACGGCGGGCTGGGTAACCCCCAGCATCTGGGCGGCACGGGAGAAGCTGCCCGCCCGCGCCACCGCATCGAAGGCGCGCAATTGGCTGTAGCTCATGATTGAGGTATAAGTTTCATGATAATTTAAAGTCATGATTTCAAATTGGATTAATGTCAAGGATGGGCCGAAAGTGAGCCTCCCATTCTGCCGGAGGAGTCTGCCATGACCGCGCTCGTTGCCCCCAACCTGAAGCCACTGGCCTCCACCATGCCGGACATGCCGGTACACAAGATCCCCCTGGTGCTGGSAACGCCTGAGAATTTGAAGGGTTACGGCGAGATCATCGAGCATCCCGATGCGCGGGCGGTCGAGATCGTGCGCTGGCCGTCGCTGGGCTGGCGCCAGGTGGAACCCGGCACCGGCGATCAGGGCGGCACGACCGAGGGGGAGTTCGCCTTCAAATGGCATGGCGACGTGCTGCGCGCCCGCAACGAGGCCGTGAATGACGATTACGTCCTGGGTTGGAGCTGCCTGCCATCCCAGGCGCGGGAGGATCGCCAAACGGCACCGCGCGAGGATCTGCTGTTGTGGCGCTGCAACTATCACCCGGACGGCGGACAGCTGTTCTTTCCGTTGGAACCCGGCCCCTTCGTCACGACATTGGCCTTGCCGGGCGACGACATCACGCCAGAAAGCTTCGTCGCCTTCTGGTCCGATGGTGGCACCGGGCTTTATATCCACCCCAATGTCTGGCACGAGGCGCTGTGCCCGGTGAACGACAGCTTCCGCTTCTTCGGCCGTCAGGGAAAGGTGCATGCCCGCGTGGGATCAAACTTCCCCAAGGAATTTGGCTGCTACCTTTCCGTTCCCCTACGCAAGGATGCCGCGCGGGCAAAGCTCTAGACTTCCCCGTCTCATGGTTGACGTCAGGGCCTATGCTTATGAGCGCTTCGGCCGCCGCAGGATCGCGTCGGGATCGGGGAGATCGGCGCCGTAATTGCGGTAATAGGCTTGGGAAGCGTCCTGGCGCGGTTCAAAGTCCCAGGGCGCAATGCGACCCTTCACCAACGCATCATGCACCAGCCGGCGGCGGCGCTGGCTTTCCAGTACGCGGGTCTTGAGATCGTCAAAATCCCAACGCGTTTCAGCTTCGCTGATGAAGCTCGCAACCTCGGCAGAGCATGAGGGGTCACGCACGAGATTGTTCTCTTCCAGCGGGTCGGCCTTGAGATCGAACAGCATCGCCCCATCATCGCGGGCGTAGGTGAATTTGCGGTCACCGCGCCGGATCATGATGGCCGGTTGTTCATAGCCTTCGCCCATATATTCGCCGCGGACCTCGCCCATTGGCGGCGCCTTGCCGGTGAGGCTCGGCCACAGGCTGTGCCCGTCGCCGGTGAGATCGGTGAAGGGACTGGCGGCAAGATCGGCAAAGGTCGGCAGCAGATCGAGATGCGAAACCGGCGGAGCAACGCGCCGGCCCTTGCCGATGCCGGGGCCGGCAAAGACCAGCGGCACGCGGACAGCGCGCTCGAAGAAGGTCATCTTGTACCAGAGGCCGCGCTCGCCCAGCATGTCGCCATGGTCCGACGTGACGATGACAATCGTGTTGTCGAGCGCCTCCAGCGTTTTCAGCGTCTCGACGAGACGCCCCAGAAGATCGTCGCAATAGCTGACCATGGCATAATAGGCATGGCGCGCGCGGCGAATTTGCGCGTCCGAGAGCGGGATCTCACCGCGGTCATAGAGCTGGTACAGGCGCTTGCCCACAGCATCGCGTTCCTGCACCGGCTTAGGCTTCACCGCCGGCATGTCGATGGCGGATTCATCATAGAGGTCCCAGAATTTGCGCAAGCCCTGATAGGGATCATGGGGATGCATGATCGAGAGTGTCAGCATGAACGGCCGGCCGTCAGGGCGATCGGCATTCTGGTGCAGCCATTGCTTCGCCTTGAAGGCCGCATCCTCGTCATATTGTAGCGAGAGCGAATAGTCGCATGGGCCCGCCTCGGCCACCGATTGCAGCGTGTGATACCAGGGCTGCACCGCATCCGGATGGTCCCAGTCCGGCGTCCAGCCGAGATCGGAAGGCGAAAGATCGGTGGTGAGGCGCTCTTCATAGCCATGCAGCTGGTCGGCGCCGGTAAAATCCATCTTGCCGGAAAGACAGGTGCGATAGCCGGCGCGCCGTAGCAGATGCAGGAAAGTCGGGATGCTGGAGGGCAATTCGCTGGCATTGTCGAAAGCACCAAAGCGCGATGGCAACTGCCCGGTCAGCATGCCGAAGCGCGATGGTGAGCAAAGTGGCGCCGCGCAGTAGGCGTTTTCATACAAGGTGCCGCGGGCAGCCAGCGCATCGAGATGCGGCGTCTTGACCAGTCTGTGACCATAGGCCGGCAATGATAGTGCTGCCAACTGGTCGAACATGACGAAGAGGATGTTGGGTTTCTTGGAACCAGACTCAGTCATGATGCTCACATGACGCGGCGGCAGCGCCCGCGTCTTTCAAAATGTTAAGACGCGGGCGCAACAATCAGGCGCGGAAGCGGCGATAGATAAAGAGCAGGATCATGGAACCGATCACGGCAATGATGAAGCTCCTGATATCAAAGCCCGTGACGCCACCGAAGCCGAACTGCGAGGCGAGCCAGCCGCCCAGGAGCGCCCCGACAATGCCGATCAGGATGGTCACGATGAGACCGCCAGGGTCGCGTCCCGGCATGATGAATTTAGCGACGATACCGGCGACCAGGCCAAACACGATCCACGCTAACCAGCCCATGTGAATTCTCCCCGCTTTTTGTAAATGTTGCCTGCAGACACTAACGAATATTCGGATATTTCGCCACTCGTTGCTGCCGGATTTCGTCTTTCACGGGATTGTCACGGCTATTTCGCCCATCCATGGGAACGATGCCCCAGGCGGACCATTTCCTTTAGGAGCTGAGCGGCCCCGAACCGCCCGTTCGTGACTAAAATCAGTGAAGGAGAAACGTCATGATGAAGCGCATCGCCTTGCTAACAACCGTCGCCGCTTTGGCGTTCGGTCCGGGCGCCTTGTCGAGCGCTCAGGCGGAGGATGCCACGACTGTGACACCGCCCGCGACGACCGACACA
Organism: Dongia sp. P2_B8; assembly: GCF_056404715.1. Lineage (NCBI taxonomy): Bacteria > Pseudomonadati > Pseudomonadota > Alphaproteobacteria > Rhodospirillales > Dongiaceae > Dongia > Dongia sp. P2_B8. The sequence goes on along the minus strand of NZ_JBFUDM010000001.1, from coordinate 697,436 downwards.
GCCCCCGCCACGTCCAGCGATAGCGTGGGCACGGTGGCGGTGGAAGCACCGGTGACACCACCACCCAGCGAGGCCGTCATTCCGGCGCAGCGTGCTAACGAAGTCCGTGCCGAAACCCTGATCGGCGCCACCGTCTTCAGTCCGGAAGGCGACAAAGTCGGCACGGTGAAGGACATCCTGTTCGATACCAACGGCAAGGCCACTGGCTTGGTCCTGTCGGTTGGCGGGATCATGGGGTTGGGTGCTAAATCGGTCGGCCTCACCTGGGACGAGGTCGACGTGCAGCCAGAACCGAAACTGCTGCAGATCAAATATACCGAGGATCAGCTGGAGGCCGCACCGACCTTCAAGACCCAGGAAGCGCAGCAGGCTGAGGCCGACGCGGCACGGATGCAATCGCAGCAGCCGGCGGCGCCACTTACCCCGGCACCGGCGCCAGCAGCACCAGCCACGACTGAATAAAGATATCCACACGATACTGCCACAGCTCCGGCGAAGATTCTTCGCCGGAGCTTTTTTATTGCTTCAGTGTTCGCTGCGGTGGGAATGAGACGGTAACCGTCGTGCCCTCGTTGGGCACGCTGGTGACGGCGATCTGACCACCATGGGCCTCGACCAATTTCTTGGTGATGGCAAGACCCAGTCCCGTACCGCCATAGCGGCGCGATACCTTGGCATCGACCTGATAGAAGGGCTGGAACAGCTTTTCGAGCGAATGCGGCGGAATGCCGATGCCGCTGTCGCTGATCAGAATCTCGATACCACCTTGTGCATTGAGCTTGGCCACGACCTTGGCTTCGCCACCGGGCGGGGTGAATTTGACGGCATTCGAGAGCAGATTGAGGACAATCTGCTTCAATGCCCGCTCACCACCCAGCAGCGGCGGCAAGTCGGGGGCAATATCCATGGTGATATGTACAGAACCTTCGGCGGCGCGTTGCTCAACCAGACGCTGGCTGAGCGCCACGACGGCTGGAACATCGATCTCGTGCTCTTCAAGATCGATGCGGCCGGATTCCAGCTTGGCCATATCGAGAATGTCGTTGATGAGTTGGAGTAACAACTGGCCGCTGTCATAAATGTCGACAGCATAGTTCCGATACGTGTCGAGATCGGCGCCGACGCGTTGATCCCTTATGACTTCGGAGAAGCCGAGAATCGCGTTTAACGGGGTGCGCAATTCATGGCTCATATTGGCCAGGAATTCGGATTTGGCACGATTGGCAAGTTCGGCATCGTTCTTTGCAGTAATGAGATCTGCCTCGAAGCGTCGCTGTTCCGTGATGTCGAAGCCGATGCAGACCACAAGTGAAATCCGACCTTTGGGATCCTTCAGGGCAACGTTCGACCAACGCAGCAGGCGGCGTTCGCCAGTGCGGCTCACCCAGTAATTCTCGTTGATGATCGGATACTCGTCAGCGCGCCGGCCGCTGGTAATGGTACCGATGCGCTCGAATTCAGCACCTGGTAGGATCGTGCGCCAGACTTCCGGATCAAGCAGTTCCACCTGGCTAAAGCCGGAGAGCTTCTCTGCCGCCTTGTTCGCACGCAGCAGCTTGCCGGAAGATTCGTAGACCGTGATCACGGCATCGACGGAGTCGAGGATCAAGGAGACAAAGGCCTCCTCATAGACGGGTGCGTTCTTCCTGAGGCTGACCGCCCAACCGCAAATACCGACATTGACCGAAAGAACGGCGCCAACAACAACGGTCAAAACCCACACGCTGCCAGGCGTCTCAGCATGATCGGCAATTCCCAGCCAGGCAGCGAAGGCCACGAAACCGGACAGGTTGGCCACCAGCATGATGGATGCAATCATTCCCCGGCGCCGCAGGAGCATTCCTCCCGTGTTTGCTGCCCGCCTCGCCCTCACGCGGTCAGCCGCCCGTCTAATTTCTCAGCCCTGTCCAATCTCTTGCTTTGGGATAGATCACACATAGCTGGGGAGCCCCGTTCCTGGATTGGAAAGAAGTGTCCGTCACAGTGGTTAACAAACTGTTCACCAACCGGAAAATCCCGCGCCGATCTCAGCAGTTAGGGCAAAGAAAAGGCGGGCACCATGGCCCGCCTGACACGTCCGCAATCTGTCCGCCAATCACTTGTGATGGGCGGTCTGCAGAAAACCCTTCAAGCGGTCAGAACGCGGATTGGCGAAAACCTCTTTCGGGTTCCCCTCCTCCTCGATGCGCCCCTGATGCAGGAAGATGACCTTGTTGGCAACTTCGCGGGCAAAGCCCATTTCGTGGGTCACGACCAGCATGGTGCGGCCTTCTTCGGCCAGCTGACGCATGACGCGCAGCACTTCGCCGACCAGTTCCGGATCAAGCGCCGAGGTCGGTTCGTCGAACAGCATCACCTTGGGCTCCATCGCCAGCGCCCGCGCGATGGCAGCGCGCTGCTGCTGTCCGCCGGAAAGATGATTCGGATAGTGATTGCGCTTGTCTACAATGCCGACCTTGGCCAGCAATTTCTCCGCCCGTTCGATGGCGTCCTTGCGCGGCAGCTTCAAGACATGGATCGGCGCTTCGATGACATTCTCCAGGATCGTCATATGCGACCACAGGTTGAAGCTTTGAAAGACCATGCCGAGGCTGGAGCGGATGCGGTCGACCTGCTTCCAGTCTTCCGGGGTGGCATGCCCGTTCTTGAGCGGACGCATGCGGATGAGCTCGCCGCTCACCGTGACCTTGCCGGAATCGGGTGTTTCCAAAAGATTGATACAGCGCAGAAGCGTACTCTTGCCGGACCCGGACGAACCGATCATGGCAATGACGTCACCAGTATGTGCCGTTACCGAGACGCCCTTCAATACCTCCAACTCGCCGAATCGCTTGTGCAGATCTTCGACTTCGAGCGCAGATTGCGCCATTTAAGCCCCCTTGCCTGTCCCTGTTCTGGGTCGCGTCATTTTTGACGGAGCCGCGTTACCCAGCCCCTGGGGAAAGATAAACCCACTTTCCCAGGCGCCGCCAAGGAAAAATCAACTTTTCCACTGCATTCTTGCCCTGATCATCCGGTCGAATCCGGCGCGAGGGCGCCATTTGACTTGGAAAGTTGAGTTCGCCAAAGTCGCTGGGCGATCGAACTTAAGCAACTGAATCGGGAAAAACAGGAATGAATGCACTGAGCACACCCCGCCATCTGCCCATCTGCCGGCTGTTATCGATCGCCATCCTTGCCCTGGGTGTGCTGCTGTTCGGCCAATTGCGGCAAGCTGACGCCGACGAAGTTGAATGCAGCTCGATCCGCCTTAACCTCTCTGGAGACGGCTACGATCTCACCTGCGAAACGGATAATGGCGCCGATGTGACCTTTGAGTCGCTGGAAGCCAGCGCCGCGGATGGCACCCATTTTCTGGTGATCGGCGATCTCAAAACGAATTTCCGCTACATCTTCCCGGGCGGCAGCAGCCTGCGCAAGAATCTCACCGATGCATTCGAATCCCTGGATGTCGAAGACTGGCACACAGGCAAGTCGATCGCCGGCCTGACAACATCGGAGTTCAACAGCGACTACAAGACCATCCCATCAGCCTGTGTCGGATTCCAAGGCTATTACGGCCATGAACGAGGCGGCTGGCGCCGCCATGTCATCGGCTTCGGCTGCAGCCGGATCGGCAATCGGGATCAGGTTTATGACGCCCTGAAGCGCGTTAACTTTCCTGAGTAAGTCTCTTCCTGCTACATTGCGTACATGACTGACATCGACACCCAACGCGCCATCATCGACCGCCGCAAGCTCATGGCGGAGCTGGAGGCGCTTGCCGACCGTTCGCCGGACCGGACCAATCCCGGGCCAGATCTGGTCGACATCCTGAAGCGCCATCTGCAGGCCGGCCGCGACGAGATCCAGAAACGGTTCTTCGAAAACGGCCGCGGCGCCCAGGCCGGCCTCACCAGTGCCCATGAGGCAAGCTTCCTGGTCGATCAGCTGTTGCGCGCGTTGTTCGATTTCACGACGCTCAAAGCCTTTCCTCTCGGCAACCCGACGGTGGCCGAGAAACTGACGCTGATCGCGGTCGGCGGCTACGGCCGCGGCGAACTTGCCCCCTATTCCGACATCGATCTCCTGTTCCTGCTGCCCTACAAAATGTCGCCCTACTGCGAACAGGTGGTCGAGTTCATGCTCTACCGCCTATGGGACCTCGGCCTCAAGGTCGGGCAGGCGACACGCTCGGTCGAGGAATGCGTGCGGCAGGCGGAAGCCGACCTCACCATCCGCACCAACCTCCTTGAAGCGCGTTATGTCTGGGGTGACCAGGATCTTTACGAGCAGTTCAAGACGCGCTTCCAAAAGCAGGTCGTGAAGGGCCACGGCGAGGCTTTCTACCAGGGCAAGCTTGCCGAGCGGAACATGCGGCATCAGCGCAATGGCGGATCACGCTATACGTTGGAACCCAATATCAAGGAAGGCAAAGGCGGCCTCCGCGACCTACAAACCCTTTTGTGGCTGGCACGGTTCGTGTGCGGCGTCGACAGCATGCAGGCGCTGGTCGACCAGGGCATGCTGACGGCGGCCGAGCGCGCCACCTTCGACAAGGCGCAGAACTTCCTGTGGACCTTGCGCTACCACCTCCATTATCTCACCGGACGTGGCGAAGAGCGCGTGACCTTCGACCTGCAGCCGGAGATCGCGCGACGGCTCGGCTATACCGATCATGCCGGCACCAAAGGTGTCGAGCGGTTAATGAAGCACTATTTCCTGATCGCCAAGTCGGTGGGTGGCCTCACCCGCTATGTCTGCGCGGCGATTGAGGCAAAACTGTTCAAGAAGCCGATGCTGCGCATGCCGGCCTTGGGTATCCTGCGGAAGGAATTGGGCGGATTCCCGATCGAGGGCGGCCGCCTGACCATTCCACGCGCTGATCATTTCGCAACCCATCCGATCGACCTGCTGCGCATCTTCTCCATCTCGCAAAAGCATGATGTCGAGATTCATCCGACCGCCATGACTGCGATGTCGCATTCGCTGCGCCTGGTCGACCGGCTGCGCGACGACCCTGCCGCCAATGCCCAGTTCATCGAGATGCTGATTTCGGAAAAAGGGCCCGAGCTCACGCTGCGGCGGCTGAGCGAAGTTGGCATCCTGGGACGTTTCATCCCCGATTTCGGCCGCGTCGTCGCCCAGATGCAGTACGACATGTATCACTCCTATACGGTCGACGAGCACACCATCTTTGCCATCGGCATCCTTGCGCGCATCGAACAAGGCGAGCTCAAGGACGAGGCGCCGATCGCCAGCAAGGTGGTCAAGGAGGTGCTGTCGCGCCGTGTCCTCTATCTGGCTGTCCTGCTGCATGACATCGCCAAGGGCCGCGCCGGCGACCATTCGGTACTGGGTGGGGATGTCGCCGAGAAACTGTGTCCGCGCCTTGGCCTCAGTGCCGAAGAGACGGAACAGGTGGCCTGGCTGGTGCGCTATCACCTGCTGATGAGCAACACCGCCTTCCGCCGTGACATCGACGACCCGAAGACGATCGCCGATTTTGTCGACCTCGTTCAGTCGCCCGAACGCTTGCGACTGCTTCTTGTTCTCACTGTAGCAGACATCCGTGCAGTGGGTCCCAAGACCTGGAATGGCTGGAAGGCGCAGCTGCTGCGCGAGCTCTATCACCGCGCGGTCAATCTGATGCTGGGCGGCCTCAACACGGCCGAAGAAGACCGCGCGGCCTCAGCCATCACGATCCTGAAGCAGGAACTGACCGACTGGTCGGAAGCAGACCTGGAACTGCATGCAGCACGCGGGCATCCGGCCTATTGGCTGGCTTTCCCGCCGGCGGCACTTGGCCGCCAGGCGCGCATGATCCGGGCGGCCGAGGTCGACCAGCGGCCCTTGTCGGTCGAATTCAATGTCGACCGATGGCGCTCGATGACCGAGGTCACGATCTACACGGCCGATAGACAGGGCCTGTTCTCGCATCTCGCTGGAGCGATGGCCTTGTGCGGCGCCAGCATCGTCGATGCACGCATCTTCACGCTGCGCAACGGCAAGGCGCTCGACACCTTCTTCGTGCAGGACAGCGAGGGCGGGCCGTTCGACCGGCCAGCGCGCCTTGCCAAGCTGTCATCAACCATCACCCGTGTGCTCGAGGCCCCGGAGCAGACCCTGGCGCAGTTGCAGGAACTGCCACCGCTTGCCAACCCGGCGGCGCGCAATTTCCCGGTCATTCCGCGCGTGCTGATCGACAATCGAGCGAGCGCCACACATACGGTGGTCGAGGTCAACGGGCGCGACCGCCGTGGTTTGCTTTATTACCTCACGGCAGCGCTCACCAAGCTCAACCTGCAGATCTCCAGCGCCAAGGTCTCAACCTTCGGCCATCGCGCGGTCGACGTGTTCTATGTGAAGGATCAATACGGCCTGAAGGCGGAGAATGAAGGCCGCATCAAGGTCCTGCATACCGCGCTGATGGCCGTGCTGGCGGAAGCGGAACCGGAGACCGCCTTGGAATCGCGTGCGATCACGGTCGATTCCTGGCCGCCCGTCGCCCCCTCCTCCGCCGCGCAGTAGACCGTTCTATTCGTTGCGCAGGTAGGGTGCCGCCCTGGCACCCAAGGCCCGCCATGATCCCGCAAAGCCGAGACCCAAGGCCAGAATCAGGCTGAGGGCGATGATGCCAAGGATCAGCGGCAGGTCGAAGGTCCAGCCGCTTTCCATCACCTTGGTGAGGAAGAAATAGGCACCGACACTGCCCACGCCCAAGGCGAAGATGGCACTGAGGCCCGCCAGTACCGTGAATTCGGTGAGATAGCCCAGCGCCACATCGCGCCTTGTGCCCCCCAGCATCTTCAGCAGGACAGCTTCGTAGATGCGGCGCTGCTGGCCTGTCGCCATGGCACCAGCCAGCACCAAGGCACCGACGACGAGGGCGATGCCAGCCGCGGCACGCACGGCCCAGCCGACGGCATCGAGGATGCGAGTCGCGGTCGAGATCGCATCCTTGACGCGGATCGCCGAGATGTTGGGATAGCGCGCCGCCAGTTCCGTCACCAGGGCGCTTTCCTTGTCGGGATCGACACGGACCGTTGCAATGTGGGTCTGCGGTGCCCCGGAAATCATGCCGGGCGAGAACACCATGACGAAATTGATGTCGAGCCTGGCCCAGTCGATCTCGCGCAGATTGGCGATCCGGCCGGTGAGCTCCCGCCCCAGGATATTGACCGTGAGATGATCGCCGATCTTGAGGCCGAGGCCGCGTGCGGTTTCAGCGTCGAGCGAGATGAGGGGATCACCGCTGTAATCCGCCGGCCACCACTCCCCTTCGACGATTTTGCTGCCCTCGGGCGGCAGGGCAGACCAGGTGATGCCCCGATCACCGCGCAGGACCCAGGCGATGTCGGCCGGCGCCTGTACTTGTTCCGAGGGCGTGTCGTTGATCTTGACGATACGACCGCGCAGCATCGGCACATGTTCAAGGCCACTGGCACTGGGATAGTTGGTGATTTCCCGGGCGAAGCTGTCCAGCTGATTAGGTTGGATATCGATGAAGTAGAAGCTTGGCGCCTGGGCTGGCAGCGTCTCCTCGATATCGCGGGTGAGGCCGCGCTGGATGAGGCCGACCGCTACCAGGACCGTGAGTCCCAGGCCCAGTGAAATGACGATGCCCGCAGCCGGCGCCTGCGGCCGCACCATGGCCCCGAGCGCGAAGCGGATCGCCTGCGGCCAGGCATTGCGCTGGGCCCGTTCGCGCAAGACACCCGCGAGCTTCCGAATGCCGATCGCCAGCAACCGGAACAGGGCCAAGGCTATGAGCGAGGCAATGATGAACCACATGCCAAGCATGCGGTCTTCGCTGCCAAGCAGCACCAGCCCGGCCAGCACCACGCCGATGAGCCCCAATGGCACGGCATCGATCCGCCGGACGGCGCCGAGTTCCAGCGCCAGGGCCCGAAACAACTGGGCCGGCCGGATGCGCTGGGCGCGTAGCAGCGGCAGCAAGGAAAAGCAGGCAGCGGTCAGCAGTCCGACAGCGGCCGCAAAGACCAGCGGCACGGCATAAAGGCCGGGCAGGATGCGCAGGCCATAGGAGCTCAAGGCCGATTGGGCGGCAAATGGCAGCATGATTCCGATGCCAAGGCCGATGACGATGCCGATCCCGGCCATGACCAGGATCTGCAGGCCGTAAATCGCGAACAGCAGGTTCGACGTGGCACCGAGGCAGCGCAGGATGGCAAGAGACTGCGCACGACTTTCGAGATAGGCGCGGACGGCATTGGCAATGCCGATACCGCCGATCAGCAAGGCCGCGAAACCCAGGACATTGAGGAACTGCGCCGTACGGTCGATGAAACGGTTGGCACCGGACGCAGCGTCGCTGAGGTCACGGATCCGCCAGCCGGCTTTGGGCAGATCGGCGCGCAATTTGTCGAGAAAGGCCGGGCCATCGAGACCCGGCGCATAGGCGACGCGATAGAGATGATAGACCAGGGCACCCGGCTGCAGCAGGCCGCTGCCATCGAGGGCAGTGGGCGCCACCATCAAGCGCGGTCCCAGCGAGAAGCCACGGAGGCCTCGATCAGGTTCGAATTGCAGCAAGGCGGTCAGGCGATATTGCGCCGTGCCGATGGTGAGCGTGTCGCCGATCTTTAAGCCCAACCGATCTGCCAGTGTCGGCTCGGCAATGGCACCGTAGAGACCGTCGCTGCCCTTGGCCAAGGCATCTGCCAGGGGAATGGCTGGGACCAGTTCGGGAGCACCATAGAGCGGGTAGGCACTATCCACGGCCTTCACCTCAGCCAAGGTCGGCGCCACATCGGCTTTTGCCACCTTGACCATGGCGCGGAGTTCCATGGCATGGGAGACACGACCCCCTGCCGACAGAGCCGCCTGCTCGGCCGGATCCGCTTCGCGGTAGGCGAGACGGAATTCGGCATCGCCACCGAGGATCGCCCGCGCATCGGCCGAGAAACCTGCTTCGATCGCGGCCGACAAAGAGCCCACGCCAGCGATGATGCCGACACCCAAAGCGAGACTGGCAATGACGATGCCGAAACGCTGGAAGCCACCGCGCAGTTCGCGCCGCGCGAGATTCATCGCGAGTTTGAAGGTCGCCATGTTCAGGCCGCGAGCCTTTCATCGCTGACGATGCGACCGTCGGCCATGCGTACGGTGCGGTCGCAGCGCTTTGCCAGCAGCGGGTCATGGGTGATCAGCAGCAGAGTCGCCCCCACCTGTTCCCGCAGGCGGAACAGCAATTCAATGATGCGGCCACCGGTCTCAAGATCGAGATTGCCGGTGGGTTCGTCCGCCAGCAGCAATTGCGGGCGCGGCGCGATGGCCCTGGCAAGTGCCACGCGCTGCTGTTCGCCACCCGACAGCTGAGAGGGGTAGTGAGTGAGGCGGTGGCCCAGGCCGACCTCTTCCAACGCTTCCGACGCGATGCCGAACGCGTCCGGAACACCGGCCAGTTCCAGTGGGATAGCCACGTTTTCCGTGGCCGTCATGGTGGGAATGAGATGGAAGGATTGGAAGACGATACCGATCTGGCGGCGGCGGAACAGCGCTAAAGCGTCCTCGCTCATGCCCGAAATATCGGCATTGTTGATGCGGATTCGGCCGGAACTGGCACTCTCCAGCCCTGCCAGAAGCAGCATCAGGCTGGTCTTGCCGGAGCCGGATGGGCCTACCAAACCGACGGTTTCTCCCGCCGCGATAGATAAATCTATGCCGTTAAGGATATTGACCTCGCCGGCCGCGCTACCCAGTTTAAGGGCAACCTGAGATAATTCGATCATGCCTTCCTGTTCCGGATTCCCCATGTACCGACGCTTTGCTGTCGCCCTTGCCCTTGCTGTCACGCTTATCGCCACCATTTCCGGCGCTGCCTGGGCAGAACCGGTACGAATTTTGGCCTTTGGCGACAGCCTGACGGCCGGTTACGGGCTGCCTGAGGGGGATGGATTTGTCCCCCAATTGCAGCAAGCCCTGGAGAAGATGGGGCGTGAGGTCACGGTAATCAATGGCGGCCTGTCCGGCGATACCACCGCAGGCGGCCTGTCGCGCCTCGACTGGATGCTGGCCGAGAAGCCGGATGCTGTGATTCTAGAGCTCGGCGCCAATGATATGCTGCGCGGCCTCAGCCCGGACGAAGCCCGGGCTAATCTGGATGCCACCATCGGGCGCATCAAGGCGAGTGGCGCCAAACTGCTCCTGGCCGGCATGCTCGCACCACACAATTTGGGGGCCGATTACCAGGCGCGTTTCGATGCCATCTATCCCGATCTTGCCAAGGCCCATGGAGTGGCGCTCTACCCCTTCTTTCTCGAAGGTGTGGCTGCCCGGCCGGAGCTCAACCAGCAGGATGGCCTGCATCCGACCAAGGAAGGGGTAGCAGTGATCGTCGGCAATATCCTGCCCTATGTCGCCAAGCTGCTGGACGCCCCGCATTCATGAGCGCAAGCCTTCCCGCCTTTGCGAGTGCCCACGCCAGCGGTGCGCATTGGGCTGACATCACGCGCGCTTGCGTCACCCAATTGGGACCGATGCCGCGTGAGGGTGCACAGGATCACACCCACCTGGGATTTGTGTACGTCACCGACCATCTCGCCAACGACCTTAGCGCGATTGTCGACCAGCTGCGCCTGTCGACGGGCGTCGAGCACTGGGTCGGTACCGTGGGCATCGCCATCACGGGACAGACGGCTACTGCAGCGGCTGAGGAATATCTCGATGAGCCGGCCATCAGCCTGATGGTGGGCAGTTTTGGGCCCGACAGTTTCCGCCTGCTGGAGCCGGAGCTAGGCGGCGCCGGCAGCCGTCTCCGCGCCTTGCAGCCCTGGACCAAGGCCCGGCATCCTGCCGTGGCTCTGGTTCATGGCGATCCGCGCAACCCGCAGATGATCAATCTGGTCCGCCAACTGACCGGCGATTCCGGCCTGTTCCTGCTGGGGGGCCTCACTTCCTCGCGCGGTGGCATGGCTCAAGCCGCCGGCACGGTTGGCGAAAGCAGCCTCTCGGGCGCGCTTCTTGCCGGCGATGTGGCGCTGGTCACCGGCCTCAGCCAGGGCTGCTCGCCCATCGGGCCGCAGCATGTCATCACCAAGGCGCAGGATAATATCATCATGGAGATTGACGGGCGCCCGGCGCTCGATGTCTTCAAGGAGGAAATCGGGGAAGTCCTGGCGCGCGATCTACGTAAGATTGTCGGCTTCATCTTTGCTGCCCTGCCCGTCGCCGGATCCGATACCGGCGATTATCTGGTGCGAAACTTGACGGGTATCGACAGCAACAGCGGCTGGATCGCGATTGGTGCCGAAGTCGCTGACAATGATCCCATCATGTTCACGCGCCGTGACCGCAATTCCGCCCTCGCCGATCTCGAACGCATGCTGGAGCGCTTGAAGCAGCGCATCGACCGGCCGATCCGTGGCGGTCTCTATGTGTCCTGCATCGCGCGCGGCCCCAATCTGTTCGGCCCGGATGCAACCGAGACCAGACTCATCGCCCAGCATCTGGGGCACTTTCCATTGACCGGCTTCTTCGCCAATGGCGAGATCAGCCATGATCGCATCTATGCCTATACAGGCGTACTCACGCTGTTTCTTTGATCCATTTCGTTTAGGGGAATTTCCATGGAATACCGTCGTCTTGGCCGCAGCGATGTCGAGGTCAGCGTCATTTGCCTCGGCACCATGACCTGGGGCCAGCAGAATACGGAAGCGGACGGCCATCAGCAGATGGATCTGGCGCTCGATCGTGGTGTCAATTTCTGGGACACTGCAGAGATGTACGCCGTGCCGCCGCGCCAGGAGACATACGGCGCCACGGAAACCATCATCGGCAGCTGGCTGAAATCGCGCGGCAAGCGTGACAAGATCGTGCTGGCCAGCAAGATCGCCGGTCCCGACAAGCGGTTTCCCTACATCCGCGACGGCCAGCTACGGTTCGACGCCAAGAATGTCACCGCTGCGGTGGACGGAAGCTTGAAGCGTCTGCAGACCGACTATATCGATCTCTATCAACTGCATTGGACGGAGCGGACGACCAACGGTGCCGCGCGCTTGGGCTATGTACACCATCCGGAGGAGACGTTCACGCCCTTTGCAGAGACATTGCTGGCCCTGCAGGACCAGGTGAAGGCCGGCAAGATCCGCATGATCGGCCTTTCCAACGAAACGGCCTGGGGTGCGATGCGCTGGTTCTCTGAATCGGAACGCTTGAACCTGCCGCGCATGCAGTCGATCCAGAATGCCTATTCGCTGCTCAACCGCAGCTTCGAGGTCGGCCTGGCCGAAGTGGCATTGCGCGAGGATTGCGGATTGCTCGCTTATTCGCCGCTCGGCATGGGGATCCTGTCGGGGAAATATATCGGCGGGGCGGCGCCGGCCAGTGCGCGGCTTAATCAGTTTCAGCAGTTCGTGCGCTATCGTGGGCCGATCACCGAAGCGGCGGTCGAGAAATATGTCGGCATCGCCCGCAAGCACGGCCTCGACCCGGCACAGATGGCGCTGGCTTTCGTCAATTCGCGGCCCTTCGTCACCGCCAACATCATCGGCGCCACGACTTTGGCGCAGCTGGAATCAAATATCGCCAGCATCGACATCAAGCTGTCACCAGAAGTGATTAACGAAATCGAGGCGGTTAACAAAGAGCACACCTATCCCTGCCCCTGATCGACTCCGCATAGGCAGAATCCTCATATCTAAGGGTGCGGGTGATGGCATGGCCAGGGCCGGAGATCGCTGGTATGATTATTCTACGTTCGATTCGGCCGTTTTTTCCGGCAGGTGAGTGATGCGCCTTTTCGTGGCCATTTCGCTGCCCGACCAGGTGCGCTGGCAGTTGCGCCTGCTTTGCGGTGGCCTGCCCACGACCAAATGGGTGCCGCCGGAGAATTTCCATATCACCCTGCGTTTCCTGGGCGAGCTTGATGGCCGCGAGATCGATTATGTCGACGCGGCCCTGTCCGGCATTCGGGCACCAAGCTTCAATCTGCGTCTGGCTGAAGTCGGGCATTTCGCCAGCGGCGGTCGCGTCAAGACGGTTTGGGCGGGTGTCGCCAAGGAACCAGCGCTTGCGCATCTCCACGACAAGGTCGAGTCGGCGGTGGTGCGAGCTGGCGTCGATCCGGACGGGCAGAATTACCGACCGCATGTGACCCTCGCGCACCCCAAGGACCCACCGCCGCACAAGGTGCAGCAATATCTGGCAATGCATAACCTGTTCCGCTCGGAGAGCTTCGAGGTCACGCATTTCACGCTCTTTTCGAGCCACATCGGCGGTGAGACGCCGATCTACCACGCCGAGCGATCCTACGAGCTGTCGTCGAATCTGATCCGCTACGCCGCCCAGCGCTGAATGCCTGAGGGCAAGTGCCGAAAGATCAGTGCGGGGCCGTTTGAACGCGGCCGTAATCCGCCCAATATTTGGCGCCGAGCGACAGCACACCCAATATCGCAAACCCGATGCAGAGCGGCAGGACCGTGCCCTGATAGGCATGGCCGATGATGGCGCCGGTGCCCACGGAAATGAAAGTCGTGACGGCGCCGATCACCGCGGCACCGACGCCAGCGATGTGGCCAAGCGGCGCCATCGCCAGGGCGTTGAAATTGCCGAACAGCAGACCGACCATGAAGAACGTCGCCATCATATAGGCCATGAACAGCGCGAAAGGCGGCTGTCCGGCAAAGAAGATGGCGACCATGGCGAAGACCACCGACATCACCGTATGCGCCCACAGGGCACCGCCGGAGAGCCGGTGCATGCCAAAGCGCATGACAAGCTTGGCATTGACCAGCGAGGCTGCGCCCAGTGTCGCTGCCAACGTGCCAAAGCAGAGGGGAAACAATTTTCCCATGCCGTACATCTCCTGGAAGATCTGCTGGGACGAGGTGAGGTAACCGATAAAGGCGCCGAACACCAATCCTGTCGCCGACATGTAGCCGAAGGCCACACGGCTGCGGAAAGTTTCCGCCATGGCACGCAGGACACGCACGAAGGACAGTTCCCGGCGACGCTCGACAGGCAGCGTTTCTTCCTGGCGCAGGGCAAACCAGATCGTGGTGATCATACCGAGTGCCAGCAGCATCCAGAAAATTGCGCGCCAGTGTGCCACCAACAGGATGCCCTGGCCGATCGAAGGGGCCAGCACCGGCACCAGGATGAAGACCGATGTCACCAGCGACATGATCCGCGCCATCGCGCGCCCCTCATAGCGATCGCGCACGATCGCCACGATGACGGTACGCGGGCCGGCGGTGCCGAAGCCCTGGAGAAAACGTCCGACCAGCATGGTGTGGAAATCCTGCGACAGCAGGCAAATAACGCTGCCCAGGAGAAAGATCCCGAAACCGGCATAAATGACGGGCTTGCGGCCGACACTGTCCGAAATCGGGCCATAGAGAACCTGCGCGATCCCGAAACCGGCGAACAGGATCGTAATGACCATCTGCCGGTCATTGGCGTTGGTGACGCCCAGGTCGCGCCCAATGTCGGGCAAAGCCAGCAGCATCGTGTCGATCGACAGGGCGACGAGCGACATGGTCAACGCCATCAACACCACAAACTCTATCCGCGGGCGTTGCTGGTTGCTTTGGATCGATGCGTCGGTCACGGCAGTCTCGGCCCCATTCTGAAAAGCAGTGGGCCGCCGGACATGCCGGCGGCCCACAATTTCATCTTGCGATGCGCAAGCTATATCCCGGCAAATGGCCCGGTGCCAGCCGTGAGACCGAATAGGTGCTATGCAGCCAAGGATGTGGCCGGGTCGTTAACCCTACTCCGCCTTAACCCGCTTCATCGTGTAGATCATGTTGTCGAGGGCAAAGACGGCAACATTGGCATCGATGATGTCGAAATCCATGCTGATATCGGCGTCGTCCGCGATGCAGCCCATGCTGAGCTGAAGAATGTCGCCGCCCTTGAAGCCCAGGTCCGCAGCCTGGCGCACGGGATCTGTCAGCCCGCCTTGGAATAGATATTCCGGGGGCACTTTCGAAACCTCGTACTGCGCCTTGTCGCAATTGAGAAAGGCAGGGCCCTGCACGGAATCAGCCATGAAGGTGATACGACCCTTGGCGATCTCTTCGTTGATGAAGGGCTTGTCGGTACCGTTGACCCAGGGGGCCGGCTGAACGTCGACCACGTCCCAGGAGCCAGCGAAGGCTTCCTGCGCTTCCGCCGGTCCGGCCTTCAGAATGGCACCGGTTCCGGCAGCCGCGATCGCCGCCCCGATGAGGGCAATCGCTATCTGAACTCGCGTCATGTCTCAAATCTCCCGCCAGCCATCCAGCCGGCGCTCAGTTTCTTGTCCCCTGGGAGGTTTTTAGCGCGTGGTGGTACCGAGGGCAACGGCGCACTCTGTGCGCGCCGTCACGCGATAGTCACATTCACGGCATTATCGGCGGGATTTGGCCAGTGCGCGGCCGGATTTCAGATTCGGCAGGAAGGCCGCCATCAACCCCAAGGCCGGCAGGAAGGCACAGAGATTGTAGACATAAGTGATGCTGGTGAGATCCGCGAGCTTGCCCAGAACGGCAGCACCGATGCCGCCCATGCCGAAGGCGAACCCGAAGAAGAGGCCCGACACCATGCCGACCTTGCCCGGAATCAACTCCTGCCCGTAGACGATGATGGCGGAGAAGGCCGACGACAGGATCAGGCCGATCGGAATGGTGAGAATGATCGTCCAGGCGAGGTTGGCGTGCGGCAGCGCCAGCGTGAACGGCAGGACGCCGAGGATGGAGCCCCAGATCACGACCTTGCGGCCCAGGCGATCGCCGATCGGTCCGCCAAGAATGGTGCCCAGCGCAGCGGCACCCAGGAAGATGAACAGATAGATCTGGGCATGCTGCGTTTCGACGCTGAAATGGTTGATCAGATAGAAGGTGTAGTAGCTGCTGATGCTGGCCATGTAAAAATATTTGGAGAACAGCAGACCAAGCAGCACAGCGATGGCGACGCCGACCTGACGTCGCGACAGACCGGTCGGCACCGCTGCTTCGCGCGGTTTGTTGGCTCGTGCGGCGCGATGCGCCTTGTACCAGATACCGACACGTGCCAGCAGCACGACAGCGACAAGCGCTGCCAGCGAGAACCAGCCGACGCTGCCCTGGCCATAAGGTGCGATGGCATAAGCAGCCACCAGCGGACCGATGGCGGAACCGACATTGCCGCCGACCTGGAACAGCGATTGAGCGAAACCGTGGCGCCCGCCAGAGGCCAGCCGCGCGATGCGAGATGATTCCGGATGAAAGACTGACGAGCCCATGCCCACCATCGCGGCGGCAACCAGCACCAGTGCGTAGCTGTTAGCGAAGGCCAGCAGCAAAAGTCCCATCAGCGTGAAACTCATGCCGATCGACAGAGCAAAATTCTTCGGCCGCTTGTCGGTATAGATGCCGACCAGCGGCTGCAACAGCGAGGCCGTGATCTGGAAGGTCAGCGTAATGAAGCCGATCTGCGTGAAGCTCAGATCGAAATCCGCCTTCAGCATGGGATAGAGCGCCAGGATCAGCGACTGCATCATGTCGTTGAGCATGTGGCAGAAGCTGATGGTGAAAAGGACGACGGTCCCGGACCTATCCGAGGAATGGGCGGCAGGACGGGGTGTCATCGCAAGGGTCTCGGCGCTCACAATTCTTCTCCAAATGAGGTCCCGGAACGGGCTCCAGCATGGGCCTGGGGGCTGGACGATCTCAGAATACAGCGTAGGATGGGGCCTGCATTCCATAATGGGTCATTAACTTTCGAGATTGGGCCATGGTTCGTAATGTTCATGGGTGGGAGCTGGATACCGCCATCCGTCCGGTGATCGCCTCCGGCAACGATTATCCGGCGGATCACGAGATCGCACCGCATCACCATGCGCGCGGCCAGCTGCTCCACGGCGTTCCCGGGGTGATGACAGTCCGTACCGAGCACGGAGCGTGGGTGGTGCCACCCGATCAAGCGGTTTGGATCCCGCCCCATATCGAGCATTCCGTCCGCATGATGAGCGATGTGGAGACACGCTGCGTCTTCGTCGACCCGCTCCATGTCGATGGGCTCCCTGAGAAATGTCAGGTACTCAGCGTCTCGCCACTCATGCGCTGTCTGATCCAGGCTGCGGTCGATCTGCCGCTCGACTATGCGCTCGAAGGGCGCGAGGGCGAGATCATGGCGCTGCTGCTCTCCGAGCTCCGGTCCTTGCCCGTGCTGCCACTGTCCCTGCCCTTCCCGTCCGACCCGCGGCTTGGGCAGCGTTGCCAGGCGTTTCTCAGTCAGCCGCAAGCGCATCAGACAATCGATGCATGGGCCGAGGCGTTGGGTATGAGCCGCCGCACCTTTACGCGCTACTTCAAGCGGGAGTGCGGTGTCAGCTTCGCGGCCTGGCTGCGCCAAGCTTGCCTCTTTGCGGCACTCCCGCGCTTGGCTGAGGGCGAAGCGGTGACGACGATCGCGCTCGACCTTGGCTATGAGAGCCCGGCCGCCTTCACCACCATGTTCCGCAAGACCTTGGGCTTTCCGCCCAGCCGCTACCTCACGGCCGCCGCAGCCTAGAAGCCGCGCAACGGCAGATGAGGCGCACGCCGCAGCCAATTGTCGGCGGGATAGGCACTCGCCCCATCGATGACATGCAGCGTGTAGGCATGGCGCGACCGCGTCGAGCGGTTGGCCGAGCTGTAATGCGGGATGAGGCCGTGCAGGACGACCAGCGAGCCCTTCCTGGCATCGAGCTTAACTGCGGGCCTGTCCGGCCAAGGTGCCTCATCCAACGTGTCGGTGACCAGGCCATCATCCCCAACGCGCCGGAAGCGTTTGCGCAGCGGACCGCGATGGGCGCCAGGCATGGCCAGCATGCCGCCATTGCTGCTGTCGGCATCCTCGAGTGCGAACCAGAAGCCGATGCAGCTCATCGGGTCGGTATAGAGATAGGTGGAATCCTGATGCCAGGAGACCTCGCCACCAATCCCCGGCTGCTTGAAGATATACATCGACTGCAACAGCAGTGGGTCCTGGAACAGGCCCTTGGCCAAGGCCGCCAGTCGCGGCTGGCGGGAGAAGCTTGAGAAGACCGGATCGAGATCATGCATCGCATGGCCGATCTTGTTTACAGCAAGACGCTTGGGCCGCGTGAGATTGCCCTCGGCATCCACAGCCTCTTCCTCGAGGAAAAAGCGGATAGCATCGCCCGATTCCTGGAAATACCGATCGGCCGCATGTGCCACCGATTGGGTCGAGAACACCGTACGATGAGCACTGATGTCAAAATCGTCGACCAGCATATTGGCGCGGTCGATCAAGCGATCGCAGAGTTCGTTCGAGGCAAAATCCTCGATCAGCAGATAGCCATCCTCGGCAAAGGCCGCGCGCATCTCCACGCTAAGGCCAGCGTCGCTAGGCTTGAATCGGCGTGGCGACATCAGCTACCAAGCCTTTCCAATTGTCTGAGGACGTAGTCATTGTAGGAACGATCCCAGTAGCAAATGACCGCCAGCGTAGGATCTTTGCCTTCCGGGCAACCCTTCAGCGCCTCATCGTCTACCGACAACAATCGTTTCGCCTCGCGGTTGGCACAGGGATAAAAGACGTCATCGCTTGCATCGCCGGCAGGGTCACACGTGCCGTGGATTTTGGTGAACCAGGACACAAACAAGTCGTTTTCGTTCAACTCAAAAGTTGCCCAATTACCTCGTGGCGACCGTCCAGTCAGTTCACTGATATACGTCCAGTATCCAAAATCCAGCAGGCAAGCTGCGGTCAGGCGGCTGCCGGCAATGCCTGCACAGTCTTTGGCGCCGGCCTGCGTATCCGGCCAAACCGTCAGCAGCTTCCCATGCGCGCAGGCGCCAATTTGAAGGGCCGTGGCACCGTTTGCCACGCAGGCGTCGTTGATAGGGCGCAATGCGGCATTCGCCGCTTCGGTCGCGGCAGTGCTCCAAACATAGTTGACCTGGCTGGATTCCCGCACCTTGGTCGTCGCCGTACTGCCACTCGACCCACCTGACGTCGTACAACCCGCTAAAACCGACGCCACGATGATCAATAGCCCCCAATGCATCACACTTTCCTCACTCGACCGTTAAAAGCAGGCTCTGCCGTGAACCAAAGGCGGAATGCCAAGATGTCCCGCGATGGTCTGCCCCATATCGGCAAAGCTCGCGCGGCGACCGAGCGAGCCTTGGGGTGCTGCGGGACCGAAGAACAGCACCGGGACATATTCACGCGTATGATCGGTGCCGCCCGATGTGGGATCGCAGCCATGATCGGCCGAGATGAGGGCAAGATCACCGGGGCGCATGGCGGCCAGGAATTCCGGGATGCGCTGGTCGAACGCTTCCAATGCCGCCGCATAGCCAGCGACGTCGCGGCGATGGCCGAACAATGTGTCGAAATCGACGAAGTTGGCGAAGGTCAGGCTGCCATCCGGCGCCTCCTTCATCAGGTCCAGGGTGACGTCGACGAGAGCTGCATTGTCCTCGCCCTTCACCTTCCGCGAGATGCCGCGATGGGCAAAGATGTCAGCGATCTTACCGACCGAGATCACCTCGCGTCCCGCATCCGTCAGGCAATCGAGCAAGGTTGGCTCCGGCGGCGGCGTGGTGAGGTCGCGGCGATGCGAGGTGCGTTTGAACTGGCCGGATGTCTCACCCAGGAACGGCCGCGCGATGACACGGGCAATGCGCATGGGCTCCAGCAGGCGCTTTGCCACGGCGCAGATGTCCAGCAGGCGCTCAAGGCCGAAATGCTCTTCATGGGCTGCAATCTGGAACACGGAATCGGCTGACGTGTAGCAGATGGGCTTGCCTGTGCGGATATGCTCCTCACCCAACCGGTCGAGGACTTCGGTGCCTGAGGCATGGCAATTGCCGAGGATGCCGGGCAGCTCGCATTCCGCAACCAGCTGTGCCACAAAATCTGGCGGGAAACACGGCTCGGCCTTGGTGAAATAGCCCCAATCGACCGGCACGGGACAGCCGGCCATTTCCCAGTGACCGCTCGGTGTATCCTTGCCGGCGGAAAGCTCGGCCGCGGCGCCATAGGCGGCCGTGACCGTATCGATCTCCAGCCCGACGGGGACATTGCCCGTCGCCAGCTCTGCCGCGCGACCAAGACCAAGGCGAGCAAGATTCGGGAGCTTCAGCGACCCTTGTCGCAGCCCGGGCCGATCAGCCTTGCCGGCGGCGCAGAAGGCGGCGATATGACCCAGCGTATCGGCACCAACATCGCCAAAATGCGCGGCATCGGGTGCCGCCCCGATACCGAAGGAATCCATGACCAAGATGAAGGCGCGTTTGCTCATGCCGGCACTCTACTCTATCGCAGCTCTTCGATCACGATCGGACCGATCTTGGTCGCATGGCCGGTGGTGCGGACGGCGCGGCGAAGCACTTTCATGGCAGCTTCGGCTGCCTCGTCGCTTGCCGCATGTACCATGGCGATCGGTCGGTCCGCACCAATCTCCTCACCCAACCCAACAATGTCGGTCAGACCGACACGATGATCGATGCCGTCGCTGGGACGCGTCCGTCCACCGCCCAGCGCCACCACTGCCATGCCGATGGCGCGCGTATCCATGACGCGCACCTGCCCGGCGTCCTCCGGCAGGCAGGGCTTGATCACGGGGGCCACCGCCAGATGCCGTTCAGGATGGTCGAGGATATCGGCCGGACCACCGAGGCCAACCACCATGCGCTGGAAATGTTCCGCAGCCAGGCCGCTCTCAAGTGCACGTTCCGCAAGACGGCGGCCTTCGCGGGCGTCATGCGCCTTGCCACCAAGCACCAACAGCTCTGCCGAGAGTGCCTGCGTGACGTCAAGGAGGCGCGGTTCGGTCGTCTCGCCCTTAAGACAGCGGATCGATTCCAGCATCTCAACCGCATTGCCCGCCGTACGCCCCAGGACCTGATTCATGTCGGTGATAAGCGCGCTGGTCTTGACGCCGGCACCGTTGGAAACACGGACGATGGAATCTGCTAGCTCACGCGCCATTTCCAGCTCCGCAGCAAAGGCACCGGAGCCGGTCTTCACATCCATCACCAGACCCTGGAGGCCGGCCGCCAGTTTCTTGGAGAGGATTGACGCCGTGATGAGTGGCACAGATTCGACCGTCGCCGTCACGTCGCGGATGGCATAGAAGCGCCGATCGGCAGGCGCCAAATCGGCGGTCTGACCGATGATGGCGCAGCCCGCCTCCTTCACCACGCGACGAAAGGTATCGAGATCAGGTGCCGTCTGATAGCCCGGAATAGCGTCGAATTTATCGAGCGTACCGCCGGTATGACCGAGACCGCGGCCAGAAATCATCGGCACATAGCAGCCACAGGCGGCAACAATCGGGCCAAGGATAAGTGAAGTCTTGTCGCCCACGCCACCGGTCGAATGCTTGTCGACGATGGGCCCATCGAGCTTCAAGGCACTCCAGTCGAGCACGATGCCGGAATTCATCATGGCGCGGGTGAGCGCCACACGTTCGGTCATGTCCATGCCGCGGAAGAAAACGGCCATGGCAAAGGCCGCGATCTGACCTTCGCTGACGGCACCGGAACTTATGCCGGCAACAAAAAATTCAATCTCCTCCGGCTTCAGGCGCTGCTGGTCGCGCTTCTTGCGGATGATTTCCTGTGGCAGCATCATGATTGGGATTCCAAAAAAGCCAGCAGCAATCGAGTGAGCTTCTCGGCAGCTACCCCCATCTGCGCCATCGTATGTTCGTGGCTCAATTGTTCGTCGCTCATCCCGGCACCCATATTGGTAATGGCGCTGACAGCCAGGACCTTCATGCCAAAATAGCGGGCGAGAATGACATCCGGCACTGTCGACATGCCGACGGCCTGAATGCCAAGGGTGCGCAGCGTGCGGATTTCTGCCGGAGTTTCGAACTGAGGTCCGGCAAGCCAGGCATAGACGCCCTCATGCAGGGCAATGTCGAGCTTGTCAGCACACGCCATCAACTGCTGGCGCAGATCGGCATCGTACGCGCCGACCATGTCGACAAAGCGCCTGTTCGTCGCGATGCCAAAGAGCGGCGATTCCTGTACATAATTGACGTGATCGTTCAAGACCATCAGGCCGCCGGGCCCCACCTCCGGCATCAAGCTACCGGCAGCGTTGGTGAGGATGACACTGTCACAGCCCAAGCCGTGCAGCGTTTCAATGGGCGTCTTCATCGCCGCAGCGTCGCCGCGTTCGTAATAGTGAATGCGCCCCTGCAGCACGGCCACATTCACCTTGCCCAGCCGACCCAGCACCAGCCGCCCGGCATGTCCGCTGACCCCCGATTGTTCGAAGCCCGGCAGGTCGGCATAGGGTAACACGATCTGATCGCGCACCTTTTCGGCAAACTCGCCCATGCCGGAACCCAGCACCAGACCGGTCTGGGCACGGAACCCCGGTGCCTTGCGTGCAATGACATCTAACGCTGCATTACTCATCCAAGGTTTTCCTGGGCAAATGCCGCTGGCAGCAACTCACCAAGCTTGAAGCTCCGCCGCAAGCCTTCAGCACCACAGATGTGAACAGGCGTCTCGGCGGTAGCGAATTCGGCGATGCGCTGGCGGCATCCTCCGCAGGGTGTCGTCAGTTGATCCCCGGGGCCGATCACCGCGATTTCGCGAATCTTCGTCACGCCCGCAAGCACCATCGCCGCGATCGCCGAGGTTTCAGCGCACCAGCCTTCCGGATAAGACGCGTTTTCAACATTGCAACCGGCATAGATGACGCCATCGTCACCCAGAATGGCGGCACCGACTTTGAATTTGGAGTTGGGGACATATGCCTTGGCCATCGCCTGGCGCGCGGCATCGAACAAACGGGGATCCATATTCATCGTTCCTTGATATAGGGCAGGCCAATGGCCTTGGGTGCGATGGCCTTGCCGATGAAGCCGGCCAGCAGCACAACAGTGAAGAGATAAGGCAATGCCTGAATGAGCGGTACCGGTACCTGGCCGAGGCCCGGGACGGCGACACCCTGCAAGCGGATGGCAATGGCATCGAGGAAGCCGAACAGCAGGCAGGCAAAGAAGGCGGGCCATGGCCGCCATTTGCCGAAGATCATGGCGGCCAGTGCGATGAAGCCCCGCCCGGCCGTCATCTCCTTCTGGAAGGCGGCATTCTGCGAGATCGACAGGAAGGTGCCGGCAACACCGCATAGCAGGCCCGCCAGCATAACCGCCGAGTAACGCAAGCGCACGACCGAGATGCCGGCAGTGTCGACCACGGCTGGCGCCTCGCCCACCGCGCGCAACCGCAAGCCGAAGCGCGTGCGGTAAAGCGCAAACCAAACGATCGGCACCAATGCCACGGCAGCATAGGTGAGGATGCTGTGGCCGCTCAGAACGTGGAAGTAGATCGGGCCAATCACTGGCACATCACGCAGGGTATCGGCCCCAGGCAAGGTGATGGGCATGAAGCGCTGTCCCGGCGAGAGGTCCGGCGTATTGCCACCGCGGCCGAACCAGGCGTGCCCCAGCACGACAGTGAGACCCGCCGCGGTGATGTTGACGGCAACACCCGACACCACTTGATCTCCACGATGAGTGATGCAGGCAAAGCCATGCACCAAGGACAACATGACGGCGACAGCAATGGCTGCCAGCAGGGCGATGATTGGCGAGCCGGTTTCCGCGGCGACCGTGGCAGCGGCAAAGGCAGCCGCCAGCATCTTGCCTTCAAGGCCGATGTCGATGACGCCGGAGCGTTCCGAGAACAGGCCGGCCATGGCGCAGAAAATCAATGGCGTCGCCATGCGGATGGTGGCGGCGACGGTCGATAGAGCAAGAGCGAGCGTGTCATCCATGGGAAGACGCCTCCACCGGTCGCATAGCCATCAGCCACAGATAGAGGCGTTCGACCCAGGGCCGGTTCATATAGGCAAGCGCGCCTGAAAACAGGATGATCAGGCCCTGGATGGTGATGATCATCTCGCGCGTGATCGTGGGAATTTCAAACGCGAGTTCCGCACCACCCTGATAAAGTGCGCCAAACAGAATGCTGGCCAGAATGATCCCGAAGGGATGATTGCGGCCCATAAGCGCCACCGCGATGCCGGTAAAGCCGGCACCCGCCACGAATTCCAGCAGCAGGCGGTGCTGCACGCCGAGAATTTCGTTGACGCCGACCTGCCCGGCAAGCGCGCCAGAAATCGCCATCGCGATCAAGGTCACATGCGCCGGCTTGATACCGGCATAGATCGCGGCGCGTGGCGACAGGCCGGTCGCACGGATTTCATAGCCAAGACGCGAGCGCCAGATGAAGATCGTCACCAGAC
Source organism: Dongia sp. P2_B8 (assembly GCF_056404715.1). Classification (NCBI taxonomy): domain Bacteria; kingdom Pseudomonadati; phylum Pseudomonadota; class Alphaproteobacteria; order Rhodospirillales; family Dongiaceae; genus Dongia; species Dongia sp. P2_B8. The sequence continues at coordinate 673,247 of NZ_JBFUDM010000001.1, read as the reverse complement.
CGCAGCAAACCAGCGCCCAGATGAGCGAGAGGTTGAGTGGTGTCGAGGGAATCTTGATTCCGAACCAGCCGAACACAGCCGACATTTCCGGCAGCGTAGCAGCATCCGTGAAAATACGGCTTTGTGTCGACATCTGGCCAGGATCGCGAAATACGTCTACCAGCAGGTAGACCATCAAGGATGCCGCCAGGAAATTGAACATGATGGTGGTGATGACGATATGGCTGCCGCGATAGGCCTGCAGATAGGCTGGCACGATAGCCCAAGTGGCGCCGAACACACCGGACGCGATGATCGCCAGCGGCACCAGAACGGGCGCCGGCAGAACATGATCGAAGGCAAGGGCCACCACCCCGGCGCCGAGGCCGCCAATGACGGCCTGCCCTTCTCCACCGATGTTGAACAGGCCAGCATGAAAGGCCACAGCAACCGCAAGACCGGTGAAGATGAAACTAGTCGCGTAATAGAGCGTATATCCCCAGGCATAGCCGCTGCCGAAGGCGCCCTTCACCAGGAAGACGATGGCATCAAAGGGGTTGGCGCCGATCGTCCAGAGAATGAGACCGGCGACAATGAGCGCCAGCAGGACGTTGAGCACCGGCAGCAGGCCGATCTCGATCCAGCGCGGCAACTGGCTCGGGCGGGTACTCATGATGCCACCGCGGCTTGAGACTCGTGACTGCCGGTCATCATCAGGCCCAATTGGCGTTCGTCGGCCTTGTCACCGGCGATCTCGCCGACGATGCGGCCCTGGTTCATGACCAGGATACGGTCGGCGAGCGCCAGGATCTCATCGAGCTCGACAGAGACCAGCAGGACAGCAACGCCGCGGTCACGCAAGGTAACGATCTCCCGGTGGATGAACTCGATGGCACCGATGTCGACCCCGCGCGTCGGCTGGCCGACGATGAGGATGCGCGGCTGGCAGGCCATCTCACGCGCCAGAATCAGTTTCTGCTGATTGCCGCCGCTGAATTTGCTTGAGCCCAGTTGCGGCTGCGGTGGCCGGACGTCGAAATCCTGCATCATGTTCTGGCAGCGGGCGGTCATGGCTGCGCGGTTGAGCAGGAAGCGGCCACCGAGATCGGCATCGCGCTGATAGCCAAGTGCTGCGGATTCCCAAGCTGGGAATCCGGTAACCAGGCCCAGGCGGTGCCGGTCTTCCGGCACATGAGCCAGACCCAGTTGCCGCATGGTCGCAGGATCGCCGGGCCGGTCGGCCGAAATGATCACCTTGCCGAGCCGGATAATGCCGGAACTGGGCGCCCGGATCCCGGCCAGAACTTCGAGAAGCTCGCTCTGGCCGTTGCCGGAAACGCCGGCGATACCGACGATCTCGCCAGCCTGCAGGGAGAAATTGAGATCTTGCAGGCGCGTGACACCACGATCATCGACCAACGATAGATGCTCGACTGTGAGTTCCGCAGCCTGTGGATCGGCCGCCGTCTTTTCAAGCTCCAGCCGGACCTTGCGGCCGACCATCAGTTCGGCAAGTTCATTGGCGTTGGTGTCGGCCGTGCGGCGGTCGGCCACAACCTCTCCAGCCCGCATCACCGTGACATGGTCGGTCACTGCCAGCACTTCCTTAAGCTTGTGCGTGATGAGCAGCACTGTCACACCACGCGCGGTCAAGGCGCGCAGGATGCGGAACAGCTGATCGGTTTCCTGCGGCGTCAGCACGCCGGTCGGCTCATCGAGAATGAGAATGGAGCAATGCCGGAACAGGGCCTTCAGAATCTCGACGCGCTGCTGATCGCCGACCGGCAGGTCACCGATGCGCGCGTCCGGGTCGACGATGAGGCCGAACTCCTGGGCAAGGCGCATGAGTTCAGCCCGCGCCTTGTCGGCCCCCTCCTGCAGGAGCGCGCCGCCTTCGGCGCCCAGCATCACATTTTCAAGAACGGTAAAGCTGTCCACCAGCATGAAATGCTGATGGACCATGCCGATGCCAGCCGCAATGGCGTCAGCCGAACTGCGAATGGTGACGGGCTGTCCGTCAATCTGGATGGCGCCGCTATCAGCCTCATAGAAACCGTAGACGATCGACATCAAGGTCGATTTGCCGGCGCCATTCTCACCGATGATGCCGTGAATCTTGCCCTTTTCGATGCGCAAGCAGACATCGCGATTGGCCTGGACGGTGCCAAAACGCTTGTTGATGCCGATCAGCTCGATAGCAGGCGGCGGCGCCCCGTTGGACGCCGCCGCTGTCTCTATCGCCCGATCCGGCCCGGCCGGGGCTGGTGGCATGGATCTAAGACAATCTGAGGGTTAGTAGGTGCAGGCGTTGTCGGTCATGTAGTCATGCACCTTGATCTTGCCGGCAATGATGTCGGCCTTGGCGCCTTCGACCTTGGCGGACATGTCCGGCGTGATCAACGCCTTGTTGTTATCGTCGAGCGCCCAACCCACGCCATCGTGCGCGAGGTCCATGACGGTGACGCCAGCCTTCCAGCTGCCGTCCTTGGCGGCCTTGGCCGAATTGTAGACGGCAACGTCGACGCGCTTCACCATCGAGGTCAGCATGGTGCCCGGATGGATGTAGTTCTGGTTGCTGTCGACGCCGATGGCGAACTTGCCGGCATCCTTGGCAGCCTGATAGACGCCCGTCCCGGTGCCACCGGCGGCAGCGAAGATCACGTCGACACCCTGGTCGAACTGGCCCTTGGCCAATTCGGTTCCCTTGGTCGGATCATTCCAGGCCGCTGGCGTGGTACCGGTCATGTTCTCGGTGACGGCCACATCCTTGTTGGCGAATTTAGCACCCTGCTCATAGCCGCAGGCGAAGCGGCGGATGAGGGGAATGTCCATGCCGCCGATGAAGCCGACCTTGGCGGATTTGCTGGCCATCGATGCCAGAATGCCGACCAGGAACGAGCCTTCATGCTCGTTGAAGACGATCGACTGCACGTTGGGCAGCTCGACCACCATGTCGATGATGGCAAAGTGCTTGTCGGGGAATTCCTTGGCGACCTTGGTCAGCGCATCAGCCTGGCTGAAGCCAATGCCGATGATAGGATCCGCACCCTTCTCCGCCATGCGCCGGAAAGCCTGCTCGCGCTGGGCATCGGTCTGCACCTCGAATTCGAGATAGGCGTCGCCCGTCTCGGCCTTGTACTTCTCCATGCCATTGAAGGCGGCTTCGTTGAAGGATTTGTCGAATTTGCCGCCGGCGTCGTACACGACGGCCGGTTCAGCCGCGGCAGTGCCGGCCGCGAACATGAGGGCCATCGCGGTTGCGGCCTGCAACACGAACTTGTTCATTTCATATCTCCCAAAATTGGCCTTTTGGCCGTTTCTTTTAGCCAGTCCAGATAACCGCAATCGATTGGCCATCTGCCCTAGGGGGATAATGCTGACCCTTTGGACAGGAATCAACCTGGATATCCCCCGGATTGGTCAAAGATGAGCCACCCCAGCAGTATTTTCAAAGAAAGATTGGGAGAGTTTCGCCCGCCGGCCGCGCTCCCCAACAGGCGGGCGGGCCGGTGTAAGCTGGGCGTGGCGAAACAAGCATGGAATCGGGGGACGCGGCCGATGGCGGCAGGGAAATATCCACGGGATCTCATCGGCTATGGCAACCGGCCGCCCCGGGCCGACTGGCCCGGCGACGCCAGGGTCGCCGTGCAGTTCGTGCTGAATTACGAAGAAGGCGGCGAGAATAATATCCTGCACGGAGATGCCGCCTCGGAGGCGTTCCTGTCCGAAATCGTGGGCGCACAGCCCCTGCCCGACCAGCGCCATATCAGCATGGAATCGATTTATGAATATGGCAGCCGGGTCGGTGCCTGGCGGGTGCTCGACCTGTTTCACCGCCACAAGCTGCCGCTGACCGTCTTTGCCGTCGGCATGGCCGTCGAGCGCCACCCGGAGATCATCCGGGCGATGCACCAGGCCGGCCACGAGATCTGCAGCCATGGCTATCGCTGGATCAACTACCAGAATATCGATGAGGTGACGGAGCGCGATCATCTGCAGCGCGCCATCGGCGCCATCAAGGCCGTGACCGGCGAACGGCCGCTCGGCTGGTATACCGGCCGCACCGGCCCCAATACCCACCGCCTGGTCGCCGAAGAAGGTGGCTTTCTCTACAATGCCGACGATTACAGCGACGATCTGCCATTCTGGTCAACCTTGCACGGATCACCGCAATTGATGGTGCCCTATACGCTCGATGCCAACGATATGCGCTTTGCAACACCGCAGGGCTTCAACAGCGGCGATCAATTCTTCAGCTACCTGCGCGACAGTTTCGATGTGCTCTATGCGGAAGGTGCCAGGACCCCGCGCATGATGTCCATCGGCCTGCATGCGCGCCTCGTGGGCCGGCCAGGGCGATTGCTGTCCCTGGAGCGTTTCATCGAACATGCCGCCGGGCATGACAAGGTGTGGATCTGCCGGCGCCTCGACATCGCGCGTCATTGGCGCGAACATCACCCCTATCGCGGCTAGGAGCCCTCTTGATGAACAGTTCGGCCACAGACCAGCACCCGTTCGGCGCCTCCTTTATCAATCTTCTGGATCCGCGGCTGGGGGCAGCGGCGCTCTCTTCTAGCGACGATTTCTTTGCGCCCAAGGAGCGAATGCTCAACCCCGAGCCAGCCATATTCATTCCCGGCAAGTATGACGATAACGGCAAATGGATGGATGGATGGGAAAGCCGCCGCAAAAGACAGGAGGGCTATGACCATTGCATCTGTCAGCTCGGCCTGCCTGGCCGGATCAGCGGGTTCGACATCGATACCAGCCATTTCACCGGCAACTACCCGCCGGCGGCGTCGATCGATACCTGCAACATCAGCGGCACGCCGGATACGAAGACCATCTGGACGACGATCGTGCCGGCAACGTCCTTGAAGGGGGACAGCCATCACTTCGTCCCGGTGACCAATGACAATGTTTTCAGCCATATCCGGCTCAACATCTATCCCGATGGCGGTATCGCGCGCCTGCGCGCCTATGGCCGGCCGGCGGTGGATTGGCAGAAAATCGACCGCAAACAGCCGGTCAATCTGGCGGCGATCGAGCTTGGTGCCTATGCCATCGCCTGTTCCGATCAGCATTACGGCACACCAATGCGCCTTCTCTATCCTGGTCGCGGTGTAAACATGGGTGATGGTTGGGAAACGCGCCGGCGGCGCGAGCCGGGCAACGATTGGAGCATTATCGCCCTGGGCACGACCGGCCACATTTCAAAGATCGAGATCGATACCGCGCATTTCAAAGGCAACTATCCCGACCGCTGTTCCATCCAAGCGGCGCTGGTCACCACGTCAACCGACCAGTCGGTGGTTACGCAATCCATGTTCTGGCGTACGCTGCTGCCGGAACAGAAGATGGCGATGGACAAGCAACATCTCTTCACCAGCGAGATTGCCGATCTTGGCCCGATCAGCCATGTGCGTCTCAACGTCATCCCCGACGGCGGCGTATCGCGTCTGCGCCTGTGGGGGCAGCCTGCATGAATATCAGAATCGAGGCCCTGACACGTGTGGCCTTCACACCGTTCGGTGATGTCATCGATTGCGAAGGAGCCGCCAAGCATTACACGATCAATGAAGGCTATGCCGAGCGCTACCACGACCTCGCCAAGATCGACGTGGCGGTGGAAGACGGCAGGCCGCTACTCAATATTTTCCGCGCTAAGCCCCGCACGCTGCCTTTGCGAGTCACCATGATGGAGCGGCATCCGCTCTCGTCGCAGGCTTTCGTTCCGTTGAGCCCGCGCCCGTTCCTGGTGCTGGTCGCGAGGCCTGGCACAGCACCTGCAGCAGCTGATTTGCGCTGTTTCCGAACCCAAGGATCGCAGGGTGTCAATTATGCGAGGGGTACCTGGCATCACCCGTTGATCGCCGTCGACAACACGCAGGACTTCCTGGTCATCGACCGCGGTGGCTCTGGCGACAATTGCGACGAGATCGCCTTTACCGATGAGATCTTCGTGATCGGCTAGCTCGCCAACGGCAGGCTCAGCGTCACTTCGAAACCACCTTCCGGGCGATTGCGCGCCGAGACCCGGCCGCCCATCAGCTCGATATTCCGCCGCACGATGGCGAGGCCGAGACCAAAATGTGGACCGCCCGACGCACGTGCGTCGGCGCCATTGGTTTGTGGCCGGTGCGAGACATGGCGCTCAAAAATCGCCGGCAACAAATCGACCGGCACACCCGGTCCCTGATCGATCACCGCAAGGCGCGCGCGGCCGCCGCCCTGCTTCAGTTCCAGGCGCACGGTAGAACCCGGCGGCGCAAAGCTCACGGCATTGTCGACCAGATTCTCAATTGCCGTCTCCAGGGCTTCTTCGCTCGCTGCCACTTTGATGCCGGGCTCAACATTGGCGACGATCTTGACGTTGCTGCCATGGGCTTCGGCAAAGGCACGCGCCGTATTCTCGACCATCGAAGACAGCTTGATAGGCGCTGCCGGCGCATCGATCATTTCTGCGATCGCCTCGTCGATGCGCCGCGCTGAGGCCACGAGATCTTCCATCCGCTCCAGCGCGCGCTCGATTGTCTCCACAGCACGCTTGGCACGGTCGTCATTGGCGGAATTGGCGACGCGCCGGATCGGCTCGACCGCCTGCGCCATGGCGGCAATCGGCGCCTTCAAGGCATGAGCGTTTTCTTCCGCCGCTTCGCGGATCGACCGGGCCGATGTTTCCAGCGTGGTCACCAGGCTGTCGAATTCAACCGCCACCGGCTTCAGTTCCGGCACGGGTGTCGCGTTGGCAAAGCTGATCTGGCGCCGTCCAGGCGCACGACGGATGAGCCGTGCGAGGCGTGCAAAGCGCCGCAGTCCGAGGGCAACGGAGACAGCGACCGCCAGGATGAGCAACGCCATCATGGCGTAGAAGATGCCGGCCCAGCGCACTTCCGGCGCCGACGCGAAGGGACGGGCCAATGTGGTGCCGGCCGGATCGCTTTCGGCGTAGGCGGTGATCACCGCCCAGCAACCAACCTCGGTATGAAAAGGTGAGATGGATGTCAGGATTTCGATCGTGCCGGTGGGGCCTGTGAAACTTTGGCTCAAGCTGCGATTGCCGGCACAGCTTTCCTCGACCTTGCCCAGAATGCCCGTGGCGACCAGCGCCTGTCGCTCGGCATCGAGATAGGCAGCATCGATCGTCGGAAAGGCAGCGACATAGTAAAAACTCTGCTGCTCGCCCACGGGACGCATCAGCAGTTTGATACGCAGGCTGCTGGTCCCAAGCCGCGCCACCCAATCGGCCGCCGCCACCGGCGCCTTGGCGCCCTCGGCGCGCAGCGCCAGCTCCAGGCCCTGCGACAGCAAGTAACCCTGGTTCTGCAGGTTGCTGAGCAACAGCTGCTGGCGCTCTTCATCCACGGTCGCGAAACGGCCATAGAGAATCATCGGCACGCTCAGGAACACCAGCCCGAGCAGCACCAGTTTCACCAGAACCGATCCGAACAACGCCCGCAGAATCCCCTCCCCGATCAGGCCCCCAAAACTAACGTCGCAACCCTATGCGTCCCTGCCCGCCGCACGCCAGCGATAACCGAACCCCGGGAAATTCTCGATGGCATCGAAACTGGGATCGACGGCAATAAATTTTTGACGCACGCGTTTGATCAGCGCGCGCACATTGGCCCGGTACCCATCCGGGCCCTGACCAGCCGCAAAATTCTCACCGCGCAGCGCATCATAGATCTCGCGGTAGCTGACATCCCGGCCGGCCCGAACCATCAGGGCCACGGACTTGAATTCACCCAGAGTGAGACTGACCGGCCGCTCCTGCCAGGTGACGGCATGGGACCCGGCATCAAGGACCAGGGGACCCGTCTGCAGCAACCCATCGGGCGAGCCCTGCACATCGCCCTGTCCTTCGATCAACTCGGACCGGCTGAGCGCCAGTTCGATGCGGCGCTGCAGGATGGCAAAGCTGCGGGTCTTGCCGACGAAATCGATGGCGCCGGCCTTGAGGGCCGCTTCCTCATAAATGACATCGTCCAGTGAGGTCAGGAAAATGGCCGGTGTCATCAGGCCGATCTGCCGCAGGCGTTGCAGCAACTCAAGGCCGGTAAGACCGGGCATTTTCCAATCAAGGATCAACAGGTCGACCGTGGTTTCCGGCACCACGCTTTCAGCACTCAACGCTTCCAGGGCGACATCCGGTGCCGAATACTCGCGCACGGCAAAGCCAGCCTCGGACAGATTGCCGACCAGCATGGGGCGGAACAGATCGTCATCGTCGACGACGACAATGCGGGTGGCCTCAGGCATGGTTCTTCATCCGATCGTCATTGCACATGATGCGCCGCCTTCAACGCCTTGTAGCAGCTTTGGGTAGCATCGTCTTCCGTCCAGGGCGGCATCATCTCGTAGCTCAAGGCGCGCCGCTGATTGTCGGCGACATCGAGGAAGAAATAGACGTCGAGCGAACAGATGTCGGTGCGGTAGGTCCAGACCGTGCCAGTTCCCTCGCTACGCGTTGCAACCGGCTTGCCCAGAATCCTGACGATGTCGTTCTCGGCCTTGCTCTTGAGCTCGTCCGGCGAGGCGACGCCGACCGGCTCCGGTTCTGCCTGGATCACCTCAGGTACAGCGGGCAAGGCAGCGACGTCGCCGCTCGTTGCAGTTGCGTCGGCATCCTTGTCCGGCACCTCCGTACCCGGGGCCTGTTGCGTGATCGCCTGGAGATGCCCGTCCGGCGCCGTCAGGTCGGCATTGGTGTCGCCTGGCGCCGCGGCCGCTTCATCGGCGGTCTCCGGCTCCGACAATTTGGGCGACGCGGGGGCTTTTTTCTGGGTCTTCGGCTTGAGGCGCGGAAGGACGGGTTCTTCTGGAGGAATCGCTTTGACCACTGGTTTTGCCGCAACAATGACTGGTTGCTTATGATCCTGCCCGGCGCCGGCGCAGGCCGAAAGCAGCATTGCCGCGACAAATCCGTTAACAAGCTGCGAGATAAACCGTGATGTCATGCTTCTACTCTTGGCGCCGCTTGAAGTGTTTTTCTGGCGGATTAGGGTCTGCTGATAGCCGCCAATGCCTATCGATACAAGATAGTGATCATGGCGTGGCGGCAGGGCAACACTAGAATGTGGCGATTTGAGGGACCCCAGCCCTCGTTAATACATGACGGCCAGCTCAAGTTGACCAGATATCACAGAAATCACACCATGCAATGCCCTTGCCGGCAATAGGTTCCCCAGCATTAGGTTCCCAGGCCGTTTGGCTGGCGCATGAGGTACGGGCGCCTGGCCCCGCCTGTGGCCCCTGCCAGGCTATCTGTCGGGTGGCACCATTCTCAGGACCGGAGCGGACCAAGTGACCAACTGCGTCTCCGGGGTAATATCGGTGTAATCCTCAATCGACAGGCATTGGCGGATGACCCCGTTGACGCGCAAGGGAAACAGGCCAAAGCCGATCTGCTTCGTGTAGCCGGCATGGGATTTCCATTCGTAAAGGCCATGGAAGGGCATCCCCGTTCCGACACATTGGCGGTAGCAATCTTCCAGATAGCGGATCGCCGCTTCCCCATCGCCATGGCGGAATTCGTCGAGATAGCGGCCGGTGAGGTTGAGGCCCGTCTGTTCGTCAACTCGTGTTCCCGTCAACCGATAGCGGACACGAAACGGCACTTCGGTGAACTCAACAATCATCAGATAAGGCAGCAGCCGCTTGATCGCCGCCGGCTCGACCAGATGTCGTTCCGGCGCCACACCATCCGCCAGGCTCTGCCAATAGGCGAAGAGCTGCCGCATGTTCGGAAGCATGTCGATTTGGTCTCGGGCAAGCGACATGGGGTGAACCCTGCAATTCTGCTGCTCGAGACTAACAGAGTCGGCGCGCAACTGCATGGCACTGGAAAGCCGCCAATTGCGCGTCGGACGACATCTTCAGACTTATTTCGCGGAAAGAATGGTGGGCGCAGTAGGACTCGAACCTACGACCCGCTGATTAAGAGTCAGCTGCTCTACCAACTGAGCTATGCGCCCGCGCGGCCAGTCACGGCCTTCACCGGAAGGTCCGGTCGGCGCGCGGTATAGCAAACGCCCTGCGGCCTGTCGATAACAAAAATTCACCTGTCGGATCTGGCACTTACCCCACTGTAAGCAAGGCTTAATTTTCCTCGCGCCCAGTTCGGCCGATCTTGGCGTCGCGGTGCACATAGGCTGACATCATCAGGCCGAATCCGGCCAGCACCGTCATCATCGCCGTGCCGCCGTAGGAAATCAGCGGCAATGGGACGCCGACGACCGGAATCAGCCCCATGACCATGGCGGTATTGATGAAGAAATAGGTGAACAGGTTGAAGCTGAGCCCGAACGCCATCATCTTGCCGAACTGGCTGCGGCATCTGAGCGCAATCACGACACCATAAAGCACCAGCATCGAATAGAGCGTGAGGAGGACGATTCCACCGACCAATCCCCACTCTTCAGCAAACATGGTGAAGATGAAGTCAGTCTGCCGCTCCGGCAGAAAGTCGAGATGGCTCTGTGTCCCCTGCAGGAAGCCTTTGCCCCAGACACCGCCCGAACCCAGTGCAATCTTCGACTGGATGATGTGGTAGCCAGCCCCGCGCACATCCGATTCCGGGTCGAGGAACGTCAGAATGCGGGCCTTCTGATAGTCGTGCAGCAGATCGGAATTCCAGGCGAAATAGGCGCCCACAATGCCGACTGCAATGATGATGGCGAACTTCCACCACCGCACGCCGGCAGCAAAGAACATCGCTCCACCGACGATCATGAGAGTGACGGCGGTGCCGAGATCTGGCTGTTTCATGACCAACCCGGCGGGTGCTACCGCAAGCAGGGTCGGCGGGATCAGGACCCAGGGCTTGCCGACGGCCTCCCAATCCACACCGTGGAAATAGCGCGCAAGACTGAGCACCAGCGCGATCTTCATCATTTCCGACGGTTGCAGCTGGATGAAGCCGAGATTGATCCAGCGCTGCGCGCCCATGCCGATCTCGCCCAGAAATTCGACATAGACCAGGAGAATGAAGGCGACACCGTAGAACACATAGGCAAAGCGCATGTAATAGCGCATATCGATGAGCGCCAGGATCAACATGCCGACGATGCCAAGGGCGAAGCGCTTGATCTGCGCGTTCATCCAGGGTTCGGCGCTGCCATGGGCGGCGGAATAGAGCATGGCAAAGCCAATCGATGCCACGGCCGTTACCAGCAGCACCAGGCTCCAGTTCAATTGCAGCAGCTTCTCGCCGAGCGAGACCTTCTTCTGCTTGTTGCCCATTGGCGTCATGGCGAACATGTCAGACGCTCCCGCCCATTAGGCCCACTGAGATAGGATTGGGCATCATGGCATTTCCCGCCTGCCGCCTTCGTCATTGGGATTGCGGCGTGCCGGATCGCGGCGCTGGCATTCAATCAGAATGTCGCGGGCAATCGGCGCAGCAAAGGTCGACCCGCCACCGCCATGCTCAATGACGACCGAGATCGCGTAACGCGGCTGGTGCACAGGGGCAAAGGCAACGAACAGCGCATGGTCGCGCTGCGGCCAGGGCAAATCCTCGTTCTTGCGCACACCCGTCGCGCGTTCCGACATGGTGATGCGCCGCACCTGGCTGGTGCCTGTCTTGCCAGCCATCTCCATGCCAGGAATATCGATGCGGCGGCGATAGGCCGTGCCGCGCTGGTCATTGGTGACCAGATCCATCCCGCGCCGGACGATGGCGAGATGGTCTGGATTGACATCCATCTTGGGTGCCGCCGCATCGGCTATCTTGGCGTTAGCCGCCAGCACGTCCGGATCTGTAGAGCTGGCGCCGTTGGATGCGCCATAGCGCTTGAACAAACGCGGCGTCACAGCATAACCGCCATTGGCCACGCGTGCCGTCATGAGGCAGAGCTGCAAAGGCGACGCCTGAATGAAGCCTTGGCCGATACCAGCCACCAGCGTTTCGCCCGGATACCATTTCTCGCCCAACGTCCCGATCTTCCAGGCTTGATCCGGAATGGTTCCGGGATTTTCACCCGGCAGATCGACGCCGGTCAGTTTGCCGAGACCGAATTTCCGTGCCGTTTCGGCAATCGCATCGATACCCACGCGCTTGGAGATGTCGTAGAAATAGACGTCGCAGGAATGCTTCAGCGCATCGGCCATTGACACATGGCCGTGGCCTTCCTTCTTCCAGCAATGCAACCGCATCGGTCCGAACGTATAGAAGCCCGGGCAAAAGACGCTGAAATTGGGGCTGATCCCCGCTTCCTGCGCCGCGATCGCGGTTACCAGCTTGAAGGTCGAGCCCGGTGCGTAGCCGTCGGAGATCGTCTTGTTGGTCAGCGGACGAAACATGTCGGCATTCAAGGAACGCCATTCATCGCCGGAAATGCCCCGATAGAACGAGGCCGGATCAAAGCTCGGCGTCGACGCCATCGCCATGATCTCGCCGGTAAAAATATCCATCACCACGGTCGAGCATGATTGCTCGGCAGCGATGCGCTGCTGGGCAAATTCCTGCAAGCCGATATCGATTGTCGTGACCAGATCGGCACCAGCCTTGCCCTCGACCCGCGACAGCTGGCGAATGATGCGGCCAACCGAATTGACCTCGATCTCGCTCTTGCCGGCAGAACCACGCAGCGATTTGTCATAGGTTTTTTCAAGGCCGTTGCGACCGATCCGGAAGCCCGGCAAGGTCAGCAACGGATCGGGATCCGCAGCAACCTCCGGCTCCGATGCCGTCTGCACATAACCCAAAATGTGCGCGGTCAGGCCGGCAAAGGGATAGTAGCGCTTCTGATCTTCCTCGATCGAAATGCCCGGCAGTTCCGGCAGATTGAGCTCGACCTGACTCATCTGTTCCCAGGACAGATCTTCCTTGACCGGGATCGGCGTAAAGGCGCGGTTGCGCTTCAATTCGCGCATCACCTTCGTGCGCTCGCGTTCGGAAAGCGGCACCAGGCGCGCAAAATCGCCCAAGGTCTGTTCCAGATCCTTGGTCTGTTCAGCGACCAGGATGGCGCGATAATTTGGGAAGTTGGCCGCAAGCGGCACGCCGAAGCGATCGAGAATGAGACCACGGGACGGCGGGAGCAGCCGCAGATTGATGCGGTTCTCATCCGCCAGCAATCGATACTTCTCTGACTCAACGACCTGCAGATAATAAAGCCGCGCGATGAGCGTGCCGACGAGTGTTGCCTGCATGCCGCCCAGGATCATCGCCCGGCGCGAAAACACCTTCGCCTGATTCTGAGCCTGTTGCTTGTTACCAGCCATGACGCATTCTCAATCTGTCGGCAGCAAACGCCGCTCGATCCACGCAAAGACATAGGCCAGCGGCGGGTAGCACACGAATTCCAGCAGGAAGAGGTTGAAGGCCTGGCTGGGATTGACCAGCGTCTCTTGCAGGAACGAGACCAGGATCCATGTCAGCAAGGTAGCGCCGGCAGCGACCACGCCGAACAGGCCCCAGATCAGCAGAAACGGCATGCCGATAAGTGCCTTGCGCTGCCACGTTGCGACACCGTGGACGATCAGCAGAACGAGAAGGCCGACACCAAAGGGCGCCAGCGTCATCAAATCGTGAATGAGGCCGATCGACAGCACGCCCCACATGCTCATCAGGCCAGGCTGATGCAACGACCAGAAAAAAACCGAGATCAGAACCAGTGCTGAGGCGATCGTGCCGAGCCGGGGCATGTGCCAGGAGAGCAGCGCCACGAACAGCAAGAGCACCGTAAGACCAACCGGCAGAGCTGCACGCCAGGCAATATCGGCCTGTTGGCCAAGGGTCGGCCTGATCACTCCGCCGCCTCGGACGGGACCGATCCGGCCTTGCTCGGGTTGAGCGCTTTGGTCGTATCGACACCAAGGTCATTGAGCAGGATACCGGGCAGGCTGTAATCGATAAGGCGGATGTTTTCGAGCCGGCTGAAATCGACATAGGGCCGGACCTGCACATGGCCGCCCGTGGCCGAGATGACTTCCCCCACCGGCAGGCCCGCCGGAAAGACGCCACCCTGCCCAGACGTCACCAAGCGGTCGCCGACTTTGACGTCGCTGTCACGCGACAGATAGAGAAGCTCTGGAAGATCGGAGTTGCGCCCAGCAAGCACGGCCTGGTCGCGGCTGCGTTCCGCCACGACCGGTACGCGGGCGTTAATATCGGTGATCAACAGGATGCGGGCAGAACGGTCGCCCACCTCCAGCACACGCCCGGCAAGGCCAGCGCCAGTTACCGCGGCCTGCCCCTTGGCAACGCCAGCCTTGCTGCCGCCCAGGACGATCAGGGAGCGCACGAAGCTCGATGACGTATCGGCAACGACGCTGGCGGTGACAAAGCTGACCTTCGGCCCCGGCTGGAAGTTGAGGAGACCACGCAGGTTGGCGTTCTCGGCCTGCAATTCGCGTGCGACACGCTGCCATTCGAGCAATGTGTCGTTCTGCATCTTGAGAGCTTCGTTTTCGGCTTTGAGAGCGAAGTAGTCGCGCACGTCGCTTGCGGTTTCGCGGGCCGCATCGATCGGCCTGGAGACGGCGTTGATCATCGGCGCCGTAATGTCCATCATCATCATGCGAACGCGGCTGACCAGAACAGAGTCCGGCTTGCCGATCAGCATCAGACCGAAGGCAAAGGCGACCAAAAGAACAAAAGTGAAACGATGGGTCCATGAGCGGGTCGCTGCTGCGGCCCCGATCGATCCCATACGCTTGTTCACCTATGATTCCTCCCAGAACTAAGGAGATCGCCCGTGACTCCTTGGGCAATCAATCACTTAGGGCATTTTTCCACAGGCGGGGTTAAAGCGCAATTAATAAGCGGGTGTATTTCCGTGAGAAATCACTGAACTTCCCGTCATCAACCTCAATACATGTTTATGAGGACGTGCCGATGCGCCTTGATATCTTCAAGGCAACGGCCGGTGCCCAGTGCCACGCAGGAGAGCGCGTCGTCGGCGATCGAGACCGGCAGACCGGTCGCATGACGCAGGACGAAGTCGAGATTGGCCAGCAGCGCGCCACCGCCGGTGAGCACGATGCCTTTGTCGACGATGTCGGCAGCGAGTTCCGGGGCCGTGTGTTCGAGGGCCACTTTGACGGCCTCGATGATGGCACCAACCGGTTCGGCCAGGGCTTCCGCCACCTGCCGCTCGGTGATCACCAGTTCCTTGGGCACGCCGTTCATCAGATCGCGGCCCTTGATCTCCATGACGCGCCCTTCCCCGTCTTCCGGCGGGCAGGCGGAACCGATTTCCTTCTTGATACGCTCCGCCGAGCCTTCGCCGACCAGGAGGTTATGGTTGCGGCGGATATAGGCGATGATGGCTTCGTCCATCTTGTCGCCACCGACACGCACCGAACGCGAATAGACAATGCCGCCAAGGCTCAGAACCGCCACTTCCGTGGTGCCGCCGCCGATATCGACAACCATCGACCCAGTCGGTTCGGTCACGGGAAGGCCGGCGCCGATCGCGGCCGCCATCGGCTCTTCAATCAGGTAAACCTTGCTGGCGCCTGCGGATTCAGCGGATTCCTGAATGGCGCGGCGCTCGACCGCGGTCGAACCCGACGGCACACAGACAATGATCTGCGGACGGGCAAAGCTGCGGCGGTTGTTGTGCACTTTGCGGATGAAGTGCTTGATCATCTCTTCGGCCACTTCGAAATCGGCAATGACGCCGTCGCGCAGCGGCCGGATGGCCTGGATGTTGCCGGGCGTGCGACCCAGCATCAGCTTGGCTTCGTCACCGACTGCAAGGACATGCTTCTTGCCCTTCACATCGGCGATCGCCACCACGGACGGCTCGTTGAGCACGATGCCACGGCCTTTGACGTAAACCAGCGTGTTTGCAGTACCGAGGTCGATCGCCATATCGGCGGAGAACATGCCCATCAACTTCGAAAACATCAGTACCACCTGCTTGCCGCACGACACGGCGTTATTGTTCTTACCGCACGCCCGATCGGGCACGCCCTGGAGACAGACATATCCACATTCCCCTGGAGTCAATCGAAAGCTTGCAGCCGGTATTTTGGCGAAGCCCTGATTTAATGGGAATATTCCTTGGATTTATCATGCCTTAGCGGCCCAGAACACGCCCGACTCCGGAACCCTGCGGGGTCCGGTCCGGGCTTGCTTTTACCGCCCGACCGTAACCGGGACAAGAGGATTTGTAATGGAATTCCAAACGAGTGCCGGCCCTTTGTGTGTTTCCGCACACGAACAGCTGCTGGGTTTCAGCAAAATCACCCAGGCATCACAAGACGCAGCGGAGTTCATCAAGAGGCTCTGATCGGGTGTCGAAAGGTGTATCCGCCACCCCACCCGTCTCTGCCCGGGTCCTTGGCAAAAACGACGCCAGAATCATGTCAACAATCACTCCATCCTGGGCGAGCGGCAGGCCCAGTATTTTAACGTAATAATAGTCTTCGTTGACTTGGGTGAGCCGGCTGGCCAGAAAGACCGGCCGCCCGGTAAGCGCGATTTCCTCCAGCGCCGAGGCCACTGGCCCGGTCCGGTCCGGCGGCCCGAATTCATCGAAATACATACCCGTCACTTCGCGGCCAACCAGTTCAATGAAACCGGTGGCGGCCAGGCGAAACTTGAAGCGGATCCGGCCCCTCTGGCGCTCGACCTCGAACAGCAGCATGTGCTTCAAAATTGTCGGCGGCAGCTCGGTAGGGTCGAAATCGGCGCGTGAAGGCAGCCTGCCGTCACGCAGCTTCGCACGCCACAAATCATACATGGCGGTGAATTCCGGCTCCGCCGCCTCGGGTGGCAGTGGAGCAAAAGATGCAAACATGCGCCCCTCACCTCGGCATAGCTGGATATTGGCACATCAGTCTAGTTCGGATGTGGTCGCCAGAAAAAGCAAAAGGGCGGCACCCTGAGGCACCGCCCTTTGCCGATCTCGAGCCGTCTTGCGGCAGCTCAGTTCTTGGTCTTGTCGACCAGTCGGTTCTTGCCGATCCACGGCATCATCGCACGGAGCTTGGCGCCTACTTCTTCGATGCCGGCTTCGGCCTGGCGACGACGCGTCGCCTTGAAGCTCGGCTGGCCCGCTGCGTTCTCGAGCACGAAGTCGCGCACGAAACGGCCCGACTGAATGTCTTCGAGGACGCGCTTCATTTCCTTCTTGGTCTCGTCGGTGATGATACGGCCACCGGTCACATAGTCGCCATATTCGGCGGTGTTCGAGATCGAATAGCGCATGTTGGCGATGCCGCCCTCATAGATCAGGTCGACGATCAGCTTCACTTCGTGGAGGCACTCGAAATAGGCCATTTCCGGGGCATAACCGGCTTCAACCAGGGTTTCGTAACCGGCTTGGATGAGGGCCACGAGGCCACCGCACAGCACGACCTGCTCGCCGAACAGATCGGTTTCGCATTCTTCGCGGAAGTTGGTCTCGATGACGCCCGAACGGCCGCCGCCGATGGCGCTGGCATAGGAGATGGCGAGTTCAAGTGCATTGCCGCTGGGGTTCTGCGCCACGGCCACGAGGCACGGAACGCCGCCACCCTTCACATATTCGCCGCGCACGGTGTGACCCGGGCCCTTCGGCGCGATCATGACGACGTCGAGGTCGGGACGCGGCTCAATGAGCTTGAAATGGATGTTGAGCCCGTGTGCGAATGCCAGCGCCGCACCTTGGCGCATGTTCGGCGCCAGATCTTCGGCATAAAGCTTCGCCTGCAATTCGTCGGGCGTCAGGATCATGATGAGGTCGGCCCACTTCGCCGCCTCAACCGTGGTCATGACTTCCAGCCCTTGCGACGTTGCCTTGGCCGCTGAAGCCGAACCCTTGCGCAAAGCCACGCGCACGTCCTTGACGCCACTGTCTTTGAGGTTGAGCGCATGGGCATGGCCCTGGCTGCCGAACCCGACCACGGCAATCTTCTTGCCTTTGATCAGGTTCACATCGGCGTCACGATCGTAATAAACACGCATGGTCTTTCCCTTTCAGTAAAACAAGTCAGCTCCAGCTTTCAGGCTGGAGGATTAGTTGGCATCGCTGCCGCGCTTCATGGCGACGATCCCGGTGCGCGACACGTCAGCAAGCCCCAAAGGCTGCATCAGACCGATAAAGGCATTGAGCTTCTCGGTCGAACCGGTCATTTCGAAAACAAAGGATTCAATGGTCGCATCTACGACACGGGCGCGGAAGATGTCGGCGATGCGCAGCGCTTCGACGCGCTTGTCGCCAGTGCTTGCCACCTTCACCAGCGCCATTTCACGTTCCAGCGACGGGCCTTCGACGGTGAGGTCAGTCACACTGTGCACCGGCACCAGGCGCTGCAGCTGGTTCTTGATCTGCTCGATGATCATCGGGGTGCCGGAAGTCACCACGGTAATGCGCGAAACGTGTTGCGCCGCATCAACTTCGGCCACCGTCAGGCTCTCGATATTGTAGCCACGACCTGAAAAGAGACCGATGACGCGGGCGAGGACACCGGCTTCGTTGTCCACCAGCACCGACATCGTATGTCGTTCGATCGTTGTATCTTTCACGCTTCCAGACTCCCCGCCCAGCTTTGCGGTGCCGGCGACTTCAGCCGGCACGCCCGAGACAATTCCCAAACTACGACGCTTTGCATCACTCATGATCAGACCAGCACCATGCCCTCTTCCGAGACCGGCCGGGCAGACTGGTCATCGGGACCGAGCAGCATTTCATTATGCGGCGCACCCGACGGAATCATCGGGAAGCAGTTTTCCTTTTCATCGACGCAGACATCGACCATGACCGGTCCCTTGATGTCGATCATCTCCTTGATGACGCCATCGAGGTCGGCTGGCTTTTCCGCCCGCAAACCCGAGGCGCCGAAGGCTTCGGCGAGCTTCACAAAGTCCGGCAGCGCGTCGCTGTAGGATTCAGAATAGCGGCCACCGTGCAGCAATTCCTGCCACTGGCGGACCATGCCCATCCACTTATTGTTCATGATGAAGATCTTCACCGGCAGGCGATACTGCACCAGCGTCGCCATTTCCTGGATGTTCATCAGGATCGAGGCTTCACCGGCGACATCAATCACCAGCGATTCCGGATGCGCCACCTGCACGCCATAGGCTGCCGGCAGGCCATAGCCCATGGTGCCAAGGCCACCCGAGGTCATCCAGCGATTGGGCTTCTCGAATTTCAGGAATTGGGCGGCCCACATCTGGTGCTGCCCGACTTCCGTCGAGATGTAGAAATCCTTGTCCTTGATCGCGGCGTAGAGCCGCTCAAGGGCGAATTGCGGCTTGATGATGGTGTCGTGCGGCTTGTATTTCAAGCAGTTGCGACCGCGCCATTTGTTGATCTGGTCCCACCAGGCGGCCAAAGCCTTCTGGTCGGTCTTGATCTGGCGCGCTTTCCAAATGCGCATCATTTCTTCGACCACATGGCCGACGTCGCCCACCACTGGAATGTCGACGCGGACACTCTTGTTGATCGAGCTGGGGTCGATATCGACATGGATCTTCTTCGATCCCGGCGAGAAGGCATTCAAACGGCCGGTAACCCGGTCGTCGAAGCGCGCGCCAATATTGATCATGACGTCGCAATCATGCATCGCATGGTTGGACTCGAACATGCCATGCATGCCGACCATGCCGAGCGACAAGGGGTCGGATGCCGGGAAGGCGCCGAGGCCCATCAGGGTCTGCGTGCAGGGAAAGCCGGTCAAGCGCACGAAATCGACGAGCATCTTGCAGGCCAGCGGACCTGAATTGACGCAACCACCACCGATATAGAACAGCGGCCGCTTGGCCGTGGCCATCAGTTCGACGGCTTTTTCCACCTGCGACCGGTCCGGTTTCTGCACCGGGTTATAGGTGCGGTGGCGCTGGCCGGCATGGTTGACGTACTCGTACTTCGCCTGCTGCACATCCTTCGGCAGATCGAGCAGCACCGGACCGGGCCGGCCCGAACGCGCGACGTAGAACGCCTCATGCACCTTGCGCGACAAATCCTCGACCGACTTCACCAGGTAGTTATGCTTGGTGCAGGGCCGCGTGATGCCGGTCGTGTCGGCTTCCTGGAAGGCATCGTTGCCGATGAGATGTGTCGGCACCTGGCCCGTGAGGCAGACGAGCGGAATCGAATCCATCAGCGCGTCGGTCAGGCCGGTGACTGCATTGGTGGCGCCGGGGCCGGAGGTGACGAGCACAACGCCGACCTTGCCAGTCGACCGGGCATAACCTTCCGCCGCGTGAACCGCCGCCTGCTCGTGCCGCACAAGAATGTGTCGCACCTTGTTTTGCTTGAAGAGGGCGTCATAGAGCGGCAACACGGCCCCGCCTGGGTAGCCGAAAATTACCTCAACCCCTTGATCAATCAGTGCTTTGACGATGATTTCTGCACCGGTGATAGGTTCTGTCGCCATGATCTGATCCTCAGCCTGCGCCCCCTTGGGCACAAAGAATTCCAATCGCAGGGCGATTTTCGCGCTGCGGTGGCCGGACCTTAGTGTTTGATAACTAGAGGGTCAACAGGAAATCGCGAATTTTGTGGCGCGTTTCTGCCGTATAACTTTGCGAAAATTTCATAGCTGGCAAGTCAGGCGATATAAAATTTGCATTTGGCACTTGATGCCGAAACCAAGTCAGTTGGCGCTTGGCATACCGCCGGGTCGCCTGCTGCGCTGCGAGGATAGCGGTCTCGAGCGGTACCGTGCCACCCGCGGCGGCAGCCAGTTCCGGATAGCCCAGCGCCTTGCGCCCCCCGGCGACAGCCTTGCCCGGCAGGCGCTCCGCAGCAGCCACCTCATCCAAGGCGCCGCGCGCCACCATGGCCCGGAAGCGGCCATCGACGGCCTCATAGAGTGTGGCCCGATCCGGGTTGATGACCAGATTGAGAAAGCGATGGATTGTGGGCGCCACCGGTGGCTGTTCCTGCCACCAGGAAAGCGGCTGCCCAGTGGCTGCCAGCACCTCCCAGGCGCGGGCAACACGTTGCCGATCCGTGGGCTTCAGGCGTTCGGCACTGAGTGGATCCCGCTCGCCCAGGAGCGCATGGACCGCTGGAGCGCCCTTCTCGGCCACCAATGCCCGTGCGGTCTCGCGGATATCGGCCGGGATTTCCGGCATCGGACTGAACCCTGTGGTCAGCGCCCGCAGATAGAGCCCCGTGCCACCGACCAGGATCGGCACATCGCCGGCTGCCAAGATTGCGGCGATTTCGCCCGCAGCCAAGCCAGCCCAGCGCTGGGCATCGCAGGCATCGTCGAGATCGAGGAAACCATAGAGCCGGTGCGGCACGCGTGCCTTGTCGGCTGCATCCGGCTGGGCGGTCAGGATCGGCAAGTCACGATAAACCTGCATCGAATCCGCGTTGATGATGATGCCACCCAACGCTTCGGCAAGATCGACTCCCAAAGCTGATTTGCCGCTGGCCGTGGGGCCTGCGATGATGACGACCCGGCCCATGTCAGCCGGCTTGTCCTTCACAGCCCTTTCCTCTATACGCCCAACCGTCATGAATCTCGTACTTACCCTCATATCGGCGCCCGACGCTGCACGGCTTACCTCGGCCCTGCTGCAGCAGGTGTCCTCTGCCCTCACCCGTGCCGGCGCAAACGTCGGCGCGCCGGTCTGGCTCGACCCCGGCCTTGCCTGCGATCTCGGCTTTGCCGGTCTCGATCCCACCAGTGCCCAGAATATCGCCCATGCGATTATCGGTGGCGATGCCGTCGATTGTTATGCCCAAGCCGCGGCCGGGCGCAAGAAGCAGCTTCTGCTATGCGACATGGACGCCACGATCGTGACGGCCGAAACGCTCGACGACCTCTCGGTCTTTGCCACAGACAAGGCGGAGATCGATGCCCTTACCCAGAAATCGGTGAAGGGCGAGATCAATTTCACGCAGAGCCTGGTGGCGCGGGTGGCGCTCTTGGCCGGCCTCACCGAAGCCGAATTCGCTGCCGCCTACGCCAAGGTCGAGCTATCGCCGGGGGCCACGACGCTGATCCGCACCCTGCGCCGCGATGGCTGCTACACCGCGTTGGTCTCCGGGGGCTTCCGCTATTTCACCAGCCGGGTGGCTGCACGGGTCGGCTTTGACATCGACATCTCGAACGATTTCGAGTTCGCCGACGGCAAGACCACCGGCAAGCTCATCCCCCCCATCGTCGATCCGGACGGTGAGTTCGGCAAGCTTGGCCGCCTGCGCCATTTGACGACAGAGTTAAAGTTAACGCCCGAGCAGACCGCCGCCATCGGCGACGGGTCAAACGACATTCCGATGCTGAGTGCGGCGTCCCTGGGCTGCGGCTATCGCGGCAAGGCGAAGGTCAAGGCAACCATCGGCTGCCAACTCAACTACGCTGACCTCACCGGCCTGCTCTTCTATATGGGCTATCGCCGCGCCGAGTTTGTCGACTAGGGCAGCCGGCAGCACCCCGGTCGGGTGCCGCCGCATCCATCCTATTTCTTGCCGATTTTCACGGCGACCCATTGGAAATCGCCGCTGCGATTGATTAGCAAAGTCACCAGGCGATAGCCGTTTTCCTGGGCCGATTTTACGCGGTCGCGGACATCGGCTGGCGAGGTGACAGCCTTCTGATCGACCTCGGCAATGACGTCGCCTGGGCGCAGATCCTTTTCGGCCGCCGGGCCGTTTTCATCAACGGTGACGATCACGACACCCTCGGCATCCTTGGGCAGATCGAATTTGGTGCGCGCAGCATCGTCGAGGCTGCCCACGTCGACACCCAGAAGGTCGATATGATCGCCCTTCTCCGGCGCCTGTTCCGGTTCGCCTTCCGGCTGTGTGGTCTGGAGCGCAGCCTCGGCCTTTTCGTCAAGCTCACCGAGTTCGACCGTGACCGTCGTCTTGGCACCCTTGCGCCAGATGGCGACCGGCACCGATTTGCCGAATTGCGAATCAGCCACCAGGCGCGGCAGTGCCTTCATGTCCGCAACGTCGCGGCCGTTGAATTCGAGAATCACATCGCCTTGACGGATGCCGGCCTTGTCGGCGGGGCCACCGGTGGAAACGCTGGAGACCAGGGCACCCTTGGCCGTTGGCAGGCGCAAACCTTCGGCCAGTTCCGGGCTCACTGTCTGGATGCGGACCCCCAGCCAGCCGCGCCGCGGATGGCCGAATTCCTTGATCTGGGCGATGACGCCCTTGGCGAGATTGGAGGGGATCGAAAAGCCGATGCCGACCGACCCGCCGGAGGGCGAATAGATCGCCGAGTTGATGCCGACGACCTCGCCATCCATGTTGAACATCGGACCGCCAGAATTGCCGCGGTTGATGGAGGCGTCAGTCTGGATGAAATCGTCATAGGGACCGGCATTGATATCGCGCTGGCGTGCCGAGACGATGCCGGCCGTGACCGTCCCACCGAGGCCGAACGGATTGCCGATCGCCAGCACCCAATCGCCAATGCGCAATTCGTCGGAATCGCCCCAATTGACCGCCGGCAAGGGCGTCTTGCTTTCGACCTTCAGGAGGGCAAGGTCGGTTTTCTCGTCCCGCCCGACCAGTTTGGCTTTCAGTTCCTGATTGTCATGAGTGATGACCGTGATTTCCTCGGCACCCTCGATCACATGGTTGTTGGTGACGATATAGCCGCTGGCATCGATGATGAAGCCGGAGCCGAGCGAGGTGGCCTTGCGCGGCTTGGGCTTTTCGCCATCCTGCCGGTCCAGGAACTCGCGGAACATGTCGTCGAGATCCTGAATCTGGCTGTCGGGCGAGACCATCTGGGTGGTCGAGACGTTGACCACGGCCGGGAGCGACTTTTCAGCAAGATCGGCAAAGCTCTCCGGGGCCGACCGGGCAGAGGCAAGCTTCAAGCCAGCGAGCAGGGCCAGAAGCGCCACAAACAGGGCCAACCCGACCAGGCGGAATTCCTTGGCGCCCCATATCGGCCGTGCCGCTGCTACGGCCCGCGCGCGCGGCCTGTTCCGGTTCATATGCATCGCCCTGTTCATCCTCGTCATGCTTGCCGGCCCCTTCATGGCCCCGCCATCCTATTGCGGATTACGGTCAGCGGCCGGATTTGGTTACCCACTATAACGCAAAAACCGACCGGGCAAGCTGCCCGATCGGTCATTGCCGACACATCAACAATGCTGATGCGTGATGGTTTCCATTGCTTGTTTACTGGGCAGGCGCTTTCTTGGGCGCAACTCCTACCTCGCTGCCGAAAAAGCGGAAGAAATCGCCCGTCGGCGACCCGACATAGGTGGTTGTGTCGCCTTTGAGACCTTCCTGCATCGCCTGCATCGAGCGGTAGAAATCGAAGAACGCCGGATCGCGGCCAAAGGCCTCGTTATATATGCCGATCGCCGCCCCCTCGCCCTCGCCGCGCAGGATTTCGGATTTCTTGCGCGCGTCCGCAACAGCGACCACCCGCAACTTATCCGCTTCCGCACGCTTCTCACGGGCGGTACGAGCGCCTTCCGCGCGGATGAGCGCTGCTTCCTGCGCTCGCTGCTTGCGCATGCTGTTGAACACCGCTTCGCTGTTCTGGGCCGGCAAGTCGACACGCTTGAAGCGAACGTCGACGATCTTGATGCCGTAGGGTTCAGCCGCCTGGCGCGTGAGCTCGCTGCGAATCTGCCGCATGATGTCGGCTCGCTTGGGCGTCAATGTATCGACCAAGGCAACGTTACCGATCGTGCTGCGCAGGGTCGAGCCCAGCACGCTGCGGATCTGGCTTTCCGCATTCGTGTAGGTCCGGCCCACCTGATAGAATTTCAGGCTGTCGACGATCTGGTAGCGGACGAAGGCGGAAATGACGACGCGCTTCTGGTCGCGCGTCAGTAATTCCTGCGCCGGCGCATCGAAATTCAGCACACGGCGATCCAGAATGACGATCTGGTCGGCGACCGGGACTTTCAACTTCAAACCCGGTTGTTCGATCACGGCCTGCGGGTTGCCGAAGCGCAAAACGATCGCGCTTTCTGCCTGCTGCACGACGAAAGTCGAGCTGTAAGCAACTATCACTGCCAAAATGATAGCGATCACGCCCAGAATGAACTTGCCTTGGCTCATTGCGAAGCTCCCGTATTGCTACCGGAAGCCGGCGCGGATGGATCGGTATTGGCGTCGGGCGCCTGCGGACGCGTTTTCAGCAGTTGATCGAGCGGCAGATATGGCACTGCACCGCCGGTACCAGACTGATCGATCAGAACCTTATTCATGCCACCGAGAATGCCTGCCATCGTTTCCAGATAGAGACGACGCTCCGTGATATCCGGCGCCTGCTTGTACTCGTCATAAACCGAGATGAAGCGCTGCGCGTCACCCTGGGCGATGGCGACCTTCTCGGCCTTATAAGCTTCCGCCTGCTGAACGATCTGGTAGGACTGGCCTTTGGCCTCTTCCGTCACCTGGTTGACATAGGCCTGGGCATCGTTGATCGCCGCCTCGGCATCAGCCTTGGCCTTCTGCACGTCGCGGAAGGCGTCAATGACTTCACTTGGCGCATCGACCTTTTGCAGTGAGAGTTGCTCGATGGTGATGGCGCCGCCCGCTGCACCTGGCATGCGGTAGGAATCGATCATTTCCTGCGCCAGGTCGCGTGCCTTGAGCTCAATCTGGCCACGGCCTTCGGTGATGGCGAATTCGAAACTCGACTGACCGATGATCTCGCGCAAGGCGGCCTCGGCTGCGTTCTTGACGCTGTCTTCCGGATCGCCAAGGCCGAATAGATATTGTTCAACATTGTTGATGCGCCACAAGACGACGGCACGGACATCGATGATGTTCTCATTGCCGGTCAGCATCAGGCTTTCTTCCGGCACATCCCGGTCAGACCCGCTGGCGGTTTCGGCCCGAAAGCCGACTTCAACACGGTTACGCGTAGCCACATCCGGCGTGAAATGATCGCCAATCGGTACCGGCCAATTCCACCGAAGCCCCGGCGTGGTCTGGCTGACAAAGCTGCCGAACAGCATGTTAACGCCAACCTGGCCCGGATTGACGACGTAGAAGCCAGTGACCAGCCACAGCACCACGGCAGCGACACCAATCAGCGTCAAAGCCCGCCCGGAGCCGAAACCGCCCGGCAAGATCGATTTCATACGATCCTGACCGCGCTTGATCATTTCTTCGAAATCCGGGGGCTGATTGCCACCACCGCCGCTGCCGCGACCCCAAGGGCTTTGTCCGCCGCCCCAGGGACCGCCCTGATTATTCCACGCCATAAGGATCCTCAAGACTGGTCAAGATGAGACCGCTGCCGGCCAGCGCCCTTTTATTGGTCGCGTCAAAGCCTTATATGACAGCCGCCGCACCACCGCAATCAAAGGGCCATAAGAGAATCGGTCCTTTTCAACGATTGGATGGCGCGCGCATCATATCGGGGCGGGAAGAGGAAATTTCAAGCATGGCCAACACCACCGAAGCGGAAATTCGCTCGATTTTATCGACAATTACCGCCCCCGATGGCGGAAACATCGTCGCCCGCGGCATGGTTCAGGGCCTGGTCCTCCGCGAAGGCCATGTCGGGTTCACAATCGAGGTCGACCCCGCCCTGGGCGACAAACTGGAACCACTGCGCAAATCCGCCGAAGCGGCCGTCTTGAACCTGCCCGGAATCCTCTCGGTAACAGCCGTCCTCACAGCACATAAGGCGCCGGCAGCCGCGACCGCCCCCCAGCAGCGCCCGGCCGCACCTGGCCCGGGTCAAAAGCCCGGCGGCGCCAAGGCCCTGGTTCCTGGCGTCAAGCACATCATCGCCATCGCCAGCGGCAAGGGTGGCGTCGGCAAATCCACCACCGCCACCAACCTCGCCCTCGCCTTCACCACGCTCGGCCTCAAGGTCGGCCTGCTGGATGCCGACATCTACGGCCCGTCGCAGCCGCGCCTCATGGGTTTGAGCGGCCGGCCGGAAAGCAAGGACGGCAAGACGTTGGAGCCCAAGCAGAGCTTTGGCGTCAAAGTCATGTCAATGGGCTTCCTCATTGAGGAGGACACGCCGATGATCTGGCGCGGCCCGATGGTCATGAGTGCCATCACCCAGTTGCTGCGCGAAGTGAATTGGGGCGAACTCGACATCCTGGTCTGCGACCTGCCGCCGGGAACGGGCGATGCGCAATTGACCATGGCGCAGTCTGTGCCGCTCTCCGGTGCTGTGATCGTCTCGACGCCGCAGGATATCGCCTTGCTCGATGCCAAGAAGGGCCTCAACATGTTCCGCAAGGTCGATGTGCCGGTACTGGGCATCATCGAGAATATGAGCTATTTCAGCTGCCCCAATTGCGGCCATCGCACGGATATTTTCGCCCATGGCGGCGCCCAGCGGGAGGCGGTGAAGTTCGGCGTCGACTTCCTGGGCGAAATCCCGCTCGACATCAAGATCCGCGAAACATCGGATGCCGGTCAGCCGATCGTGGCCAGCGAACCGACCTCACCGCATTCCCTGGCCTATGGCGAGATCGCCGCGAAGGTCTGGAACAAACTTGAAAAAACACCGCAGCGCGCCGCACCGCGCATCGTGCTGCAATAGAAGAGCGAATGGGGATAAGGCATGAAAGCCCGCGTGAAATGGATCGAGAACAATACTTTTCTGGGCGAGAGCAATAGCGGCCACGCTGTCGTCATGAGCGCCTCTACGACGCCGGGCGGTGCCACCATCGCCCCGTCACCGATGGAATATCTGCTGCTGGGGACTGGCGGCTGCACGTCGGTCGACGTCATCATGATCCTGCAAAAAGGGCGCCAGGATGTGCGCGGCTGCGAATGCCGTCTGGAGGCAGAGCGTGCTGCCACGGACCCGAAGATTTTTACCAAGATCAACATGCATTTCGTGGTGACCGGCAAGGATCTGAAGCCCGATACCGTGCAGCGGGCCATCGACCTGTCGGCCGAGAAATATTGCTCCGCGTCGATCATGCTGGGCAAGATGGCCGACATCACCCACAGCTTCGAGATCGTTGCTGCCGCCTGATGTTCCGCACCCTACGCATCCGGGACAAGGTGCAGGGGCGTTTTACGCGCCACAGTTGACAGTCGCGAGTACCCCTGCGCCAATAAGAGCCTTGCCGAATGTCGCGGGGTCGATGGGGCGGTGGCGCGGCCAAAACTGAAATCCGTAGCGGTTCTTGCAGCCGCTGTCGCTGTTGCGGCGCTTGTCTTTGTCATAGGCGAATTTGCCTATCGGCAGGACCTTGCCCAGGCAGCGGAGGCGCGGACCCGGAATCAGTTGGAGGCGCTGGCCCACAGGTTCGCGACCGAGATCGCGGCCGGCACTGATCTTGGCCTCGGCCTTGCCGCCGTCGTGGCTGCAGAACCCGCCATCAGCGAGCGCAAGTTCAGCAGCATTTGCCATACCATCCTGACGGCGCAGCCCAAGGTGCGAAACATCGCCCTCATCGTCRGCACGACTGTCAAATACAACTGTCCCTATGGCGCCCCACCGATGGCGATCGATCGCAACCTGCGCAATTCGGAAGAACCGTGGGAATCATTCGAGCGCCTTGTCCGGTCGGAGGACGCCGTCGTCTCCGGACCATTGCATTTGCAATCCAGCGGCTGGCTGGTCGTGGTGCGGATACCCATCCGCATCAAGAATGACACCGGTTCACTCAAATATTGGGGCGCCATCAGCCTGCCCCTGCGGCTTGACGGCCTGCTCAGTCAAGCCGGCATCATTGATGCCACCAAGGACCTTGATCTTGCCATCCGCGGCAATCGGCAATCGATGCGGGCGCCTGAGGTCATTTTCGGCAACGAGCAGGTCTTCGCCAACGATCCGATCGAAGTTGCCATCCCCCTGCCGGAAGGGCAGTGGTATCTGGCAGCACCACCGACCGTCATGACCGCAAATGGCGAGCAGACATTGCAACGACTGTTCATGATCATTGCCGCGGTCTTTTGCGGCGGCATCGTTCTCGTTGCGGCACCCTATGTCGATCGGCGGCGACGGCTGGAGACGGAGGTCAACCGCAACCGTGATCTCCTGCGCGCATTGATGCGCAATTCGCCCATCGCCATGTATGTAAAGGACCTGCAAGGCCGATATCTCGACCTCAACGAAGAAGCATTCCGCGCCTATAGCATGAACGGGCGCGAATTTCGCGGCCGCACAGCCAAGGATTTCGTGAAGCCGGAACTCGCCGCTCAATTGGTGCAGGACGATGCGCGCGCACTGCAGGGCGAAGTCGTCCGGACAGAGCGGCGATCCGACGATTCCAGCAAATACATGTGGGAGCGCGAGATCAAATTCCCGGTCATCGACGCGAGCGGCAAGCCTATAGCCATTGCCGGCTACGTGCTCGACATCACCAATCAGAAGCAGGCGGAATCCCGCATGCTGGAGGCGCTGCGGCGCGCCGAATCCGCCAACCGCGAGAAGTCGCGCTTTCTTGCCACCATGAGCCATGAATTGCGGACACCACTCAATGCGATCATCGGCTTCTCGGACGTCTTGCGGCGCGAGATGTTCGGGCCGATCGGCAACGAAACCTATCAAACCTATGCGACGGACATCCACAAGAGCGGGCAATTGCTGTTCGACTTGCTGGGCGGCATCATCGATCTGTCCGCAGTCGAAGCTGGCCATCTCGACATCAAGTCGGAAGCACTGACTCCCGACCAGGTGATCGGCGATTGCCGGGCGATCCTCGAAGCTCTGGCACGAGAACGTGGGCACACTCTCATGCTCCAGGTCAACGCCAGCGAGGCATGCCGGGGCGACCGGCGCCTGATGCGACAGGTCATCATTAATCTGACCAGCAACGCCGCAAAGTACACCCGCAAAGGCGGCAAGATCGAGGTTTCTGTCGAGGCTTCAGGCGATGAGATATTGTTCCGCGTCAGCGACAATGGGATCGGCATGGCGGACGGCGATATCGAACGGGCGTTGCAGCCCTTTACCAGGTTGGGCGACCCGATGCGCGCAGAAGTGGGTGGTTCTGGCATCGGTCTCGCACTGGTGAAGCGCCTAGTCGAAGCCATGAACGGTACCCTGACCATCGACAGCACCCTTGAAATCGGCACGACTGTCGAGGTCCGCCTGCCCCGCGCGCTCTGACGCAAATCCGGATCTCGATGGCCCACCCAGCCTGCCGGGCGCGCCGCCTTTTGCACGGCTGGTTGACAGTCGTCCCGGCCCCTGCCCCAATGTGCTGTCAGTTTCATCCTGGGTCAGGATCGATCACGTGACACTTTCCGCCCATCGCAAGCATGTTCTGATCGCGCTCACCGCAATCGCCATTTCGGCCGCGGTATTTTTGGCCGGCGAGCTTCTCAATCATTATCAATCCACCAAAGCTGCGCGTACCGAGTTGGAGAGCCAGCTCGACAGGCTGGCAAACGGGCTGCGCACCGAGATTGATTCCAGTGTCGATTTGGGGCGTGGCCTTGCCGCCGTCATTGCCGCCCGTCATGGCATTTCTCAAGCTGAATTCATCGAAGCCTGCGAGACGTTGCTGGCGCAGGAGCCGGAAATCCGCAACATCGCCCTCGTGACCGGCTCGATCATCACAGCCAATTGCCCGATGCCGCAGAACAACGCCTCGCTCGGATTCGATCTGCGGCAGCGCGCAGACCAGTGGCCGTCTTTTGAGCGCATGCAGCGTTCCGGTGCTCCGGATATTTCCGGCCCCGTCAATCTGGTCCAGGGCGGCTGGACGATCATCGCCCGGGTGCCAATCTTCTTCAAGGAAGCCGGACAGAAATCCAGCTATTGGGGGGCACTCAGCCTGCCACTCAAGATCGAAGGATTGTTCACCCAAGCCGGCCTGGTCGAGGCGGCACGGAGTTTGGACATTGCGGTCCGCGGCAATCACAATGCGTCACTGGCACCGGAAATCCTGTTCGGGGAACCTTCGGTATTTGCAGGCGACCCGGTTGTCGTGGCGGTTCCCTTTCCCGACGGTGCCTGGCACCTTGCTGCACGCATGCCTACATTCAGCCGGATATTTCTGGCCAATCCGGCCGCGCACGTTGCAGCTGCCATCATCGCCCTTATGTGCGGTCTGCTGTTCTTTGTCGTAGCCCTCTATGCCGACCGGCGCCACCGGCTCGAAACCGAATCCAATCGCAACCGTGACCTGCTGCGTGCCTTCATGGAGAACTCGCCGATCGCGATGTATGTGAAGGATCTCGATGGTGGTTATATTGATCTCAACGCCGAGGCGCGCACTGCCTTCGCCATCGGCGACCGTCCCTACCATGGCCATACGGTGCGCGAATTTTTCGGCGAGGCCTTGTCCGGCGAACTGGCCGCGGAGGATGTCCGCGCCAAGTCCGGCGAAGTGGTGCGCAGCGAACATCATACCGGCCAGCGCCAGGCGTATCTCTGGGAACGCGAGATCAAGTTCCCCGTCCTTGACGCACACGGGAAAGTCATTGCCATCGGCGGCTACGTCTTCGATATCACGGCGGCCAAGGAGGCTGAGGCTCGCCTCATTAGGGCTCTCCGCGCCGCCGAAGAGGCCAACCGTGCCAAATCCGAGTTCCTGGCAACGATGAGCCATGAATTGCGTACACCGCTGAACGCCATCATTGGTTTTTCCGATGTCCTGCGGCAAGAATTGTTCGGCGCCATCGGCAATCCGACCTACCAGGCCTATGCCAAGGATATCCATACCAGCGGCCGGCAATTGCTGGATCTGCTGGGCGGCATCATCGATCTGTCAGCCGTCGAGTCCGGTCATATCGAGGTCAAGCGCGAATCCCTCTCGACCGGCGACCTCATCAACGATTGCCGTGCCATCGTTGAAGCCCTGGCGCATGAACGACAACACGCGCTCAGTTTTGTCGACAATGCCCGGCATGCCTGTTGGGCCGACCGGCGCCTGCTGCGGCAGGTGCTGCTGAACCTCGCCAGCAACGCCACCAAATATACCCGCAAGGGTGGGCGCATCGACATCTCGACCCGCGATGAAGAAGAGATGGTCATCTTTCGTGTCGAGGATAACGGCGTCGGCATGTCGCTGGAGGATATCGAGCGCGCGATGCAGCCCTTCACGCGCCTTGGTGATCCCATGCGCGCGGAAGTGGGCGGGTCCGGCATCGGCCTGGCACTGGTCAAGCGGCTGGTCGAAGCGATGCACGGCAGCCTCACCATCACCAGCGAGCCCGGCATCGGCACGGTCATCGATGTCGGCATGCCGAAAGCGCGTTAGGGCTGCTTGAAGAAGCCTTCGGGCAACTCGGAGATGTCCGGGGGCACAATCGGATCGGCCTTGAACTGCAACGAGCGTTTTTGCGCCGCTTCCAGCTGCGCCGTCGTCAGCTGCGCTGCCACCTTGTCGCGCAGTTCCACCATTTCGCGGCGCTGCTTGCCTTGGGGCAGCTGAGCTATGGCGATGTTGTACCACATATAGGCTTTGCCGAGATCGATCGCGGTTCCGTCGCCGCGCTCATACATCTGCGCGGTCGGCGCGTAGGCGGCAAAGCATCCTTGGTCTGCCGCCTTCTCGAACCACATCAGGGCCGTGCGATAGTCGAGCGGCACGCCCTGGCCAAAGAAGTAGACATTTCCCATCAGCCATTCGGCGACCGGGTGCCCCACTGCCGCGAGCTTGGCGAAGATCGGCACCGATTTCGGAAACTCGCCATTCATGTAGGCGGTCCAGGCTGTGTCGGTCCCCTTTTCGAGCGCGTCCCATTTGTAGGGAATGTCCTCGACCACCACGACATGCTTGCAGGCCAGCCGCTCGTCGGCTGGGAGGGCTGGTGTCGCAGCCGCAACGGAAGGATCTTTGATGACCGATGGCGGTGGCGCTGCCGGGGCAGTCCCCTGCGTTGTTTCTGGGGCAGCCACTGGACCATTGGCCGGCGGCAGGGGCGTGCCCTGCTGCGCATTTGCCAAGCCGACCAAGGCAGCGGCAGCCAACCACATGGAAAAGGGGGCAATGGTGATGATTCGTGTGAATTTCATGGCCAGGACGTTAACATTGCCGGGTTAAATTAGCATTATCCGGGCCAATTGGGCTCACAATCCGTTTATCGAGCCAAAATCGGACAGTGCCAAGCCGATATGGCCTTGCGAGGCCAGCCCACCCACCCCATTTCGAATTTTCCCCATTTTAACATCCGGGGATAGGGAGCGTGGCGTGGCAGATCTGCCAAAATCCGACGTTGAAGAGCTCGTGGAAGAACTCGACAGGACGATCGATTCCGACAAATTCGAACGGGACCGCGCGAAGGTCGAGCAGGGGTTCTGGCCAAAACTGCGCCGGATCGCCAAGCGGGTACCCTTCCTGAACGAACTCTTGGCAGCCTATTACTGCGCCCTGGATCCAGCCTCACCGCTGCAGGTGAAGGCAGTGCTGATGGGGGCGCTGGCCTATTTCGTCCTGCCGCTCGATKCCGTGCCCGACTTCCTCGCCTTCTTCGGCTTTGCCGACGATGCGGCTGTGGTCTATGGCGCGATCAAGATGGTAGCCAAGCACATCACGCCGGAGCACCGTGCCAAGGCCGAGAGCGCCATTGCCAAGCTGGACACCTAGGTCGGATTTGACCGGCTGCCCCCGCGCCCGACGCGGGCCTCGCGCTGGGCAATGTAGATCGTGCTGCCGATGATCAGGCCGGCCCCGATCAGGGTCCAATGGTCGGGCAGTTCGGCAAAGACGGCGAAGCCGATCATGCCGGCAAAAAGCAGCCGCAGATAATCGAAGGGAGCGACCACCGAGGCTTCTCCCGCTTTGAACGCCAGGATCCACCAATATTGCGACAGGGCGCCGGTGATGCCGATGATAATGAGATAGAACCATTCAACCGGTGCCGGCCATTCCCAGTAATAGATGGCGGGCGGCGCCACCAGCAACGTGCCGATGAGGCCGTAGTAAAACAGCATGACGAGCGGCGTTTCGCTGGCCGGCAGGCGTTTGAGGATGGTGATCAGGAGTGCGATCGATACGGCGTCGCCCAAGGCCAGCAGGGCCCAGGGGTTGAAGGTGTTGCTCCCTGGTTGCATCATCACCAGCACGCCGACGAAGCCGACGAGGGTCGCCGCCCAGCGCCGCCAGCGCACGTCCTCCTTGAGAATGATCACCGCCAGAATGACGGCAAACAGAGGCTTGGTGAAGCTGAGCGCGGTATAGGTCGCCAGCTCCAGCTTCGCGATACCGATATAGGCGCAGACCATGGCGACGAAGCCGAGCATCGCGCGCAACGTGTGCGCCTTGATGTATTGGGTGCGCAGCGAGCCCAAGCCCGCTTTAGCGACAAAGGGTGCCAAGGTCAGGAAACCGACGAGCACGCGGAAGAAGGTGATCTCGAAGATGCTGACATGCGCCTGGCCCGCTAGCTTCACAAAGGCTGCCATCACCGAGAAGCCGAGCCCGCACAGCGCCATCCAGATGCAGCCCCGCGCATTGCCAGAGAGATTGAGAAAGCCCGCCCTCATAGTTCGTCCCTGGATTTGGCTGCCTGGGTTGCAACCGCCTCGGTTGCCTTGGAACGGCGCAGGAGGGCTTCGCGCTGGGCGATGTAGAGACCGGCCGCGATGATCACTGCCGAGCCCACCCAGAACCAATGGTCCGGCTGCTCGCCGAACCAGACCATGCCGATGCCGGTGGTGAAAATCAGGCGCGAATAATCGTAGGGCACCACGGCCGAGGCATCGGCAATGGCAAAAGCGCGCGTCCAGCAAAGATGGCCCAGCGTCCCGAAGAAGCCCAGCGCAATCACAAAGGGCCAGGCTTCGAGGGTCGGCCAGGACCAGTAGAACAGGGCCGGCACCAGGGCCAGCGGGGTCGAGAGCAGCACCATATAGGTGACGATCGCCTGCGAGCTTTCGCTGCGCGACAGGGTTTTGACGATCACTGTGCCGGTGGCCGTCAGGGCCGCACCGATGATCGCCAGGATTTCGCCCAGGCCGATGCCCCCGGTCGACCCAGGCTGCAGCACGATCATGACACCGGCAAAGCCCAGCAGCGTCGCCGTCCAGCGCCGCCGCCGCACCTTCTCCTTCAGGATCAGCACGGCAAGGATCGTCGCAAACAAAGGCGCCGTGAAGCTGAGCGAGGTCGCATTGGCGATCGGCATATAGCCCAGCGCCGTAAACCCGCACATCATCGAAATGACGCTGATGCTGGAGCGAAGGAGATAGGCGCCCAGGCGCCCGGTCCGCAGGCGGCCGAAACCATGCCGCCACAGCCAGGGAACCATGAACACGAAGCCGAAGAAATTGCGCCAGAAAACGATGACGAAACCGTGCAATTCGCCCGACAGATGCTTCACCGTGGCGCTGAGGCAGGCAAAGAATACACAGGCCGCCAATGCCAAGAGAGCGACCAGCATATGTTCCGGCAGGCCGCTTCTCTTGTGGTCGGAACTTGTCATGTGTATGTCGGGAATCGTCTTGCCAGGAAGGGCGCGCCCCCAGAAGATGCGCAGCAGCACAGTACGGGTCGCATCGCGCAATAAAAAGGCTCGACAACGCGGCCAAGCCTTGCAATTTCCGCAGGTCGGGTCAGGTTAAGCCATGCTGCAGTGCGGCCGTGCCGAAATATGGCCTCGGATGTCAGCACCGGGCGCTTGGAAGAGGATTTGAGGATGGACGATCTATTGTGGCAGCCGAGCGATTCCGTCGTCGCTGCCGCCAACATAACCAAATTCCGCACCCAGGTGGCCCGCGACTGGCAGATCAGCCTCCATGACACTGCCGCCTTGTGGCAATGGTCGGTCGATGAAATCGAGAAATTCTGGATCTCGCTCTGGCGCTATTGCGAGGTGATCGGCGATGGGCCGGGCCAGGTGGCGCTGGTCGACGGCGACAAGATGCCGGGTGCCAAATTCTTCCCCGACGCCAAGATCAACATCGCCGAAAACCTGCTGCGCTTCTCCAAGGCCGGCAGCCAGCATGACGCCCTGGTCTTCTGGGGCGAGGACAAGGTCAAGCGGCGCTTGAGTCACGGCGATCTCCACGACCGGGTCGCGGCCCTCGCCGCCCATTTCCGGGGCATCGGCCTCAAATCCGGCGACCGGGTCGCGGGCTTCGTGCCCAACATGCCGGAAAGCATCATCGCCATGTTGGCGGCGGCGTCCCTGGGGTGCGTCTGGTCTTCCTGCTCCCCGGATTTCGGTGTCCAGGGTGTGCTCGACCGGTTCGGCCAGATCGAACCTCGCATCCTCATCACGGCCGACGGCTATTGGTACAATGGTAAGAGCCATGATTGCCTGGAGCGCGCGGCCGAATTCCTGAGCCAATTGCCAAGCGTCGAGGAAGTGCTGGTCATTCCCTATATCAGCGAGACACCAGACGTCTCGAAGCTGCCCAATGCCCGCAACATCGACGACGTGATCGCCGCCAATATCGGCGCGGCATTGCAGTTTGAGCGCGTGCCGTTCAATCATCCGCTCTACATCATGTTCTCCAGCGGCACCACGGGTGTGCCTAAATGCATCGTACACGGCCAGGGTGGCACGCTTCTCCAGCATCTCAAGGAACATCGCCTGCATTCCGACGTGAAACATGGCGACCGCGTGTTCTATTTCACCACCTGCGGCTGGATGATGTGGAACTGGCTGGTCTCCGGCCTCGGCTCCGGCGCTACACTGCTGCTTTACGATGGTTCGCCCTTCGCGCCCGATGGCAACATTCTCTTTGATTTTGCCCAGGCCGAGAAATGCACCTTCTTCGGCACCTCGGCCAAATATATCGATGCCTGCCTGAAAGCCGGCATCGACCCGATCAGGACCCATGACCTCTCCGCCATGCGCACGGTCGGCTCGACAGGTTCGCCGCTCGTACCGGAAAGCTTCGATTACGTTTATGAGCACATCAAGAAGGACGTCTGCCTGTCCTCGCTGTCCGGTGGCACGGACATCGTCTCCTGCTTCATGCTCGGCAATCCCGCCGGCCCCGTCTGGCGTGGCGAGATCCAGATGCGCGGCTTGGGGTTGAAGGTCGAAGTCTGGGACGAGAACGGCAAGCCGGTGAAGGGCGAAAAGGGCGAACTTGTCTGTACCCGCCCCTTCCCCTGCATGCCGATCGGTTTCTGGAACGATCCCGGCGACAAGCGCTACAAGGCCGCTTATTTCGAGCGCTATCCTAACATCTGGCACCATGGCGACTATGTCGAACTGACCGAGCATGACGGCATTGTCGTCTACGGCCGGTCGGATGCCGTCCTCAATCCAGGCGGTGTCCGCATCGGCACGGCAGAGATCTATCGTCAGGTCGAACAGCTGCCGGAGATCCTGGAAAGCATCGTCATCGGCCAGGATTGGCACGGCGACGTGCGCGTCGTGCTGTTCGTGCGCTTGCGCCCCGGCGTGATACTCGACGAGAAGCTGGAAAAGAAAATCAAGAACCAGATCCGTGCCAATACGACGCCGCGCCATGTGCCGGCAAAGATCATCGCGGTGACCGATATACCGCGCACCAAATCGGGCAAGATTGTGGAGCTTGCCGTGCGCGATGTCGTGCATGGCAATGCTGTGAAGAACAAGGAAGCGCTGGCCAATCCGGAAGCGCTCGATCTCTATGCCAATCTTGCGGAGTTAAAATCGTGAGCCTTGCCGCCAATCCCTGGCTCGCTGCCGTTGCCATTCCACCCATCGCAGAAGCGCAGGGCTGGATCGAAGGTCGCCAGTTCCCGGCTGAGAAGCCGCTCATCGACGTTTGCCAGGCGGTGCCGGGTTACGCGCCGCCCGACGTGCTGATCGCGCATATGGCCGAGGCGCTGAAATCACCATCGACCCATCGCTATACCGATATCAATGGTCTCGAAGATCTTCGGGCGACCCTCGCTGCAGATATCAATCGCGTTTAYGGCCCAGCCGACCGCGCAGTCGTGGCGGCCGACAATGTTATGATCACCGCCGGCTGCAACCAGGCTTATTGCCTGGCGACAGCGGGCCTCGCCAAAGCCGGTGACGAGATCATCCTGCCGCTGCCCTATTACTTTAACTACCAGATGTGGCTCGACATGATCGGTGTCACGGCGCGCCATGTCCGCTTCCGCCCGGAAGCAGGTGGCCTGCCGGATCTGATGGAAATCCGCGAGGCGATCAACGCAAAGACCCGCGCCCTCGTGCTCATATCGCCGAATAATCCGACCGGCTCCGTCTATCCGGCGGAGTTCCTGCAAGCCGCCCTGCAGCTATGCAAGGAAGCCGGGATCGCGCTCATCCTCGATGAGACATACCGCGATTTCATGCCGCATGATGAGGCGCCGCATAGCCTGTTCCGCACCCATTGCTGGGAATCGAACCTCATCCATCTCTACAGCTTCTCGAAAGTGTTCTGCCTCACTGGGCACCGCGTCGGCGCCATCGTTGGCGATCCGAAGCTGCTCGATCAAATCGGCAAAGCAATGGATTGCGTCGCCATCTGCGCCCCGCGCATCGGCCAGATTGCCGCAAAGCATGGCCTGGAAGCGCTGGGCGATTGGCGGCACGGCAATACCGGCCTCATGCGCGACCGCTTGGCAGCCCTGAAGACCGCCTTCGCGCGCAACGATCTTGGCTATGAGGTGGTGAGTGCCGGCGCCTATTTCGCCTATCTCAAGCACCCACATCGCGGAAAGCCTGCGACAGCCGTCGCCAAACGCCTTGCCGACAAGCAGAACCTGCTGGCTTTGCCAGGCTCCATGTTCGGCCCCGGCCAGGAAGATTTCCTGCGTGTGGCGTTCGCCAATGTCGATGCGAAGGCGATGCCGGAGATTGCCGCAAGGTTGGCAGCGGATGCTGCGGATAAGGCTTGGTAAGTTGAGCCCCCTCACCCTGACCCTCTCCCGCAAGGGGAGAGGGGATGAGATCTGCCGGCAATATGCGATATCGCTTTTAGATCTGCACGAGAGAGCGTGGCACTAGCCCCTCTCCCCTCGCGGGAGAGGGGTTGGGGTGAGGGGGCAAGCGACAGCTTCCGCCCATTCTGTTGTCGGAAAATTTACGGTCGAATCTCGATCGGCGTGCCGAGGGCCACTGCCGACCAGATAACATCCATGGCAAGATTGCTGACGCCAATGCAGCCGTTGGTGAGCGGCGAGCGGGTGAGCCAGCGCCACCAATAGCGCTGACCGTGGATCATGATGCCGCCGCCGGCATCCTGGCCGTTGGCCACGGCACGCGCCGCCTGTTTCTTGTTGGGATATGACACCAGCAATGACCGATGATGGGTCGAGGCATCGTTGCCCCAGATGAGCTTGTAGGTGCCTTCCGGTGTCCGTTGATCGCCTTCGCGACGCTTTTGGCCGACTGGATTCTTGCCCAACGAAACCGCCGTCGTCCAGACCGCCTTGCCGTCGCGCAGCAACGAGAGCGTCCGCGCGCTCTTATCGACCAGCACCTTGTCAACCGGGCCGATGAAAAGCGCCATGATTGGTCCCGGCAGCGTGTTGAGCGCCATCAGGACAAACGCCAGAATCATCGCGGCGAGCAGCGCCCGACGCCGCCAGCCGGCGCGCTTTGCACGCGCCCGCGCCGGAACGTCCCGCCAATCTGCTATGTCGAGAGCGATGTCCGTCATGCTTTGTCGAGCAGCGCCTGCAGTTCCGACCATTCGCGGCGCGCAAGGCCGCTGGTTTCCTGCGTGACGTTTTCGCCAGCGAGACGGCGCTTCACCACGGCGAGCGCATTCTTCGACAAGGTCACCGAATTCAGACGATGCTGGATGAAGGCCTCATAGGTCATCGGCACCCAACGCTTCAGCATGTCGAGCATGGCTTCGGCATAGACGCGGATTTCGTACTGCGCATGGGCATCGGCACGCAGCGACAGGAAATGCATGAAGTTGTTTAGGTCAATCTTCCAATACCATTGGGTATAGAAGTTGAGGCTGAGATTCATGCGCGCCAGTTCGCGCGCCAATCCAGGCCGGTTGGGATCGATCGGCTCGCCTGCTTCGGTCTCGTTCAGCATCTCGGCGTAATGATCGTAGACCTGGGTCGAATCCTGCTTCAGCAAATCGAGCACGCGCTGCGCTTCGGCACCTTCCAGGACGTCGCCGCGACCCTGGCGGTTGACCGAGGATTGCGCCGCCAGATGTTCCGGCGCCGGAATGTAGAATTCACGGTCGAGGATCGAATAGCGTGCCGAATATTCGTTCACATTGGCCGTGCGGTGACGGATCCATTGCCGCGCGACGAAGATCGGCATCTTCACATGGAACTTGATCTCGCACATTTCGAACGGCGTCGAATGCCGGTGGCGCATCAGATAGTGGATGAGACCCTGATCTTCGCTGACCTTCTTGGTGCCGCGGCCGTACGAGACGCGGGCCGCCTGCACCACCGCATTGTCATCACCCATATAGTCGATGACCCGGACGATGCCATGATCGAGCACCGGCACGGCCTGGTAGAGGATTTCCTCCAGAGCCGGCGAAACGGCCCGGCGCGTCGGAAAAGACTGCGCGCGCTGTTCGTCGATCGCCGCCAATTGCTCGGGTGATAAAGGCATGCCGGATCCCGCCTGCTGATAAATGCACCGGAAGGGCTGATTCGCCGCCCTCCCCCAGCCGAGGCCGGTCGCGCGTTTTACCGGGAACCGGTCTTGAGGACAAATCCGAACTTATTAACGATCCCTTGCCGCGGGACTTTCACATCCTGACGGGCACGCCTATATTAGGGATGTCGGGAAACCGACTATGGCGATAAACGCCTTGTGAAATAAGCGTTGCGGACCCGGGGGCGGTACCCGGCGCCTCCACCATAAACCCTTGCTGTTCAATCAGTTACAGATTGGCAGCCAGGTCTCATGGGGGCGAAACAGGATCGACGTGCGCGGTAAAGACATGGCTTTTGCTCGGTATGATACCCGCCGTTATCGGGTCAAACCTAGAGATGCCAACGACAACGTTGCATCCGATCTTCGTATGGCTGCCTAACATCCCTAACGGGCTGTAAGTAGCTTACAAAGAACGCGGTACCAGGGGGGCGCCGGGCAACAGAAAGCCCCCCACCTGATTTCCGGCGCCATTTGACGGCGTGGGGGCAGTATCGCCGGGTCAGGCTTTAGAGGGGAGATGGGACGGCGTTATGGCGAAAGATTGGCTGCGGTACGACCAGATGGTGGAAGACGCCCTGCGCGGCGTCGTGCGGCGGGCGTTGACCGAGGCTGCGGTAAGCGGCCTGCCCGGCGATCATCATTTTTATGTCACCTTCCGCACCGACAATCCGACCGTGCGCATTCCCCAGCACCTCAAGGCCCAGTATCCGCGCGAAATGACCATCGTGCTCCAGCACCAGTTCTGGGGCCTCGAAGTGACCGATGACAGCTTTACCGTCACGCTGAGCTTTGGCGGCAAGCACGAACCGCTGTTCATTCCCTATAACACCATCGTCAGCTTTGCCGACCCGTCGGTGAAGTTCGCACTGCAATTCGATTCCGGCGAAAACGGCGCCGAGGATGAATTGGAGAATGAGGATCTCGATTCGGGCGAGCCAACATTGGCCCTGACCAAGCCGGACATTAAGCCAGCCCTGCCCGACCAGCGGCCGACGGCCGCAAAGGCCGACGGCGATGCGGGCACCACACCTGCCGGCACCGGCACGGTCGTTGCCCTGGATGCCTTCCGCAAGAAGCAGTAGGCCGATAAGCCACACTTCCGCGATAAATTTGCATCGATACATTTTCACCGCTTGACGCGAGTCAATCGGCTGCGTATTTTCGCCGCACCTCTCGAACAAGGAGGAGGACCGTCGAATGAATTATGTCACCCGAAAGAGCTGCCAAGCAGCCTGAGATTCGATATCGGCCGGCGCGCCGGTGCCGTGTCCCTATTACCCTTGTTCCCCGGAAATCTCGTTCAACTCTAACCGCGTAACGTCGGACCTGATCCGTCGCTGATCGATTCCTCACCGTGAGGATGTTGTCAGCGCCAGAGCGTTTCCGTCACTTTCCGGATCCATCAAGGCAATAGCACGTCACTACCGCTCGATCTCTGAGCGGCGTCGAACTGACATCGAATCTCAACGTAGAAACCCCAGCCTTTGATGCCGGCCGTTCGCTTCCTTTTAGGTGCGTTCGACGGAACGGTGGAACTTTGCCTGCATCAAGGCGACATGAAGAAGAAGGAACTTCGTTATGCCGATCCAACTCAATCTCTGGTCCCTGATGCTCGGCCGTTGGCTGAACCGTTCGCGCGACAGCAATGGTGTGACCACCGTCGGTATAAACCCGGCGGCATGGGACCGCAGCGATGGCGACAAACCGAGACGCGGCCAGGCGCCGCCGCTTGATATCAAGTGGCTGTCGCCACACCTGCGTCGCGATATCGGTGTCGATTTCGATCGTGCCTAAAGCAAGGTATTCGGGGACGAGGGCGACCTCGTCCCCGGATCCTTGCCGGCCGGGACCGCATTTCCGGGCCTGGCTTTGGGTATTGACGGCAGACATCGTTGGGCGCAAAGTGATGATACAGACCTGTCTCATCACATCGAATTTTCCTCATGGCTCCAACCGACTCAGGTACCAGCAAGCGTCAACACATCATCGAAACGGCTTACGAGCTGTTCAAGCGGAGCGGCTATCACGCCACGGGGATCGACCGGATCATCGCCGACGCGAACGTCGCCAAGATGACGATGTACCGGAATTTCCCCAGCAAGGATGGCCTCATCGTCGAGGTGCTGCGCTATCGGGCAAAGCGGTTTGAGGCGCAACTTGATCGTCTCGCGGAAGCGGCGGCAACGCCCGGGCAGAAAATAGCAACAATCCTCGACTGGCATGAGCGTTGGTTTCAGCGGTCGGATTTTCATGGCTGCCTGTTTGTGCACGCCTTGGCGGAATTTAGCGATCCCGGCCATCCGGTGTTTGAAGCTGTTGCCGAACAGAAGAACGGCTTCAGGCGACGATTGCGCCATATTCTCGAAGCGATGCTGCCGCATGATCGCGCCGAGAGTGCAGCGGCGGCCCTGTTCATGCTCGTGGAAGGTGCCACCCTCCTTGCCCAGATGGGGCAAGGCGCCGATGCCATTGCGAATGTGCGAAAGGTGGCGTCCGGCATCCTCGACATGCCGCATGGCCTGCAGTGAGTGCCATCGTCATTTCTTTGGCACTCTTTGCCGCAATCCTGCACGCGACATGGAATGCTGTTCTGCGCACCGGCGCCGACAGGCTATGGACCGTCACCGTGATGACCTTTGCGATGACAATCGTCGCCATGCCGTTTGCGGTCATACTGCCCCTGCCACCTGCTTCAGCGTGGCTCTATCTCCTCCTGTCGTCATGCTTGCAGGTTGGCTACAGCGTCTTTCTGGTCGCTGCCTATCGGCATGGCGAGCTGGGGCAGGTCTATCCATCGTCAGGGGCAGTGTTCCTTTGCTCGTGACACTGGGCGGCTTTGCGCTGGCCGGCGAGCACCTCACCATCCTGCCGATATTGGGCATCGCTCTGGTCGCACTCGGCATCATGAGCCTTAGCTTTGGCAAGGGCCGCGCCACGACAACATCCATCCTGCTAG
The DNA here is from genome assembly GCF_056404715.1 of Dongia sp. P2_B8. NCBI lineage: Bacteria > Pseudomonadati > Pseudomonadota > Alphaproteobacteria > Rhodospirillales > Dongiaceae > Dongia > Dongia sp. P2_B8. The sequence goes on along the minus strand of NZ_JBFUDM010000001.1, from coordinate 630,008 downwards.
CACTCGCCACGGGCCTGTTGATCGCCAGCTACACGACGGTCGACGCGATCGGCGTGCGCGAGGCAGGCAATCCGGCTGTGTATGCGACCTGGATCTGCCTGATCTACGGCACTCTTTTGCCAACGACCTTTGTCGTCATGCGCGGCAGGATCATCGTGGATATCCGTTCGCCCGAGACGTTGAAGGCGATGGCAGGTGGCGTGGTTTCGCTGCTGGCCTATGGCGCCGTCATCGCGGCATTCGCACTTGGCCCCGTTGGCCCCATCACCGCGCTGCGGGAAACCAGCGTCGTCTTCGCGGCCCTGATCGGCCGGTTGTTTCTGGGCGAAACCCTGACACCCATGCGCGTTACCGCCTGTGCCGTCGTTACCCTGGGGGCCATATGCCTCGGCTATTCAAACTGAATCACCACTGACACGCGCCAGGCGCTGGCTCGCCGTCAAGGCAATCTGCAGAATCTGCGCGCGGCGGCGATTGCCGTTGAGAGGGGTCGGTTTTGATTCACGGACGATAGCGCCGCCATGCCGGTCGGCGATGATGAGGCCGTAATCCGCGGGCAGGATGTCCCGCGGGAAGTCCGGTGCTACGGCAAAGAAAAAACGGTCGCAGAAATCCAAATATTCCGGCCATTTCTGGTCGGATCTAAAATCGGCCCGGCCGGATTTGATCTCGACGATGATGATCTCGCCGGCATCATTGAGGGCCACGATGTCAGCTCGCCGCTTCACCCGCAGCGGAAATTCCTGCAAGGCCGCATAGCCCAGATCCGCAAACAGGCGCATGACACCCCGGGCGATGCCGGCGGCAATCAACGGATTCGTGGTGCTGTTGTCTGGGGCGGGAAACAGGCTGTCGGGCATGGCGAAATCTCCTGAAGGGTCGAGCTTGCCTTCATGTTCCCGTTTTGTCCAGACGCCCATTGGCTTGCCTGACACGGGTTAGCCAGATATCCAGGGCGGCGTGATATCGAGGGGCGGCATGATCCAGGCGGAACCTATAAAGCGACAAAGCTGGCTGCGCCGCGCCTGGCGTTTCCTGGTGCGCGCCATCGCCCTCTTTCTGCTGGCTTCCGTGCTGATGACGGCGATCTATCGCTGGGTTCCGCCACCGGTCACCTTGCTCATGCTGTGGCGCGTCGTTGAGGGCAATTGGATTCACAAGGATTGGGAATCCTACGACAACATCTCGCCCAATCTGGTGCGCGCCGTGATCGCCGCCGAGGATGCCAAATTCTGCGAGCATGACGGCTTCGACTGGGAATCCATCGAGAAAGCCTGGAAACGGAACCAAAAGGCCAAGCGCATCCGTGGCGGCTCCACCATCAGCAACCAGACAGCCAAGAACGTGTTCCTGTGGCCCGATCGAACCTATGTCCGCAAGGCGGCGGAGTTCTATTTCACCGGCCTCATCGAGCTCATGTGGACGAAGAAACGCATTCTAGAGGTCTATCTCAATGTGGTCGAATTCGGCCCCGGCATATATGGTGCCGAGGCTGCGGCGGAAGCCCATTTCGGCAAATCGGCGAAGGATCTCAGCCGCCGTGAAGCCGCCTTGCTGGCAGCCGTCCTGCCCAATCCCATTCGCTGGTCGGCTTCGAAGCCTTCGGGCTATATCCGCAGCCGCGCCGGCACGATCCAGGCCCGCATGAACGATGTGGCAGATCCGACCAATGATCCCTGCGCCTATATGATCCGCACCAATTAACCAAGACAGATCACGAGCAAGGTCGCAAAATGGCGGCCATGCCCACGATCGGCAGTGTCGTCAACAATGGCCAAGGCCAAGTAATCGCCAAGGTGCCGGGTGGCGCACCCGGAACCGAGAGCTATGTCGTCCGCAAATTGGACGCATTGGGCGAAACGACCACCCCTGCCAGTGCAAGCCAGTTATCGGAAGCTGACCGCCGCGTCATTGCGGAATTGCAGCAGCGCGACCGCGAAGTCCGCAATGAAGAACAGCGCCATGCCGCAACGGCGGGCCAGTTCGCCGGCGTGCCGCAATACACTTACAAACGCGGCCCCGACGGCAAACTCTATGCCGTCGAAGGCAGGGTGCCGATCAACGTCAATGTTACCGGCTCAAAGGAAGATCAGGCAAAGGCCCTGCGCCGCGTGCAGGCGGCGGCAGTGTCAGTGCAATCGCCGTCATCCGGAGATACGACGGCTGTGGCGGGTGCCGCCGCGGCACTCGTCGCACAACAAGACAGCACACAAACATCCGAAGCGGATCGCCGCAGGCAAGCGTTGAAGGCCTACCAGCAATCGCAAGAGACACAGAAGGCTGCAGCGCTTGCCGAAAAAATCTTCGGGGCGAATGCAGATCGACACATCTAGAAGGGCACTATTTTTTGTGGATGGCCTTCCACAGCCATTGGCAGAGCTTTAGCCCGGCAAGTGTGAGACCCAGCGGAATACCGACCAAGAACAAGATGAATATGAAAGTACCGACGCTGTAATGCCCGTCCCCAAAACCTAGAACACACCCACCGGCAAAGAGCAGGAACAGACCCGAAGTTCCGGTAACGACGACACTGATCACGAACATCAACCAGTAAAAGGCGTTGCCGCTGCCCGCGCCAATATGGCCCTGATGAGGGTCCTGTTCCATAAAGACCCTCTACTCTTTCAATCGCTTCAGTAGATTCCACGACACATAAACCGCACCCAAGCCAAACAGGAAGGGTGGCCCGCCGAGCAGCAGCGCCAGCGCTCCGTCGCTTCCCGCCGACAACAGGATGCAGCCGCCGGCGCCAAGCATGGCGATGCTGCCGGCGATAATCATGATCCAGCTGACGACCTTCAGGAAGCTGCTCGGGTCACTCGGCTTCTGCTCCCATTCTTGTTCTTGGCTCATAATGCCCCCTTCACCTTTGCCATGGCACGCCCCGCCGCCAGCCGCCCCTCTAATCCCGGGCGATAGAACAGATTGTAGGTGTCGAACGGAATGATCTTTCCATCCGGCGTCACGAAATGAATGCAGGAGCGCTTCACCTGGCCGGTGCAGAAATTGAACCGGTCGAGAAACTGGATGCCGAGGACGCGAAAGACGCGGTCATAGCCCAGCATTTGCGGCAGTTCGATGTCCGGCAGGCAGCACAAGAGTGATTGCAATGCTGGCCCGGCATTGATGCCCGCCGTCGATAGGGACATCAGGTCGAACAGCCGCTGCTTCAAGGCCGGATGCTTCTCATAGGCGATGGTGTTGGGTCCTTCGCGCAGGATTTCCTCGCGCGGCAGCAACCTGGTGATCGGCGTCAATTTCTCGCCGTCGCGCAAGGCATAACCAATGGTGATGGATTCCGGATTGCACGGCAGCGGAATGATATCGTCTGGTGCGAACTGATCAAACTGGGTGAGAATGCCGCTGCGGATATCCGACAGCACAATCCGGTTCTGCTTGGCGTCGAACCCTTCATTGCGCCCGGCATCCTGCACCGGCTGGAAGGTGACACCGCGCACGCAGCGGTATTTTAGCGCATGGCGGATGATGTCGCCGATCTCGCCATCATTGACACCCCGCTTCAACACCACGACCAAGGTGGTGGCGATGTTGTGCCGTTCGAGATTGTCCAGTGCCTGGGCCCTGATCGCCCTGAGATCGGCGCCGCGGATATCCATCAAGGCGTCGCGCTTCAAGGAATCGAATTGCAGATAGACTTCGAAGCCCGGTGCGAACTCAGCGAGCTGCGCCACGAAGTCCGGCTCCTTCGCGAGACGCAGGCCGTTGGTGTTGAGCATGATATGACGGATCGGCCGCTGCTTTGCAGCGCGAATGATGGCGAGAATGTCGGGATGCAAAGTGGGTTCGCCGCCACTGATCTGCAACAAATCCGGCTCGCCCTCACTGGCCACCAGCGCATCCAGCATTTTCTCGATCGTGGCGAGATCGAGCTGTTTCGATTTGTGCGGTGCCGAATCGGCAAAGCAGACCGGACAGGTCAGATTGCAATGCTCGTTGATCTCAATGAGAGCCAGGCAGGAATGCTGCTCGTGATCCGGACACAGGCCGCAGTCGAACGGACAGCCATATTCGGTGCGCGACTGGAAGGCTTGCGGAATGTCGCCTGGCTTCAGCCAATCCCGCTGCTGTCGAAAATAGGTTGCGTCGGTCGAAACCAGAGTCTTCTGCACACCATGCACATTGCAGCGCTTCTGGTAATAGACGAGGTCGCCTTCAATGAGGATCTTGGCCGGCACCGGCAGCAGGCAGGTCTCGCATAGCGAGGTCGTCTGGCCGAAGAATAGGTACGGTCTGAGGTCGCGCATGTTGCTGCCCTGTTGTTTTAACCGCCATGACTCGGCCCGTCCGCCAAAGCATGAAGGCAGCGTAGAGGATGAGAAAAACCGCGCCAATCTGAAATACGGTAAGAACGTTCACAATACGCCCATAGGGCTTCAGGAACTCCAGCAGGAAGCGGTCGACAGCAAACCAGAGCACAAAAACATAGAAACCATAGGCAGAAGCAGCCCGCGGCTGCCGTCGCGACCAAGCAAAGAAGGCAGCGGCGAAAACGAGCATCGCAGCACTTTCATAGAGCTGCACGGGGTGCCTTGGAATGCCATCGCCGAAATCCCAGGCCCAAGGCAGGCTCGTCGGCGTGCCGTAGGTAAAGTCTGCAATGCCGGCCAGGAAGCAGCCGATCCGCCCGACGGCGAGACCGAGCGTCAAGGGCAAGACAAAGACGGCGCCGGTCGAACCACGTATGCCGCGCAGTAGCTTGAAAATCTCAATCCCGAGGATACCGCCGAGCACTGCGCCGAACACGCTCCGGCCGATGCCCGGGGTGCCGGAAATGACCAGATTGAGCGTGCCCAGCCAATAGGCGCCAAGGGCGGCGGAGACGACCAGAACAGACCAATAGGATCGGCCGCGGCCCGTATCAACCGAGAGTCCGACCGGCCGCAGATAGTGGCGATAGAGCCACCAACCGGCAGCACTGCCCGCAAAGGCTGCCAGCAAATCCGTCAGCAGATGCAAACCTCCGGGCACGGAATCTGTCAGGCCGCGTCGCCCACGACGTCGTAGCCGGCATCCTCGATCGCCGCCACGACCTTGCTGCGGTCGGCAGCGCCGGTGACTTTTACAGCACCGGCCGTCACGTCCACTGCGACTTCGGCACCAGGCGCAACCTCAGCCAGCGCCTTCTTGATTGAACTGGCGCAACCGCCGCAATGAATGCCTTCAACCTTCAAATTCAACACAGGGATCTCTCCAGGTCTGATGCTTCGATAACCTCAATATGGATCTTCCCATCATAGGAAGGTCAAGGCTTAACGAAATTTTCTCCGCACCGGATCTTGAATCAGATCATATTCAGATATATCTGATGTCAGATATATCGAAATAGACGAGAGGTATTTATGTTTTTCAAACACTTAAAGGAATGTAGCGATAAGCGCTTCGCCCGGGACGAGTTTGGCGGAGGGCGGTTCTTCGGTCATCGCCATGGCTTTGGCGGCAGGTTCGGTCGCGGCAAGTTCGGCCGGATCTTCGATCATGGTGACCTGCGCTATGTGATCCTGCAGATGATCGCCGAGAAGCCGCGTTATGGCTATGAGGTCATCAAGGCGATTGAGGAGAAGCTCGCCGGCGCCTATACGCCCAGCCCCGGTGTCGTCTACCCTACCCTCACATTGCTCGAGGAAACGGGCTATGCGACCGTCAGCGAGGTGGAGGGCAATAAAAAGCTCTATGCCATCACCGACGCCGGCAAAGCGTTCCTTGCCGAGAACCATTCCATCATCGCCGCGATCTTCGACCGCATCAGTGAGACTCATGCCGCCCATGGCGGCGGCCCCGCGCCGCAGATTCTGCGCGCGATGGAAAATCTGAAAGTGGCCATCCGCCTGCGGCTGTCACGGGGCCCACTCAATGATGAGCAGACCCGCGCTATCGCCGCCGCCATCGACGCAGCAGCACATATGATCGAGAGCGTGAAATGATGGTGATGATGATGGCCGAATCCGTCGCGACCAAATTCACCGCAGTGGCCCGTGTGGCAACGACCTCGCCCGGGCGTTATCTGGGTCAATTGTGCAAGCATTTTGCCCACAAGCTGCCAGCCACACATGATGCCGAGACGGGCCGGATCGAATTCCCGTTCGGTGTCTGCGAATTGGCGACCGGCAAGGATTTGCTGTGCTTGTGCGTCTCCGCCATCGACCTCGAGTCACTGCAGCGCCTGGAAGACGTCATCGGCAGCCATCTGAGCCGTTTCGCCTTCCGCGAACCGCTTGAGATCAGCTGGACCCGTGACGAGATCTGATCTTACTGGGCCTGTTCCTTCACTTTGAGGAAACGCAGCTTCGGGTGATCCTTTTCCGCCCGATCCAGGTGCCAGGCGTTGCGCGCCAGGAACACATGATCGCCATTGTGATCGCGCCCCACGCTGGCCCGCGTCTCGTCGAGGAAGGTCTTTAGCGCCACCGGATCGTCGCTTTCGATCCAGCGGGCGGTATAGAGGCTGGTCGGCTCGAATCGCACAGGCAGACCGTATTCGGTACGGATACGGTCTGCGAGGATTTCGAACTGCAGCGCGCCTACCACACCGACGATATAGTCGGTGCCGATCTCCGGGCGGAACACGCGGGCAGCACCCTCTTCTGCCAATTGTTCCAACGCCTTGCCAAGATGCTTGGCGCGCAAAGGGTCATCGGCCCGCACTGCCTGCAGATGTTCCGGCGCGAAGCTGGGGATCCCCACGAATTGCAGCGGCTCACCCTCGGTCAGCGTGTCGCCGATCCGCAAATTACCGTGATTGGGGATGCCGAGAATATCGCCGGCATATCCCTCTTCCGCGATCTCGCGATCCTGGGCCAGGAACACCACCGGGTTGTGAAGGTTGATCTGCTTGCCCGAACGGACATGCAGCATCTTCATCCCGCGCTCGAATTTGCCGGAGCAAAGACGTGTGAATGCGATGCGGTCGCGATGCTTCGGGTCCATGTTCGCCTGGATCTTGAACACGAAGGCGGTGGTCTTTTCCTCGGTCGGCTCGACCATGCGCGTCGCCGTCTTCTGCGGACGCGGTGGCGGCGCCATCTCGGCAAGACCAGCCAGCAATTCGCCGACGCCGAAATTGTTGACGGCGGAGCCGAAATAGACCGGCGACAGATGACCCTCGCGATAGGCGGCAAGGTCGAACGGCTTCATCAGCCCGCGCGCCATCTCGATGTCGTCCCGCAAGCGCTGCACCTCGTCGGCCTTGAGATTGGCATCCAGCTTCGGGTCATCAATACCTTTAATTTCAACAACATCCTCGTCCTGCTTGCCACCACGCTCGAATAGAATGAGGCGATCCTTCATGAGATCGTAGCAGCCGCGGAACGTCTTCCCCATGCCGATCGGCCAAGAAGCCGGCGTCACGTCGAGCGCCAGCTGGTCCTCGATTTCGGACAGGAGATCGATCGGGTCGCGGCTTTCGCGGTCCATCTTGTTGATGAAAGTGACGATCGGCACGTCGCGCAGGCGGCAGGCAGCAAAGAGTTTCAGCGTCTGGGCTTCGATACCCTTGGCGGCATCGATCACCATGACGGCGCTGTCGACGGCGGTCAGCGTGCGATAGGTGTCTTCACTGAAATCCTCGTGGCCGGGCGTGTCCAGGAGGTTGAACGCGCAGTTCCGATACTCGAAGCTCATGACCGAGGCAGTGACCGAGATGCCCCGCTCGCGCTCGACCTTCATCCAGTCGGAGCGCGCGCGACGCTGTTCGCCACGCGCCTTGACGGCGCCGGCCAGCTGGATGGCACCACCGAACAGGAGCAGCTTTTCCGTGAGCGTGGTCTTGCCGGCGTCGGGATGCGCGATGATCGCAAAGGTCCGGCGCCGGGATACTTCATTCGGCAGGTTGGCCATAAGTCTCTCGGGGTGTCTCTCGATTGCTGATTTGTGCGCAATCTAAGCAATTCGGGCGGATTTTCCACCCAAATCAACGCCTCATGGTCGATTTGCAACCATTTGATTTTCAGGCTTTTTTCGAACTCACCAGCATGACACCGCCCAGGACGAACGCAGCACCGATCATCTGTTCGATCGAGACGTCTTCGCCCAGGATCAGCCAGCCGAAAAAGATGGTGGCGACAGGGCCGATCGACCCCACGATCGAGACCTTGGAGGCTCCTACCAGCTGGATGGCCTTGGCGGTCAGGAAGATCGGCAGGATCGTGGAAAGGCCCGCCATGCCCGCCGCATAGGCATAGACCTGCCAGGGCTGCTGGATGGCCTCAACCAGCGGGCTCGCGATCAAGAAATGAATCATGACGGAGATCGCCGCAACACTGGTGGCCAGGGCCGCAAAGCGTGTCGAGCCCATGCGGCCCATCATCTGGCCGCTGCCAACAAGATAGACGGCATAGCTGATCATGCACAGGAACACCAGGCCACCACCGATCAGGGTGGCACGGTGGTCGCCGGTGATCTCGATATCATGCAGGAACGCGATGCCGATGCCGAGATAGGACAATGCCATGGCAGCGAGCGCACGCTTGCTGATGCTCTTGCCGAACATGAAAACCGAGATCAGCACGACCACGGTTGGGTAGAGGAACAGGATCAGTCGCTCCAACCCCGCCGAAATATAGGCAAGCCCCAGGAAATCGAGCAGGCTGGAGAGGTAATAGCCGACGAAACCGAGGAAAATGATGTTGAGCCAGTCACGCGGTGTCAGCGCCAGTTCCGAATTGCGGCCAGTCCACCAGGCGGCTGCCAGCAGGACCGGCAGGGAAAACGCCATCCGCAACGCCAGAAGCAGCACGGCATCAACGCCATAGAGATAGGCCAGTTTGACGAAAATGGCTTTCATGGAGAAGGCGGCGGAGGCGAGAAACGCCAGCAAGACGCCGCGATTGGCGAGCATGATTTGGTCCGATGCGAAACGCGTGTGGTTGCACAAGAGCCTAACCAGCCGCACGAGTGCTGAGTAGCGCGAAACCATCGGCCCAGCGGCCGGAATTCGCATGGCGGGCGCCCATCACTTACCCCCTCTCCCGCAAAGGGGGAGGGGATTTCCTTGTTACCGACAAGCATTGGCAAGGGTTGATATCCGCCCCCTGAATCACCATATAGGTCAAGGGCTTGATATGGGAATCCGCCCCCCTCACCCTTCCTTGCAACGAACTCGCGACGTGAATCCATGCCCCACGCCACGCCGCTCATTGCCACCATTGTCGGCAGCCTCGCCCTGGCCTTTGTGTTCGGCACGCTGGCACATCGCTTACGTATCTCGCCGCTGGTCGGCTATCTGCTGGCAGGTGTCATCGTCGGGCCCTTCACGCCGGGCTATGTTGCCGACCAGGACCTGGCGCCCGAGCTCGCCGAAATCGGCGTCATCCTGCTGATGTTCGGCGTGGGTCTGCATTTTTCCCTGAAGGATCTGCTGTCGGTGAAGGCCATCGCCATTCCTGGCGCAATCCTGCAGATCGCTTTTGCGACATTGCTGGGCTGGGGTCTCGCTTGGGCGCTCGGCTGGCCGATGGCGGGTGGCCTGGTTTTCGGCCTCGCCCTCTCGGTTGCCAGTACGGTCGTCCTGCTCCGAGCTCTTCAGGAACGCCACGCCTTGGAAACGGACCGTGGCCGCATCGCCATCGGCTGGCTGATCGTCGAAGACCTCGTCATGGTGCTGGTCCTGGTCTTGCTGCCTCCCTTTGCCGCTGCTTTATCCGATGGTCAGACGGCCGGTGGCGGGGCCGATTTCCTGATGCCCCTGCTGATCACCCTGGGCAAGGTCACGGCCTTCATCGTGTTCATGCTGGTGGTTGGGCGCCGGGTCATTCCCTGGGTGCTGCACTACATTGCCCACACCGGCTCGCGCGAGCTGTTCCGCCTGGCGGTCCTGGCGATTGCGCTCGGCGTCGCCTTTGGTGCCGCGACCCTGTTCGGCGTGTCGTTCGCCCTCGGCGCCTTCTTCGCCGGCATGGTGCTGGCTGAATCTGAGCTCAGCCACCGTGCCGCCGAGGAATCGCTGCCGCTGCGCGACGCGTTCGCCGTTCTGTTCTTCGTGTCAGTGGGCATGTTGTTCGATCCCACGATCCTGCTCAGGAGCCCACTCCTGGTGGCCGCAACCTTTGCCATCATCGTGTTCGGAAAATCGCTCGCTGCTTTCGTCATCGTGCGGCTGTTCCGGCATCCGACCGGGACAGCCTTGATCATCTCGGCAAGCCTTGCGCAGATCGGTGAATTTTCTTTTATTCTTGCGGCCCTGGGTGTCGACCTGCAACTTCTGCCACAAGAAGGCCGCGACCTCATTCTGGCTGGCGCCATCCTTTCCATTCTGGCGAACCCACTCCTGTTCACCGCCATCGACTGGTTGAAGGGTAAGCGCCAAGCGGTGCCGGAAGCCGCCTTGAACGCAGACCAGCTTGTCAAAACGACGCTGGCCGATCACACCGTCATCGTGGGCGGTGGCCGCGTCGGCAATGCGCTCATCGCCTATTTGCGAGAGGCCAAGTTGCCGTTCCTGGTGATCGAAGACCGTGCAAATGCGCTGCGGCGCCTGCGCGCGGACGGTGTCGAAGTGATCGCTGCCAATGCGGCGGATCCCGATGCCATTGCCGCCGCCAACATGATCGGCGCGAGGCGGCTGTTCGTAGCCATCGACAATGCGTTCGAAGCCGGCCAAGCGGTCGAACAAGCGCGGGCGGCAAACGGGTCGCTCGAAATCATCGCGCGTGCTTTTTCCAGCGACGAGATCGAACACCTCAAGCTCCACGGCGCCGACCGCATCGTGGTCGGCGCGGAAGCCATCGCGCAGGGCATGCTGGGCAAAGCCTTCGGCGGTCAGGCCGGCGCTAGCTCACCCGCCCAGGCCCCAACTCAAACAGCTAGCTAAGCGTCAGCCGACAGCCTGCAGCGTTTCCGGTTCCGGCTGGTCGATGCCCCACATCTTTTCCAGGCTGTAGAGCTTTCGCACGTCCGGCCGGAACAAATGGATGATGATATCGTTGCCGTCCACCAGCACCCAATCGCCTTGGCTGATGCCTTCGATACCAATCGGCTTTGCGCCTGCCTTGCCGAGCTTTTCGGCAATATGGTGCGCCATGGCAGCCAATTGGCGTGTGTTGCGCCCGGTGGCAATCACCATGTAATCGGCAATAGCCGATTTGCCGGACAGATCGATCGTCACGACGTCCTCAGCCTTGTCGGCATCCAGCGACTTCTCAACCATCTTGAGAAGATTTCGCGACCACTGATCAATCGGCCTTGAGGCTGCGGGCGCAATCGACTTCGCGCCAACGGCCTTCACTGCGGGCTTCTTGCCAGCAGTTTTTGGCTTCGCAGTCTTGGATTTTGTGGCCACCTTGGACTTCGCGGTCGTCTTCTTGACCGCGGCCTTAGCTCCCTTGGGAGCGGTCGCCTTCTTCGGCGCGGCCTTCTTCGTGGCGGGTTTGCTGGTGCCGGTCGATTTAGCTGCGGTCTTCCGGCCAACCGCGGTGTTCTTTTCGGAAATGGCGTTAATCCTCCTAGAAGCCGGCGTTATAGATCAATTGTCATCGGGGCGTCGCCGGCTCTGCCACCCCGAGGCTTGGCACTCTTGGACCCATCTCGCCCCAAAGCCGCCTGCGGCGGATTTCGGTGGCAGATATCGGATTCAATCGATGATGCACAAACGTCCACGCCGGCGGTGGCGACGTAACCAGCGTTCGGGCTGCTTGCTCCCGCGCCCGAAAACAGGCGAATCGCCGTGCCGCTTTAGCGGCCAGTGCACGATAAGTATATGTCGGACGGTCAAAAACCGCAATTGGCACAAGATGAAAGATCTGTTGCCAGTCCTTCCATTGGTCCATGTTGCCAAGATTGTCGGCCCCCATCAGCCAGACGAAACGAAAATTCGCGAACTTGCGGGTCAGGTGCCGCAGCGTGTCCGCGGTATAGCGGGTCCCAAAATGACGCTCGATATCGGTCACCTTGATGCGTGGGTGATGCGCCACCCGTTTCGCTTCGGCCATCCGGGCGGCAAACGAAGCCATGCCGTTGGTGCTTTTGAGGGGATTCTGCGGCGCCACCATCCACCAGATCTCGTCGAGGCCAAGATACGCCAAGGCAGCGAGACTGATATCCCGGTGACCGTCATGGGCCGGATTGAACGAGCCGCCCAGGATGCCGATCTTGCGCGCGACCGTGCCCACGCTTAGGGCCGTACCTGGCCGTCGCCGCGCACGATGTATTTATAGGAGGTGAGCTGCTCGGCTCCCACAGGTCCTCGCGCGTGCAGTTTGCCGGTCGAGATGCCGATCTCGGCGCCCATGCCGAACTCACCACCATCGGCGAACTGGGTCGAGCTGTTCCAGATAACGATGCCGGAATCGATCTCGTTCAAGAAGCGCGCCGCAGTGGCGGCGTTCTTGGTGATGATCGCCTCAGTATGGTGCGAGGAGTGACGCTCGATATGCTCGATGGCGCCGCTCACGCCATCGACCACGCGGACTGACAGGATCGCGTCGAGATATTCCGTGTCCCAATCTTCCGGTGACGCGGCGCTGACGCGCTTGTCGAGCGCCTGGATTGCGGCATCGCCACGAAGTTCGCAGCCGGCCTTGATGAGGTCATCGAGGATCGGCTTCGCGAAGGTGAGCGCCGACCGGTCGATCAGCAATGTTTCCGTGGCGCCACAAATTCCGGTGCGGCGCATCTTGGCATTGACCGCGATCTTGCGCGCCATCTCAGGGTCCGCTTCGCCGTCGACATAGGTATGGCAGATGCCATCGAGATGTTTCAGCACCGGAATGCGGCTTTCATTGGCCACACGCTCGATGAGGCCCTTGCCACCGCGCGGAATGATGAGATCGATGCTTTCGGTCATGCCCAGCATGATGCCGACCGCAGCACGATCGGTGGTGGGCAGGCGCTGGATCGACGCCTTGGGCAGGCCGGCGGCGCAGAGCCCCTCTTGCAGGCAATCGAGAATGGCGGCGGCGCTGTGTGCGCTCTCCGAGCCACCGCGCAAGATGGCGGCATTGCCGGATTTGAGACACAGGCCAGCAGCATCCGCTGTCACATTGGGGCGGCTTTCATAGATGATACCGATGACGCCGAGCGGCACCGACATGCGTTCGATCTTGAGGCCATTGGGGCGGTCCCAGGCACCGAGCGAACGTCCAACCGGGTCCGGCAACTGGGCGACTTCTTCGAGGCCGGCAGCCATGCCTTCAATCCGCTTGGCATCGAGCAGCAGGCGATCGAGTAAGGCGCCGCTGAGGCCGCGCGAGCGCGCCGTATTCATGTCGCGCTCATTGGCAGCCAGGATCTTTGGCGCCTGCACGCGAATTTCCGCGGCCATGGCTTTGAGGGCCAAATCCTTCTTGTCACGGGGCGCCTGGGCGAGCTTGGCCGAAGCCACCTTGGCCGCACGGCCAAGCGCCAGCATCTCACCCATCAACGCATCGCCACCAACGTCTTTCTTGAGCGCGGTCATATCGTGTCCTTAGCTAACGACCAGATCATCCCGGTGGATCATCTCATCACGGCCGCGATAGCCGAGCAAGGCCGCAATCTCCTTCGATTTGTGGCCCATGATGAGCTTCGCGTCGGCAGCGTCATAGGCGGCAAGACCGCGGGCGATCTCGTTGCCCTGCCCGTCCACCACAAGTACCGCATCGCCGCGCTCGAAACGCCCTTCCACCCGGACGATCCCGGCTGGTAGCAAGGAACGCCCACCCTTGAGTGCCGCCAGGGCACCGTCATCGACCACCAGCTTGCCCTTGGCCTTCAGCGACCCGCCGATCCAGCTCTTGCGCGCGGTTTTGGGACCGCTCGCAGGCAGGAACCAGGAACAGGTGCCGCCATCGAGAATTGCCTGCAGCGGATTCATCTTCTTACCGCTGGCGATGACCATGCGGCAACCAGCCGACATGGCGATCCGGGCCGCAGCGATCTTGGTGACCATGCCACCCGAGGAATAACCGGCGGGTGCGACACCGGCCATAGCTTCGATGTCGGCAGTCACTTCCGTGATCTCACCAATGAATGCCGCCGATTTGTCCTTGCGCGGGTCGGCGGTATAGAGACCGTCGATGTCGGACAGCAGCACCAGCGTATCAGCGCTGATCATGGCACCGACACGGGCGGCCAAGCGGTCATTGTCGCCAAATCGGATCTCGCTGGTAGCAACTGTGTCGTTTTCATTGATGACGGGTACGGCACCCATCTGCAGCAAGGTCGCCAATGTGGAACGGGCGTTGAGATGCCGCCGTCGCTCTTCCGTATCGTCGAGGGTGAGCAGCACCTGGGCCACGGTGATGCTGTGGCGTGCCAGCGTTTCCTGATAGGCATGGGCAAGGCGAATTTGGCCAGTCGCTGCAGCTGCCTGTTTTTCCTCGAGCCGCAGGACGCCGTCGGTCAGGCCAAGATGACGACGGCCAACCGCAATGGCCCCCGATGATACCAGCAGCACTTCCTTGCCCTGCTCGCGCAAGGCCGCCACATCGTCAGCCAGCGCATCGAGCCATTTGCGGCGAATGCCGCCAGTCTCATCATCGACCAGCAGGGCGGAGCCGATCTTGACAACAATGCGCTTGGCGCTGGCGAGAGATCGTTCTTTCGACTGTGTCCGTTTCTTGTCGCTCATATCGGCGCACCCCTTACGCTCTACCAGCCCCTTACGCGTCGGCGTCGATTTCGATGCCCTGGCTCATATCTTTCTGCTCGGCTGCTTCACGTGTCTTGTCGGTGTCGATGATGCCCAGCATCGTGCGCATCAGTTCCTTCACGTTGATACCGGCAGCGCCCGACACACGGTAAACAACCTGTCCCTTCTTGAGCTTCGCCGCTTTCTTGAGAGCGGCAGCCTTTTCTTCGATTTCTTCCTCGGTCAAGGCATCGCATTTGTTGAGGGCAACCAGTTCCGGCTTCGCCGCCAGCACCGAACTATAGGCCTTCAGCTCCTTGCGGATCGTCTTATACGCGCCGGCCACGTCTTCCTGCGTCCCATCGATGAGATGGAGCAGCACGCGGCAGCGCTCGACATGGCCCAGGAACTTGGTGCCAAGGCCCGCACCTTCATGGGCGCCTTCAATGAGACCTGGAATGTCCGCGAGCACGAATTCGCGTTCGTCGGAATAGACGACACCCAACTGCGGCTTCAGCGTCGTGAACGGATAATCCGCGATCTTCGGCTTGGCGCGCGAAACGGCGGCCAGCATCGTCGACTTGCCGGCATTTGGCAGGCCGACAAGGCCGGCGTCGGCAATCAGCTTCAGGCGGAGCCAGATCCAGCGCTCTTCACCCGGCCAGCCTTGGCCAGCGAGGCGTGGCGCCTGATTTGTCGAGGTCTTGAAATGCGCGTTGCCGAAGCCGCCATCACCGCCACGGCATAGCACGATGCGCTGACCCGGCGTCACCAGATCGAACAGCAGCGTTTCCTTGTCTTCATCGAAAATCTGCGTGCCGACCGGCACCTTCATGACGATGGTATCGGAATCGGGACCGGTGCGATTCTTGCCACTGCCATGATAGCCGCGGCGCGCCTTGAAATGCTGCTGGTAGCGATAGTCGATGAGCGTGTTGAGGTTGGCCACGACCTCGACAATGATGTCGCCGCCGCGACCACCATTGCCGCCATCCGGGCCACCGAACTCGATGAACTTCTCGCGCCGGAACGAGACGCAGCCAGCGCCACCGTCACCGGACTTCACGAAAATCTTGGCCTCGTCGAGAAACTTCATTGTGTTGGTCTTTCACCAAGATGCTGGCAGAAGCGCAGCAAATATCCGTCAGGGTCCTGCACCAGGAATTGGCGCTGACCGGTCTCATACTCACCGACCCGGTACCAGCGATCGGTGGGCTCGCGAAAGAACGCGATGCCCGCGCCGCGCAGTTTGCTCGCCAGCACCTCGAGATCATCGATCTCGATCTGCAGGTTGATGCCACGGCCGAACGGCGGCTGCATGTCCCCGGTAAACCAGGAACCATCATCATCCATCTGCTCGATCATGATCTGGGCGCGCCCGCGCTGGAGATAGGCAAAGCCATGCTCCGGCCGATCATAAAGGCAGCCGAAACCCAGAAGATCGACATAGAACGCCCGGCTGCGCGCAAAATCACGGCAGATCAGCTCCGGCACCAGGGCGTTGTAATCGATGTCGCTCGGTTTCATGGTCGCTCGAAATCTTCAAAAACGAAAAAGGGGAATGGCGTTTCCGCCATTCCCCTTTTAACTCGTTCAGCGAATGGCCGCGCCCTTAGGGGCGCAAATGGCTCACTCGGCTGCCGGGAGAGCCACAGGCAGCACCGACACGAAGGTGCGGCCGCCAGTGCCGGTCTTGAACGTCACACGGCCCGCCGCGGTGGCGAACAGGGTGTGGTCCTTGCCGATACCGACGTTCTGGCCGGGGTGAACCTTGGTGCCGCGCTGACGGACGATGATGTTGCCCGACGCGATCACTTCGCCACCGGCCTTCTTCACGCCCAAGCGGCGGCCAGCACTATCGCGACCGTTGCGCGAGCTACCACCGGCTTTTTTATGTGCCATTTGGAGTTCTCCCTAATTCGATCAGGCGGGCCGTTAGGCCGCCTTGATGCCTTCAATCTTGAGCACCGTCACGAACTGACGATGGCCGCGCTTGCGGCGGTAGTTGTGGCGACGGTTCTTCTTGAAGATCAGAACCTTGTCGGCCTTGCGCTGCTCGAGCACCTTGGCCGTCACCGAAGCGCCAGCCACATTGGGCGCGCCAACAGTGATGTTGCCGCCTTCGCCGACCATCAGAACTTCACCCAGTGTAACGCTCGCACCTTCTTCGGCCTCGAGCTTCTCAACGAGGATGATGTCGTTGGTAGCGACCTTGTATTGCTTGCCGCCCGTCTTGATCACTGCAAACATAATTGCCGTCCTAGAGGCGGGTCGCGGGGGTTGCCCACGCAGCGCCATTTCATGCCAAAAGCTTCGGGCCGCCGAAGGGCGACCCGTTCGAGGTGGGAAATAGACGTTATCGCCCCCGCCTGTCAACCGGATTCGCGGCAGATAATGCGCGCGCCGGCCACTTTCGCCAGGGCGATCGGAAGACCTTAAGTCCTTGGTTTCAGGCCATCAAGTCGCAAAACCTGGGTAGCCGGCACAGCGCTTTGCCCGGCCTGCTCCAGGCCCAGCACGATAAAGGTGCCGGCCACACAATCCGCCATGGCCGCTAACCGGCTGAATTTATTAAGAATCGGATATTGCAGCCAGTCGAAACCATTGGGCAGGGCCGTCAACCCGGTCGCAATATTGCAGGCATCCCGGAAACGGCCAGCGCTATCCACTCCCCGCAACCAGCCCGCCGGCCAGTCCGGCGGCGAATCCGGCAGATTTGGCCAATGATTGGCGATCGCGACCGGACCGGGCCGCAGCCGGGCTCTCGTCTCAAGACGCTCGATCACAACGGACTGCCCATCTGCGCCGGCCAGACTGAACAAAGCCGGGATCGCCAGCTCCGTATCCCGCAACATTGTCAACGCCTCGTCAAAATTTTCCGCTTTTTCAAAGACCTGCCTTAAAAGATGGGTTGGCGGCAGAGCCGTCCGGCGATCGACGTCAAAGCGCTCCAATACCCAATCCAGGGGTTTAAGCCCGGTCCGCCGCCGGATCGGCGGCTGATTGTAGGAGGCAGCAAAGCGCCCAGGCGCCATGCCGGTCAAAACGCCCACGAATCCAGGCCATGTCGCCTGCCACCAGGCTCCGACATGTGCATTATGGCGCGTGACAGTCAGCGTCGGGCCCATGCCATGAAGCGGCCAATCCAAGGTTCGCATCAGCAGGCCGCCATGGATGATGCTGGAACAGGCCCATTCTGTGCTGATATTGAGCGCGTGAACGCCGGAAACCCCAGCCGCCGCCGCGATCCGGTCGACCTCTTCCCTATAAGGTGTCACATTCCGCGCGATCCAGGGCTTGGAGCGCCCATCCATCCAGGCCTGGACCGGCGCCGTGGTAAGTGCCCGCCCGGCAGCCGCCAGCAGCCGGACCTTTTCCGGTGCCAAGACCGCCAGATGGTCGAGGCCGTGGGATCCCAGGTCGATCACCGGAATCTGCGGCAAGGCACCTTGTTCCATGGTTTATACCCCTCCCCCGGGCGTTCCGACCGTGAGGATCGGCGTTAACCGTCAACCGGGTCAAGCCGGGCTTGCGAATACTGATTCACTTCGCTAGGTTCCGCGCGCATCAAACGGCCCGGATCTTCCGGATCCCTTGCGGAGGGGTGCCAGAGTGGCCGATTGGGACAGTCTCGAAAACTGTTGTACGTGCAAGCGTACCGTGGGTTCGAATCCCACCCCCTCCGCCACTAAACTTCTCATAAACTTCTCAGAGCCCAATCAGGGACTGCACTTGCCTTGAGAATAGGCCGAGAAATTTCGCCGCGATCGAACAAGCTGTGATCGCCGAGACGAGCAGTATCAATATGTAGAGCGCCTGCCTTTCGGAGAGATATGGAATGCCATCCAGCGCGGTGGTGATCGCTCCAAAAGCGAGCAGATGAGAAAAATAGATAAAGAACGATCGTCTGCCGAGGTCCGCCAACCACTCAAGCTGAACAGGATCATCGTCCCTGCTTCGCCACCAAAACAGCAAGAGCAATGACCCAAGGATACTTGAAGCCTTCAACTGCGATGAGGCAAACACCGGCAAGCCGACGCTGACCAACCACCACGCCTCAAGAAGTCCCAGCCCGATGCAGGCGAGCCATGCTGCGCAATACACCCAGTGGCTTGCTTTCAAAACCGTGGCCTGTCCGCGGGCGGCCAGAAATCCAAGATGATAAAATGGGTACCAAACAATAAACGGTATGGCGAAGTACGGGAATGTGGCGAGCTTAGGGCTGAATCCGCTGAACTGTATTGCATAGGTCAAAGAGAGACCGGCAAGGGTTCCCAGAAATATCACCCCGAGATGCATTCTGGCGCTTTGCAGGTGGGCTATAAACGGCGTCAGCAGGATCATCTGGGCGAGGACAATGATAAAGTACCCGATCCCGATCCCCTGTCCGAGGGCGATATCGAGGACGATTTTTTTCAAAGAGAAAAAGTCTTGGCGCTTCAGCAACAGCAGATAGATCAGCGTCCAGACGAGGTAGGGTACCAGGATCCGAAGGAGCCGCGGCCAAACGTAATGCCAATAGGATCCGATAGGTTTCGAACCGGCAAAATATCCGGCTATTGCCAGGAAGGCTGGGACAGCGAAGTCGACGAACTGGCGTAACACGGTCCCGACGACAAAGTTTTCGCTGCTCACAGGAAATGCTATCGCCGCGTTAGCGGCGTGGATGGCCACGACAGCAACAACAGCAAAGCCTCTTGCCTCGTCCCAATAGATATTCCGCATCGACGATTCCCTCGATGGCCGGATCTTCTCGCCAAAACGAGCATAATTATTTATTTTTCTATTTTTACATGCGATTTTTACAATACGAAGATGATCAAGAGAGGAACCAGCATCAGGAAATGGTAGGTGTCGGGAAATCGGCCGTAAGTATTACGAACGTCTAACCGGCGATCTGATATCGAGTTCCACCTTCGCCGCTATTTCTCCAGCTCTAAAAGAGACATGCCACTGATATCGATGGCGACTAGGTACTTTCCGAGCCTCGCTTTTAAAAATTTATAACTACATATTAGCTACTACTAATAATCACGACGCGGCAGGCGACTGAGCTTCGCTGGTCTCGTGCGATCTCGATCGGCTTGGCTTGGCCCTCCTCCGTGCCGGTTGACCCGACACGTCGATCGACCATTCCTTAGAACATACCCTGGTCGTTCGCCCCGAGAACTCGCTGCATCCTGCCGTCAAAGTCCGAGCTACGCGAAGCTCAACGGAGTGCGCCGATATGTTCAACCCAGTTCTCATCCTGACGGACCGTGCTGCCGATGCCACCCATCTCACCAGCGCCTTGGTAAATGCCGAGGACGGCGGTTTCGAAGTTGAATGGGAACGCAGCCTATCCGCAGGCCTCAAAAGAGTCGGCAAGGGTGGGCTCGACGCGATCATGGCGGACTTGTCTTTGTCCGATAGCGCTGGTGTCGCCACCTTCGATCGCTTACAAGCCGTTGCCTCCCAAACTCCCATCATGATCTTGAGCGCAACCGGTGACGAGAATTTGGCGAGAGAAGCAGTGCGGCGTGGCGCACAAGGCTATTTGTCGACAAGTCAATTCGATAGCAATCTGGTACCGCAAGCCATGCGCAGCGTCATTCAACGCAGCTTGATCGAACAGGATTTGTACAAGGAGCGCTCCCGCGCGGACATCGCGCTCAATTCAATCAGTGACGCCGTCATCTGTACCGATGTGTCGGGCAATGTCGACTACCTTAACATCGCGGGCGAACGCCTGACGGGCTGGTCGCGGGAAGACGCTCGCGGACACCCGATCAGCGAGGTCTTTCATATCATCAACGGGATCACCCGTGAACGGCAGCGGAATCCGGTCGAACGCGTACTGCAAAACGACGAACCTATGGGACTGGAAGCTGACACCGTGCTGGTTCGGCGCGATGGAAGCGAAGCCGCCATTGAAGATTCCGCCTCGCCCATCCATGATTGGAATGGCCGCCTGACCGGCGTGGTGATCGTGTTTCATGACGTCACGGCCACGCAGGCCATGACTATAAAGATGGCGCATCTAGCTCAACATGACTTCCTGACCAACTTGCCCAACCGTGTTTTGCTCAATGATCGCATTGCACAGGCAATTCAGTCGGCAAAACGGCGGAAAACGCAGCTTGCCCTTCTATTCGTTGATTTGGACAATCTGAAATACATCAATGACTCACTGGGGCATGCGACGGGTGATCGATTGCTGCAATCGGTCACGCAGCGCCTGATCAACTGTGTGCGCAGCTCGGACACTGTCAGCAGGCAAGGCGGCGACGAATTCGTCATCCTGTTGGCAGAAAGCAGGTATGAGAAGAATGCTGCGCTGACCGCTGAAAAGATCCTGGCAGCACTGGCTCTACCGCATGAGATTGCCTTGCGTGAACTGCATGTCACAGCCAGCATCGGCATCAGCGTCTATCCAGCGGATGGAAAGGATGCTGAGGCGTTGATCAAGGCCGCGGATACTGCGATGTACAGTGCTAAAGAAAAGGGGCGCAACAACTACCAATTCTTCAGAAATGACATGACCGTCCGTGCCGTCGAGCGGCAACTTATCGAGGCCGGGTTGCGGCACGCGCTGGAGAAGCAGGAGTTTGTCCTGCACTACCAGCCCAAGATCAATCTCGGCACCGGCGCAATCACCGGCGTCGAAGCCTTAGTGCGCTGGATGCATGCCGACTGGGGACCGGTATACCCTGCGCGCTTTGTGCCGATCGCCGAGGATTGCGGCCTGATCGTCCCGATCGGCCGCTGGATTCTGCGCGAAGCCTGCACGCAGGCAAAGCGGTGGCATGATACCGGGTTCGCGCCGATATCCATGGCTGTCAACATTTCTGCTCTGGAGTTTCGCCACAAGGCCTTCCTCGAAGGCTTGCGCACCATTCTCCATGAGACCGGCTTGGCACCGGGATATCTGCAACTCGAGATCACCGAAGGTGTCCTAATGCACGATGCCGAATATAGCACGGCGATACTTCAGGAACTGAAGGTAATGGGCGTGCAGTTGGCGGTGGATGATTTCGGCACTGGCTATTCCAGCTTGAGCTATCTTCGCCAATTTCCCCTGGATGTTCTGAAAATGGATCAGTCATTCGTTGGTGAGATAGAGTCGACCACACACAATGGCATCATCGCCAGTGCCGTGATCAGCATGGGGAACAGTCTCAAGTTGAAGGTCGTCGCTGAAGGCATCGAGAATCAAGTACAGCTGAGTTTCCTGAAGGATCGGCACTGCGAAGAAGGACAGGGTTTCCTATTCAGCCGCCCTGTAATTGCCGATGAGTTCACGGCATTGCTTGCCAGCGGCATTTCAAGTTACCGGCCGGGAGCCCAAGCCTGATGGCAGTTGACTACGGCGGCAAGCTACCGGCGCGGGCCGGTTCGACGCAATCTATGTCCTAATTGATCTTGCCCGCATGCGCCAACCTGGCAAGTTGCGCAGCCCATACGACGCTAGTCCACGAGCTTCGCCATCGCGACGGCAATGTCCTGGCGGCGGCCGGCATCTGCGTCGGGGCGATCAGGCCTCGGGGCGGCAGAAAGAGCCCTTTCCAGATATTGTTTTGCCTTGCCCTTCTCTCCCTGCTCGATCAGGTAGTCGGCATAGAAATAATTTTCGTCGATGCCGGTCGGATTGAGCGCCAGCCCCTTAGCGAGATAATCGGCAGCCTTGTCATCATCGCCAAAGCCAAGCGGCCAACCGGGCACCTTGTAGTAAAGCGCCCCAATGGAGGTATCGATGCCACCACCCAACGCCTTTTCATCGATCTTGGCGGCGGCTTCCAGCGATGTCAGTGCCTGCTTGGCCAAATCGAGCGCACCCAATCCACCTTTGGCGCCAGCATAAGTGCTAAGAATGATCCCACGCCAGGCGAGCAGCGACGCCGACTGCGGGTATTGCTTCACTGCATCCTCAGCAGCTGGCACGAGTGCCTTGAATGCAGCTTCCCGGTCCTTCTCCGGCACCTGGTAATTTGCAGTCGCCCATTTATGCTGCAGATCCAAAAGCAGGATGGCAGGATCCTGACCTGCTGATGCAGCCCCAGCTCCCGCGAGAAGCGGAACGACAAGTGCGAAGCACTGCGATA
This sequence comes from Dongia sp. P2_B8, assembly GCF_056404715.1. Taxonomy (NCBI): domain Bacteria; kingdom Pseudomonadati; phylum Pseudomonadota; class Alphaproteobacteria; order Rhodospirillales; family Dongiaceae; genus Dongia; species Dongia sp. P2_B8. The sequence continues at coordinate 607,367 of NZ_JBFUDM010000001.1, read as the reverse complement.
GATTACGGATGTTCATGTCGGGAAGTCTCCTCTTCAGATGAGTACCCGGCAGCGGTGCCGGGTGCATGAATCATGATCTGCCGGCTTGTGTCGATAAGGCTGCGGTCGACCAAGCGGGGCAGCAATGCATTAAGTTTGGCGAATATGCGCTCCGGCCAACCGATGATCGTTTCGGAGCGCTGTGCAAGAATCGCCTCCACGATGCGCCGTGCCACTACTTCCGGCGCGTCCATGGTCATCTTGGTCGCCCGCGCCATACGATCGACGGCGCCGTCGTTAAAGCCGGTTCGCGTGTAGCGCGGCGCCACGTAGACGATGCTGATGCCGCTGCCACGCAACTCGCGGCGCAGCGCCTCGGAAAAGCCACGCAGCGCAAATTTGCATGCGCTGTAAACCGGAAAACCAGCAAAACCGATGCTCCCGAAGACCGACCCGATATTGACGACAATGCCGCGATGGTTCTTTTGCATGCCGGGTAGCACGGCACGAGTCATACGGATCGGGACTCCGATGTTCGTCTCGATCAGACTCTCGATAGCCAGATCCGGCATGCCAGCAAAGTGCCCGAACCAGTTCACGGCGGCGTTGTTGACGAGAATATCGATCGGTCCGTTGCAATGCGATGCCCGGCGAATCAATTCATCGAAGTCCGTGCTGCGATCTAGAGAGACGGCGATTTGCGTCACCATCACACCCGACACACGCAATGCATCTCCCAACGCGGACAATCGCCCCGGATCGCGTGCGATCAGCGTCATGTCAAAGCCCAGCGCGGCTAGCTGGCGCGCAACCGCGGCGCCGATACCGCCGGTCGCGCCAGTCACCAGCACATGCATCCGATCCTTCACGCTGCCGCCCTATCGACACCGCGGAAGACGTCCGCATAGAGCCGGTAGAACGCCTTTGCCGCATGTACAACGGCATCTTGGTCTTCGCGCCGATCGAGGCGATTGATCAGACTGGCGAATACTTTCGTGTGCTCGATGTCGAGCGTGCCGTGAGAGGTCAGGTAGGTGAAGGCGTTGGCCGGCAGCTGCAGCGCGTTGCGCAACACGTCTGCGGCCCGGCTTGCCAGCTGCACGCTGGTCCCCTCGAGCACATGAGCCATGCCGAAGAAGATTACCGGATTCTGCCGCTGGATCCCGTCATAAGCATAGGAAACCATCACTTCGGTGGCGTGACTGGGTGCGCCATGTCGGACCTCGGCCGAACTTCCGCCGGCATGATCGATGTCAGCAAGGATCCATTCATCGTGACCTGCCTCTTCTTCGATATAGTCAACGATGGCATTCCGCAGCCAACTCAGATTGTCCGGCAAGCGCGATCCGCAAGTCATCAGGAGCGGCACAGTATGGCGCACATGATGATAGGCCTGAGCCAGAAACTCGAGATAGTTGGCGCGCGTAACATTGCCGTGCAGGGCGTTCTGAATCAGTGGAACAGCGAACAAGGCCTGTCGCTCGGTTTCGGTCTGGGCGATCAATTCTTCATGAAACATGGATAAGTTCCTCTTGGTACAAGCGGTCAAGGCGATCCTGATAGAGTTCGGCAATCTGCTGTCGGCGCAACCGGCCGTTCCAGGTCAGCAAGCCATTGCTGGGCAGAAAGGGCTGATCGGCCACCAGCCAGTCGCGGATGCGCGCGTAATCCGGCAGGCGAGCGTTCACCCGCTCGATATCGGCCGCCAGTATGTCTCTCCAGGTAGTGGCATCTTTGGCGATAACCTCGGGATGCGGCACGATGATTGCGGCATTCCACGGCCTCGCCTCACCAAAGACGGCGGCCTGCGCAATGGTCGGGGCTGCGCTCAATTCGCATTCAACCCAATCCGGCGCCACGTTACGGCCGAAAGCCGTGATAAACATGTTCTTCTTGCGGCCCGACAGATAGAGGTAGCCATCCTCGTCAAGGCGGCCGATGTCACCGGTAGCGATGGGCTCGACACCGAACATCGTCACACCACCGTCCGCCTCGAGATAGCCGGCCGCGCCTGCCCCGGCCACCATCACCTCGCCATCATCGGCCAGCGCGATACTGCAATGGGGCAAGACCCGACCAACGCTTCCCGGCCGACTATGTGTGCGAGTATTCAATGTCACGACAGAGCCGCATTCTGACAGGCCATAGCCCTCGAAGACCGGCAATCCCAGTGCCCGCGCCTGCAAAACGGTGCCATCCGCCAAGACGGCGCCGCCCACAGCGACATGGCGTAAATAGTCCGGCTGCCAACCGGCATTCCTTGCCACGGTGACGAGAACGTCAAGAATCTGCGGCACCGTCACGATACTGGAAGGCCGGTGCCGGTCGAGCGCCCCTATAAGCTGCATCGGGTTCAATCCCGACGAACCAGCGAAGCCCAAAGATGCCAGCGGCAGCGCACAGATTTCGGCGCCCGCCAGAAGCGACACGTCAATGCCGGCAATATTCTCCAGCAGGGCTGGGTACGGCAGAATGCTGAGATGCCGATCGTGGTCATCGCCTTCCGTGGCGCTCAACAATGATTGTGCAACTTGGTCAATGACTGTGTCGCTGAGGCAGACACCCTTCGGTCGGCCGGTCGTGCCGGACGTGAAGGTCAGCTTGCGGGATCCGGGTGGCAATGGCGGCCGGCCGATGCCGGCACTCTGCGCCAGTCCGAACAGATATACATTGTGCAGCTGGGACTCCTCGCCCAGAACCTGCCGCGCCGTCTGCAACATGGCACCTACACGTTCACCGAGCCGGTGCGGGGAATCGGTTATGACCAGGTCGACGCCGACACGGCGCAGCACATGCTCGATCTGCTCGTCGGAGAAATAGGCTGGCAGCGGGACGACGATGCACCCGGCTTGCCGTAGAGCAAGATCTGCCACAATCCAGGCAAGACCATTGTCCATGAAAAGGGCGCATCTTTGCGCGGTCGTCGCGGTGAGGATGGCAGCTGCATTGATGACCATCCGATGCAAATGACGATAGCTGACGCTGCCGTCCTCCGTGCGGACGGCTATATCCTCTGGGCGCTTCAGTGCCCAATGCGCCAAGGCGGCCAGTGCGTCTGGAAATGTCATCATGCGGACCGCCACGTAACGGGGCCAGCCTGAGTCGCTGTCTCCAGCATGCGATAGCCGTTGCGGATATCGCCGGCCATGACCTGCGGAGAGGCTGCAAAATAGTCACCCCATTTGGCAAGATCCGCGGGATCGAGCCGGCTTGGCTCCGCTGCGGCCAGGGTTACGGGCTGCAGGCCAAGCCGTAAGAATGCAGCACGTAAAGCAGCTACACCGGTGAAGACTACCCAATGAAAATCAGCGTAATAGAGATAGCGCGTCAACGTCACGATCATTGACCGGGCATTCCCCGGCATCGCAGCTAAATTTCCGACCTCGATAATGTGTGACCGCGCGACAGCTCTGCGTGAAAATGAAGCGATCGCATGCTCGACCGGTTGATCGAGATACTGTTCCATATACAAGCGTTCCTTCGCTGCCTCACGCAGCCCGAATGCACAGACCAAATCACCGCCAGCATCGGTCATCGTAAAAAGACGTGGCATCAATGTATGGAGATCGGCACCAAACGACTTCCGAAACCTGCTCCTGATCAGATTTTCAGTAGCGTGACGCTCCGGGCCCGTACATTCGTGAAGAACTGCGCCTTCAACGCTTTCCGGCCATCTCGGCAAAGCTGTCATTTCCCTGTCCTTATCTTTTCTTGACGGAGACACTGAGCATTACTCTCCGCACGACGCGACATCTGCAGATCGATGCTGATGGGCTTTGCTCGATGCACGTCGGCACTTAAACGCAACATGCTGACGACAGACTGTCGCCTATGCTGCGACGCAACGGCGCGTTCTGCGTAAATGCAGTGGCTCACGGAAAGGTGATCACAACGGCATCATGTGGTTGACGCGCGTCACCACCACATCAGCTACCTTGCAAATCCTTGACTGCATAGGGGCCGGCGGCTCGTTGAAGAGTCACTGCGCAAGAGAGGCCCGCGCGAGCGATCAGATGCGACCGCGTTCCGTAATGCGCCGCCGATCGTCAGCCGATAGCTTCCCGGCAGTCCGCAGAAAGAAATCTGACATGGCTGAGAAGAATTTGTCGGCAGCTGCCTTCCGACTATCGAGGGCCTGCCGATAGGCTGTTTCGTCAAGTGGGTCTGCGGCGAAGACTCGCATCAGGTCCCGTTGCGTGTTGTTGAATGCTTCAAACAATGCATCGAGCTGCGGTTCCGTCTCGTCATAGGCTTGCAGCAACTCATGTCGGCCGGCATCCGACAAAGATTCCGACAAGCGTTCGATCATGAAGCGCGGCGGTGGCGGCGTGAGAAGCGGCGGCGGTGGGGGTCGAAAGAAATGCGGCGCCACGGCAGCGCCCAGCAAGAACATATTGACCAGCACGGATGCCAGCAGCCACTTGGCCGCATTCTTGCCGCTGAAAAGATCATGCATGGGATCGACCTGGACGCAAAAGAACTGGGATCAGAGGTAGAAGACGTCGGTACACAGCATAAAGACACCGGACACGTCATAGACGGTTTGCGCCGGCATCACCAGCCAGCCCGATGCCAGCCCGACGATACCGACGGCCGCATAGAGGGCGACCTGCCGCAAGCCGAACGTCCAGACAGATGCCGCCCCACCCTGTACCTCGGTAGAGGCGGTGGCCGCATCCACCGCACGCTGGCGCGCGAAGATCCGCTCAGCGAGGCCATTGTCGCTGGGGGCGGATGGCCGGGCCGCCAGAAATTCGTCAACCAGCCGTGCATCGGCCAAAGCCTCTCGGGCAGCCGGCGACACCGCCATCAATTGCTCGGCACGCAGTCGCCTTTCCGATGGCCAGTGGCCTAGGTCGCCACCAAACTGGTCCAGATCGGCTTCAAATTCATCGAGTGTTGCGGTCTCATGAGTTGGCCCCTCATGAGTCGGGGAAGGCTTGCTGCACATTGAGGCGGTCCCGTTTTAATTGGTCCCTGAGGTTCTGTCGGCCCCTCTTTAGGAGCGACTCTGCGGCCTGTACCGAGATACCCATCGCCATAGCAGTATCCTTCACACTATAGCCTTCGTGATAACTCAGAAACAAGGCAACATATTGTGACCCTGGCAGCAAGGCCATGGCGTCTCTCAACCGACGCATGACATGACTGCGATAAATGCGGGTCACCGCATCGGCTTGGTCGTCGGCGGGCTCGTCGATGGTGTCCATGGCAACGTCCCGGCGCTTTCGCCGCACGTCCATGCATCGATTAAAAATCACACGGAACAGCCAAGACGTGAACTTGGCATGGGTTCGTTGCCATTTGGCACGCTTCACCCAGATCTGCAAAAAGACGTCCTGGACGATATCCTCGGCCAGCGAGGCTTCTCCCAGCAGCCGAACGGCCAGGCGCTGCGCCCGATAGACGTGTCGTGTGACCAGTAGCCGAAATGCCGGCTCGTCGTCCTGGCGCATCAAATCGAGCAAATCTTCATCGGGCATCGCATTGTCCGGCGCGCCAGCGCGATTGCTGGCCGTCAGCATGGTGTTGCCCGCCAATGTCGCGGTATCCACACCCAGGCGCGCATCAATGGACCTAGAGAACGACATTGATGTCTCTGGGCGCAGCAGCCAGGGACGTTGTCACCCCGCCTGCCGGCGTCGGCAGATGGGCCGAAACCTTGCGCCAAGCATCGCGCATGGCACGGATTTGGCGGAGTAACCGCGCCACGGCTGCTGCTGGGTCGTTTCGCCGCGGAACGGCCAGAATCTGAAAGTTCATGGTCAGATAGAAGCGCTGCAACGACGCTTTCAGAGCCGCGTCCTGGCGCGGATCGAGAGCTGCGTGCAGGCCAAGCGTCAGGCGCGATGCGTCCTGCAACAGTCTAAATTCAGCATCGAACCGACCAGCCGCCCGCGCTTCCTGTGCCTGCAGCAGGTCGACCACGATCGCGTCATAAACCGCAATAACCACGTCAAGGACACTCGAACCCGCATGCGCCGATCGATAGGCGCGCGCCGCTACACCCGACCCTAGCTTCATTCCCGCCCCCCAAGAGTCACTTCTCGCCTAATCGTCATTGTCGGCCAGCAGGATCGCCAATTGTTCCCGCAACCGGCTGGCGGCATTAATCTGTGCTTCAATGCGTGCGTAGTATTCCGTCAGCCACGCCCGGTAGTCTTCGGTTCGTTGCTGAATATTGCTGACCTCTGTTTCCATATCCGTAATGCTGTCATTCAAGCTATCAACCAGCGTCGTAATCCGTGATCCGTCGGCGCCAGCATAGGTCCCGGCATAGTCACCGATTATGTCTGAAAATTTCTGCGCCATTCCCCGCGTAATCGACACGTTTACTGATGCAGATTCCGCGCCAATGTAGGCAAAAACGATCCCCTCATATTCAGTTCCCTCGGCACCTTCTATCCGGTTGCCGGTAACGGTAAACAGGCTGGTATCACCGGCAATTCCAGCACTTGTGATGTTTCCATCCGCGTCAACCGTGATGTCGAGGGTAAATTCTGCCGACCCGCCGGTCGAACCGTTATCGATCACGGCGAGCTTGCTGGACGACGTCTCAGACTCAAATCGAAACAATGCCTCGACGGTATCGAGATCTGATGCCAGCGCATCAGCCAAGGCGGTGCTATCGATCGTCAACTTGTTTTCTTCATCCAAGGTGATGCCGATCATCGCCAGGACCGCACTGTCATCACCTGCACTGGCCGATAACAATGACGAGAGATCGTTGCTCAAGCTACGTACCAAGGCGTCGCCATATAGAACGGCAGTATCAGCTGCTTCACCATCCGACGTGACCTCCTGCTGCGTCAGGACAAAGTCGCGGACGGCGTTATAGGCGTCGACAAAATCCGAGATTGCCGTATTGATTCCGCTGAGATCGGCACCGATATCCAGCGTGATCGTTGTGTCTTCATCGCCGGCGTAGAGATAGAGCGTAACGTTATCGATAAGATCATCTATTTCGTTGCTGGATCGCGTCACAGAAACGCCATCGATTGTGATGACCGCCGCCTGAGCGACCTGCAATTCATTGCCGATCTCGCCGCTGCTGGTCACCAGCCCCAGAGATTCAAGGACGGTACCGTCAGTGTCGCCAAGCGAGATTGCCTTATTCGTTTCGCTTGCCGTCAGAACCAGCATATAGGAGGCGTCAGACAATTTGAGTATGGAGGCCGCCACGCCGGTATCGTCGCTCTCCGCGTTGATGGCTTCGGCAATCTCGTCCAGCGACATATCGCTGGCAATCTCAATCGACACGGCATCATTGTCACCGGCGGCCAAGCTGAACGTTCCTTCCAGGCCCAGCGCGTCTGATCGACTGGAGCTGTTGTCGGCCGCAATCTTGTGGGCGGTTGCGACCTGCTCGACAACAATGCTGTAGCTGGCAATTTCGGCATTGGCACTGACCGATGCGCCCATGACGTCGGTCGCATCCGATGCCCCGGTGGCGCTCAACGAGACCGATCGCTCTTCAAACGCATCCGTTTCCGATGACGAGGCAGGGTTGCGCAGGGCGTCCGCCGCGTCCGACAGCGTCAACAGCAGCGACTCCAATTCCTCATAGGCGCTGACCTTGGCTTCGGCGGCCGTGACCTTAAGCTCGATCGTATCCGACGCCGCCTCGCGGACGGCAACCGCATTCTCAATCAGCGTCTCGGTATCGAGGCTGGCGGTTGCCGACGTTACGGCAGAAACGCCGCTGGTGGCACCAGAAATGACCGTCATGATCGTACCTTCCTAGAGTGCCCTGCTACCAGTTTTCCACCAACGTGCGATCTGGATAGGCGAGCTACACGGACTGAAGATTGGAATTTCAACCTGCATCGCCCACCTATCCTGATCACTCGCTCTACTGCAGCAGCTTCGACAGTCTGGTTGACATGTCGTTGGCATGGCTCAGCGCCGAAATGCTGGCATCGGTCAGCACTTCGGAAGTCGTGAGGTTGGACTGCTCCTCGGCCACATCGGCATCCATGATGGCCGATTCAGCCGAGCTCAGATTTTCGATTGAAGTGTCGATCATCTGGCCGCGATAGTCGAAGCGCGACATCTGAGCACCGATGCTGGCTCGAGCGGACAGCACCAGATCAACCGCGGCATCGATGGCTGCCGCAGCGGTGGTGGCATTGGCTTGGCTCGTGACATCACCCGTCAAGCCCAGGGTCGTCGTATCCAGCGCATCAATGTTCACCGTCAGCACGTCAGTCGTGGCGTCCGTTCCCAGCAGGAAGGAGACGCCAGTGCCGTTGGAGAAATCCGATGTGCCATCGAGCAGTGATTCACCGTTGAACCGCGTACCGGTCGCGATACTGTCGACTTCGGAGACCAGTTCCTGGAATTCGGAGTCGATATAGGCGCGTTCGGTATCGGTGACCGCACCTGAAAGCGACTGCGCTGCCAACGTCTTCATACGCTGCAGAATATCCGAGATCCTGGCAGCGCCGCCGTCTGCGGTCTGCAGCACCGAGGCGCCGTGAGCCGCGTTGGTTGACGCCTGCTGCAGCACTGTAACGTCGGACTGCAGGCCGATGCCCACTGCAAGACCAGCAGCGTCATCGGACGCCTTGGTGATGCGTGAACCGCTCGACAATTTGGCGACTGAACTCGATTCCTGGGCTGAGTTCAGGTTGAGGTAACGTAAAGCGGTGTTGGCCGCTGTGTTGGTACCAATGACAGGCATGAGATATCTCCACCCGTTTGAGAGGGAACCTGCGCCGGCCGTTTAGCCGGTCGCGACCATCAGAACGCCCCGGTCTGAGCCACGGGCTCATTCAAAGTGCGGGCTGACTACAGATTGAACGCGGCATGGTGCGGAACCGGGCGCTCATAATTTAGACAGGCGCCAAATAGAAATGTGCCGGTAGAAATGTGTCTGAATAATTCGCAAGAAACTGCGCCCGATATTGCGCGGAGCCGCGTTTAACCTGCAGTCAATCCTGCAGCGGAGGCGTCGCAATGTCGGTCAGCAGCGTGGTTACATCGCTTACGAACGCAACAGCTGTCTCCAGCTCAAGCAGTTCCTCGTCCTCATCTTCATCGACGACCAGCACGACGTCGTCGGACTCGACCACGACACTTTTCGACAATTACGAGGCGTTCCTGACGCTGCTGACGACCCAGTTGCAGAACCAGGATCCGCTTGACCCGATGGATACATCGGAATTCACCAACCAGCTGGTGCAATATGCGGATGTCGAACAGTCCATCAAGACGAATGATACGCTTGAGAGCCTGCTCAGCCTGACATCCTGGAACACCAACACGCTGGCGCTGAGCTATGTCGGCAAGACCGTCGAATACAGCAGCGATTACAGCACACTGGAAGATGGCGCGGCGAACTGGAGCTACGATCTCGAGGACGATGCAAAATCGGTCTCGATCTCAGTGAAGGATCAGAACGGCAACACGGTCTACACCACGACCGGCGAAACGGGTGCTGGTGCCCACGAGTTCACCTGGGACGGCACCGACAGCGATGGCAATGCGCTGGACGACGGCACCTATTCACTCTCGGTCACGGCTGTCGGCGCGGATGGCGCTGAAGTTACAGCGGATATCACCAGCATCGGCACCGTGTCCCGGGTCGATACCTCCGGCGATGAGATCGAACTCTATATCGGCGATCTCGCCATTACGTCCGACATGATCACGGCCATCAAAAGCTAAAGACGCCCCCACAATCCGTCGCGGAGAAGCACCATGAGCCTAGGTAACGCCATCAACACCGCCGTCTCGGCTCTCAATGCCCAGAGCCAGGCCATTTCCATGATTTCCGACAATATTTCGAACAGCAGCACGGTCGGCTACAAGGCTACCAGCGCCAGCTTCAGCTCTCTGGTGACGCAGAATTACAGCAGCTCTTCCTATGCATCGGGCGGTGTATCGGTCACGGACAACCGCAATGTCGGCCTCCAGGGCCTCATCGAAAGCAGCACGGTGTCGACCAATCTGGCTCTGGATGGCGGCGGCTTCTTCGTGGTGGGCCAGGTAGGCAATAATGGCCAGGTAGATTATGCCTACACCCGAAATGGGGAATTTTCTGCCGACAAGAACGGCAATCTCTCCACCACCAGCGGCTACCAATTGATGGGATATCGCGTTGATTCGGAAGGGAATCCGATCAACGGCGACGTTTTCAGCGTCGATGACCTCTCCGCCATCGATGTCGACATCGTTTCCGGTTTGGCCCAGGCCAGCAGCACCATAACCCTGTCAGCCGGCCTGCCGGCGGACGCCGCGGTCGGCGATACGGTTTCGCTCGACGCGCAGTTCTTCGACAGCCTCGGCGTCGCCCATGAAACGACCCTGACCTATACCAAGACCGGCACGAACGAATGGCAGATGACTGTCGGCGATGCCGTGGACCCGGACGACGCCACATCGATTACCGGCACCGGCACCAGCGCCACCTATGACCTGGTCTTCGATACGTCCGGTACGCTCAGTTCTGTCTCGCCATCGCCGGTGGAGCTCACCTTCACCGGCATGACGTCGGGGGCTGCCGACGTCACCCTCACACTCGACATCCAGGATTCCGGCAGCCTCACGCAATATGCCGCCCAGGATGGCGATATCGACATCGAACTCTATTCCATGGACGTCGACGGTGCCAAATATGGTCTCTATACCAGCGTCGAGGTCGACGACGATGGCCTGGTGACGGCCAATTTCGACAATGGCCTTAGTCTTGCCATCTACAAGGTACCGGTCGCGACATTCGCCAATCCGAATGCCTTGCAAGCCTTGTCCAACAACGTTTTCCTGCCGACCGTTGATTCCGGCGGCTATGTCCTCAAGGATGCCGGCGAAGGCGATGCGGGGCTCGTCCGCTCATCCTCCGTGGAATCCTCCACCGTCGATATCGCTGATGAGTTCAGCCGCATGATCATCGCACAGCAGGCTTACTCCGCGGCATCAAAGGTCGTCACGACGGCCAACGACATGATTCAGACCCTCATGAGCGCCATTCGCTGATCGCGGCGGAAAGGATCCCTGACATGACGCGCGCCAGCACATCCCTGCCGGACAAGGCACGCCTCAACCGCCTGCTGGCGCAAGCCAAGCAGACCGAAGTGATGGTCATTGTCGAGACCCGTGAACTGCAGCGCCTGCGCGCTGAGCGATCGCCCTGGACACAGGCACGCGAAATCCGCGCCCGGAACCTGCTGGGCGAAATCGACGAATGCCTCAAATCATTGCGCGATGGCCGGCGTGACCTGCTGCTGCGCCTCAAAATGATGTCGCACGCTGTTGAGGCCGCTCGTGCCTACTCGAAAATCGGTCACGCCACACGCTGACGAAGGGAGATCCTCAATGGCCTTCTATGACAGGATTAACGAAACAGCTGATGCCTTGGACAGCTTGCAGCAGTTGCTGGTCCAGGATTTGGCGTGCCTGCAGGCAGGTTCGGCGGCCGCCATGCGGGATGGCCACCGCAAGAAAATGATCGCCACCACGATCGTGCGGGAAGAACTCACGAACCTGTTTCAGGCCATGTCCGAACAGGCAGAGAAAGACGAATTGCCCGACGTCCCGGGCCTGCGCGAGCGGCTGGGAGAACTCGTGACTCTGGCCGAACAGCACCGTCGTACGCTGGCAGGTGCCATCGATGCGACCAAGGAACGGATAAATGTCGTGGTCGACGCTCGTAGACGGGCGGCGGCCCCTCATGAAACCTATGGCCCCAATGCTGCCATCCGACCGGGGCCCGTCAGCCGTCATGCGCTGACCATGAGTTCACGCAAAGTCTAGCCGCCGGTATTCATGAGCAAAGACAGGCAATCGCCATGAGCTTGACCAGCGCACTCAACATCGCCGCTTCAGGCATGCGGGCAACGCAGACCGCCATTTCGGTGACGTCGAGCAATATCGCCAACGCCGATGTCGACGGCTATACCCGCAAGACAATCGTCTCGCAGACAGTTGTCGTCAGCGGTGTCGGCAGCGGTGTCACTCTTTCCGACATACAGCGGCAGGTCGATGCTGGGCTGGAGCGCCGCACCAACGCCGCGCGCAGCCAGAGCGGCCTCACGGACGTACTTTCGGACTATCTCGGACAATTATCCAATGCGCTAGGGACGACCACCGGTGATGATACCATCGCCAGCGCCATCACCGATCTTGCCACATCCTTGCAGAGCCTGTCGCTGACGCCTGACAGCGCCAGCGAGGCCCAAGCAGTCGTTTCCGATCTTACCGATCTGGTTGACCGCGCCAACGACCTCACTGATTCCATACAGGATCTGCGCAGCGACGCCGACAAGGCCATTGCCGACAGCGTGGATACGGTCAATGCGTCGTTGCAGCGTCTCGACGATCTCAACGACCAAATTCTGCGGGCGCAGGCGAGCGGCGCGTCGACAGCCGATCTTGTCGATCAGCAGATGCAGGAAGTGTCGATCCTGTCCGAACAGCTCAGCATTTCCTATTTCAGCGACGGCAATGGCGCCATCTCCATCTATGGGCCAGGCGGCAGCATCCTGCTTGACGACACGGTCCACGCCCTGGATTTCACGGCCGCCGCCAGTATTGATAGCAGCAGCTCCCTGTCGAACGGCACGCTTGCCGGCATTACCGTGGGTGGCAAGGACATCACCGGCTTCGTCACCAGCGGCAAGGTCGGCGGCCTCCTGGATGTTCGCGATGACGTCCTGCCCGCCCAACAGGATATTGTCGACACATTGACCGACGGCGTCATGACCGTCGTCAATCAAGCCCAGAACAGCGGCACCTCCCTACCCCCGCCCGACAGCCTGACCAGTTCTGATGCCATCGACGGCACCCAGGCACTTGGCGGTAGCGGCACATTGCGCGTTGCCGTGCTGGACGACGATGGCTTCGTCCAGTCCTTTACCGACCTCGACCTCTCGATCTATGCGACGGTCGACGATCTCATTGCTGCCGTTGACGGGATTGGCGGCGTTACCGCCGCCCTCGGTACCGACGGCAAACTGACGATATCAAGCGACGATGCCAGCCTTGGCATCGGCATCGCGCAAGTTTCCGGCGGGATCGGCACGGACAATACGAGCGTCTCGATGGCGCTTGGCCTCAACGATCTCATCAGCCAGGATGCGGCAGGTCATCTGTCGCTGCGTAGCGATATCGCCGCCGACCCCTCCCTGCTGGCGCGCGGCATTCTGTCGACAGATAGCGGCCTAGCCGTGGGCGATACCGGCGTCACCAGCAGCGATTCATCGGTTATCACCGCCATGACCGACGGTTTCAGCAACAATCAAAGCTTCGCCGCGACGGGTGGCCTCAGTGCGGTAAAGACGACGCTTGCTGGTTATGCCAGCGAATTCATCGCTCATGTTGCGGTGCTAAGCGACGAAGCTGCGGCCACGGCGGACATCAAGGCCGGCGCCCTCTCCAGCCTGTCCAGCAGCCTTGCCAACGGGTCCGGCGTCAATCTCGACGAAGAAGCGGCAGAACTCGAAATCCTGCAAACAAATTATCAAGCGGCGGCAAACGTCATCTCCGTCATCCAGGAGATGTACGACGTGCTGTTGAACATGGTCTAGAGACAGGGCTGCGGATATGGATCGGATTTCCACCTTCAACCAGCAACGCCAGTTCATCACCCAGACGCTGGAAGTGCAGAAGCGCTATGCGGTCGAACAGACGCAGGAATCGACCTCGGTGAAATCGCTGACGTATGACGGATTGGGCGCTGACTCACGCACGATCATCAGCCTGGAATCTGATGTGAAGCTGGCGGATCAATATGTCAGCAGCGGGACAATCGTCTCAACGCGCGTGCAGAGCGCCTACTCGGCCGTGACGTCGATCAGCGATATTACGACGCAGGCGCGAGCCTGGCTCTCTGCCCTGGTATCAGGTGCGACTGATGATATCAGCGGCGCCAATGTCCAGGCCCAAGCCTATCTCGACCAGGTCGGCTCCCTCCTCAACACCAAGGTGGACGGCTATTATGTCTTTGCCGGCACGGTTTCCAATGCTGCGCCGGTCGATCTTAGCGCCTATGTCGCTGCGGATGCCACGACCGTAGATACAAGTTACTATAACGGCGCACAGTCGTTCGCATCCTACGAAGCAGCTCCGGGCCTGACCATCGAATATGGCGCTCGGGCCGATTCGAGTGGCTTTGAAAAACTGCTGCGCGCCCTCAGCCTTGCGGCAAATGCCAGCGAGAATCCAGCTGATCTCGACACCATGCAGGACGCCTATGATCTGCTTGATTCGGCCATTGACGATATCTCTGTCGAACAATCACGCCTTTCGGGCATCGCCAACAGCGTCGACGACGCGATGGATCGCAACGTCGATTTTCAGCTTTATGCGGAATCCCTGGTGGATGATCTGAAGAACGTCGATGTGGCAGAGATCACGGCCAAATTGGCTGCCACGGAACTGCAGCTTGAATCGTCCTATGCGGTCTTGAAGACACTGCAGTCGATCAACCTGCTCGACTATCTCTGAACTGCGGGGGCCGAGCCGCACTTGGCAGGCGTGTGATCGCAGCAGCGCCCCGCAGAAGAGATGGAACCGCCCCTGCCAAGGCCATGGCGACAGCCTGCCCACCAACATTCAGCATGCCGGCCGATATCAGGCCGGCGTGACGAATTTGCGGGCCGATTTCCTGGCGCATGCGATGGTGATAGGCGTGAGCGTCGCCGCCGGCGAGATAGATTTCGACCGCCGCATATGCCGTGTGCAAGGCAATCGACATGCCGTCCCCGGAAAAGGATGGTGTCACTGCCATCTGGTCGCCGAGCCGGAAAAGGCGGGCCGGGTCGTCTGATTTTGGTTCATGCACGAAGCCATAGGGAATTCGGGCTATGGCCAGGGGCCGCTCCAGCTGATCGATGGCGCCGTCCAGGCGTGTATGCAGATGCACGTTCTCCGCCATCAACTCGGCCAACAGGCGCTGCCAGTCATGATCGGCAGACGCGAAACGTTCGCGTCGCACGAGGAGGCAGAGATTTGCGAGATTGCCGTCGACCATCTGCAGGCCGGCATAGCCACCGCGGAACAGGGCGATTTCGACAACCTGCTTCAAGGCATGCTGCTGCAATGACGTCAGATGGTAGTAGCTCTTCAAGCCGATGAGATCATTGGGGCGCGGCGGCATTTCGCGTGATGCCCCGCGCACGTCATGCTTGCCGCTGGCAAGGAAAAGTGTGTGCGACCTGATCTCGCCAATCCCATCGACAAGCAGGCAAAGCTTGTCGGCCACATTGATTTCGCGAATTGCATGGCCACGCCGCACGTCGACACCGAGCGCCGCCGCGCGGCTCAGCAAGGCTTCGTCCAAGACATGCCGCGACAGGCCGTAGCCAAGAAACGGCAGTTCCGCTGCCGCCGCCTTGGTCCGCCGCGTCAACCGCATATGCGTGACGGGCACCGCCCCCAGGGCAACAAGGTCTATCCCGAGGTCGGACAGAAACCCCTGTGCCTCGCAACTCAGAAACTCGCCGCAGACCTTATGCTTCCCCTGGCTTTCACGCTCGATCAGCAGAACCGGTCGCCCCGCACGCGCCAGCAGGCAGGCCGCAACGGATCCAGCCAACCCGCCACCCGCGATGACGACCGGAATCATGGAACCGTCCCCGCCCCGGGCGGCCGCACATGGCCCACGCAGTATCGGAATGGCATATGCCATTTGATGTCGCCAGAAACGCCGGCCTCGATCAACAGATGCTCCCAGTCTTGGCGCTGGAAACTGCGGGCGATCGAGACCGGTCCGTCGTGCCGTACGAACCGGTGCCAACCCATCAAAGCCGAGAACGCGCGAAAGAGATGATAGGGCAAGGGATGCCGGTGGAGATCGTTGACAAACCAGCCGCGGCGCGCCTGCTGTTCCATCCAGCGCAGGAATACGACGATCTGCGCGTCAGTCATGTGATGCGTGACCAGCGAACTGATGATGAAGTCGAAACGTTGATCCTTGGCGATGTCGAAGATATCGCCTGTCTGGAAATCAATTTTCATCTGCACCGGTGTTGCCTGCCTGGCTGCGACGGCGCTCAGGGGATTGAGGTCCATGCCATGCAAGTTGACGGTCAATCCACGCCGCCGGCTCCATCGCCAGATGGCGCGCAACATGTCGCCGTGGCCAAAACCCACATCCAGGACCGATATCGTGCTGCCGGGCGGCGAATGGCGCGTGGCCCTGGCAAGCCACGCCAAGGTGGGCGGCCGCGCCATGGTCAGGGTATTGACCACTGACAGATCAGCGAGGCATCGCGCGAAATCCTCTGCCGTGACGGTTTCTGTATCCATCAGTTCGGTGGCGCGGCTGCGTTGGGTAAAGTCCATGGTACTCACCCGGCGACCGAGAATCGCGCGGTCTCAGCCACCATGCCAGGACCGAATGCCATAATCATGCCGCGGGCGCGCTGCAGGCCAGCGCGCATCATGCGTGCAAGCACGAACATGACTGTGGCCGACGACATGTTGCCATAGTCATGCAGCACGGCACGGGAATGCGAAAGCGCATCGGCCGGTAGCGACAGGCCGGATTCGACAGCATCGAGAATGGTTCGGCCACCTGCATGCACAGCCCAGAGATCAATGGCCTGCGTCCCCTCGCCCCGGAGAATGCCCGTCGTATCCGACCGGCCCAACTCCTGGCGCAATGCCTGACTGATTCGGTTCGGCACCTGGCCGGAGAGATGCATATCGAACCCCTGATCACCGACCTTCCAGGTAATGAGATCCTCGGATTTGGGAATGATGACGGACCTGAAATCCTCCAATGCGATGCCCACGTCGTCGGCCGTTATCAGCGTGGCGGCACAGCCGTCGCCAAACAGCAGGAAGGACAGCACTGATTCCAGATCCGTCGTTTCCTGGAGATGCAGGGAGCTAAGCTCAAGGTTGATGACCAGAACACGTGCGGCAGGTTCCGACCGCACGATATGATGAGCGGCGCGCAGGGCTGGAATGGCTGCAGAGCAACCCATGAAGCCGATCATGGTTCGCTCAACCGTCGACGCGAGGCCGAGCCGCTCCGCCAAGAGCAAATCGAGCCCCGGCGCGCTGAAGCCGGTGCAAGAGGCGATGATCAAATGGGTGATGCTGGCTATATCCGCCGCGATATCCAGCTGCTCAATGGCCTGCAGCGACAGCTTCAAGGCTTCCGGCGCATAGAGCGCCATGCGCTGCGCCGTGGTTGGAAACGACCCCCACGGATAGAAACCGACAGCATCCACCGCGCCACTTTCGGGCGACCCTATGGGCAAAAAGGAGAACCGATGCGCGATACCGCTGCGCCGCGCTGCACGATCGAACAGCCGCCTTTTGACATCGTCCCCCAGCATGGCGCTGGCATGCCCCACAAATCCGGCATGGATATCGTGGGGTGGTGTGGCGAGGCCAATGCGGTTGATATACGCCTTGGCAATTGAGGGGTTGATCGTCACTTAAAATGTACCTCTCGATCGTTTATGCCCGCACCACCCGATCATTCATACGCAGCTACAGGACAAACCTTTCAGCCTTGGGACAAAATAGCGCGGCAACGGCACGGCCCGGCGATTCCAGGCCCGGTATTAGAGGTTGGACATAGTCTAATGTTGCCACCGAGAAAGCGAAGTGGTTCACAATTCCTGTCAAATCACAAACTGTTGTGCCACCCGGCAATCACCCCCGATGGAGACAGAAATGCCAGCTTATTGCATCGTTTACGAACATATCGACGACCCGGAAATGTTCGAAACCTACCGCTCCCAGGTTATGCCAACGATTAACGCTTATGGCGGGCGCTTTGTCATTCGGGGCGGGAAATTTACCGTTCTGGAAGGCGAGATGCCCTTTGAGCGGATCGCCATGCTGGAATTTCCAACGCGCAAGGCGGCAGAAGACTGGTACCACTCGCCGGAATATCAGCGGATTCTGCCCTATCGCCTGAAGTCGACGCGCTGCCAGTTCCTGATCGTCGACGGGTTTACCGGCTGACGGCGACCTGCCGCTTCAGCAGCAGCGCCACCAGAAGAGCAGCGATCCATAATGTCGCCGCCGCCGCAAAGGAGACGGTGGCAAAACCCGCCTGTGCATAGACGGTGCCAAAGACGGCGCCGCCAAGGCCGACGGCTACATAGGTGATGAAGGAGAACAGCCCCATGGCCGTGCTGCGCGTGGCGGCTGGAGCAGAGCCGATGAAGGACACCAACACGTTCATGCACACATGATTGGCGAGGCCCCAGGCAAAGGGGAACATGATGACTGACCAGAAGGACTGCATGGCGAATGGCAACAGGACATAGTTGACGCCGACCGCGAACAGCGAGAACGCCATGATCCTTACCGGCCCCATGCGATCCAGCCAGCCATTGCACAGGATCGCCGCACCAAACCCGACACCATAGGAACAGGCGACGACACCGCCCAGCCAGGCTCCCGCTTGATGCAGGTGACGGACATGATCGCCGATGAAGGTATAGGTCTGATAGAAACCGATCATGTAGGCAAAGGTGGCGACCAGGCACAGCTTCATGCCCGGCACTTGAAAGACGTGCGCATAAGCAACGCGCTCGGTGGCGATTGTGCCGCTGCTGCGCGGGATCATGCCGACCAGCGCCACCATGCCTGCCGTGATGGCGGCAATCAGCGCAAAGGTACTGCGCCAATCGATGAGGTCGGCCAGGAACGCAGCCAGCGGGATGCCGCCCACCATCGCGATCGACCAGCCGAAAATGACCCGCCCCACGGCGCGCGAGCGCATCTCGGGCGGCGACAATTCCGCAGCCAGCCCATAGGTGGCTGGCAGAATGATGCCGGCGGCAAGGCCGGTGACGAACTGGCCGACCACCAGCACCCGCCAATCCCAAGCGGTCCCGCACAGGGCCAGGCTGAGGGCCATGGTGGCGAACGCGCATTGCATGGCCCGCGCCTTCCGCCATTGGCCAAGGCGCGGGGCGGCCAGCAGGGCAGCCAGCGCCACACCCACGCCATAGCCGCCCGTGGCGAAGCCGATCTCCCGCGGCGAGGCCTGCAAATCAGACGCAATATCAGGCAAAAGGGGCGACAGCATCAGCGCTTGGATGCCCACCGCTGCGATGGCGCACATCAAAATGGTCAGGCTGGCACTGGCCGATACGGGCGCCTTGGACATCATCGTCACATCAGACATTCTACCGAACCATGTAATATTTATATCGCCAAACTCGGTATCAGGTTAGATAATAGAGCGCAATCGACGAATTTTACGCATGAACCTTGTTCGAAAAGCCGACAAAATGGATGCAACCGACCGAAAACTGTTAGCCC
Organism: Dongia sp. P2_B8; assembly: GCF_056404715.1. Lineage (NCBI taxonomy): Bacteria > Pseudomonadati > Pseudomonadota > Alphaproteobacteria > Rhodospirillales > Dongiaceae > Dongia > Dongia sp. P2_B8. The sequence continues at coordinate 588,152 of NZ_JBFUDM010000001.1, read as the reverse complement.
TGCTGGCCGACGACGCCACCATCGCCTATCGCGACCTTGGGGAAAGACTCAGTCTCTCCGCCCCCTCGATCTTCGAACGTGTCAAAAAGCTGAAGGCGCAGGGGATCATCAAGCAGACCACGATCGCGATCGATGGTGGGGCCATCGGCCGGCCGCTCATGGCCTTCGTCCACGTGATGACCGAAGGGTGGGGCAAGACGCCGGAAATGATGGCGCTTGAGGACGATCCGAGGGTCGAGGAAATCCATGCCGTCGCGGGCGACACCTGCATGATCCTGAAAGTGCGCTGCGAAAGCACCCGCGCGCTGGAGGAACTGCTGAAGCGGATCTACGACATTCCCGGCACCAAGGGCACGCGCTCCTACATTGCCCTCAACACCTATCTTGAGCGCAATGTGCGGGCGGAGCTGGTCAGTAATAGCCTTCCGACGGTCCCTTGAATTCCTGGAGCGAATTGCCGCCATCGACCACGATCATCTGGCCCGTGATATAGGACGCACCTTCGCTGGCCAGGAAGGCTGCCGTGGCAGCGATTTCCGCCGGGCGGCCGGGCCTGCGGGCGGGGGTATGATTGCCGGCGACGATCTCCTCCTTCGAGGAAGAGCCGGTCTCGATCCAGCCCGGTGCCACCGCATTCACCGTGATGCCCTTGTCGGCAACCTCGATCGCCAGGGACCGTGTCAGGCCGACCATGGCGGCCTTGGCCGTGGAATATCGGGTGCTGCGCGGATTGGTGACAAGCGGGCCTGTGACCGAGGCGATGTTGACGATGCGGCCATATTGCCGGCGCAGCATCTGCGGCAGGATGGCCCGGCTGACGTGGAAGCAGGTGTTGAGGTTGATGTCCATCGAACGCAGCCATTCGTCAGGCGAGATCTTGTGAAAGAGCTTGGACTTTTCCGGCTTGCCGGTCTGGACCATGCCGGCATTGTTGACCAGGATATCGATCTTGCCGAGGGCCGCATTGACCTCGGCGACCAAATTCTCGGCCGCGGCGGGATCGGTCAAATCGGCGATCAGGGCAATATGCTGCCTCTTGTCCCCAAGATCCCGCAATCTTTCGTGGATGCGCTTGGTCGTTGACGTGATGGCAACCCGGGCGCCTGCGGCCGCCAGGGCCCGGGCCGTCGCAAAGCCGATCCCATCAGCACTGCCTGCTCCTGTTACCAGGGCGATCCGCCCTTTCAATGTCGTCATGGTAATCCCCCATCCCCCTGCGACATCGCTGCCGCACCTTTTCAATTGACAGCCTCAAGGACCAGTCCTACCACACCAAGGATTGGTGGGCACTATCCCCGGCCTGCCAAAACAAGGAATTGTCACATGAACCGGGCACAATCCACTGCCGCAGAGCCTCCTAGTACGCGCTCAAGCTGTGCGGCAAGGACCATCATCGACCCGGTCTCATCCGCAAGCACAGGTCCGCGCTAAGCGCCATCGCCTGTCCTTGCCGATGCCTTCGGGTTGAACGTCGTAATTCGTTTTACCCTCGGAGGCAGGAATGATCACCGCCTATGTCCACCAAGAAGGCTCCCTGAACAAGATTGTCGTGAGCGGTCTTGCAGCACGCCCTGTCGTGACCGATTTGCCGGCAGCCGACATGCTGCCCAGCCGCCTGCAGGAAGCTGCCGACCATGCTGTCGAGACGCTGCCGCGCGACGCCGTCTGGGTCGATCTGCTGGAGCCGACACCCACTGAAATTCATGCGGTCGAAACGGCCTTCGCGATCGAAGTACCGACGCGCGAGGAAATGCATGAAATCGAGGCCAGCAGCCGTCTCTATAGTGAAGGCGATAGCGTGGTGATGACGGTCCCGGTCCTCCATAAGGCCGCCACGGATCATCCGGAGAGCGGTGCTGTCACCTTCATCCTGACGCCAACCACCCTGATCACGGTACGGTTCGTCGATCCCCTGCCCTTCCCCGTCTTTGCCCGGCGCGCCTTGCGGCATCCCAACATCGCCGCCGGATCACAGCCGATCCTGCTTGGCCTGCTGGAAGGCATCGCCGATCGACTGGCCGACGTGCTGGAACTGGCGGCAGCCGACATGGAGCAGGTCTCGCGGGAAATTTTCTCCAAGCAGACCGGTGCCATGGGCGCAAGATCGCGCAGCAAGGGGACCAGCCCGCAGAAGAGCAGCAGCCTGCAGGAAGTCTTGCGACGCATTGGCCGCAATGGCGATCTCGCCACCAAGGCGCGGGACAGCTTGCTCGGCCTTAGCCGCGTGGTGCTCTTTCTCAATGCCCAGAACAATATGAAGAAGGACGCCAAGACGCGTCTCAAGACTTTGTCGCGCGATGTCGCCTCGATCGCCGATCACGCCACGTTCCTCGCCGGCAAGATCAACTTCCTACTCGACGCAACGCTAGGCCTGATCAACATCGAGCAGAACGCCATCATCAAGATCTTCACGGTGGCAGCCGTGGCTTTTCTGCCGCCGACCTTGATCGCAAGCATTTACGGCATGAATTTCGAAGACATGCCGGAACTGCATTGGCAACACGGCTATCTGGTCGCCATCGGCATGATGGTGCTCTCAGCGGTACTCCCCTTCTGGTATTTCCGCAAACGCGGCTGGTTGTGAGCCAAGCCGCGTTCGCGGCATTCTGAGCAATCACCGCCTTCGCGGTATTACGGGCGTTTACCGCCTTCGCGGTATTGCGGGCGTTTGCCGCCTTCGCGGTATTACGGGCGTTTACCGCCTTCGCGGTATTGCGGGCGTTTGCCGCCTTCGCGGTATTGCGGGCGTTTGCCGCCTTCGCGGTATTGCGGGCGTTTGCCGCCTTCGCGGTATTGCGGGCGTTTGCCGCCTTCGCGGCGGTGCAACAGCTCGTTTAGCCTCAAGGACTTAGGTCCGCCCCTTGCTATTCCCCCTGGGCAGTCGCTATCAATGGCGCCTCTTTGGCCCGGTCGTGGCCGCAGCAGAAGGACAGAGTGCACGCATCATGGAATTATCGGAAGCCGGCTTGCCGAAAGCGCAAGTCGAGGCAATGACAAAGCGAGAAACCGACCGCTACATCCAATCCAACCCGATTTCGCAACAGCTGGGCCAAGATGCCCGCGCTAATTGGATCAAGGGTGTACCGCATCATTGGATGCTGGATTGGTCGACTCCCTTTCCTCTCTTTGTCGCCGATGCCAAGGGTGCAACGCTCACCGACGCCGACGGTCATTTGTATGACGATTTCTGCCTGGGTGATACCGGATCGATGTTCGGCCACTCGCCGGAACCGGTGGCAAAGGCCATCGCAGCGCAGGCATCACACGGCCTCACCTATATGCTGCCGACCGAGGACATCGTCGCTGTCGGCAAGCTGCTCGAGCAGATGTTTGGTCTACCACTTTGGCAGGTGACGACGACCGCGACGGATGCCAATCGCTTCGTTATCCGCTGGTGCCGCGCCATCACCAGGCGCACCAAGGTGCTGGTCTTCCACGGCGCCTATCATGGTGCTGTCGACGACACGTTCGTACGCCTGAAGAACGGCAAAGCCATTCATCGACCCGGCCTCATCGGACAGGTCTATGACCTCACGACCCATACCAAGGTGGTCGAGTTCAATGATGTGGCGGCGCTGGAAGCGGCCCTCAAGGATCGCGACGTCGCCTGCGTCATTACGGAACCGGCGCTCACCAACATCGGCATGGTGCTGCCGCAACCGGGTTTCCTCGACGCACTGCAGGATCTTTGCCGCAGGACCGAAACCTTGCTGGTGATCGATGAGACGCACACGATTTCGACCGGTTATGGCGGCTATACCCGCACGCATAATCTGAAGCCGGACTTCCTCACGCTGGGCAAGCCCGTGGCCGGTGGATTGCCGACCGCCGTTTTCGGCTGCACTGCCGCGATTGCGGCTCGCATGCGCGCAGCAGAGCAGGAAGCAGGACCGGGCTATAGCGGCATGGGCACGACGCTCTCGGCCAACGCCCTGCAGTTCAAGGCGATGCGTGCCAATCTCGAACATGTCATGACACCGGCGGCTTACGACCATATGCTGCCGCTGTCGGAGAAACTTGCCCACGGCATCGAAGCGGAGATCCGCAAGCGCAATATCCCCTGGCATGTCTCCAATGTAGGTGCCCGCGCCGAGTTTGTCTGCGCACCCAACCGGCCGCGCAACGGGACCGAAGCGCAGGCCGCCATGCATGGTCCGGTGGAACTTGCAGTCCACCTCTATCTGCTCAATCGCGGCCTGTTGATCGCCCCGTTCCATAACATGACGCTGGTCAGTCCCGTGACGACGCCGGCGCAAGTGGAGCGGCTGATCGCGACGATTGGCCAATGTCTTGATGAACTGGCTGCCTGAATAGGCGCCGCTTTCCGTTTTTGGGGGTTACCATGGATATCAATGTCAACAGCATCGCCGAATGCGATGCCTTCCTTGCCGCGCATCCTGAGGTGAAGTTCGTCCAGATCTTCTTCACCAACCAGTCCGGCGTGCCGCGCGGCAAGAATCTGCTGCGCCAGGACATCCGGCCAATCTATGAATTTGCGCGCTTCCTGCCCGGCACCATGCTGGCGCTGGACATCACCGGCGAGGATGTCGAGGAATCCGGCCTGGTCTGGGCCGATGGCGACGCGGACCGGCTGGGTAAGCCCGCACCGGGCGGCCTCACCTTGGCCCCGTGGCTGGGTGATGATTTTGCCCAGATGATGCTGTCGGTCTATGAACTGGACGGGACACCTTGCGATGTCGACCCGCGCCACGTGCTGAAATCGGTAATCGACCGGTTCAAGGAGTTCAACCTTACGCCGGTCGTTGCCTGCGAGATGGAGTTCTATCCGATCGACCGGCAGCGCCGCGCCGACGGCACGCTGCAGCCACCGGCCTCCGCCGTGACTGGCAACCGGTCCTGGGACATCCAGGCCTATGGCCTGCGGGAGCTCGACGATTTCGAGCCCTTCTTCCGTGATGTCTACGCCATGGGCGAGACGATCGGCCTGCCGCTGGAATCCGCCATTTCGGAATATGCGCCGGGCCAGATGGAGCTGGGCCTCCGGCACCGCGCCGACGCGCTGCAGGCCTGCGACGAGGCGGTCAAATACAAGCGGCTGGTCAAGGGTGTCGCCGTCCGCCATGGCTTTGAAGCAACCTTCATGGCGAAGCCCAACAGCGACATCGCCGGATCAGGCATGCATCTGCATGTGAGCCTTGCCAATCCAGACGGCAGCAATGCCTTTGCCAGCGACGACCCGGCCGGTACGCCGCTCCTCCGCCAGGCAGTTGCCGGCATGCAGGCCATGTTGAACGAGTCGATGGCGATCTTCGCTCCGAACGCCAACTCCTATCGTCGTTTTCGGGCCAATTCCTATGCGCCGGTCGCCCCCACCTGGGGTATCAATAATAGAACGGTGAGCTTCCGCGTGCCCGCCGGTCCGGCAAAATCGCGCCATATCGAGCACCGGATCTGCGGCGCCGATGCCAACCCCTATCTGGCCGTCGCAGCCATGCTGGCCGCGATCCATTGGGGCCTGAAGCAGAAGCTCGATCCCGGTGCGCCGGTTGAGGGGAATGGCTACGCCAAGGCCCAGGAAATGGGCCTAACCATCCCCACCAACTGGCAGGCGGCGATCGACCTCTTCACCCAATCGTCCCGCATGAAGAGCTATTTCGGCGACCGTTTCCATCATGTTTTCGGAGCGGTCAAACAGGCTGAATATGACCGCTTCAACGCCCGGGTGACGGAACTCGATTACGCGTGGTATTTGCGCAACGCTTGAGCGGCTGCGAATTAAGGTCACAGCCGAGGCTCCACGCGACCTTGTTCGGGTCGGGTTCAGATGCTACGTTCCCGCCCGAATCAAGGTCATAGCTGCTAAGATCCCGGTGAGTCGGGGGGCCAAATCGGCCAGTGGCCGGCCACATCACGATCGCTGCCAGACGAGCGCTAAAGATATGGGCCTGTTCAGTTCTAAAAAAGACAATCGGGTGACGGTCGGCGCACGCTACAAGTCGGCCGATACAAACCTGATCACCTGGGAAGTGGCTTCGATCTTCAATGGCATCGACGGCACGCCCTATGCGCATATCTTTTGCATCCAGGATCAGTCGCGCCGCAAGACGGTGGCGCAGAGTTCACTGGAATCCGGCGTCCAATACGTCCGCTTGCCCAATCGCGTACCTTAAGCGCCCACACCCATGGGCAAGCAGCTTCAGGTCACTGAACGCCTTTATGACTATATCTTGCAGTTCGGCTTCAGGGACGATCCCCTGCTGAAGGCATTGCGCGAGGAAACGGGCAAATTGCCCGCCAGCATGATGCAGATTTCGCCCGAACAGGGCCAGTTCATGGCCCTGCTGGCCCAATTGATGGGCGTCCGCAAGGCAATCGAGATCGGCACCTTTACCGGCTATTCCAGCCTGTCAGTCGCCCGGGTGCTGCCCGCGGACGGGAAACTGGTGTGCTGCGACATCAGCGGGGCATACACCGCCGTCGCCCGGCGCTATTGGGCCAAGGCGGGGGTTGCCGACAAGATCGAGCTGCGCCTGGCACCGGCCCTGGAGACTTTGGCCGGCCTCAAGCAGACCGATGGTGCCAGCTTCGACATGGCCTTCATCGACGCGGACAAGACCAATTACCCGCATTATTACGAGGCGATCCTGGAGCTGCTGCGCCCGGGCGGCGTCCTTCTCATCGACAATGTGCTGTGGGGTGGCGATGTGGCCGACCCGGCAGCCAAGGACGCCGAAACCTTGGCGCTGCGCGAGCTGAACAGCTTTGTGGCCACGGACAGCCGCGTCGATTTCTGCCTGCTGCCGATCGCCGACGGGCTGACCATCGCCCGGAAGCGTTAACCCAAAGTCAGGGCGTCGGCGCGACCGGTTGCGGCGGCCATTCGACCAGATCGCCGGCTTTGATCCCGAGCTGCCCCGCCGACCCGCCCAGAATTTCCAGAACCGCCATCGCAGCCCCTTCCGAGCTGATTGGACTGGTATCGAAGGGCTTCGCCATCGCCGCGACATTCAGGATGCGGCCCTTCCCGTCGATGAAGATCATGTCGAGCGGCAAGGGCGTGTTCTTCATCCAGAACGCCACCGGCTTCTCGACCGGATACAGGAACAGCATGCCTTCATTGGCACCAAGATGTTCGCGAAACATCAACCCCTGGGCCCGCTCATCCGCCGTGTCGGCGATCTCGGCTTCGAATTTATAGGTGCTGCCACCGGCATGGATCAGTACCGGCACCTGGTCGGCGGCAAAAGCCGGCCAGCCAACAAGCACCAGCAAGCCGATCAGAATTATTCGCAACTGAAGAAAACGCCGCACGCGATCCTCACTGGCAGAGAGCTATTATGGAAGCGCTAGATTGCCGGGCCACCCTTGATTTGTCGATGCCTCCTCTTGATTTATGGCGCCCGTTGACAAGATGTGGCGGCCACGCCTCTATGTTGGCGTGATGTCAGGCAGGAGATCGCGTCATGGATATTTCCGGCGAATACCCGATCAAGGCACCCCGCGCCATTGTGTGGGCTGCACTCAACGACCCTGACATTCTTAAAGGCGCCATTGCCGGCTGCGAAGAACTGGTCCGCGATGGCGAAGGCTTCACGGCAACGGTGGTGGCCAAGGTTGGCCCCGTGAAGGCCAAGTTCGGCGGCCGCATCACCCTGTCCGATGTCGATCCGCCCAATGGCTATACCATCACCGGTGAAGGTCAAGGTGGCGCCGCCGGCTTCGCCAAGGGCAGCGCCAAGGTCGCGTTGACGGAAGATGGCAGCGGCGGCACGATCCTGAAATATTCCGCCGGCGCCCAGATCGGCGGCAAGCTGGCACAGATCGGATCGCGCCTGATCGAGGGCACCGCCAAAAAGATGGCGGATGATTTCTTCAGCGCCTTTGCCGCCGCCGTGGTGGCACAGCCGGGTGTTTCATCCGCCGAGACGGTCGTCGAGGGTGCCACAAACGCGCCGATGCCGGCTGCCATGGCAACTGCGACTGCGCCGGCCCAGGAACAAAAAGGCCTGCATCCCGCAATCTGGATCACTGGCCTGGTGGCGGTCGTCGGCGCCGGACTCTATTTCTTTGTGAAACGCTGACATTCACACTGCAATGTCGATACGCCGCCAAGATTAAAACATATGCGTGGCCGACGCATGTTTTGCACGATTTGGGCAGTGAATTCTGACGCATCGCAGCAATGACCACTTAATAGGCAGCACCCTTCAGCTGCCTGCGACAAAGCCGCTCGCCCGCGCGCTGAAAACCTATTCCCTGATTCTAGACCTTGACATTCAATTGGGCGCGCAAGCTTAATTCTCTCATCGATCTCGGCGACCGGATTTAAATCCGGCAAAACGCAAAAGGCAGCTAGTGGCGGCAAGCCACAGCAACTCAGGGAGGATCGTTATGCCCACCGTTAAGATGACGGTGAACGGCAAAGCTGTTTCGGCGGATGTCGAAGCGCGTACATTGCTCGTTCATTTTCTGCGCGACACACTCACCCTCACCGGCACCCATGTCGGCTGCGACACAGCACAATGCGGCGCCTGCACCGTGCATGTGAACGGCAATGCCGTGAAGTCCTGCAACGTTCTTGCCGTTCAGTTGGATGGCGCGCAGATCACCACCATCGAAGGTCTCGCCACCGGCGATACGCTGCACCCGATGCAGGAAGCCTTCCGCAATAATCATGGACTGCAGTGCGGCTTCTGCACGCCCGGCATGGTGATGAGCGCCATCGACCTGGTGCAGGGCAAAGCCAATCTCAGCGAAAGCGAAATTCGCGAAGGACTTGAAGGCAATATCTGTCGCTGTACCGGCTACCACAACATCGTCAAATCCGTGAAAGCGGGCGCTGAAGCGATGCAAGCCGGAAAAGGGAGATAAGCCATGGCTGACTCTGGACAAGCGACCGGCATCGGCCATTCTCCCAAGCGGAAAGAGGATTTCCGTTTCCTGACGGGCCGCGGCACCTATACCGACGACATCAACCGCAACGGCCAAACCTACGCCTACATCCTGCGCTCGCCCCATGCCCATGCCGAGATCGTCAAGATCGACACGGCCAAGGCGAAGGCGATGCCTGGCGTGGTCGCGATCTTCACCGGCGCCGACTATGACAAAGGCGGTGTGCCCTGCGGCTGGCAGATCCATAGCAAGGACGGCAGCCCGATGATCGAGCCGCCGCATTTCCCGCTGTGCAAGGACCGCGTCCGCCATGTCGGCGACCAGGTTGCCCTCATCATCGGTGAATCGCTGGCGCAGGCGCGCGATGCCGCCGAGGCAGTCGATGTCACCTACAAGGAATTGAAGGCGATCGTTTCGACGGGCGGCGCCGACAAGCCGGGCGCTGCGCAAGTGTGGCCGGATGCCAAGAACAACACTTGTTTCGACTGGCATATCGGCGATAAGGCGGCGGTGGATGCGGCCTTCGCCAAGGCTCACCACGTCACCAAGATCGACCTCATCAACCAGCGTCTGGCGCCCAATGCGATGGAGCCACGGGCGGCGGTGGGTGAGTATGACCGGGCGACCGGCGAGTACACGCTCTATACGACCAGCCAGAACCCGCACGTCATTCGGTTGCTGATGGGCGCGTTCGTGCTGCAAATTCCAGAACATAAGCTGCGCGTCGTGGCGCCGGATGTGGGTGGCGGCTTCGGGTCGAAGATCTTCCATTATTCCGAAGAAGCACTCGTCACCTGGGCGTCCGAGAAAGTGCGGCGGCCGATCAAATGGACGTCGGACCGGTCGGAAGCTTTCATCACCGATGCGCAGGGCCGCGATCATGTCAGCCATGCGGAACTGGCTCTCGACAAGGACGGCAAGTTCATCGGCTTGCGCGTCAATACCATCGCCAATATGGGCGCCTATCTTTCGACCTTCGCCCCCTGTGTGCCGACCTACCTGTCGGCAACGCTGCTCGCCGGCGTCTACACCACGCCAGCCATCTATGCCGAGGTGAAGGCAGTCTTCACCAATACCGTCGCGGTCGACGCCTATCGCGGCGCCGGCCGGCCGGAGACGACCTATCTCCTCGAGCGACTGGTGGAAAAGGCGGCGCGCGAGACCGGTATCGACCGCGTCGAATTGCGTCGCAAGAACTTCATTCCCAACGATGCGTTCCCCTACCAGACGCCAGTCGCCCTGCAATATGACAGCGGCGATTATGGCGCCACCCTCGACATCGCCTTGAAGCTTGGCGAATGGAGCGGGTTCGAGGCGCGGCGGGCGGAAGCCAAGACGCGTGGCAAGCTGCGTGGTATCGGCATCTCGACCTATCTCGAGGCCTGCGGTATCGCGCCATCGGCGGTCGTCGGGTCGCTAGGTGCCCGTGCCGGTCTCTATGAATGCGGCTCCATCCGCGTGCATCCGACAGGCTCCGTCACGGTCTTTACCGGGACGCATAGCCACGGCCAGGGTCACGAGACGACCTTTGCGCAGCTGGTCTCGGATACGCTCGGCGTGCCGTTCGACAGCGTCGAAGTCAGCCATGGCGATACCAACAAGATTCCCTTCGGCATGGGAACCTATGGCTCGCGCTCGCTGGCGGTCGGCGGCTCGGCCATCGTCAAGGCGATGGACAAGATCATCACCAAGGCGCGGCGCATCGCCGCCCATCTGATGGAAGCCTCGGTGGCCGACATCGACTTCAAAAACGGTGAGTTCACCGTGAAGGGGACCGACAAGAAGGTGACCTTCGGACAGGTCGCGTTGACGGCCTATGTGCCGCACAACTACCCGATCACGGAGCTGGAACCTGGGTTGGAAGAGACGGCATTCTACGATCCTCTCAACTTCACCTATCCGGGCGGTACGCATATCTGCGAGGTCGAAATCGATCCGGAGACGGGCGTCACCCAGGTACTGAAGTTCACGGCGGTCGACGATATCGGCCGGGTCATCAATCCGATGATCGTGGAAGGCCAGGTGCACGGTGGCGTCGTCCAGGGCATCGGTCAGGCCCTGCTGGAAAACTGCAGCTATGATGAGGTGACGGGGCAGCTCCTCACCGGCTCCTACATGGATTACACCATGCCGCGCGCCGACGATGTGCCCAACATCACGGTGGCCAACCACGCAACCATGTGCACACACAATCCCTTGGGTTCGAAGGGTGTCGGCGAAGTGGGTGCCATCGGCTCACCGCCGGCAGTGATCAATGCCGTCCTTGATGCGCTGTTGCCGGTGGGCGTCACCGACATTTCGATGCCGGCGACCCCCCACAAGGTGTGGCAGGCCATTCAATCCGCCGGCAAAGCCAAAGCGGCAGAGTAAGGGAGGAAGCACATGCATAATTTCGCATTCCACAAACCGGGCTCTGTCGCTGACGCAGTGAAGGTGATCGGCGGTGCCAGTGACGGCAAGATCATCGCCGGTGGCCAGACCTTGCTGCCGACATTGCGGCAACGCCTCGCTGAACCCAGCGATCTCATTGATCTCGGTGCGATCGCCGATCTCAAGGGGATCAAGGTGGAAGGTGACGGTGTTACCATCGGCGCCATGACCACCCATGCCGAGGTGGCGAGCTCTGCGGCCGTGCAAGGTGCCATCCCTGCCCTCGCACACCTTGCCAGCCTGATCGGCGACCGGCAGGTACGGCGCCGCGGGACCATCGGCGGCTCGGTCGCCAATGACGACCCGGCGGCAGACTATCCCGCCGCCGTGCTCGGCCTCGGTGCCACAGTGCGGACCAACAAGCGCGAAATCAAAGCCGACGATTTCTTCCAAGGCATCTTCACGACAGCCCTGGAGGATGGTGAGATCATCACGGCGATCCATTTCCCAAAACCGGAAAAAGCCGCTTACGAGAAGTTCGTGCAGCCGGCCTCGCGCTTTGCCTTGGTGGGCGTTTTTGTTGCCAAGACCAAGGGTGGCGTGCGCGTTGCGGTGACCGGCGCCGGCCAGGAAGGCGTGTTCCGGGCCAAGGAAGTTGAAGCAGCTCTTGGTGCCAATTTCAGTGCCGATGCCGCCAAGGGTGCCAAAGTTTCGGCCGATAGCCTCAACAGCGACCTCCACGGTTCAGCCGCCTATCGCGCTCATCTGGTGAGCGTATTGGCGGGGCGGGCAGTCGCTGCGGCAAAATAGGGATTTTCCTCCGACCAAGCGGAAGCGGGCGGGACCTAGGTCCCGCCCGTTTTCTTTGGATCAGCTGGCACGCACCTTGGCGATGAACGCGTCCACTTCGCGCCGCAGCGATTCCGACTGCCGCGACAATTCAGACGAGGCGCCAAGGACCTCGCCGGCGGCACCACCAACTTCATTGGCGGCCTGATTGACGCCGCTGATATTGCGAGCCACTTCGTCGACGCCAGAGGCTGCCTGCTGGGCATTGTTGGAGATTTCCTGCGTTGCGGCCGATTGCTCCTCAACCGCGGCAGCGATACCCGAGGCGATCTCATTGATCCGGGCAATGGTGGACCGGATGTGCCCCATGGCGCTTGCTGCCGACCGCGTTACCTGCTGCATGCCGCTGATCTGGACTGAGATGTCCTCCGTCGCCTTGGCGGTTTGGCTAGCCAGATTCTTGACTTCGGACGCCACCACGGCAAAGCCCTTGCCTGCCTCGCCAGCGCGGGCGGCCTCGATCGTCGCATTGAGCGCCAGCAGGTTCGTCTGACTGGCAATGTCGTTGATAAGCTGGACGATGCCGCCGATCTTTTCCGCCGCCACAGCGAGACTCTCAACCGTTTCGCCGGTTTGGGCAGCTTCATCGACCGCCGATTTCGCCACGGTCGAACTGTCTGCAACCTGCCGGCTGATCTCAGTGATCGAGGAGGAAAGTTCCTCTGCCGCCGCGGCCACCGTCGTCACATTGGCCGAAGCCTGGGTGGTCGCCGCCGCTACCGCCGTCGATTGGCGGGTGGCTTCTTCCGCGGTGCCGGACATGGACGTGGCGCTCGATTGCAATTCCGTTGCCGCAGACGACACACCTTCGACCACACCCTTGATCGCGGCTTCGAAGCCGTCGGCAAGGTCCAGCATGGCCTTGCGCCGCTCATCGGTGATGCGTTGCTCCGAGGCCTTCTGTTCTTCGCGCAACCGATCGACCTCGATCAACTTCTCCTTGAAGAAATCGATCGCGCGCGCCATGACACCGAGCTCGTCTCGCCGGGCTGTCAACGGAACATCAAGCGCCGTATTGCCACCAGCCAACCCCTCGACCGCGCCGGTAAGAGCGCGCACCGGCTTCACGGCGAGATAGCGGACCAGGAAGGCAACGATGATGCCCAGCGCCAGGACGATGACCGCCGCGACGATCAGCACTGTGTTGGTCAGCGCATTGACCGGCGCCTGCATCTTGTCCTGGGGCAGATTGACCATGACCGACCAGCGGTCGGTCGAGAGGCCAGCCGTCACCGGCATGAAGATGCGCGTGACATCGGTATCCAGCGATTTCGAATGATCCGCCATCTCCAGACGCTCACCACCCTTGATCGCGGCGAGCGCACCGCTAAGTGTATCGGATGTCTCGCTGATCGGCTTGCCGAGTGCCTCGACATTGCTATAAGCAGCCCATAGACCGCCGTTCGAAATGAGCGACACTGAGCCGGTCTCAAACGGTGTCATCTTGCCGAGCAGGCCATTGAGGCCCTCAAGCAGCAGATCGATCCCGGCCACACCAATGACCTTGCCATCGACGATAACCGGCACCGCAGCGCTGGTCATCAGCACGTCCTTGCCGTTGACCTTGTAGAGATAGGGTTCCAGCAATTGTTCCTGACCACTGTTACGGGCCAGAAGATAGTAGTCACCGGCCCCCGGCGTTTCGTAGTCGGTCAGTGCCGTCAAGCTCGCGCCGTCGCCGTCCCGCGCTATGTAAGGAACGAAGCGGCCGGTCGCATCATGTCCTTCCGCCGACACAAAACTGGCATCCTGCCCGTCAAAGGCATTGGGTTCGAAAGCGACCCAAGTGGCCAGCAGGTTCGGATTGTCGGCCAGCAATTTGCGCAAGGATGCAAGAACACTGGCGCGGCTGGCGGATTTGCCATCGATCTGTCCAACGACGTTCGCAGCCGTCGCACGGGCGGACGCGAAAGCGCCCGCAATCACGTTCTCGACCTTGTCGGTGGCCGACGTTGCCACCGCTACGCCCAGATCGTTGCTGAGCTTGCTCACGGTCGCGCTGCTTTGCGACACTGTTACCCAGGTGGATAGGCCGAGGCCAAAAAGAAGGGCTGCCAGGATCGGCAGCAGTATTTTTATAGCCAGCGAGCCGCCGGAAGAACCTTTGGTTATCACGGTGTTTCACTCCCCTGAAACAATATTTATTACAGGGAATGTCCGCCTTAACCCTTAATAAGTCATGAATATGACCCTACGACCGCCGACAGACGCGTCCGGCGGGTGCTGCTGGGAAGCTCCCGGCCTTTCCGGCAACGTAATCGCGAAAAGCTTCGAGATCACCACCGCCCTGCACCAGATGCCGGCCTTCTTTGAGAATTTCGAACCGGTCGCCGCCTCCACTCAGGAAATTGTTCACCGCAATCCGGTAGGTGGCGTTCGGATCGATCAACTTGCCATTGATCTGCATGGTTTCCGTCAGGATCCTGTCGCCTTCTGCCCGCTGATCGTCATAGCAATAGGCAAAACCTTGCGAGATCTGCAGGATGCGCGGCTTGCGATCTTCCGGCTGGCCGACCCATTGCTGTTCCAGCAACAGCTTCAACTGTGCGCCAGTAACGTCCATCGCAACCAGATTATTGCCGAAAGGCTGCACGGCGAAAAGATCGCTGAGGCTGACCGATAGCCCCTTGGTGGGATCGCTGGGCAGGTCCTGGCGAATGCCGCCAGGATTGGTAAGCGCGATCACGGCACCAAGATCCTTGGCCGCGGCCAGTTGAGCATCCGCAATCACGTCGCCCAGGGCGGATTCTCCTGTCGCATCTCCTTTGCGTGAGAGGGCCGCCTGCAGGGTCGCCACCTTCTGCGCGCGCATGGGCGCCGTTGCCACGTCAGCGCTCTTCAATTCCGCAAGGATCGCTGGATCCGGCGTGAGGTCGTGCGTGACAGGAAGATTCCGCGCTGACATGGCCACGATATCGCCACTGCTGGGATCGAGCGAAAGATCGATGACGCTCAGCATCCGCCCATAATTGCCAGCCTGCGTTACGAGCCGGCCATTGAGGTGGCATGCATAGCTTTGGTGCGTATGCCCTGAAATGAACAGATCAATCTCCGGGTTGGCCTTGGCAACGATATCATTGAGCGCACCGTCGACACCGACGCAGTTTCCGCCATCGAGAGATACATCGGCGTTGGCGGTCGACCCTTCATGAAGAACAGCAACAATCGCCCGCACGCCTTTTGCTTTGAGTTCATCAGCATATCTGTTCAGCGTCTCGGCCTCGTCAAGGAAGGTCAGGCCGGCAACGCCGCTTGCCGCGACGATACTTGGCGTCTCTGTCGTCACCACACCGATAAAGGCGATCTCGACACCGTCAAATTCCTTCACGACATAGGGTGCGAATAGCGGCTTGCCACTGCTGGCATCGACGACGTTCGCCGCCATATATTGGAAAGCCGCACCCTTGAAGCGACCGTCAGGGCAAAAAAGGAGCGTAGCGCAGTCGCCTATCGATTTGCGTATCAGTTCGCTACGGCCATAGTCGAATTCGTGATTGCCAACGACGTTGAGGTCGAGCCGCATGCTGTTCATGATGCGTATGGTGGGCTCGTCCTTGAGCAGGGCCGATAACATCGGACTTGCCCCCGTAAGATCGCCGGCACTGACCAGCAGATTGTTGGGATGGCCGGCACGCTGCTGCGCCACCAGGCTCGAAAGATAGGCAGCACCCCCCGCCTCAACCATCTCTTCCTTGCCATCCTTGATGACAGTGACCCGACCTGGACTGGGATCAGCGGACTGGATGTTGCCGTGAAAATCATTGAAGGCCAGCAGCCGCAGTGGAATGGGCGCGGCATGCTGATCGACATCAGCACAACCCAAAACGAACAACGCAATACCCACAAGAAAGTGATGCTGTCGCATGACTCTGTCTCCTTGGATCTGCCGTTCCGTCAGTTATTGTTGTGCATCTCGTCCGGCGCCTTGGTTCCTGGCGTCTTCGGTTTCGCCGGCACCGTACCGTCACCCTCATCATCGTCAGGAAGCTCTGTACCATCGTCGGTAAAGAGATCGCGGACGAAGCCCGGCGCCAGGGCGGACCATTCATTGACGTCGATCTTGGGCTCTTCGAGATTGCCGGTAATGGCGTAGGTGGCGGCAAACAGTCCTTCACCCTCACCGCCCTGAATGATGGGCCCAATGAGCGGAATGTTGCCGAGCACGCTGTTGATCGCGTAGGCCGGTACCAGGGTCCCCTTGAGATTGATCATATTGCGATCGAGATCCACCTGCCCCTGCGCGGTCATGCCAACCGACGGTCCCGCACTGCGAAATTTCTTCAGCTCGATGTTTCCGCGTGTCTTCGTGAAACGGCCCTCGGCGCCACCGAACAGGAAGCCCTCGCCGGTCACGGCATCAACCACACCGGTAATCGTGGCAACAGTCAGGAAACGTGCAACAAAGGGTGTGTTGATGACGCGGAATGATGACATGGCAATTTTGCCGCGCAGCGGCCGCCAGGGCTGATTGTCTTTCACCGTGCCGGTAATCGACAGTGTCCCGCCCTTGATGGAGTCATAAAGACCCAACACGCGCAACGCCGCGCCGCCATCCTTGGTCGAAATGGTGAGTCCGTGCTGCCCCGCCTTGGAGGGGCGATAGTCGAAGATAATCGGCTCGCCGCTCGGCAGTGCCGCCTGGAAACTGACGACATCCCACCAATAAGGGTCGTGGATCGCTTCGATCGTCGCATTGGTCAACTCGCGCCCAGGTCCAAGGCGGAGGTTGGCCAACTGGCCCTTCAGTGTGAAAGGACGCTGCTGTTCGGGACCTGTCTCGGCCAGTTCTTCCGGTGTCAGCGTGGTGCTGTCGCCACCCATCCACGGTTCGGCATCCAATGTGCCGCCGCTCACGGTGACCAAGGTCCAACCCTGCTTCAGCTCCGCGTCAAAGCCAACAAGATGCGACGTGCCGATCTTGAGGTCCGGCAGCGTCACGCGGGATATGGATCCGTCGGCAGCGAATTGCAGGGCGCCACCCGTGACCAAGTCTGCAGTGCCAATCATGAAATGCGGCATGGCCACCGGCTTGTCGTTCATCATTTCCAGGGTCAGTTCGGCACGCCCCGGCACCGCCGCCGCCTTGCGCCATTTGGCGGCCGGCACATCAAGGATGGCGTTGGTAAGGTCAAAGGCACCGTCAAGTGTCGCCCGGCCACCCGGAAACTTGGTGTAGGTCACATCGCACTGACAGCTGCCTTCGACCCAAGGCCGGTAGTCGAAGCCGAGGGACGCCAATTGTTCGGACGTGGCCGCGCCATTGACGTGGAGCTTTTCGTCAAATGCAGCATCGTCTGAAAATGTCTGACTCCAATCGAGCACGATGGGCATTTCAGCAAACCTGATCGGCCCGGTGATGTTCATGCCCTTTTCATCGAGATTGAGCTTCAGCACACCTTGCGTCACATCCTTGCCGAAGCGGATCTTGGCGATCTTGACGTCGTTCAATTCTGCCGCGACCTTGACCTTCACTTCCGCGAAAGTGAGCTTCTTGGCTGCCGGGAAATCGAACAGGATATTCGCTGTAGCCGAGCCGCCGGCTGTCTTGGGATCGATGCCGAGTTTCTTGGCGTATCCCAGCCGCGGATGATCGAGCAGTTCCAGCGCATCCTTCAATGGAGCTGCAACATCGCCACCTATTTTGATGAACTGATCCTCGACATCGAGGCCGGTAATCACCAGATCACCGCCCTTCACCTTGATGTTGCCGACTTCGCCACTGATGATCTTGGCACGAAACGTCTTGGCATCGAACTCGGCCGTTGCCACACCCTTGGTGATCGGCGGCATCGGCCGCAGATAATGCACGGTCATGTCGCTGGTCTTCAGGATGCCTTTCAGAGCTTCAACCTTGGCTCCCGTGGCATCGAGCGGCAGGCGCAAGGCCAAATCCGCGCTGGCCTCATCGACCATGCCGTCTGGAATATTCGGCACCACCCAGGCGCGGGTATCGCTGGCGACAGTTTCCGGCCAATAGGGATCGAGCAATGTTGCCGGCAATTGCGTGACCTTGACGCTGGCGTTCAGCAACGGCGCCAGCCCGTCCTTGGCCTTGCCGCTGAAGGCACCTTGCCAATCAGCCTTCGCCGTGATCTTCGGCCCGCCGATGTCGAGATCAAGCGCGTTGATCGACATGATATCATTGTGACGATCCAGCCTGCCCGTGACCGACAGGCTGGTAACCGGAATCGGCATTTTTGTCAGGCTGGGCAGATCGAGCGCGCCGGCACCGCTGAGCAAGACAAAGTCTACCTGTCCGATATCGCCAAGATGATCACTGGCAATCTGGATCGATGTTTGCACTTTGGCGGTCACGGCGAGGTCGGCTGTCGACAGTTCCGCAAGTGCCGGCTCGACCAACCCCAGAGAGGAGAGCTGGAGCGAGCCTACGGTCGCATCGATGCCGAGCTTGTCGGTATCGCGGCGATAGTTCAGTTTGGCGCTGACGATCGCCGGATCGCCGAATTGCGGCAGTGCTGCGAACAGATCGCCCACCAACCCGCCGACGTCGCGCCGTGCCTCGGCACCAAAATTGTCAGCCTGCCAGGTCAGTCCGGTGACATGGTCGATGATCTGGACGCTGCCGTTGAGAATGGCTGCTGAGGTGAGATAGCCGGTCGGCTTGGAGCGGTCGGGCGGCTCCAGCATATCACCGGCGAGCAGCATGAGCGCTTCGAAGCTGCCGTCGGAATCCTTGGTCGATGGCGCACTGGTGACGCCGCCTGGACCAAAGGCCAGCGAACCGTCGGCATTGCGGATCAAGGTGAGCTTGGGACCGATGATTTCGATCTTGGACGGCGCGACCAACCCCTTGAGGAGCGCGCGCGCACTGAAGGTGATGGAGACTTCCGGCAGATTGGCAAGTTCGCGCCCATCGAGATCGCGGACCCGCAGGCCGATTGCCCGGACATCGAGAGCGCGGTCCCAACCGGCCCAGGTCAGCACGGTATCGTCGATGGCAATCCGATAGGGTTGATCGGCCCGGATCAGCGCCTGTTCGACATAGGTGGACAGAAAGCGCAGGTGGACTGGCCCTTCCTGCGTCAATCGCCAGGTCAAGAATGCAAGAATAATGGCGGCGCCCGCCAAGGCAGCCCCGAGAATTTCGAGAGTAATCTTTGTCGTTCGACGAATCACGCGCGGTCAGCTCCGGTCAGCATGCGGTACGGCCTGTAACAACGTCTGGCTGCAACAACACCTGCTAATGCCAACGGTTTCCATGCAAGAATCCAACCATTGACTTGACCGGAACCAGTTGCTTCAGCAGTCTCTCGGTTTCCCCGCTGACAATAGCCAGACAATGCCCCTCGCAACCATTGCCGCCATTGATGCCACCAAACTGCCGCGCCCGAGCGACCAACGGCAGGTAGACCTTCATCTTGAACAATTGACGCAAAACCTGCCGCCTGAGGCAATGGCCATGCTGGCCAACCCCACGGTACAGGCATTGCTTGCCGCCTTGTTCGGCAATTCTCCCTTCCTCGGCCGGTGCCTGTTGGCTGAAACCGACGCATTTTTTCAACTTTTAACGCAGGATATCGATTCTGTCTTTAACAATGTCGTGACCGGCATCACACCCAAGGCATTGGAAAGCCTGGATGAAGTCGCGTTGATGACAGCCTTGCGGCGGGCGCGGCGGCAGGTCGCCCTCATCGTCGCCACGGCCGATATCGCCGGTTTGTGGCCATTGGAAAAAGTAACGGCAGCACTTACTCAATTTGCCGAGGCGGCACTGCAGGCAGCTATTTGTCATCTGCTGCGCAATCTGGCGCGCACCAACGAAATCGAGCTCCCCTTCCCAGACGAGCCGGAACGTGACAGTGGCCTGATCGTGCTGGGCCTTGGGAAACTCGGCGCCCGGGAACTAAACTATTCCAGTGACATCGACCTCATCCTGCTCTTTGAGCGTGAGAAAGTCCGCTACACGGGCAGGAAGACTGCTCAAGAATGTTTTGTGCGGTTGGCGCGCAATCTGGTGAGGTTGCTGCAGGATGCGACCGCGGATGGCTATGTCTTTCGTATCGATCTGCGTCTGCGACCAGATCCGGCCTCGACACCGCTGGTCATTTCCACCCTCGCCGCGGAAACTTATTACGAAGGCATGGGGCAGAATTGGGAACGCGCAGCCATGATCAAGGCGCGCGTCGTTGCCGGCGATATCGTCGCGGGCGAGATGTATTTATACCGTCTCCGCCCCTTCATCTGGCGCAAGCATCTGGACTTTGCGGCCATCCAGGACATTCATTCAATCAAACGGCAGATCTATGCCGTCAAGGGCCATCGTCACGTTGCTGTCGCCGGGCACAATATCAAGCTCGGCCGCGGCGGCATCCGCGAAGTGGAGTTCTTTGCCCAGACCCAGCAATTGATCTGGGGCCGCCGCGCCAAGGAACTGCGCAAGCGTGCGACCTGTGCTGCTATCGAAGGCCTCGTCCAGGTCGGCAAGTGCAGCCGCCAGGTCGCTGATGAACTCATTGCCGCCTACCGCTATCTGCGCCAGATCGAACATCGGCTGCAGATGATCGATGATCAACAGACCCAGACCTTGCCGGATTATGGTCCAGCCTTGGACCGCGTCGCCATCTTCAGCGGCCATGCCGACACAGCGGCATTTGAAGCGACCCTGCGGCACCATTTGGGCCGGGTCGAAGATCATTACGCCGAACTATTTGAAGAAGCGCCGACCTTGGGAGCCGTGGAGGCCGGCATCGCCGGCAGCCTGGTCTTTACGGGGACCGAAGATGATCCCGAGACGGTGCACAATCTCGAACGCATGGGCTTTCCTGACGGTACCGCCGTGTCGGCCCAGATCCGTGCCTGGCATCACGGACGCTACCGCGCGACGCGCAGTGCCCGCGCCCGCGAATTGCTGACGGAGCTGATGCCACGATTGCTGACCACGCTCGGTCAGACGGCGGACCCCGACACGGCGTTCCGCCGTTTCGACGATTTTCTACGTGCCTTGCCGGCCGGCGTCCAGTTCTTCGCCTTGCTCTATTCCAACCCTGCCTTGCTCGATCTCATCGCCGAAGTGATGGGCACAGCACCACTGTTGGCCGAGCAACTGGCCAGACGCCCAGCCCTGCTCGACGGCGTGCTGGCAGCCGGCCTCTACGACGCCAATGCCGATCGCACCATGCTGGCTGCCGATCTCGACCGCCAGCTGGATCTGGCACCCGATTTCCAGGAGGCCTTGGACGTCTTGCGCCGCTGGACCACGGACCAGCAGTTCCAGATCGGCGTCCGTATCCTGCGCGGCACGCTGGATGGCGATTTGGCCGGGCCATTGCTATCGGACGTGGCCGATTGCGCGCTCGCGGCTTTGTTTCCCCTTGTTGCTGCCGAGTTCGAAATACAGCATGGCAAATTGCCAGGGCGCGGCATGGTGTTTCTGGCACTCGGCAAGCTCGGCAGCCGTGAAATGACGATCACGTCGGACCTCGATCTGGTCTTCATCTATGACATACCCAGCGACGTCGCCGATTGGGACACGACCTTGTCGAACGGACCCAAGCCTTTGGCGCCGATCCAATACTATGCGCGCCTCGCCCAGCGCCTGATCAACGCCATCACGGCACCGACGGGCGAAGGTCGCCTGTTCGAAGTCGATATGCGCCTGCGGCCTAGCGGCAATTCGGGACCAATCGCCAGCGGCCTGGGGCCATTCGAGAAGTATGAACTCAGCGAAGCCTGGACATGGGAACATATGGCGCTCACCCGGGCACGTGTGATCGCCGGCGATCCGCGCCTCGCCGAAGACACGATGGCCATGCTTTGCCGCGTACTGCGCCAGAAGCGCGATCCGGAAAAGCTCCGCATCGATATTCTCGATATGCGCCGGCGCATGGCGCAGCAATATCGCACGGATGACATCTGGGACTTGAAGCATTGTCGAGGCGGCCAGGTCGATATCGACTTTATCTCGCAGTATCTCGTCCTGAAACATGCTGTGGATTTCCCAGAGATCATCGCCGGTGATCCGGTCATCGCCCTGGCGCAGGCCCATCTGTTGGGTTTGATCGACCCCGTGACCGGGGACCGGCTGATCTTTGCCGCCAGGCTATGGCACCGGCTGCAGCAAGTGATCCGGCTTATCGTCGGCGGCAAGCTGGAAGAAGAAAAGCTAGGACCGCCAGCCCGCAAGCATCTGGCCCAGATCGTGGCAGAACCTGACTTTGGCGCCTTGAAGGCGCTGGTCATGGAGCAGGAGGCTACTGTTTTCGCCTGCTTCGAGGCTATATTCGGCATAGAACCAACGAACGATTGAGGGAGACCCCCATGGCACTCGATATCGGCAGCAAGGCGCCGGCCTTTTCCATGAAGACCGACGGTGGCGGCAAGGTCAGCCTGAGCGAACTCAAGGGCAAGAATGTCGTCCTTTATTTCTACCCCAAGGATGATACCAGCGGCTGCACCGCCGAAGCCTGCGGCTTTCGCGACAAACTGCCAGCCTTCAAGAAGCTGGATGCCGTCATTATCGGCGTCTCGCGCGATTCCGTGGAAAGCCACGACAAGTTCAAGAAGAAGTACGACATCAACTTCGCCCTCGGTTCGGACGACAGCGGCAAGGTAACCGAGGCCTACGAGGTCTGGGTCGAAAAGAGCATGTATGGCCGCAAATATATGGGCATCGAACGCGCCACATTCCTCATCGACGGCAAGGGAATCATCCGCGGCCTCTGGCGCAAGGTAAAGGTGCCGGGCCATGTCGAGGAAGTGGCCAAGGCTATCAAAGAACTCGACTGATGTTGGATCTGGCCCAGGAAGCCGTCGCCATTCTGTCGACGGCCGACGCGTCGGCAAAGGCCAAAGCGGCGCGTGCGCTCGGGGCTGCCTGGCGCGATGGCCGGGCCGCTTTCCAGGGGCCGGCACGGCCACCTTCTCGGCCGGCAAGACCCGCACATCCCGAACTGCGCCGTCCTGGCGACATGCCTAAGCGCAAGGCTGGCGGCAATCTAGAAAAGCGGGTGGCCCTCCTGCATGCGCTGGCGCATATCGAACTCAACGCCATCGATCTCGCCTGGGATCTCATCGCCAGGTTTGGCAGCCATGATCTGCCGCGCTACTTCTTCGACGATTGGGTCCGTGTCGGCGATGAGGAAGCTTTGCACTTCACCATGCTGGTCGCTCGGTTGGGCGAACTTGGTGCCAGCTATGGCGACCTGCCGGCCCATGACGGATTGTGGCAGTCGGCGGAGGAGACGGCGCACGACCTCCTCGCCCGCCTTGCTGTCGTGCCCTTGGTGCTGGAAGCGCGCGGGCTCGACGTGTCGCCCGCCACCATTGCCGATCTGCGGCGCGCCGGCGACGAGGAATCGGCAGCCGTCCTCGACATCATCTATCGCGACGAAATCGGACATGTCGCCGCCGGCAAGCGCTGGTTCGATCATGTGGCGCTGGGGCAAGGCCACGATCCGGCGACGATCTGGCAGCATTTGGTGGGTAAGCACTTCCGCGGCCGGTTGAAGCCGCCCTTCAACCGCGCCGCCCGTGACGAAGCCGGCTTTGGCGCCGCCTTCTACGAACCGATCGCTCTCATTTAGCCGGCAGTTCACCAAACAGCAGATTGTCCAGCCCGCGCACCAGGCCCTTCAACGCCACGACACGGCGCGCCGCCAGCAAAGTGCCGGCAACATAGGGGCCGGCCGAGGTGCCGGCATCGTGGCGGATGGTCAGGCGTTCGCCATCCTTGCCGAAGATCGTCTCGACCGCGAGGACGTAGCTCGGCAAGCGCACAGCATGGACGCGACCGCCGCCGACATCAGCACCGCGCGCTTCCTGCGGACCGATAATGTCCTTGATCGGATAGCCCGGCAGGCTCTTCTGGATGGCGCCCATGCGTTCGGCGAGTTCCCGCGCCGTGCCGGAGGGCACGTCAGGCTTGGTCGATTTGGCGTAATCGATGATCTCGTAGTCCGGCACATGCTGCGCCGCCAGCAGCGAGAAACGGGTGAGCAGACTGGCGGTGATCGAAAAGTTGCCACTCGCCACGACGCCCAGACCTTGCTTCTCCGCGAATTTCGCAATCTCGTCATAGTCGGCGGCAGCAAGACCTGAGGTGCCGATGACGGCCGGCACACCCAATTCCAGCGCCTTCAGGACATTTGCTTTCACTGCCGAGGGGTGCGTGTAGTCGACATAGACGTCCGTCGGGTGCGCCTTCAACGCAGCTTCAACACTGGACGTCACCGCAAGCCCCAGCGCGTCCAGGCCGGCGAGCGTGCCCGCATCCTGGCCGGCGGCCTTACGGGCAACGGCACCTGACAACGACAAGTCGGCGGCGGCAGCCACTCCCGCGACGAGCGCCTTTCCGGTCCAACCGGTGGCGCCCCCGATACAAATGCGAAGCGACATGACTAACCCTTTCAAAAAAGTATGATTTTTACCTCAAGTGCGACCGCATGCCCCACGGCGTTTGGCGGGTCCAGGCTTTGACTTCGGTCGAGCGACAGAGGATATTGCCATATGCGTCATAGAACCAGCCGCCAAGGATGGCAAACGGCTGGTCTTTTTATGTTCAGAACATCCTTTACGTTGAAACAGGAAGATCATGACCGCCAGACCCAATTCGCTCGCTGCGCGTGACGGTGCCTATCACTTCCACGGCTATACCAATGCCTTGAAGAACGAGCAGGATGGCGGCTTCGTCGTGACCCGAGGCGACGGTCCCTTCGTCTACACGGAAGAAGGCAAGGAATATTTCGACGGACTTTCGGGCCTATGGTGCTGTTCGCTGGGCTTCGGCCCGCAGCCACGACTGGTCGAGGCGGCGAA
Source organism: Dongia sp. P2_B8 (assembly GCF_056404715.1). NCBI lineage: Bacteria > Pseudomonadati > Pseudomonadota > Alphaproteobacteria > Rhodospirillales > Dongiaceae > Dongia > Dongia sp. P2_B8. Next base: position 563,306 of record NZ_JBFUDM010000001.1, on the reverse strand, counting down.
GAAGCAGATGGAGACGCTGCCCTTCTATCACACCTTCACGCAGAAGGTGGCGGCACCCGCGGTCGAGCTGGCGGAAAAGCTGGTGCAACTGGCTCCTGTGCCGATGTCGAAGGCCTATTTCTGCAATTCCGGGTCGGAAGCCAACGATACGGCGGTCAAGATGGTCTGGTATTTCAACAACGCGCTGGGCCGGCCGCTGAAGAAGAAGATCATTTCGCGTGTGAAGGCTTATCATGGCGTCACGGTGGCAGCAGCCTCGCTCACCGGCCTGCCGGCCCTGCACAATCAGTTCGACCTGCCGATCGCCGGCATCCTGCGCACCGACTGCCCGCATTACTACCGTTTCGGCGAAGCGGGAGAGACGGAAGAGGCGTTTGCGACGCGCTGTGCCGACAATCTGGAAAAGCTGATCCTGGCCGAAGGCCCGGACACGATCGCCGCCATGTTCGCCGAGCCGGTCCAGGGTGCCGGCGGTGTCATCATCCCGGCCAAGACCTATTGGGACAAGATCACGGCGATCCTGAAGAAATATGATATCCTGCTGGTGGCCGACGAAGTCATCTGCGGTTTCGGCCGTACCGGCAATTGGTGGGGCACGCAGACCTTTGGCCTGCAGCCTGACATCATCACGATGGCCAAGCAATTGTCTGCCGGCCAGTTGCCGATCGCTGCCATCCTCATCAACCAGCGTGTCTATGAGGGACTGCGCGATCAATCGAACAAGCTTGGCGGCTTTGCCCATGGCCTGACCTATTCCGGTCATCCGGTCTCGGCAGCCGTGGCGCTGGAGACCATCAAGATTTACGAAGACCTCAACATCGTCGACCGGGTCCGAAGCCTGGCACCCTTGTTCAAGCGCGAGATGATGGCCTATGCCGACCATCCGCTGGTGGGCGAAGTGCGCGTCACTGGCTTGGTGGGCGCCATCGAACTGGTCAAGGACAAGAAGACTCATGAGAGCTTCGATGCCAAGCTGGCCGTCGGTCCGACATTGGTAAACAAATTTGCCCATGAGCATGGGCTGATCATCCGCCCGGTGATTGACTCGGCCTGCTTCTGTCCGCCGCTCATCTCGACGGAAACGCAGATCACGGAGATGTTCGGCCGCTTCGGGCGGGCGCTCAAGGATACGCACGAATGGCTGAAGCGTGACGGTCATGCCTGAGTCAAAGATAGACTTCCAGGCCCTGTTTGCGACGCGGCTCGATGCCTTGAAGGCAGAAGGCCGATACCGTGTCTTTGCCGATATCGAGCGCATCGCGGGCCAGTTCCCCAAAGCGCTCTATCGCGCCACGCCTGGTGGCATGCCGACCGAAGTCACCGTCTGGTGCAGCAACGACTATCTCGGCCAGGGCCAGGACCCCAGCGTCATGGCGGCCATGCAGGCTGTCATTGCACGGACCGGCACCGGCGCCGGTGGCACGCGCAACATTTCCGGCAACAGCCACGAACTGGTCGAGCTGGAACGTGAGCTCGCTGCCTGGCACGGCAAGGAAGCTGCCCTCACCTTCACCTCAGGCTTCGTCGCCAATGAAGCCGCGCTGAGTGTGCTGGCGCGCCAGATCCCGGATTGCATCGTCTTTTCCGATGCCTCGAACCATGCCTCGATGATTGCCGGCATCCGCAACAGCCGCGCCGAATATCATATCTTCCGCCACAACGATGCCGACCATCTGCGCGAATTGCTGGCGGCGGCACCGGCAGGCAGGCCGAAGCTCGTGGCATTCGAAAGCGTCTATTCGATGGATGGCGATATCGCGCCCATCGCGGCAATCTGCGACGTCGCAGCAGAATTCGGCGCCCTCACCTATCTCGATGAAGTGCATGCGGTTGGGCTCTACGGGGCGACAGGCGCAGGTGTGGCGGCGCGCGAAGGCATCGCCCACCGCCTCGACGTCATCCAGGGTACGCTCGGCAAGGCCTTTGGCCTGATGGGCGGTTACATCGCCGGCTCAGCCCTGCTGGTCGATTTCGTGCGCAGCTTTGCGCCGGGCTTTATCTTCACCACGGCCCTGCCGCCGGTCATCGCCGCCGGCGCACGCGCCAGCCTTGCACGCCTCATCGCGGCGGACGGCTTGCGTGTCCGCCATCAGGCCCATGCCGCCCGGCTGAAACAGATGCTGGCCGAAGCCGGCCTGCCTGTCCTGGCCAGCGACAGCCATATCGTGCCGCTGATGGTCGGCGATGCCGACGCTTGTCGGAAGGCCGCACAGCTTCTGCTGGAGCGCCATAAAATATATGTCCAACCGATCAACTTTCCCACCGTGCCGCGGGGGACGGAACGCCTGCGCCTGACGCCGACGCCCTATCACGATGAGGCATTAATGCATACATTGACGGCCGCTTTGCGCGATGTGTGGCGCGAGTTGTATTTGCCGCTTGCCGCTTAAGGTTGTCGTGCGCCGCGAGTGATAGCAGCACGAAATATGAGCATCAGCGTTTTGCATTTGACTCATTAAGCTCCGTTGCTTTAAACGCGAATGGCGGGAAAAATTCCGCGATCGCGAAGGCGCTCATTCGGGCGCACTTGGCGGTGATAAAAAATGACAAAAAACAGCGAGTGATGTGACCTGTCAGGGTTACTCAACGGGGGCTAATTAAAGGACGATGGGAACGACCAACGATCCGTTTGTCACATTTACCGATGTCCAGAAAACCTATGACGGCGAAACTCTTGTCGTCAAAAATCTCAATCTGACGATTGAGCATGGGGAATTCCTGACCCTGCTGGGTCCATCCGGTTCTGGCAAGACGACGACACTCATGATGCTGGCCGGGTTCGAGGTTCCGACCCATGGCCGCATCGAAATGGGCGGAGCCGAAATCAACAATCTGGCACCGCACAAGCGCAACATCGGCATGGTGTTCCAGAACTATGCCCTCTTCCCGCACATGACGGTCGAGGAAAACCTCGCCTTCCCGCTGCAGGTACGCAAGATCGCCAAAGACGAGACCGCCAAGAAAGTCCAGCGCGCGCTCGAAATGGTGCAGATGCCGCAGCTGGCCAAGCGCCGGCCGGCACAGCTGTCCGGTGGCCAGCAGCAGCGCGTGGCACTTGCCCGGGCCCTCGTCTTCGACCCGAAGCTGGTCCTGATGGATGAGCCCCTGGGCGCGCTCGACAAGCAGCTGCGCGAGCATATGCAGATCGAGATCAAGCATATTCACGAACGGCTCGGGGTCACGGTCGTCTATGTGACCCACGACCAGTCCGAAGCCTTAACCATGTCGGATCGGGTCGCCGTCTTCAATGACGGGATCATCCAGCAGTTGGCCAAGCCCAGCGATCTTTACGAGCGGCCGGAAAATTCCTTCGTGGCCCAGTTCATCGGCGAGAACAATCGCCTGAGCGGCAAGGTCGCGACCGTCAACGGCAAGTCCTGCGGGGTCTCCATCTCCGATTTCGGCATGGTCAGCGCCATTCCTGTCGGCGTCCAGAGCGTTGGCAGCCCGACCACCTTGTCCTTGCGCCCGGAGCGAGTCCGTATCAACCCGGACGCCAGCGCCTATGCCAATCAGTTCGATGCCGAGGTGCAGGAACTGATCTATCTGGGCGACCACACGCGCTGCCGCGTCTCGGTCCTCGGCAATTCAAACTTCATCATCAAGGTCGCAAATTCCGAGGGCATCCCCAGTTTGACGCCAGGCCAAAAGGTCCGGGTCGGCTGGAAGCCGGAAGATTGCCGCGCCCTCGACGCGTACTAACGCAGAATTGTTTGGACCGCCGTCCGCAGTGGTCGTCAAAATGCGGCTGCTGCCACGTTCAGTAAATGATTACCGGGCCCAGTCTTTGTGCCGCTCCGGCAGGGACCCGGGAAAGTTGGGGACAATCAGGAGAGGCTCCGCACAGTCAAATAAGCTGGCGGGCAAACAGGGAAGGTAGACGGATATGAAATTACAACTTACGACCATGGGCTTCGTCGCTGCGGTTATCACCGCTGGCGCGATCGCCCCGGCAGCTGCAGAAGGTACGCTGACAGTAACGTCATGGGGCGGTGCCTACTCCGAAAGCCAGCGCAAGGCGTACTACGAGCCCTGGATGGCGGAGACCAAGAACAAGCTGGTCGAAGAAGAATATGACGGCGAGCTCGGCAAGCTCAAAGCCATGAAAGAGGCCGGCAGCGTCACCTGGGACGTGATCGACGTCGACTCAGCGCACGCTCTTTCGGGCTGCGATGAAGGCCTCCTGGAAAAGCTCGACTACAGCAAGATCGCTGACCAGTCGAAGTTCTTGCCCGGTACGGCGTTGGAATGCGCCATTGGCACGATCGCCTATTCGACGATCTTTGCCTTCGATACCTCCGTTCTGAAGGACGCTCAGCCGACTTCGCTCGCTGACCTGTTCGACACCAAGAAGTTCCCCGGTAAGCGCGGCCTGCTGAAGAAGCCCTTCGGCAACCTGGAATGGGCACTGATTGCCGATGGCGTTCCTGCCGACAAGGTCTATGAGACCCTGGGCACGCCGGCTGGCGTCGATCAGGCGTTCAAGAAGCTGGACACCATCAAGAAGGACGTCGTCTGGTGGGAAGCCGGTGCACAGCCGCCGGAACTGTTGGCCAACGGCGAAGTCGTGATGACCAGCGCCTGGAACGGCCGTATCGGCAATGCGATCAAGGAAGGCAAGCCCTTCAAGATCGTTTGGGATTATCAGGAATTCGATTGGGATTTCTGGGTGATTCCGGTCGGCACCAAGAATCTCGATCTCGCCTATGACTTCGTCAAATTTGCCAGCGACCCCAAGAACATGTCGCAGCAATCGAAGTACATCGCCTACGCGCCGACGCATGTCGACGCCATCGGCCTGGTCGATCCGGCGATTGCCCCGACCCTGCCGACCTTCCCGGACAACATGAAGACGGCCATTCCGACCGATCTCGCTTTCTGGGCGGATAACAACGAAGAGCTCACCAAGCGTTTCAACGCCTGGCTGGCTCAGTAACCGACCGCGACGCGTGCTGGACGGCATCCGCCGTTCAGCACGCGCCTTTTTTCCTTTCGATGAGTGATCCTGTCATATGGCCGCAGTTGACGTTCCGGGCATCCTAACCATCGACGGTGTTCCGCTTAAAGCAAAGCTGGCACGCGCCGACCGAACCCGGAAGCTACGGGCCCTGGGCCTGGTCCTGCCCCTCTTCCTCTTCATCCTCATCACGTTTCTCATTCCGCTCGCGGTCATGACCTTCAAGAGCGTGAAGAACAGCGAGACCTTTGGTCGCCTCGACCACACCAAGGAAGCCCTGGCCGATTGGGATCAACAGACCCTTCCCGGAGAGGCTGCCTTTGCAGCACTCGCCCAGGACCTGCAAGACGCGCAGAAAAAGCGCTTGGCGGGCGAAATTGCCAAGCGGATAAACTACGAATTTGCCGGCGCGCAGTCGAAATTCAAGGCAATCGCGCGCAAGGTCGAGAAGATGCAGGCGGGCCCCTACAAGGAGGTCTTCGTCGCCACCGACCCGGTGTGGAGCGATATCAAATTGTGGCGCATCATTCACAGCGCGTCACAACGGTTTACCCCCTATTATTGGCTGTCCGCCCTGGACCTGCGCCAAGGTGCTGACGGGATCGAACGAGCGCCAGTCGACCAGGCGGTCTTCATCGACGTTTATGGCCGCACTTTCTGGATCGGCGGCATCGTGACGTTGCTGACGCTGATCCTCGGCTTTCCCGTTGCCTATCTGCTGGCGACGCAGCCGGTTCATCGTGCCAGCATCCTGATGATCTTTGTGATGCTGCCGTTCTGGACATCGCTGCTGGTCCGCACCACGGCCTGGTTCGTGCTGTTGCGGACCGAAGGACCGCTCAATGATCTGGCTCAGATGATCGTCGGCATGCGTTTCGACATGATCTTCACGCGCTTCGGCACCATCCTCGCGATGACCCATATCCAGCTGCCTTTCACCTTGCTGCCGATCTACAGCGTCATGAAGACAATCCCGCCCAGCCATATTCGCGCTGCGAGATCCCTGGGCGCCGGGCCATTTCATGCCTTTTGGCGCGTCTATTATCCGCAGACCATTCCGGGCATCGCTGCCGGCTGCCTGCTGACCTTCATCCTGAGCCTCGGCTACTACATCACGCCGGCGCTGGTCGGTGGACCGCGTGATCAGATGGTCAGCTACTACATCTCCTACTACATGAACAACGTCATCAATTTCGGCCAGGCCTCGGCACTTGGGGCAACGTTGCTGATCATCACGATGACGCTCTACTGGGTCTACAATCGCCTGGTTGGCATCGACAACATGAAACTCGGTTGACCGGAATGAGCATGCTCCCCCTCCTCGGCCTGCCGCCCTATGCCTCGACAACGGAGAGGCTATGGCGACTGTTCTTTTTCGTGTTCTGCGGTGCCGTGCTGCTGTTTCTGATTGCGCCGATCCTGATCGTCATCCCGATCAGCTTCAACGACACGTCGTTTCTGTCATTCCCGCACGGCAACTGGTCGCTGCGCTGGTATGAGGAATTCTTCCAGAGTGAGCGCTGGAACCAGGCCATCGAGAACAGCATCATCATCGCCTTCTTCAGCACGATCCTGTCCACGACGCTGGGGACTGTCGCCGCACTCGGCCTGTCACGCCCCTATTTCCCGGCCCGCGCCCTGATCATGGCCGTTCTGATTTCGCCGATGATCGTCCCGGTCGTGATCACCGCGGCGGCCGTCTATTTCTTTTATGCCAACCCGCTGGGCATCGGTGACGAGCCGCTTTTCGTCCTCAATAACACGCATCTTGGCGTCATCATGGCACACACCCTTCTTGCGACACCGTTCGTCGTGATCACGGTGACGGCCACTTTGACCGGCTTCGATCAATCCATGATCCGCGCCGGTGCCAGCCTGGGCGCCACGCCGACGACGGTCTTCCGCCGCGTAATCCTGCCGCTCATTTCGCCCGGCGTCATCTCCGGGGCGCTGTTCGCCTTTGTAACGTCATGGGACGAAGTGGTGCTGGTGCTGTTCATTGGCGGTACCGACCAACGTACGCTGCCGCGGCAGATGTTCAGCGGCATTCGCGAAATGATCAGCCCCACGATCACGGCGGCCGCGACGGTGCTGGTCGCCGTCGCCGTCCTCATGCTGCTGGTCGTGGAATTGCTGCGCCGGCGCTCGGAACGTCTGCGCGGTATCCGCACCTAATTGCCAGAGGGGCCTAATCCTCTGCGGCCTGCGCACGGTCACGTGCCATCAGAAGCTGGGCCACAAGCAGATCTGTCAATTTGTTGACAGCCTCACCCGGCCCGTCGATATGACGATAGACCGCCATGCTGACATGACCGAGTTCCGGCAGATCTGTCCTTTCCAGGATCGACAATTCAGGCGGCACCGTCGACCGCGCAACGGCCGTGACACCCAGGCCGGCCTTGACCGCAGCCACCATGCCGATATGTGATTCCGTCGTCATGACAAACCGAAACGCCCGCCCCGCCGCCGATAGCCTGTCCGACATCCTTTTGCGATAGATGCAGCTCTCCGGCTGGGCGATGATCGGAACGACTTCCTGCTGGAACGGTTTTTTGCGGGCATTCGCAGCACCGACCCAGACCATCTCCTCCTGCCAGATCTGACTGGCTCGGGCGTCCGGCTTCTCAGCCGTCATCGCGATGACCAGGTCGAGCGTGCCGCCATCGAGGGCGGCGAGCAAGGCAGCGCTCAGTTCGCAGCGGATATCGAGGGCCACGTTGGGCTGTGAATCGGCAAAGCGCGCCAGCGCCTTTGGCAGCAGGCTCTGTGCAAAATCGCTGGGAATGCCAACGCGTACCGGCTGAATCGACCGGGCGCTGGCAAGCTCGCGCATTGCCTCGTCACGCAGGCGCAGAATCCTGCGCGCGTAGGGCAGCAGGCTTTCACCGGCCTTGGTCAGCTTGATCGGGCCTTTGTGACGCTGCAGCAATTCCTGGCCCAATTGGTCTTCAAGCCGGCGCAGTTGCAGGCTGATGGCCGGCTGGCTTCGCGCCAGAGCCGCCTCGGCGCGCGCAAAACCGCCTGCATCAATGATGCAAACGAACGTATCCAACAGATCCAGGCTGAACTGCTTCATGACCATAAATTTGTATATCAAATGATATGATTAGATCAATAAATTTTCTAAATACATCAATTAGGCCTAATTTCCCCGGAGCGGCATCTCGGCAACAACTGCGGCTCAGGAGAACAGGATTATGAATCTCGAAGAGACAAAGATCATCCGCAACGGCACGCCGGTGCCACACACATTCTCCGAGGCCGAGTATGCGCGGCGGCAAGCGCAGCTGCGGATCGTGATGCGGGAACTAGATATTGACGTGGCACTCTTCACCTCAATTCACAACATCAACTATTACAGCGATTTTCTCTATTGTTCCTTCGGTCGCAGCTATGCCCTCGTCGTCACGCAAGACGATGTCGTCACTGTCAGCGCGAATATCGACGCCGGCCAGCCATGGCGTCGCACGATTGGCGCCAACATCGTCTATACCGATTGGCAGCGGGACAATTACTATCGCGCCATCAAGCGGATCGCCCCTGCTCCGAAGCGTCTCGGTGTCGAATTCGACCATCTCAGCCTCGACAAGAAGAGCAAGATCGAGAGTTTCTTTCCCGGCACCACGCTGGTCGACATCTCCCAGGGCTGCATGGGCCAGCGCATGATCAAGTCCGACGAGGAAATTGCCCTCATCCGGCATGGCGCCCGCATTGCCGACATGGGCGGCTTTGCCTGTGTTGAAGCCATGGGCCGGAATGTGCCGGAATATGAGGTCGCCCTGCATGCGACACAGACCATGGTGCGCGAGATCGCCCGCACTTTTCCACACGCTGAGTTGATGGATAGCTGGACCTGGTTCCAATCCGGGATCAATACCGACGGTGCCCACAATCCGGTGACATCGCGCAGAATGCAGAATGGCGACATCCTGTCGCTCAACTGCTTCCCGATGATCTCCGGTTACTACACCGCCTTAGAACGCACGCTTTTTCTGGATCACGCCAGCGATGCGCATCTCAAAATGTGGGAGATCAATGTCGAAGTGCATCGCCGCGGCCTTGAACTCATCCGGCCCGGTGCGCGCTGCAAGGACATCGCCCTCGAACTCAACACGATCTACGAACGCCACGGCCTTCTCGCCAACCGCACCTTCGGCTACGGCCACAGCTTTGGCGTCCTATGCCATTATTATGGCAGGGAGGCGGGGTTGGAACTACGCGAAGATATTGAAACGGAGCTGCGGCCGAACATGGTGGTGTCGATGGAGCCGATGATCATGATCCCGGAAGGCCAGCCCGGCGCCGGCGGCTATCGTGAACACGACATTCTCGTCGTCACCGAGACCGGCGCCGAGAACATCACCAAATTCCCGTTCGGACCTGGGCAGAACATCATTCGCAAATAGGCATATCGACCGCCCCCGGGCGGCGGTCTGCCGGCAATCGGTTGCGGGGGCGCATTCCATTCGGTAGCTTGGCGCCGAATGATGGATTGCTCATGCTGACAAAGATAAACGTCCCCGGACCAGGGCGGTGGCAGTTTGCCGCCCTCGCTGTGCTTGCCATCTCTTTGGCGGCCTGTACGCAACCAGCGGCCCGGCGGCAAGCCGACGAAATTGCGTCGCATGTCGCCCATGGCGACCGTCAAATGGTCGCGGTCGCGCACCCCGCGGCCGCCCAGGTCGGGCTCGACATTCTGCGGCAAGGCGGTTCGGCGATCGACGCCGCCATTGCCATGCAGATGGTCCTCACACTGGTCGAACCGCAGGCTTCAGGCATCGGTGGCGGCGGCTTCCTCCTCAGCTATACGGCAGAGGGCAGAAAGCTGGAAAGCTATGACGGCCGCGAGAAGGCACCGGCGGCTGCCACCAGCGACATGTTTCTGGGCGCGGACGGCCAGCCACGTTCCTTTAAGGACGTTATGCCAGGCGGGCTGTCGGTCGGTGTCCCGGGGGTCTTGCGCATGCTGGAACTTGCGCACATGGAGCATGGCAGGCTGCCTTGGCGCGATCTCTTCCTGCCCGCCATCCGCATGGCCGAAGATGGCTTCGAGATCTCGCCGCGCCTCGCCCGCCAGATTGCCGGCGACGAACTCCTGGCCCAGCAGCCGACGACCAGATCCTATTTCTTCGATGCCGACGGGAAGCCGCTGGCCGCAGGCACCAAGGTCCGCAATCCGGCGCTGGCAAGAACATTGCGGTCGATTGCCGAAGGCGGCGCCGACGCCTTCTATAAAGGCACCATCGCCAATGCGATCGCACAAGCGATCGGCACGGCAACGCCGCACAAAGGACAGATGACACCGGAAGATCTTGCTGCCTACCAGGCGCAGAAGCGGCCGGTGCCCTGTCTCGACTATCGCGACAGCAAGGTCTGCAGCATGGGGCCGCCTTCATCCGGTGGCCTTGCCGTTCTGCAGATCCTGGGCACCTTGCGCCGCTTCGACATGAGCCGCCTCGCGCCCGACAGCATTGTCGCAGCACATGTCATCACAGAAGCCAGCAGGCTCGCCTTTGCCGATCGCGAACGCTATGTCGGCGACCCGGACTTTGCACCTGTCCCCGTCGAGCGCCTATTAACGCCGGAATATCTTGCTGGCCGGTCCGGCGAGATCGACCTCGATAAATCCATGGGTGAGGCAAAGCCGGGGCGTCCCGCGGATTCCGCTTTGCTGGGCGAGATGCCATCGGTATCGCGCATGCCGGAGCCGCTCTCCACCAGTCATATGGCTGTCGTCGACCGCCATGGCAACGCGGTCAGCTTCACAACCTCGATCGAGGGGACGTTCGGCGCTCATCTGATGGTCGGTGGCTTCCTCCTCAACAATCAGCTGACTGATTTCGCCTTTTCCCCGGCCGCCAAGGGCTGGCCGGCCGCCAACCGGGTCGAGGCCGGCAAACGGCCGCGCTCCTCCATGGCGCCCACCCTGGTGTTCGACCGCAAGACCGGCGACCTGACCGCAGCCCTGGGATCACCCGGTGGCCCCAACATCATCGGCTATGTCACGCAGACGCTGATCGGCCTCATCGACTGGCACCTGGACCCCTACGCCGCCATCGCCGCCCCCCATGTACTCAACCGCAATGGTCCGACGCTGGTCGAAGCGGAGCACGACCTGGACGCGCTGGTGGCCGGGCTCAAGGCCCTGGGACACAAGGTTAAGGTGCAGGAACTTGAGAGCGGTGCTAATGTCATCGTCGTTCGCGACGGGCAATTGATCGGCGCCAGCGACCCCCGGCGCGAAGGTGTCGCCCTGGGTGATTAACCCATCCGGGCGTGTGACGCACCCGTCCCACCCACCTATCAGACTGAAAAGACAGGATTTCTTTTATGACGAAGCGGCCCACGATCCATTTGAAATCGGGCGAAGAACGCCGTGTGCTTGGCGGCCACCCCTGGGTCTATTCGAACGAATTACAGGCCGGGCCGGAGCTGAAGGCGATCAAGCCCGGCACCATCGTCACCCTGCGCCAGGCTGACGGCCGGCCCATGGGCCTGGCCTTCTTCAATCCCAAATCGCTCATCAGCGGCCGCGTCATCACCCGCGACCACAGCGTCGAGATCGACGCGCAATTCTGGCAGCGCCGTCTCGAACGCGCGCTCAAATTGCGCGAGCGCCTGATCGGCGTGCCCTATTATCGCCTCGCCCACGCCGAGGCCGATGGTTTGCCTGGCTGCGTCATCGACCGTTACGGCGATGTAGTGGTGATCAATGTCTCGACTGCCGGCATGGACGCCGAGATCGACAATCTGGCCGCGGCAGTCGACAATTTGCTGAAGCCCAGCGTCATTCTGGTGCGTGGCGACGGCCCGGCACGGGTGCTGGAAGGGCTCGAGCCGATCACCCGCCTCATCAAGGGAACGCTCGACGGCCCGGTCGAGATCGAAGAAAACGGCTCTCGGTTCCTGTGCGATCCGCGCGAAGGGCAAAAGACCGGCTGGTTCTTCGATCAACGCGACAATCGTGCCCTGATCGCGCGCCTCGCCAAGGGTGCCAAGGTTCTCGATGCCTATTGTTACATGAGCGGATTTGGCAATCAGGCCCTGAAAGCGGGGGCCGCCAGCGTGCTGGCGCTGGACGCCAGCGCCCCGGCACTGGAACTCGCGCGCAAAGCCGCCGATATTAATGGTTTCTCGGCACAGCTTGAGACCCGCCAGGGCGACGCTTTCGACGTCCTGCCGGAACTGGCGCAAAGTGCGGCCCGCTTCGACATCGTCGTGGCGGACCCGCCCGCCTTCGTCAAATCGCGCAAGGATTTCAACCAGGGCTCCAAGGCCTACCGGAAACTGGCGCGTCTGGCCGCAAGCTGCGTCGGCAAGGAGGGCATCCTGATGCTGTGTTCCTGCTCACACAACATGCCGGCAGACGAGTTGATCAAGCAGGCCGATCGCGGCATCCAGGAAGCTGGGCGCTCGGCGCGGCTGCTCTATCATACGGGTGCTGCACCGGATCATCCGGTCCATCCCGGCCTGCCGGAAAGCGCCTATCTGAAGGCACTCACATTTGCGATTGAGTAGCAGGCGCAGCAAAAAGACGGCGCTTCAATGCGCCGTCCGGCCGCCTTTTGCAATGGCATAGAACAGGATGCCGATGCAGAAAACGCTGAAGCCGATGCCACCCCAATAGGGCGTGCCGTGACCGGACCGGCTCGCGACATAGAGGGCTGCGACGGCGAACAAGGCGACCAGGGCCATGAATATGCAGCGTTCGATTTCGGCCTTCATCTGATCCCCCCTCTGTGCAATCCATTGTAAGGGCTCTTTTAACCCAAAACCTGCCGGCTTTTCAATGCGAACCGTTCGCAGATGCCGGCAGATCGAGAACGAAGACCACACCCTCCGCATCGCTGCGCAGCAGTTGCAGATCGCCACCCTGCCCGCGCATGAGCTCCCGGGCGATGGCAAGGCCAAGCCCGGTACCGCCGACACGCGCTGATCCTTTGAAGGGTACGAACAGATTTTCGACCGCCTTGGGCGGCAGGCCAGGGCCGTCGTCGGTGACCCGGATTTCGAGCCCATCCGGCCGCGGTTCCGCCGTGACCGTAACGTTGTGGGCGCCCATCTGCAGGGCGTTTTCGCCAAGATTGCGGATGACCCGATAGAGCTGGCCGCGATCGGCGCGCACCATGATCGAATCCGGCAAGGCATTCAACCAGGCCCGGTCCGGTCCGATGAACTTGGCCAACCCCTCGCCCACCTCATCGACCAGTTCGCCAAGCGCGAAGATCTCAAATTCCGGCTTCGGCGGCCCTTCGCGCGTGAAGTTGAGCGTGTCGGAACAAAGATCGACGGCACGGTCGAGCGAGCGCAGCAAGGCCGGTGCCGCCTTCCTGACTTCCGGGTTGTCACTTTCCGCCAGCCGGTCGGTGATGAGGCGCGCCGTCGCCAGGATGCCACGCAGATCGTGGTTGATCTTGCTGACCGCCGTGCCCAGGGCGGCCAAGCGCGCGCGCTGCTGCAGGGCCAGCCGCACCTTCGTCTGCATTTCGGCGAATTCCCGCTCGGCAACGCCGATTTCGTCGCCCCGCGTGGTGGCGCCAAAGCCACCTTGCATTTCTTCCGGATCCTGCCGGAAGGCGACCATGCCGCCGGTCAGGCGCCGCATCGGCCGGATGATCAGCCATTGCAAGGCGCCGAAGACCAAGGCCGCGGTGATCAGCGAAATCACCACGGACAAGCCGAGTACCCGCCAGGAATAGGCGATCATCGCCTGCCGCAAAGGCCATTCGTCGAGCACGACGTCGACCACGACATCGGCAGCACGTGGCGAATAGCCTTTGACCCGGAGCACGCGATTGCGCGGCTGGGTCAGCGTCTCGATCCCGTCTTCAAGCAATTGGATAAAGCCACGATCGCTGAGGTCGACGGTGCCATCGACCAGCAAGGGCGGCGTTGTCCCACGCAGAATGAGGTTCTTGCCGTCGCTGCCACGCAGGCCGATGAGGCGCGCACCGACATGCGTCAGCAGCCGCACCTCCAACTCCGGATCAATCATGTAGTCCGGCGTTGCTTCCAGGGCGAGGATGGCGAGATGCGCCATGTTGAGTTTCTCTTCCAGCCAATCCAGCCGGTAGCGCGCGATGGAGGGAGCATAGATCAGCACCTCGCTCACCAGCACGAACAGGATGGTGAGGAACAGCACGCGGGCCGAGAGGCCGCGGCCAAAAGTCGGCAGTTTGATATCGGCGTCGTTCATGGCAGTCGCATCAGGCCGCGCACCAGCGCGCGGACACCTGGGCTGAACAAGCGCGGCGTATAATAGTTGCCAGCGACCCGTTTCGAAATTTCAGAGAGCGTCGGATAGGGCAGCAGGAGCCCCGCCATCGCCGAGAGCTTGAGGCCGCGGCCGATCGCAAGGCACCAAGGTGCCAGCAGCTCGCCAGCATGGGGGCCGACGATGCCGACACCCAGAATCTGCCCGTTGCTGCGCAGCACGATCTTGATCAGGCCATCCGTGCGGCGTTCGGTCCGGGCCCGATCATTCGCGGTAAAGTCCAGCAGTTCGACCCGCACATCCTTGTACCGCGCCCGAGCGGAGATTTCGGAAAGACCAACATAGGCCAGCTCCGGATCCGTGAATGTTGCCCAGGGCAGGATATCGTTGTTAACCTTGGCCGGCAGGCGAAACAGGATGTTGCGCAGCACGATCCCGCCATGATAACCGGCGACATGGGTGAAGGCCGAGCCACCGGTGCAATCGCCAATCGCAAAGATCTTCTTGTTGCTGGTGCGCAGTCTGGCATCCACCTTGATCGCCGCCCCGCTAAGGTCAACGCCGGCTTTGTCGAGGCCGAGATTTTCCGTCCGCGGCCGTCGCCCCACCGCCAGCAGCAAGTGCGTGCCCGTGACGGCTTCCGTCGCGCCATCATTCTGCGCCAGATGAACCTTGACGCCGCTCTTGGCTTTTTCGACGCGCACCACATTGGTGCCTTCGCACAAGCGGATGCCATCCTTGATCAGCGCCTGGCGCACATAGGCGACCAGATCCGGATCATCCTTTGGCAACAAGCGCACCATTTCAACCAAGGTCACCTTGGCGCCGAGCCTGGCCTGCGCCTGCGCCAGTTCAACGCCGATCGGGCCACCGCCAATAACGATGAGATGTTCGATCGGCTGGGTCACTGAAAAGATCGTCTCGTTCGTCAGGAACTTGACCTTGTCGAGACCGGCGATGGGCGGCACCTGCGGTATCGATCCGGTGGCGATGACAAAGCGCTTGGCCGCAATACGTCTGCCGCCAGCCGCCACCGCATCGGGGGCCGTAAAGGCGGCGTGGTCACGGATCACCGTGACGCCAAGTCCCTCGAACCGCTCCACGGAATCATGGGGTGCAATGCCGGCGATGACATCGGTGATGTGCTGGGCGACGCCCTTATGGTCGATCTGCGGTGTGGCAAAGGAAATGCCGAACCTGGAAGATGTTGCTGCTGTGCCAGCAGCATGGGCTGCTGCAAGCAAAGATTTTGATGGAATGCATCCATGGTTGAGGCAATCGCCGCCCATGGCGCCGGCCTCAACCAGCACCACTTTGGCACCCATTTGTGCTGCACCCGCCGCCACGGTGAGGCCGCCGGAGCCACCGCCGATCACACAGATATCCGGGGTCAGATCGACATTCTCAGTCATGGCTGCTTGTCCGCCCAGCATTGAGGCGCTTGATAAGAATGGGCAGCGCCGACAAGGCCGCCAATCCTAGCAACCCGATGACGATGCCGGGCGACAAGGCAGCTCTGACGTCGCCGCCGGCCCCCACCGCATCACCGATCCCGGTGCCGATCAGGGCATAGACATAGGTGGCCGGCACGATCCCGAAAAAAGTCGTCACCGCAAAGCAGCGCAAGCTGACGCCGAGAAAGGCCGGCACCAGATTGACCACGAAAAACGGAAACAAGGGCACCAGGCGCAGGATCAGCATGTAACTCCAAGCATTGCGTTGAAAGCCTGCTGTCAGCTTTGCCATCCACGGCCCGGCCCGCGCCCGCAGCAGGTCGCCCAGGGCGGAACGGGCGGCCAGAAACAGGATCACTGCACCGGTTGTGGCCGCTACAACGATGTAGCATGTCGCCGCCAACGCGCCAAACATGAAGCCGCCAGCCAAAGTCAGGACCACGGCGCCAGGCAGCGAGAACGCCACCACCAGAACATAGACGCATATGAAACCGATCACCGCCTGC
The DNA here is from genome assembly GCF_056404715.1 of Dongia sp. P2_B8. Taxonomy (NCBI): domain Bacteria; kingdom Pseudomonadati; phylum Pseudomonadota; class Alphaproteobacteria; order Rhodospirillales; family Dongiaceae; genus Dongia; species Dongia sp. P2_B8. The sequence continues at coordinate 547,175 of NZ_JBFUDM010000001.1, read as the reverse complement.
CAGTAATGGGCCTGGACGAGATCGGTCAGATTCTGGCGCTGATGCTGCAGTTCATCAAAGTTGAGCCAGCGCGCACCACCTGCCAAGAAGAACGACATGAGACCGAGCGCAATCACCGCCAGCGGCCACAAGCGCCAGATGGACCAGCCTGTCTTGTCGGTCATGTAAGATCGGTACAGTTGGCAGCCGACCAATAGGTGATCGGCTTATCGCGCCCGCGCACTGGCTGCGCATTGTGCGGCCACAATCCCTTGATCAGATCCTCGCGGCCAAGGCTGCGAACCTTTGTGACCATGTCGTCCGACACCACCAGGATGGTGCCGGTGGCTTTCGCCGCGGCTTCCAGGCGACTGGCGACATTGACAGTATCACCCGCCGCCGCCACCTGCGACTGATGGCGGCCACCCAATTGCGCCATTGCCACCGGACCATAATGCAAACCGACCCGGGCCGGATTGTTCGGCTGCCAGCGCGCCAGCCGCAGCAGCATATCGCGCGCGCAAGCCAAGGCCAGCGCCGGATCGTCATCCCTGGGCTGCGGCAAGCCCCACAAGGCCATGGCACCATCCCCCAAGAACTGCACGACGATGCCTTGATGCGCCGAGACGACCTCTTCCAGCTGGCTGTGGAACTCCTTCAGGAAATGCGCCGTGTCGGCGGGCGAGCGGCTCTCGCTGGCATGGGTGAACCCCTGGAGATCGACGAAGAGGACCGCCGCCATCTGCTCCCGTTCGTCAAACACCGGCGTCGTGCGATCGGCCAGCGTGTCGACCATGGTCGGCGGCACATAGCGCGCGAGATTGCCGCGCTGCCGCTCCACTTCGCTGCGCAGACGGCGCTCATAAACCATGCGCGCGATGGTGCCCAGGATGGCGCCGCCAACGATGGCGAGGCTGGGGCCTGCCATGGCAACCCAGCGATGGTCGACCACAAACATGATCTGGCATACCGCCAGCCAGCTCATCAGCAGGAGAAAATTGAACCCGATACCCCAACGAGGTCCACGGCTCTTCAAGCCAAGATACCAGGCGAACATGGCCAGGATTGGAATGAGGAGTGCTTCAAAGAACCGTTGCTCCGGCGTCCGAATGATGCCGTCATCATGAAGAAGATTCGCAATGCCCGTCGCCAACACTTCGACGCCAGGGAGATTCAGCTGGTAGGGCGTTATGAATGCGTCACCCAGTGACGTCGCCGAGCCACCAACCAGGACGACCCGATCCTTCAAAAGTGGATGCGGGATACGATCTTCCAGTAGATCAAGCAGCGAGTAAGTTCGGAAAGTACCTGTGGGGCCAAGATAATTGAGCGTCAGGCCGTATCTATGATCCAAGTATACTTTGCGCGATCCGAGAATGAGATCGCCATTCTTATCGATAGCGAGTGATCCCTTCGATAGATCCAGTTGGAGAGCAGCCACCATAAACGAAAACGACGGAATGAAGAGATCGCCATATGCGATGACTGGGTACTGCGCACGTGTTTGCCCCGCGTCGTCAGACTGCTGATTGACGTGGCCGACAGCTGCCACCGCTTCAAATTCGGGCAGTGGCCGTAGCATTCCGTCTGCAGCCAAGGACGTAGTGTCCTTGAAGGCCCGCGACGTGGCGCCTTTGAACGCCGGAAGCCCGATTCTATCTGCATTGTTCGCCGGAGCTCCCACCGGCGAACCATTATTAAACAGCATCGCCATTGCAAGTACGGCCTGGCTGCGGCGCTTAAGTGCCCGCACCAAAGCACGGTCGCCAGCCCCGCCGGCATCCGGTTCATGCTCGGACAGAATGATATCCAAGCCAATTGTCTTGGCGCCAGCATCATTCAGCCGATCAATAATCTCAGCCAACGTGGCACGTGGGAATGGCCATTGCCCCAGTTTTGCAAGAGAGCGGTCGTCGATAGCAATGATGGCAATGTCGTTGGGAGGCGGCTGCGGCCCCCGCAATCTGAACCGCCAATCCAGCGTCAAACCCTGTTCGATCGCTTCAAGTCGAGGGTCGGCGGATATGTGCAGAACCGCGATGCCCAAACCGAGCACAAGCGCGAAAACGGCGCTTAACCAGCCCCGCTTCGCTTTCTTTCTGCCCTCCCCCGGGGCGGCCATTGGATGTTTTGCGCCGGCTTAAGGGAACGTCACCCGCGCCATCGCCGCATCACGTCGTTTGGCACCCCAGGTCCTCGCGACCAGTTCGACATATTCCTTGGTGACATCGACGCCTTGGCCCTGGCGCAGGATGATGGTGCCGGCACCCATTCGGCTGGAGACCGCGACACGGCCTTCGGCCACGAAGACTGAGCTTTTATCCGGCAACGCTTCGACCAGATATTCGGTGCCACGCACCGACGCAACCGCCGTCGTCGTGCGGACCTCGAACCGGCCCCAGGCTGTCGCCTTGTTGACGGTCATCCGGGCGATGCCGGAGATAAGATCAAGAAGTGCCACCGATTCACTGGCCTCCGGCGCAAAGAAGGACACGGCTACCTCACTGTCCGGTCCCACGGTCAAGACAGACCCGTCGGTGAAAGTGACTTCCGCCTTGCCGTCGGCACCCGTGCGGATGGTATCGGTCACGAAAATCTCGCCACCGACGCCAGCAGCGGTCTCGGCGCCGCTGCGCAAGACTGCAACTGCGCCAGCCGAGCGCGAGACATGCCCCGCGAGAGCGTCTTGCGCCCAGGCGGGGTTTGATCGGGCGAGGCCGTAAAGGACCGAGCCGGCAATCGCCGCCACCGGCATGGTCTGCAGAAAATCACGTCTTGTGAAAGCCATCTTCATCTCCTTGCGCGGGCCGCCGCCTTCGGAAAGCTCGACTTTGCAGGCTAGGTAGGTTGCCACAAAGCCTCAAGCGGCATGATGTGAATGATGTAGGGGGCCATCCCGCACCCGCTGTGAACCGGGTCACGATCTGGCAGTCGCCAGACCGCCTCCTCCATAAGCGATTGTTTCCATTAAGATAAATCTATCGCAGGAACGTCGCATCCAACCCAGGCGGCATAATTCAGCAAATCGAGATTGGCAAAAAACGCGGCGGACTCGGCGCTGTCGGGACCCTCCATCGTCCGAATATGCCCGATCAGCGGCAGGAGGCGTTCCAAATCTTCCGGGGATTCCTTCAGGTCCCCCGCATATGCCAGCAGCCGCAGATTGGGATTGCCGACGGCAGCGCACAAAGCCTCGAAAGGAGCGGCGGCCATCTCCACCAGCAGGCGGAGACCGGCTGCTGCCAGCATCGTCCCCGCATAGCCGAGATTGGCGACCAGCGTCGCTGACAAGCCCTCGTCAGCCCTGCAGCTCACCCGGTCGCATGCAAAGCGGCGTGCATGGTCGATGGCCATGGCAAGCCCGTTGCGGAATTCGGCCTCGTGGCCCGGGCGGGCGGCGAGTCCGGATCTGTCGCCCTCGATCAACACAACCCCAAGGCTCCTTTTATCCAGCGCCTGCTTCAGCATCGCCAGATCTGGGCCGTGGGGGATTTCCAGCGCCACGCCGCGGAATCCGGCCGCTGCGACCGCCGCCAGCGTTGAGTCTCGGGCGGGCCCCGTGATGGCCGGACGGGCCAGATGGGCGGCAAATCGGGGCATGGATACGCTCGCAGGGGGCAGGAGTGAGGAAACCGGGACTTCACCAAGCCCATGGCCTAGACCAGTCCAGGCCAAATTGGCAAATGCCAGCAGCTTGTATAGACAGGGATCGACCGCCCGGTTCTTCTAGGTTGGGCTTCTCATGCCGGGCTTCTCAGGCTTGATTTGGGCCGCTAAACTGCAAAAAGAGACCGGGCCCGATTGGCGGGCTGCGATCGGGGGAGATTGACCATGAATGTACGCGGCCTGCTCATCACTGCGCTGATGGGCGCCACCCTTCTTGCGGGCTGCGAGGCCTGGACTGGCGGTGCCAGCCAGCCCGTCCAGCCAGTGGCGCCGGCCGTCGTCTCCAGCGTTCCCCAGGCCCCGGCCATGATGAACGTCGCCCAGCCGAACGAGCTTATCGGGTCCTGGCAGCTGGTGCAGCTGCCGCCCAGCTTCATCCAGCCGAGCCGGCCGACCTCGCCCTTCAGCAACCCCTGGCAATGGTTCATCATCAGCCCGATGGATGCGACCGGCACCGGCAGGATCGGCGTCGTCACGCGTGCAGACCCGCCCAAGGTGCCGGTCAATGACCAGATCCTGGCCGACGCCTGGGCAGCCTCGCCGATGTACGATACTTACCGCATGGCCGGTGGCGCCATGTCGATCACACCGGTTGCCGTCACCGGCTGGTCGGCCCAGGGAACGCAGACCTGGCGGGTCTATAGCGTGACCAATGCCGGCCTGATGCTCGGCATGCAGGCCGTGCCCGGCGACATGCTGATGGTGCTGACAACCCCCGACAACAAGCCGCTCTACTACCGGATGCTGCGCCGCATCCCGCGGGTGCAGCCGTAAGCATGTGTTGTTCACACTGTTCAGACTGAAATAAGTGCGATTTTGGACCCATTAGTGACTCATTGAACTCGAAATACTGACTCAGTGATGGCCGGACGAGCGACGAAGCCTCTTTCGAAGCGTATTGGTCCGTCGCAGTTCAACGCGAAGAGGCTCGGTGCAGCCATTCAGATCCTGCGCGAAGGCCGTGGTTTGAATCCCAGTCAGTTTGCCAAGCTGAGTGGCCTCACCCGCCAGGCCGTAGCTGTTCTTGAGAAGGGTTCGGTTGAGCCGACGATCTCGACACTCGAGAAGGTGGCGGGGGCCACCGGTCTCACGGTGATCGATGTCGTGGCGATGGGCATTGGAGCAAACGATCCAACAGCACCCAAAATTCAGTCGATGCTAGGAATCGCTCGAAAGCTCGACGACCGGTCACTCGATCTTGCGGTATCTCTGTTAGCCGCCCTCGCCAAGCATCACGAAGGGTAGCTCCCGTATACAATTTGTTAACGAGCTCCCCATAGGTTTCTCTGAACCAAAAGGAGAAACTATAAAATGTTATTCAATTCCGAGAAACAGAAGACCCGAAGCTTTCTCAGCGGCAACGCGTCTTCGGAACATCCACGGCAACCCCGACCCGCCTCGAGTGCTGTTCGCACCATCTGGAAGGACGGCCTGACCGATGTCCTTCACAGCGTCATCGCGCGCTATGAGCGAGATCGGAAGGCAGACGCGGCGCCCTTCACTGAGCCTCTTCCGCTCATCGAGACCGCATTGCACCTCAAGGTGCGACGGGGTTCTGACAGCTCGGATACAGGCTGGTTCATCGAAACGGTCGATACCGGCACGCGCCTCGCCATCTTCGGATGGGGTGAGGGTGCCGAAGAGAGCCTGGTTACCATCGGCACCAACGGTCGCCAAATGACGGCTTTCGCGGTCCTGGCGCGGCGCCTTGGTATCAAAGAAATGAAGACGACTCCCGTCAAAACAGAGGCCATCGACGAGGATCGTTCCGCCCACGGATCTTTCTGGGACCCAGTTGGCGCGTTCACAGGCCATGAAGCTATGGCCCGGGCCAAGTATCTGGCGCAATTCGGCCTAGCGCCGGGAGATGTGACGATTGAGGCTTTGCACACGCGCGGTGATTCTTGAAATCGACGGCGATCGAACCGACGGCGACTGGCTCGTGGGTTGGGAGATTTCGCGCGCGATGCCCATTCGCAAGGTTTCCAATTTTTTCGGCCCTTTCACTTTGTTTGAAGGCGCCGGAATAATGAAATTTGATTCTCCATTTGTGGCGGGTTGGCGTAGGTCTCTTTTCACGCAACGCCTCGACCCTCCTGCCGCTTCGTCCCCAAATCGATCGCAATTGGTCAGCACTTCATCATTTCTTCGATTTCGATTTCGGCAGTTCCGTGAGGCGCTTCTCGATCGCTACAAGGCGGTCATCCAGTTTATAATATTGCTCCAAAGCTAAAGCGGCCGAATCCGCCGCATTTGCCTTCTGAGATAGTGCGAGCATGTTGTTGCCCAGACGATCGACCAGCAAGCGCAAAGCAGTGAGTTCTTGAGAGGTAACCTCTACGGGACTTTCGAGTTGCACTTCAGTCACCGCCTTCGAAGCTCCCAGCGAGGTTAGCCCCGCCAGAGTCGCTGCTGCCAAGTATGCAACAACCGCTGACGCGGCCAGCACATGCGCACCCTTAACGAGCTGACGGATCTGCCGCGAAAGCTTCGCCGTGTGAAGTCGAGTATCTTCGGTCGAGAACAAAACTTCGTGTCGTGCAACTCAACATACGTGGCCCCCATGTCCTGCATCACGATTCGCAGTCACACGACCAGTCATTAATGAAAAATAAACATTCTGAAACTAGGAATTGGTGCCTTATCATTAGAAGAAACGGCCGCCATGAGTTCGCTCCACGCTTTCATTTACGACCCATTGGTCCACACATTCTTTTTCGCCCCTGTTATTGCACTTCTTCTGGCATCCCCTCCAAAGCCGAACCAACTTTCTCGCGAAGAGCTGCATATCCTTGTAACTCTTTCGACGAAACACAAACCTCAGAGAGCCCAACCAGCGGATGAGTTTGTAATACTCTCAGCGCTGGGGATCGGTGTCTTTTTCGTCGCTTTAGGATACCTACTCTATGGGAGTGACATCATCCTGGCGTGCCTGTGCATCGTTTCTGCGGCTTGCGGGATCGCTATACTTCTAACTTGCGTTGCAATCTACCGCGGCTACGGACGATCAGCCTCCTGGATTCTACATCTAGGCACGACGCTCATCTTAAGTGCGATAGCACGGTATATAGCCGGACTACACAAGAGTCTGCCGGGCGAATGGACTCAGTTCGCAACCTATCTCCGAGAACGCCCAAATAAGTGGGAGGCTGTTGTCGCGTTTTGGCGCGCCACCCCCCTCGACACGATCATCTCATTTTCTAGCTTTGGCACTGGCACCCTTGCACTACTAATCCTGAGCATGATCGCGGCTGGCCGTAGTCTTCATCTGATGGCTATTCTAAAGAACGCGGCAGTCCATAATTCAGACCTAGCCCTCCAAGCGCAACTTGTCACAAGCAATTTTGTTGGCTTTCCTGCCTTTGTCTGGGCAATGGCTCTCGCTCTCATTGCCTACTTAGGAGTAACCGACTCCTGGGCCGCCTTCTTAAAATTCTCTTAGAGAGCGGTTGCGCGTCGTTCTTGTCGATTCTATCTGGGAACTGATAGGAGGACAAAATGACGAGGAAATTATCTATTCCCGCGATATGGCTTGTTATGCTTCTGACCGTAACAGGGGTCGGCTTCTTCACGGCAGCATTGACAACATCCATAGACCCCAACAATCTTGCACCGCGTCTTGTGACACTCTCGAGCGGGTTGCTGATGTTGTCAGCTCTCGTTCTTTGTGTCTCCGCGGGACTGCGCGCGGTTTCGCTCTACCTCGGCGTAGCGTTGGCATTTCTTGCAGTATCTGTTGCCATGCTTTGATTCTGAACGAGGTGCTAGTCACTTCGCCTACTCAACCCTGGCGGGCCCTGCTGGCCTGGTTTGAGGACTACAACACAGTCCAGCCACACCACGTGCGTGGCGATACCGCCAGCTATCTGCGCCGCCATCAGCGATCCGAACAAATAACGAGCTGGGCCCCCTACGCAAGCTGAGGACTCCGCTTCCCGCCCTTTTGCCCCGCGACTGAGATCGAGTGCGCAACGGATTCTACTTCCGAATGGGTAAGTTAAGCGGCTCAGGTCAAAGCGCCGATGCTAACTTGACCACGAGTCACGATCGAGAGAAAGCCTCTCCAGCTTGATGAAGAATTGAGGACTCGGTGCATGCCCGACACTCTTCGAGAAACCATGCATTGAAGGCCCCGACGACCGCCCGGTGCCGACTGCGTTGGGGAATTGTGATGTGATATGAGCTTGGCAGCCTCAAGGGCATGCCGACCACGATCAAGGACCCCTTCTCCACATCGGTCGAGCAATAGAGACCCTGCGCTAGTGCGATCCCGAGGCCGCCTCGAGCGAGGTCGAGAGCAGCCATCGATGAATTTGCCGTCACTCCCCGCCGCACTTGTGGACGAGCGGCAATCCCCATCGCTTCGAACCAGCTGAGCCAGGACGGAAATGGCGCGTTCGATGGCCCCCAATCCGTATGGACCAGGTGCTGCGACAAGAGCTTCTCTGGCGTATCGATTGGGCCATGCTCCAAAAGATAACCGGGTGAGCATACGGGATAGACGGCGTCGTTCCCGACGCTGATAGCTTCGCTTCCATAGTTCAGCGCCCCATAGGACAGCCGGAGATCAATGGAGTCCTTATCGAAGGCGACCGGGTCCTCCTCGGCGCGGAGGAAAATATCGACCCAGCCATATTCCCGAACGAACCTTGGTAGCTTCGAGGAAAGCCAGCCGATCGCTGCCGATGGAGCGACGGACACTACAAGGGTGGCGACGGGATCTTGTGACGCCAGTTCCCGCGAGACCGACCGCACCTCGCCGAACGCTTGCGTCAACCTGGGGAAGATTTCGATGCCGGCTTCTGTCAGTTCGACGCGCCGGTGAACTCGGTGGAAGAGCTTTCGCCCAACCTGCTCTTCGAGACCTCGAATGAGCTGGCTGACAGCCGCCGCAGTAATCGAAAGCTCCTCAGCAGCCGCAACGAAGCTCCCGGTTCGGGCTGCTGTCTCAAATGCCTGTAGGCCACGAAGCGAAGGCAGAACCGACATGGGCCCTCCTATGCATAAGTTTATCTTTCCGATTTTGCGGAATTACTTCGTTTTGGAAAGAGAAATCTTCCGCTAGCGTCGACATGTCGGCTGAAGCAGCCAATGGAAGCGGAGAGCACGGTGTCACGTGGGCAGATGATCTTGGCGGCCTTCTTCTTTAACCCGCAAGGGGACTACCGGGTGTCCTGGCGGCATCCCCGGGCACCAGGGAAGGATTATCTGGATTTCGACTATTACCGCCGCCTCGCGGAGATCGCCGAGCGGGCAAAGATCGACGCCGTTTTCATTGCCGATCATCTCGGTATCTGGAATGGCCTTGGAAGCGGTGTCGCCCACTTCTCCAATCCCCGCCTGGAACCACTTTCCCTGGTCTCGGCCCTTTCGGCCGTCACCAAGGACATCGGCTTCATGGTGACCGGCTCAACGTCCTACACGGAACCCTTCAACACCGCCCGCATCTTTGCCTCAATCGACCATCTGAGCGGCGGGCGCATCGCCTGGAATGTCGTCACCTCGGGGCTTGAGGAGGAAGCGGTCAACTTCGGCCTCGATGGAAACGTCGATCACGGGCAACGCTATCAACGCGCCGCGGAATATCTGGAGGTGGCGAAAGCTCTCTGGGACAGTTGGGAAGATGACGCCGTCATCGTCGACAAGGAGACGGGCATCTTCGCCCGCCGGGAAAAGGTGCATTTCATCAATCACAAAGGCCCTCATTTCAAGGTTCGAGGACCACTCAACGTCCCACGGCCGCCCCAAGGTCATCCCGTCATCGTCCAAGCCGGCTCTTCCGAGGCGGGAAAGAACCTTGCCGCCGCCCATGCGGAGGTGCATTTCGCGATCCTCAAGAACATCGAAGAAGGGCTCGCTTACCGCGCTGAGATGAACGCGCGTCTGGCCAAATTCGGCCGCGATCCGGACGGTTTCAAGCTGGTGCCGGGTATTGTGCCCATTGTTGCGGCGTCGCGGTCGGAAGCGGAAGAAAAGCAGGCTTATCTCGAATCGTTCCTGGTCGATGCCATGGCGGTCGATCTGCTTTCGACCTGGGCCGGCGTGGATCTCTCGACATTTCCGATCGACGGACCGATCCCTGAGCTCCCGAAGGCTGCCAACTTCAATGGCTGGCATACCTGGCTGAAGCTCATCGGCGATGACACAAACAAGGGGCTTTCGATTAAGCAGCTGGCGCGAAAGGTCAGCGCCACGGGATCCGTCCCTCTCCTCACCGGCACCGCCAAGGACATCGCTGATGAACTAGAAGCCTGGTTCGTCTCCGGTGCCGCAGATGGTTTCAATCTCATGTTCCAGCTTCTACCCGAGGACTGGGAGAATTTCATGCGATTGGTCGTGCCGATCCTGCAAGAACGCGGCCTGTTCAGGAAAGTGTATCAGCCGGGCACCCTTCGGGATCGCCTCGGACTGCGCCGCCCAGTGAATATTTTCGCCACAAGTGGTTTGGCCGACCGCCAATAACTGCGCCAGCAAGATCCTCAATTGGGAGACAAGCAATGAGTGCTTTGAAAGTGTTGGCAATTTCAGGAAGCCCGTCGCGAACGTCAAAGACGGCCCATTTGGCTGATGCCATTCTTCGCCGAATGGAGCTGGTCGGCATCGAGGCGGAGCACGTGATGGTGCGGGATCTCGATCCCCAGGCCTTGCTTGCGGCAGACACCTCGGAACCGTCCATCACGGATTTCATTGATAAGGTGGCACAAGCGCACGGCATCGTCATCGCCACACCCATCTACAAGGCGTCCTTCAGCGGCCTTCTCAAATCTTCATTGGACATCCTTCCGCAATTCGCCTTCGCCGGTAAAGTGATCATGCCTATCGGCTCGGGCGGGAGCCTCGCTCATGTCCTCGCCCTCGATTATGGGCTCCGACCAGTTTTGCAATCCCTGGCCGCCCGACACATCGTTCAGTCGCACTTCGTCCTCGATGCCGACTTGGCGCGGAACGGGTCCGTCTCGAATTGGGAAGAGCCACATCTCATCGGTTTGCAGCATGCAATCGCGAATTTCCTCCACTCCCTCACCGATGATGTGCTCGCAACCCCGCTCGGTCATCCGAAGCCAGAGCGGCATATCGAGGCGAGATCGAGCGTGAACTCTTTTGAAACGGCACATTGCCAAGCATAACAGTGAGAAAGACATGCAGATCGAAATCAACTTTCGAACGGACCTCACTCTTGATCTCTTCCATCGCGTGGCATGGCGCGGGTCAAGCGTGCGACTGGGCGAAACCGCGAAGCGAGCGATGACTGAAAGTCGAGAAGCTTTTCTCAACCTCATCAACAACGACCCCTCTGTCACGATTTACGGCGTAACGAGCGGGTATGGGCAGTTCGCCAACCAACGCCTTACCGGTGAAGCAAGGTTGAAGCACGCCCGCAAACCGCCGCGAGAAACGGTCACTGCCTTTGGTCGAAAGGCGCCGGACCGAGTGGCACGTGGGATCGTGCTAGCGCGGCTCGCGAACTTTATTGAAGGACACGCGGCGTTGTCGCCGGACCTCGCGGTGAAAGTGGCCAGTCTACTGGATGAGAGCAAACTCCCATTAGTCGCGATCGATGGTCAGGCCGGCGCTGGCGAGGTGCTCTGGACGGGGCCTCTGTTCGTCAAGATTGCTGAAGAGTTTCCGCTCGCGGAAAAGGATTCCCTCTCCCTGATAAACGGCTCGCCTGCTGCAAGCGCGCTCATCGCCGATGCGACCCTTGCGATGCGGCGGCGCCTTGAACTGGCAGAGGCTGTTTTCGCTCTCTCGACGGAGGCTATCAAGGCCCCCTTGGAAGCCTATGCGGAGGAGTTCGAGACGCTTTGGAGAGATCGCCATGAAGCGGCTGCTTTACAGCAACTGCGCAAACTATTGCAGGGCGGCGAACCGGACCGTCGTCCATATCAAGCGCCCGTTAGCTATCGGATCCTTCCGCGCGTCATAGGGCATTTCCGCCACGTGATTGCAGAAGCCGAGAAAACAGCATCGAACTCCCTGGCCGCCGTGACCGATAATCCCGTTTTTCTCCGCCCTGATCCCAATCGAGTTGACCCTCGCCATCCATACGGCAAGGTCTATAGCAATGGCGGCTATCACAACGCCCGGGCATATCCGGCGCTGGACAACCTCGCCGCGGCCTGTGCCGATCTTTGTGCCTTAGCGGAGCGCCAAACGACCAAGCTCCTCGACGGACGCTATTCCCTCCTCCCCGATCAACTCTCCGGGCCGGATGGGGTTTACGTCAGCGTCCTTGGCTTTGTGCAAGTAGGCTATGCCGAGCAAGCCAAGAGATGCGCCCAACGAACGTTCCTTCCCGGGAGCGAAGCCGGCGGATTTGGCCAGAATGATGTTGCGCCCATGACCGGCATGGCTTGGATGGCTCAGGAAGAAGCCGGCCGATGCCTTGAGGCTGCCCTGGCGATTTTAGCCGTTGTCGCGTCACAGGCCTTCTACGTAACGAACCGGGATGCACCACCTGCACTCCGGTCATTCCTGGAGAGGATCAGGTTCATTTTTCCGCCCGTCACGGATTCTCGGACTTATACCGATTCTCTGGACGCGCTGGCGTTCGATTTTCAGACTGCCGTCTATCAGGATGACGAACCAATCACAGCATAGCGAATAATCTTACCGCAACCGGCCGATAAACAAGCGTTGAGCCGGTCTTCTGAAAAACCGCACGATGCTGCGATCATGATATCGGCCGAGCCAAGCATACTTGGCGCGAATGTGGGGTGTGGGTGCCGAAGCGAAGGCCGTGACAATCGCTTGCTTGTGATAGACCGCCCACTCCCGAGAAGAGAGACCATTGGATTCGCACTCATAAAGACAGTTTGACAGGTAGTCGATCATCAGGCGATTTGCCATTTGGGAGGCGCGTGGACCGTCCAATGAGACGATCTACGGGGTCGGGCTTTTCGAAGTAGGATCTTCGCTGCGGGTGGTTTTTCATGTGTCGGACGAACTCACCTGACAAGGTGATGATTGGCGCTGACGCATCTTGCTCGAGATGATAGGCGTTGATCAGCGCGGGACTGATCAATCGATCCTTACGGCGATACCAAATACCAAGATCGACCCCACCTCGAAGAAAGATTCCATTCACTGCGGCTTCTCCCTGGCCTAGCGCCATCGAATGCAGCTCGTTCAGGAAAATATCCAAATCACCCTCATAGTCCGAGAGAGCGGAGTCGGTTGGAACCGATAGGACGATGCAGTCCGAAAAGGCGGAAACCTTCTTTGAAACGATGCGATGTGAGGCCCGATCGACCGGGTCGGTGGGTTTGTGTCCGAACCATCGCTGAACGCGCATTAGATCCTGATCCAACGCGAACACGTCGGCGCGCGTCTTCAAGGATTGCACGCGCTCCGAGAAACCGAGCAAATCGATAAATCCGACCATCGCGAGCTTGATCGCGCTCATATCTTCTCTCGGGATCGCCGTCGAGGCGTCGTCAAGACATCAGACAATTTCAGCGCAGGTCGATCAGCTGGAATGACGACCGTCCGCGAGCGGAGGATCGATGTCTCGTAATAGCTTGCGCATGATATTTCTCCCTCTATTTCGAACCAATGCGTCGCTTCAGGCACTAGATTGCGAGACAATGGATGCGTAGCGAACGGATTGTGAAAGACCTCGAGTTCGGCCGTCCATGGTTCAAATTTACACGGCCACAGATCTCGATACTCCTCGCTTGTAATGTCCAGACAGAAGGGAATTCCTTTCAAAGCTCCTGGTGTCCTGTCCCAAATCTCCCCTATGCGCATGTATCTGTATTTTCCCGATGTGCCGGCAGCTGAAATGGGCACCCGATAGAGTTTTGCAATCGAACAGGCGTTCGTGAAGATGACGGCGGAAAGTCCGCTGTTACCTGGATTGGCAAACAAGCCGGCCGCAAATTTCGTTCTCCCTTTCAGTCGCGCGGCTGCGTATGGAACAGCTTGACGCTTGCCGTCGATGATTTTTGTCTTGGCGCCTTTTCCATAGAGATAGCCAATGAGGCTCTCTCGACTCCACAACATCGACCCGGCCTCTTGGAAATCCGCAATCGCGATTACAAAGACCTTTCCTTTGACATGGAGGAGTTCGTCGTAACGCCGGTCCAACTTGTTACCGATAGTCTTAGCAAAACGCACCGCCGCTCGGCCGAAGAAGCGATCGTCCCGCTTCGTCGGCATCGGTTTGACAGGTGCGTTGACATGCTCATAAGGAATTGTCGGATTGGCCGTCACGGCTTCAATCCAAGCTTCCTCCCCTTCCCTGGTCTCAATCCGGAAATCGGGTGATTCATGTGGCTGGGTCACCAACAGCCCCTGTTCACGCAGTGAGGCAAGAAGCTGGGCTTCCCACATTCTCGTATGGAAGTTCCTCGTCTGACAGTCACTCACCCAGTTGTCGTCCGGCCGCGGCAACGCCAGATAGAGCTGATTGAGTGTCCAAGCGGCCATATGGTGAACGGGCCGCTTCAGAACCTCGAACGTCGCGCTGAGTTTGCGTTTGCCCGTGTCAGCCAGGCTGGCTCGCCTGGCCACACCAGGTGGCAACGGTTCGGGCGCCGCCCCGGCCTTCATTGCCATTCTCATGCGCCTCCGCGCAGTAGTGGCCGCCGTATATCCGGACTTCTCAGCCGTTGCAGTCCAGACCTGATCGATCCGACGTCGCATGACGAGATAGCCGTAGGTGCCGTTCCAACTATTCTTGGTAAGAACCCCACACGCCCGGTCATCTCCGGTGCCCCAGGCACCGATCGGCATATCGTCGCCAAAAGCATGGCCGCGCGGGAGGGATAGCGCATAGATATCAAACTGGAACTGCGGCAACTTCCTGATCGATGTGTCGCCGCTCGCCATAACGTCACCGGACCTTTTTTCTTCCGGCGGACGTTTCGGACTTAGTGCGCCGATTGCTCGGTGGAGAGGCGGCTTGCAACTCCGAGACATTCCGCAAGAGCCTCGTAATCCGCTTAGCTCCGTCTTGCGATCCGTCCCAAACATTGAGAACCGCCGCCTGCAATTGCCGCTCGAGGGCTTCGTCGCCTGAAAGGGCAACCTCCGCCACCGGTAGGCCGAGCACCTTGCAAACTTGCACGACATTCTGACTGAGGGTCTCGAATTCGCCGTTGCAGATGCGGCTCACGTGGCTGCCGTGGACACCGGCGATGCGACCGATTTCTGCATAGGATTTGCCGGCTTTCCGCACCGCTTTCGGCAGTTCGGCCTTCAAATGTGCGAGCTTTTTTTGTTGATTCTTCATGCAAATCTGCATATATAATTTCATGCAAATCTGCAAGGAGCATTTTCGATGCCGGCTGCGAAGGAAATTCGGTTCTACCGGGCTAGCGAGAAACCTCATGGGGCTTTCAGCAATCTCTTTCGACGTGAGATCGAGTTTGAAGGTCGGACCTACATGACGTCAGAGCATGCTTATCAGGCCGGTAAGGCGCGAAAGCCCCAGGTCGTGGAATGGCTGATGGCAGCGCCCTCGCCCTCGCTCTTGGCAATGGCGGCTCACGGCCTTTATTACTGGGATATCGCACCTGGCTGGTCGACGAGCAAGTTCGACCGAATGCGCCGCGTGCTCCGTGCCAAGTTCACCCAGCACGACGATCTTCAGCGCCTACTCCTCTCGACAGGCGAGGCCAAGCTGATCGAGACCGCGACGACGGACAATCCCGTCAACCGCCTCTGGGGCGAGGTCAATGGAGTCGGGCAGAACATGCTTGGGGTAATGCTGATGGAGCTCCGCGACGAGCTTCGCAGCGAAGCCGTGACGTCTAGGCCCAGGAAGACCCAGAGGCTGCGCCTTCAGGCTGCGGAATAGATCGTCCGGGATATCCGCTTGTTACGCCCGGAGATAACCACGGATATCTTCGAATAGATCCAGTTGCGCGAGCGCGACGGCACTGGCCAGCACTTCTCTCGCAAAGCCGACGCCACGTCGGCTGAAAAGCCCACGAGCCCCTGCAAAGGCGCAATTCGCCGTCGCCAGGCGCTGACCGGCGATGACGCCTGGGTAAAGATCGTCGATCGAGAATTCGAGGCGTGGCCGCGCCTCAGACCCGAGTAGCCAGTCGATCACGCCGACGCTGACCATATCGCCAGAACCACAGGTATCCCTGACGATTGGCGCCGGAATGGCATCACACCATCTCCGCGATGTGTCCTGCCACAGTTCAAGACCGGCACTGCCATGGGTAACAATCGTCACGCCGCCCTCGCGCAGCTCGAAATGCTGCAGCTCTTTCCCGATCCGATCTGCCGAGACCTTCAAGATCGAGGTGAGCTTCAACGCGCGCGCAAAAAGATCTGCGTCGTCAATCTCGGAGGGCTCGAAATAAATGAACGCACCGCCTGCCTCGGCCTTCTCCATCGCTTCCAGAATGGAGTCCGTCAACCTGTCTGAGTAGAAGATAGAGCACCCATGAAGAAGCGTATCGGCCTGACGCACCTGCGCCTTATCGATCGGCGCATATTTCGGCAAATGCTCGGACGTCTCCGGACAGATGAAACTGAAGCTGTGCTGTCCTGAATCCATGTCGAGGACCTGAGCGAGGATCGGAGATCGGAGATGGTTGCTCCGATAAATGTAGCTGATGTCCGCACCGGCTTGCCTGAATTCATTGACGAGCGTTTCGCCCGCTTCGTCTTCACCCAGCGCAAGGAGTGGCGCCACCTTGTGCTCAAGCATCGCGAGTGAGATGAGGACATTGCCGCAGGACCCGCCAAGCGCCTCCATACGCGGCTGATCGCCGGCATAGATGCGGTCGAGGACGGTAAATCCTGTGCCCGCGACGTCGACAGCCCTCTGGTTCATCTCACTCTCCCAATTCCTCGTCTGGCATACCCCGTTCAGGGGTGGCCCGCAATCAATCCTCGGCAAGGATCAGTCTCGCTTTGCCGGCCTCCGGCACCAAGCAACGCAAAATCTGTAACAGCGCTTCCGGCCCAATCCGGTGTTCTCCGAAAATCGACCAGCAGACCTCCGGCCGGTCGCACACATGCTCAACGCTAATTCCATATTCACTCCCAAGGAGAACGTGATCGTTGCCGCCTAGTTCCCCCCTATCTCCTACAGATAGAATCGCAGCGTCGGCTTCGCCAATCTGATCGCACATGGCCCTGATCACGTTTGTCTTGCAGGTGCTGGCAAGCGTGATATCGAACGAGTGTCCAGAGCGAACGACCTTCACACCGCTTTCGTCACCGAATCTGGCTCGAAACAACGGTGGGAAACTGCCAGGGTTGAAAAGCTGCGAGAGCTTCAGAGAAATTTGGACGGTGCTGTCGTCGACTTTCTTGGGAACGCCGCCGTCAAACAGCGCTGCGTGCTCATGGAGCCACGCGATGACCTCGCCAATTTCATTGGCGCGGGCAGGCTTATCGACCTCGATATCGACATCGAGCGACCTCAGATAGGCACCGTTGTAATAGCCGATCAGGAAGCGCTCCTGGTGAGTCGGCTTGACGCATTTCCGGAGCGTTTGGCCGACGGAACCACCGCGGCCGGTCGCAAGCGCGATCGCGATACCGCCTTCGATCAGCCTTTCCAGCTCATCGAGGATTTCCTGTCGCGGCGGGCTTTCCCTTTCCTGATCAGTAATGATCGTGCCATCGTAATCCAGAACCAGGCCCGAAAAAGCGGCTTGGTCCAGTTTCGCCTTGAATGATGCATGTGCCGCCGCAAAATCCACGCTCCTCGCGGGCGAAGAATCATACGTCGCCACGGCCCGCAGCTTGTGCCGCATGGGCCGGCTCAATCGCCGCGACAATCGCTCCAGCGAGCTGGCCTCATAGATGTCACGCGCGAACGGGCCAATGCCAGGCCGGCCGGGATCTATCCCTCGCGCGAAACCCATAGCCTCAATGAGGCACAATCCTTGAAGCAATCCTGCAAACACGTCGAACCGGCCACAATTGCCAAAGTCATACTCGATGACGCGAAGGCTTTCGGGAAAGTGCTGTTTGATATCGCTCCACGCCTCTCTGGTTTCGATGCCGGTCATAGCGAAGACCCAGACGTCGTCCGGGCGTTGTGCGAGGAGAACGTGGCGGCCATGAGCGAAATTACGGAAGTCAGTTCGCTGGACCGCGCAAAGCGCGATTTCCCAGACCGACGTTTCGATCAGAGTTGCGAGCGTGCCAAGGCGAGGGTCCGCCAGCAGCACAATCGTGTCCGATGCTTTCAATCCTTTGAAGCGATCTGCCAAGCTCTCGCGGTATGAATGGTCAAGAAGGCGCTCGACACAACTCCGCACCTCACCTACCTCAAGTGCCGCTCCGTCCACCGATTGTGCACTCGCCAGGAGCAATGCGATGGCCGTCGCGAGCAAAGAATGCGTTGCAAGGAAGCTGTCCTTCTCTGACCAAGTCGGCAAGGAAATGATCGTCGTATTCGCCGCTTCCGCCCCTTCGAGCGCGAGCCTGCTGGTCGAATTCGTCGTGACGACGATGATCTCCCCAGCTCTGCGATCGCGGGCACTCTGCAGTGTCGCGATAACGTCGGAATTCTCGCCGCGGCCGCTGAACAGCCACACCTGCGCGCCCGCAATGTCGCCGCTGCCCAGGACAAAGGCGAGCGGCGTCTCAATCATCGTCTGCGCCCGCTGCAGACTGCTCCGGCAATGCGCTAAGAATTCCGCGGCAATCGCCGAGCCACCGGATCCGACGGCAATTGCCGGCCGACCGGCGCCGCGGCGCAAGGCCTCCGTCAAAGCAATGAGGTCCATGTCGAGGACCAGCCTCGCCGTTTGCTCGAGCTCGTTCAGCTTTTCACCGAAAACGGACATGCCAAGCCCTTCCGACGGCGCCGCTGCATTGCCTATTATATGTTCTTATTTTGTTCTCCTGCAATGCATTTCCCTCTCCTTCCGGCTCATTAAAAAATTATGTTCAATATCAATTTGATAGCCAAAAATGTGACTGATAGAGGTCTTCTTTGCCAAGTGCAGCAATATTGGAACAGGAATAGCGAACGGCCTCCAGATACGACACACGAATAATCTGGTCCATTGCGGCCATCAGGGCGCCTACCGCCAATGCCTTACTGCCGAACGGTGAGATGACGAGCTGCGATTTGTCATCGAAGATCGCCTTCCGATCCCTATTCACGCGGCAAAGCGATCGATAGAGGTCGTGCGGATCGCTCCCCGATGCATAAACGATGTCGCGCGCATCGACCTCCCACGTCGAGCTGAAATGATCGGCATACTCAAACATGAGATCGTCTGCTTCCAGCAGATGATCGGTTGGAAACGGAAGGATCGGGCAAGTCTGTTTTGGATTCACCGACGCATGAATGCGCGCCAGGGGCCCCTCCAATCCCGCCGCCAACTCGGGCAACCAGAGCGTTGCACTATCATTCCCGCTACTGCTCACCAATCCGCCATTGCCGCTAAAGCCAGGTGGGATTGTCGGCTGTTCGGCAAAATCGGTATCCACACGCGCAGCTCCATCTCTTGCTGAGGCAACGAGAAGATGCAATTCGAACTTGCCCGACTTTGCCCAGTCCCACAGAAAGGCAGCAATCGGAAAGGAAGCGCCGATTGACATCGAGCTGGCATCAAGAAAGACGTCTGTGATCTCTGAGAAATCGAAGGTCCGAAGCAACTCTACGGCGCTCTTTCCCGCGATGACGTGACCGTCGGTGGCGAATATGTTGAGATCTTTCAGGTCAACTGTCACCAGCGTTTTGATCTTGTCGATGTTGGCTTCCGCCGCCCGCGATAAGGCCGGTTCATCCTGCGGCCGTCGTTCCCGGATCAGGAGACACGGCTGCTCACTTCCGAGGACCGATCCGAAAAGTGTGGGGAACTCCATGCAGCGGGGATCAAAGCCAGCAGCGGCAATGAGCAGCGACTTTCTGTTGGTGTCTTTAAGATAGGCCCTCAGAAAGCCTCCGATTTCCACTGCCTCATAGTGACGAGGACAAGAGAACCAGCGCGCCTGCGCATCAGTCATCACGCCCCTCCCCCTCGACGGTTTGATCATGTTCACGTTCTGGAATTTCGATGAACCGAGTCAGCTCATGCGCAGATGACTCAATGAATCCACCTTTCTGGAGCGTCAGCCCATATTTGAGTTGGACGGCGCCGCCAAGTTCGATGATGCTCCAGAGCTTCTTCTTTACAGGCATTTTGACCATGACGCTGCATGCGTTGTAGGCAATCGCATATCGAAGGACTTGCGCCAGCTTCGGATGACTACGGGGGATATTCTCATACTCCTCCTGCGGAATGCCGAAGCCGATGGCCCCGGCTCCCAACGGCGCATTTGCCATGAGACTCTTCTCCCGACAGGTCTTGCCCATCTCCTCGACAAGGCGATACACAAGGCCGTGCTGAGGAAAATTCCAGTCGGAGATGATCTTTGCTCCCGTCTCACGTAGTGTGCGGTGCTGCCTCGCCGCGTCCAGTGCCGTAACGGTCTGATTGCTGATGAGGCGTTGCTCCAAAAAATCGACCAGGACGGACGCTAGGCGAAGAAACTGTTCCGCATTCTCGCCAGCTGCGTCGCTCACAGAGTCAATGCCGTAATAGAAGGGGCGGTTGAATGCATGCATCAACTGAAGGCGCGCGCCATGAGCTACCGCAGAACTTGCCTTTGGTCCCTTTTCAGGCGCATCATCCTCAAACTCATCAAACAGGCCGCGTTGTTTGCGACCGACAAAGCGCGCGAGCAGAATCTTAGCCATCTGGGCCTGGATATCTGGCCCAACATCGTCCGATACCGCCGCATCGGCGTAGTTCCGCACGTCAGTCAATACGTCCGCATACACCTTTTCACCGACACCGTTTGCCTCAGCAAACTTCTCGTTCGCGCGGACGATTTGGTCAAGTTGCTGCCGAGTGAGGCTGTGCGGCGCAGTCTCGAGCAGGCTTTCGAGATCCATCACGTTCCGGCGCTGGAACAATGGCATGTTCCGGATGTAACGCTTCGACATATTCCTTGCCATCGTCCGGAAGTCGCGCTTGCTGGTCTGACGCACTGATTGTTGAAGCCAGATTTCGGTCACTTCGCGCGCCCGGTCGGTTCCGGGCATGTCATTGGTCTCACGGGGCGGCATCAAGGCAGTGTCAACGTCAAGCGCATCGATTCTGGTCATGATCCAGCGCGCGATATTGAGCTCTCGGCGACGCAACCAATCGGTCAACGCCGCCAGCTGCTCCTTCTGCAAAGCATGTGCGTCGTCGAGGATGACGAGCGGCCTAAGCTTGATCCTTGTCTCTGCGCGAAGAATCGAGAAATGAGTCAAAATATCGAACGGGCGGTAGGGATCTTCAAGAAGAACGCCGAGACTCTCGATCGGCGGCGGGACGAGTGCTGCGGTTGCCCGATAAATCTCCCGCTCCACTTCTTCAGCGCGTTTCCGAAGGCCCGAGGCCGTTTCAGCGGCTGCTTCGACTGCTGCCGCGTGAGACGTCTCAGCGAGGTGAACATTGATGGTCGAGATGTCGTGTCCATCTGCCGCTATATCCCGCAGCCAGAGCAATACGGCTCGTGCCTGCACCATCATAAACAGTAGCTTCGACTTGATCTCCGGCGGGTAAGGGAGTTCCCAGTAGTCGCGATATTCGGCTTCCATTGGAATACGGCACGCCGCGATCGCCGGCGCACCGTTTTCCACCGCGCCGCAATCTCCGAGAGCCTGCTTCAATTCGCCATAAGCTTCGATCTTCGAGCTTTTCAGGATCGCCGAAATGATGCCAAATCGAAATAGGGATGCAATCGTGGTCTTGCCACTGCCAGGCGTCCCGCGGATGGCGACCAGCCGATCGAATGCCACCCCTTGCCTCACCACCGGTTTGATGAAAGTGAGCAAAGGGTCTGGCGTAACAGTCGCGAGGAACACGGCCTCGTCTTGCATGAATTCGGAGGCGCGCTTCTTAAACGGATTGAACATGCTCTATACGTGCCTCTGTCGGCGCTGGAACAAGGGACGCATCGCCCGCCCTCCGCCGGCGCCATCGGAATATGCCCAGATTAGAGGCAATGAGTTATTCGGCGTATTGTGTTCAAGCACCAATGTCAGCCCACATTCCTTGTAACCCCATTTGATGTCCTTGCTGGTGCCGCCACCTGCAGTGTTGTGATCGGTCTCGATATCCTTCGAATAATATTTCTCCACCAATCTCTTTAAGACCGTTTCAGTCCCATCCACCTTTATTTCTTTCGGCAGCAGCCATCCAAAGGAAAACTCAATGCTAACTTTGTTCCCGAGTTTCTTCTGCAATAGCCCCTCGGCCGCAGGCTTCAGCCTATAGAGGTTATCCCTGGCATCGAGCGAACCAATGTAATGATGAACATAGATGACGACTTCGTCGGCGAGACGCCAGTCGTCATCCTGGTCCGGAAGACCACGTAGGAGTTTGACGAGCTTGCCCTTGAAGCCATCCACCGCTTTCTCATCTTCTCGGAAGAAGGTTGTGCCGGAACCAACAAAGTCATCGACGAGAACAATGCTTGAGAACGCTGATTCCTCGGGAAATTTGTTCTTGAAAGTATCTGCGAACACGTCCTTCCATTTTTGCTTATCCATCTCGACAGACGGCAGCATCCGTTCGTGCGTGAGGATGCCCATGTTGGCCCTTCGCAGGGAATCAAGATGTGCACCTTCGCTCATGCCGACGATCAGCGTGCTTTGCAGCAAGCAATTGAAATCCTCCGATCCTTGGGGATTGGCCATGATTTCGTATGGATTCACACCTGTGGCCTTTGCCGCTCGATGCACCAACACCGGCTCGATGACCCTCGGATAAAAGGCTTCGACCAGGCGCCGCATCTCAACTGAGCTCACATATTGCAGATGGGAGCGCATGAACTCATAAGCCGGACGGCGGTCCTCCTGATCGAGGTTCCGTAGCCATTGGATGAGGCTGCCTGTAAACCGCGCACCTGCGACAAAATCCGAGTAGGCATCGAACTTGAAGCGCGACATCAAGCGAATCCATTTGAAGCCAGCTTCCGCCTCCTTTTCGGTCCAATCTAGGAGTTCAGCAATGATCCTCAGCTCCAAATTGCCAGATGACATCCAACCTCCCCTGAATTTGACTCCATCTTATCCGATTCCCTGAATAATTGCACCGATATGTGCTGGCAGGTGGCTTCCAGATTCGCTCGCTTATGCCAGCTATCTGGCGCTCGTTGAATTTCTAGGGGGCGGTTGCGTTGGACGATCCTAGCGGCGGAAATTGCTGCCGAAGGTCCCTATACAATTCGACCATATCAGTAAGCGAGAATTTGCGATTACGGCCGCTGGGGTTCGGCAACACCCATACCCTCGCTTCAGCGAGTTGGGTGCTCTGCTCGCCCCAATCAATGTGCCGCTTGTCCATGATCTCAGAGATAGCGCGCTTTCCAAGAAACGCGATTACGCGCGGTCGATAGCGCAGGATCTTTGCGCTAAGAGTTGGCCAAGCAGCTCGGATCTCCGTGGCGCCAACTTCATGGGCTCGCCTCGTTGGCCGGCCCACAGCGGTCGTCAAGCCGTAGCCGAATTTGAGGAGCTCCCGCTCGTCTTCGGGCGCGAGCTGTCGATCCGTGAAACCGGCCAAATGAATCGCCGACCAGAACCGATTGCTGGCGCTGGAAAAGCAATGACCGCCGTTTGCCATATTCCCGGCAGGATTGATTCCACAAAAGACCACATCGAGGCTCGGGGCGAGGATATCGCCGATCGCGTCTATTGCATCTGGCAAGTTAGTAACCCCCAAACGGTGGCCCGCGGTCATCTCTCGAAGATGCCATCTCCTTTGCCTTTTCCGGTTCTGCGGGGCACATGACGAAACGCCAGGCTGCCACGGGCGCCTTGACGACGACGGCGAACAACGCCTTTAGAATGAAATTAAGTCCTCTGGTGAGCATGTGACGCTCCTTCGATGTTGGACACTGGATAGAAAATGTGAGCCGGAGGCCGTCGTCCGGCCCTACTGCTTGATCCGCGCGAGATCTTCCGGCAACAATTCTTGCCCAGTCCGGTTCTTCACGGCTGGCAGTTCCGATACGCGGCGGTGCCAATTGTCGAGCGCTTTCAGACCCCGGACCATGAGGCCGGTCGCTTCGGCAGAATAGATCCCTGCGAAGAGCGTAATGTCAGGCATGGAGAAGGCGTCGCCCGCGAGGAATGGTTGGTTGCGTAGCAGTTTGTTGAAGTATTTGAGGCCTTCTTGCACCTTTGCAGCCTCCCTGTTCGCCCATTCCGTGCGAGCCTTCCACTCTGGTGCTTTGTAAGCCGGCAATACGTCGCCCCAGCCAGGCGTGCCGTAGTGAAAGTAGATACCCCAGGGATCGATGACATATGCCTCAGCGCGCCGCTGCATCATATGGATGGTCGCCTTCTCGAGAGCCGTGCGGCCCGTCAGCACCGGGTTGCCATCAAGGTTGTCCAGATATTCTGTGATCGCCGTGCTTTCGGAAATGCATGTGCCATCTTCAAGCTCCAACACCGGCACCAAACCGGATGGATTCTTGGCGAGGAAGGCGGGCTGCTTATGCTCGGCACCGATAAGATCAACCGACACCCACTCGACCTCCGACTCCACACTTTTATGTGCGACAACCACTCGAACACGGATCGAATTAGGAAAACCGGAGCGGTCGTAGATCTTCATACTCAAAGCATATCCTCAATTTTGTCTATCTATCGATAGGTAACTATGATAGTAGATGGTATACCTCCGGCCTGGAGTCAAATACAATCTATCGATAGGTAGTTTTTTGAAGAAACGTGCTCTTAATCGCCTATTTCATCTGGCCGAAGCCTCGAACTGGCCGTCCATCCAACGACTTGGATTGATGAGCACCCGACTCCTGCTAGACCACACCAGGAAGACGTCAGAGATCTCGCTACGAAGTCATCGGCCTGAGAGCATCCAACTTTCGAAAGCGGTTACCATCCGCGACCAAAAGCCCATGCCCCCGGCAAAGCTCGCCACCGCACTCGGCGACGATCTTGTGCCCGAGGATTGGTATGAACTGCTCAATGGCTTCGTTTTCTTATGGCCCGATAGAGATCGGTTGATGCGCCATCTCAGAGCTTGTCAGAACCGAGCTCAGATCCTGCTCACTTTTGACGCAGCTGCCATCATCTCTGACTTTGGTGATCAGGCGTATCTTTCGGCGATCAACACTGGCAATGCTCGACGACGACCGGCAATGCGGGATCGGAGCACATTTGTGCCGATAAGAACGTGGCTTGAAGAAGGCTTCCCAAAGCGCAAACGGACGACGCCACCTGCCGAGTTTGTCCTCGCCTGCCCGCTACCGGCCGTGCACCCTTACCTCCTCGAGATCAAGCATATCGCGCCCACTCTCATACCCGAAGAAATTCGTCATATGCGTTGACGATGAAGAGTGAATAGATCTCAGCGCATTCGTCTGTTTCGATCGATACACGGACACCAGACGCCCCAGCAGTCCGAGCTCGGGCGGATGCTGCCTGCCAGGCATCGTCCAAGGAGCGATGCTTCGCGACCACACTGCCATTGACGAGCACGCGAAAATTCCTTTGCACCTCTCCGGGGAAACCAATCATGGCCGAGGGCGATGTTTCATATGCCGTGTTTTTCAAAGAACGCCTCCTTGTTACGCCCTATTGAAGGCAGCGATCCGCTGACGCTTCTCGGAATCTGCCCGGTTCGGAGCGCCTTTGGGCCGCGCCGCGGACCAAATTCATCTATCACCTGATAGAATAATGGGCATTGTATTTAGGTGTTACAAGGTCTATCTATCAGGAGATAGTTGTAAGGAGACTCTTATGAGCGACGCTGCCAATGCCATCATGGATGCTGCCGAGCGGCGCATCCGGAAAGGCGGCTTTAATGGCTTCAGCTTTCGCGAGATTGCCGTCGATGTGGGCGTGAAGAGTTCTAGCGTTCACTACCACTTCCCGACCAAGGAGGACTTGGCCGCGGCCGTGGTTCGTCGCTACACGCAGCGTGTCGCCGATCAGATCGACCGGGAACTCGCGACTGGCGAAGATCCGGTGAAGGTTTGGACGAAAGCCTTTCGGGGCACACTCTACTCAGTCGATCGGATGTGTCCGTGCGCCGTCATGGGATCCGCCACCGGAGACCTACCGCCAGAAGTCGCCGTTGAAGTTCAGAAATTCTTCAAGATGTGCCTGGAGAAGCTGACCAAGGAAGGTCTTTCCTCGGAGCGGGCCGCTGAATTGCTGGCGACGATCACAGGCGCCTTGGTCGTCTCCAATGCGCTCAACGATCTCTCGAATTACGATCGTGCCACCGGCGAACTCGTAAGGGCAATTGAATCGGTGCGCAAGCCGACCGCAGGCCCAGCAAAAAAGACGCGCACCGGTGAACGTCGGCGCGCGTAAGTGGGCAGATACTGCTGCTTCACGCGATATTGAGTGGCCCGAGATAATCCATCTTGCCGACGTCGACACCGTTATGCCGCAGGATGGCGTAGGCCATGCAGACGTGAAAGTAGACGCTCGGAATGACCATCTGCGCGAGGTAATCCTCCCCACCCATCGTTCTCCCAGGCGTCCAGCTGAAACTCACTCTGCGCTCACTGGCACCTTCGTATTCTGGCTCCGGAATGCTCTCCAGGAATGCAATCGTCTTGTCGATGCGCGCGCGAATGTCGTCGATCGTTTGTTCGTCATCGACAAACTGTGGCGGCTTCTTCCCGGTTAACCAGGCCGCCGCACCCTTTGTGTAATCAGAGGCGCTCTGGACCTGGTAGATGAAAGGTTTCATGTCTGGCGCCAGGCGGCTCGACATCAAAACATTAATATCATAACCCTTCTCCTTAGCATGTCGTTCGGCCTTATCGAGCCAGACGTCGATACTCTTCATTGCTTGAGCGCATTGCTGGACCATGCGGTAATACATCTTATCCTCCGTGCAACTGCCCGACGCTCAGGCAGTGGCTTGATGTTGTTAGCTGTTTTCAAGCAGAGCGACAGCGCCCTGACCGCCGTCGGCGCAGACACTGACAATGGCCCTCGACCCGACCGGCATTTCCGCGAGCTCCTTTACGGCCTGACTCAGATCTCGCGCGCCCGTCGCTCCGAAAGGATGACCGATGGCCACCGAACCGCCATTCGGATTCACGCGCTCCCACGGGAATGCACCGAAATCCCGGGAAATGCTGGTTCGCTCGCGGATCCAGTCGGGCTTTTCTAGAGCGGCAATATTGGCCAGAAGTTGTGCTGCGAACGCTTCGTGGATTTCCCACAAGGCGACGTCGCCGAAAGTAAGTCCGTTGCGGTTCAGGAGCCGGGGAATGGCAAACGACGGTGCCATCAACAGGCCATCCTTCTGAAAATCGACAGCTGCGATCTCAAAATCGAGAAGCCGCACGTGAGGGACGCTTCCTGGCAGTCGCTTGCGGCCTGCTGCCGATACGACCCACAGCCCAGCCGCCCCATCGGTAATTGGCGATGAGTTCCCAGCCGTCAGCGTGCCTAACCCACTCGTGCGGTCGAAGGCCGGTTGGAGCGACGCAAGCTTTTCGAGCGATGTATCGGCACGGGGATTGGCGTCTTTTTCGAGCTCCGGCAGCGAAATCACGAGATCGGCAAAGAAGCCACGCTCCCACGCGGCGAGGGCCCGCTTATGGCTCTGATAGGCCCAGTCATCTTGGTCTGCCCGCGCAATGCCCCATTCGCGGGCGGTCTCTTCCATGTGATCGCCCATAGTCCGTCCCGTTATACGATTGGCCCAGCCCTTGGCCGGTAATACAAAGTCGTTTGGCCCAAGGCTGCCTAGAGCCGCAATCGCTTCAACGGGATTCTTCACGAACAACGCCCGCAGCCGGTCGCTGGCCGCCGCCGTAAGCCCGATCGGCGCTCGGCTCATGACCTCGCTCCCGCCTACCATCACCACGTCCGTGCCCGAACCGATCATGCCGGCTGCCGAGAAAGCCGCTGTCATACTTGTCGCGCAAGCGAGAACCGCGGAATAGGACGGCACGGAAGGATCGAGTTTCGCATCGAGCCAGATCTCGCGCGCAAGATTGCTCCAGCCCAAGCTCGGGATGACCGTGCCCCAGACGACCAGGTCCGGTCGTTGGTTGGCCAGCTGCTTGGACATGGCCTGGACCACCGGTATCGAGAGTGTCAGCGCGTCATAACCTGAGAGCGCGCCACCACCGCGACCGAACGGCGTGCGCAAGCCAGCTGCTAGAAATACATCCTCGTGGAACCGGGTCATTATTTATTCCTCTGTTAGCACCAATGACGTGAGTGCCGGCGCAATTTCAACGCCGGACGCGGTTCGTCACAAATCGAGATCTTCCGGACCGTGACGCTCCACGACGCCGCCGGGATAGGTGCCTTCTTTTCTGTTCACCCGCCGTCCACGGATGACTGCTGGTCTGTTCATGATGGTCTCGGCCCAGCGCACGACATGACGATATTCTTGTGTCGCCAGAAACTCGGGCGCATCTTTGTATGAGAAGTCCATCACCAGACCGCCATACCACGGAAAGATCGCGATATCGGCGATGCTGTAATCTGCTCCGCTGATGAACTCCGTCACCGCAAGTTGACGGTCCAGCACATCCAATTGGCGCTTCACTTCCATGCTAAACCGGTCGATCGCATATTCGATCTTGACCGGCGCATAGGCAAAGAAATGCCCGAAGCCGCCACCCAGATAGGGGGCGCTCCCAACTTGCCAGAAGAGCCAATTGAGCGCCTTTGTTCGGGCTGCTCGTTCTGTTGGCAGGAGGGCCCCGAACTTCTCGGCCAGATAGAGCAGGATCGACCCGGACTCGAAAATGGAGACGGGTTCCGGCTCGCTGCGATCGACCAGGGCCGGGATCTTTGAGTTCGGGTTGATCTCGACGAAACCGCTTCCGAACTGATCGCCTTCGAAAATGTCGATGAGCCAGGCATCGTATTCCGCGCCTGAATGTCCTTGCGCCAGCAATTCCTCCAGCATGATGCTGATCTTGACGCCGTTTGGCGTGCCTTGCGAGTAGAGTTGCAAGGGATGGCCTCCAACCGGCAATTCACGATCGAAGAGCTTCCCGGCGGAGGGCCGATTGATGTTGGTGAACGTGCCGCCATTCGGCTTGACCCAACTCCACACCTTCGGCGGCACATAGGCAAAAGATCCAGTCATTTTGCTTTCTCGCTCTCTCGAAATGTTTGCTGGGAGCGACCTTAAGCGGCAAAGACTGCTTGCGCGCGTCGTTCCAGATCACTCACCGCCTCAATATAGGGAATGGCGCCATAGCTGATGCGCGCCACACCGAGTTCGGCCAGCTGTGCACTAGGCGAAACGCCGCCCATGACCATGATGTTGAGTGGCAGGGCCTGGCTCTGCGAAAGCTCAGAGATGATCTTGTCGTTCTTGAGACCTGGGACAAAAAAGCCCGATGCGCCGGCTGCGGCGTATTGCACACCGCGCTCAAGAGCGTCCGCCACGAAAGTGGCATGGTCGCCCTTTTGAAAGAAAACATCCGTGCGGGCATTGAGAAAGAGATTAAGCCCTTTCTTCTCTGCGGCTTCACGAATGGCGGAAATTCGCTTTGCTTGCTTTACCGCCGGATAAAGCCCGTCACCATGGACGACCCGATCTTCGAAGTTGATGCCGACGACGCCCAGATCGATCAACCGCCCAACATTCAATGCGACTTCCTTCTCGTCGTCGCTGTAGCCACCTTCGAAATCCACAGTCACCGGGGCGTCAATTGTGTCCGTGATGCGCGCGATAATGCGCTCGACAAGATCCATTGGAATTGCTTCGCCGTCTCGGTATCCCTGTGCTTCGGCAACGGCCCAACTGCTGGTCGCGACTGCCTTGGCACCCGCTTTGAGTGTCGCGTGGGCGGAACCAGCGTCCCATGCATTGTAAAGAATGAGCGGCGATCCCTTCACATGGAGCTCTGCAAATTGCTGTGCCTTCTGGGCCTGATTCATCTTTTCTCTCCACTTCATGTAACTGCGCTGCTCGCTGCCGGTTGCTATCACCTATGATCTATCTATCGATAGATTTATTTACAAAAAGTAAGCTGTTCACCGAGCCGTTCCAGTAAGGTGTGGTAAATTAACCATTCCGTAGCAATAATCCCCGTAATCTCCAGAGGTTACGGGGATTTGCTTTGCCTAAGATATCTTCTGAGGAACCCGCCAAGCGGCGGCCGCGGCTTCCGCCGCCTTGCAACGGCATAGAAGTCAACTTCTGCCGCAATCCGCGCTGCGTCAATTTCGGCCGACCAGATCGATACGATTTGCCAGCCAAGAAGGGGCGCCGATCGCAAGGCACCGTCCATCTCTATACTATCGTCAATGCCATGGCCGATAAGGGCATACGCTGCAATGCCTGCAATCAGTTCACGCGAATACGCTCGAACTTCGGCATCGCCCAAGAGTATTTCCGGATCGCCAAGTATCTGCTGCCGAGTTTCGGTCCAAAGTGTGCGACGCCTGGTTGCTCTAACATCTACGGCATCGACGAAGACCCGTCTCTTTGGCGACCCCATGGACGAACGCCATCTGGTTCTCAGCGGTATCAGTGCAAGGTCTGCTCGCGGACGCTGTCCGTTGGTCGTTCGACACTGAGACATCGAAAGTCACATGAAAATCGAGAGATCTTTCTTGCGCTCATGAACGGAATGCCGATCCGCCGCATCATGAAGGTGCGTGAGATCGGTGCTGGCACGCTCTACGGGAAGATTGATTTTCTGCATGCGCAATGCATGAAGTTTGCTGCCGAGCGCGAACGGCAATTCGAAGGCATGATGTTCCCGCACATGCGTCTCGCGACAGACAAGCAAGACTATCACGTCAATTGGGTTTCTCGGAAGGAGCGCCGGCCGCTCCGGTTCTCAGCATTCGCAACAGCCCACCTCGATAGCGGCTACATCTTTGCGCTCAACCTGACTTACGACCCAGACATTGATACAGCCACGGCGCAGATCCAGACGATGGACTTCGGAGAGATGACAACGCAACCGGAGTATCGGCGCCACGCCCGGTTGTGGCTGCCTAGTGATCACAAAGCGGCACAGTCCAATTCAGCAAAGCTGATCGAGGCCAACGTCGAAGGTGGAACCTTAGGTGAACGAATAGACCGACTGTATGCCGCGTTTGAGGCGCTGGGCAGGGAGGAATTCGTCGACTGGTTCGAAAACCTCCCCAAGAAGGGCGCGCAGGTCCGGAAGGACTACGTTGCGGCTGCACATTTCAACCTCATAGCAGGCATGCTCCATGAAGCGCCCGGGCTGACGTTTTACATGGACCTCGATGCCGAATTGCGCAGCGCCGTCATGTCTATCTTCCAGGCGCGAATTCGTAGCGGGACGACGGATGTCTTCTACGTGAAGATCGCCAAGGAAATGTCGATCGATAAGAAGCGAGCCATCGTCGGCCGCATCAAACGTCATCTCGATCGCGTAGCTCGCATGTATCCTGAGAAATCGCCTTATGAGATCCGACGCATGCTGATTGTTCGGCGTATCATGCGAATGGAGCGCCATGGTCGCTACGACGACCTCTGGCTGAAGCATCCGATCCCATCGATGGCAGAACCAGACAAGCAGGTAAGCCATCTCACGAATTTCGGCGATCGCAGCAATCTCGAATTCGCATACGAATACGACCGCGCTTCGCTTCATGCGGTCGACCGATTCTTCATGCAAATCCGACGCGGCATCTCATTTGCCGAACGGCCGATTTCCACTGCTAACACCGGCCGTCGTGTCTGGTATGGCAAGCACGCTTACAACCCGGTGATGCTGATGAAACTCATCGAGATGTATCGCATCGTCTTCAACTATCACGAACTCGGCGCGGACAAACAGACACCGGCGATGCGCCTCGGTCTCGCCAAGGGCCGCGTAAAACTCGAAGACATCATTTATTTTCAGTGAGCGGGCGCTGGTTAGAATTCATGCGTTTTCCCCATTAGATGGGGATTTTGCAGTATTTTTAACACCGCCACGCGCAGCAGCGCTAATCGCGCGGCGTTGGCCGCGTGCTGGCCTGAACGATCCGTGCCACGATCTCGGCATGCAGTGCCGGCGGCAGGAAGCCGTAGTCGAAGGTGCCGGGTGGTGCGTTTGGGATTGGGTGCAGATCGAAGCCCGGCCAGGCAAAGGTATTGAGGTCCGTGACGACGACCCAAGATTTCTGCTCATCGAGCCCGAGATGACGTTTCACGCGCGGCGGCAGCTCAACGCCTTCCGAAGGCGGTGCCGGCGGTGAATGCGTCACTGGAGCCACGACGACCGAAACAACGCCAGCATCGTCTTTGACGGCTACCACGATCGCGCAGGGGCGCTGCTTGGAACCTGCATCCGCACCGGCGGCATACTCGTTGCGCCAGAGATAGTCGTAGCGAATGACAAGGCCCGCCTCCGGCTTGGGCAGCGGCACGCCGGACTATTTCTGATCGAGCAGATTGTCGAGATGCGCGTGGCGCGGTTCCATGCGGGCGTCCTTGACCGCCGCGAGAAGATCCTGCGGCAATTCGCTCGGATGGTAGCTCTTCCGGGATTCAGATAGGATGCGCTGAAAGCGTTCGAACTCGTCGGCCGAGACGAAGTAGCCCGTCGTCTTGCCATGACTCTGAACCTGGATCGGCTCGCGCTGCGCGCGGCGCTGATATTCGCCGAAGTTTCGGCAGAACTCGGTAGCAGGAACGGCAGTCATTCGTCTCTCCTCTTGCTTCCTGTAATTTGCGCATTTTGCGCAAAATATTCAAGTGCTAAGGAGTCGAAACTCGCAATTTGCGCAATTTACATATTTTCGGCTGACGCAGTGCTTCAGCGCGGTGTGGCGGCTCGGAATTGATGTTTATCCATAATATATTCAGCTAAACATCGAACCCGGTAACCCCTTGAAATCCTGGGCTTGCGGTTCAACTATTTATTCACCGATACCTCAGGACGCCGACTATTTGTGCAAAACCGTCTTGGCCATATTTCCCGTCAATGATGGAGAGCGCCTAGCGTTTTCAAACACCAACACAGATTTGCGAACGTTTCTGCACGCCCGTGAGCGTTTTCGCACCCCTAGTCCAGGGTCAAATCCGTTTCGCATGATCCGCTCTCCATCGCACCGCCATTCTCGTGTCGGGACTACTCAGTAAAAAACACCTTGGGCATGCCATCGCCAATGATGAAGACGACCAATGGTTCGGTCTTCTCGCCACCCATGCCAGGCGAACCGGCTGGCATGCCAGGCACAGAGATACCTTTGATGGCCGGCTTCTCGGTCAGCAGCTTGTCAATGGCCGCGGCCGGCACATGGCCTTCGATCACATATCCGTCAGCCAAGATGACGTGACAACCGGCCATCTGCTCAGGCACGCCGAGCTCTGCACGCATCTCCGTGAGCCTCTCCGATTCACTGATCTCTACAACGTAGCCATGATCGCGCATGTAAAGTGCGTGATCAGCACAGCAGCCGCAATTCGGATCCTTGATCAGCTGCAACTTCGTGCCCGCCGTGGCAACAGCGAACAGTTGGTGCGGCGCCAGTGTCAGGGCGACGGACATCGCAAGCATGGATCGACGTTTCATTTGGCGCTCCTGTGATCAGACCTGGGATATTGGTTCGCCAGAGCTCAACTCACTCCGTGCCTGTCGAATAATCTGCCAGCCACCGCTGATGCCAAGGACGGCCATGATCATCGCGACAACAAGGTCCGGATAACCCGTCCCGGTGCCGAACACACCGGCGGCCGCGGCGACCACGGCGATGTTGCCGATTGCATCGTTGCGCGAGCAGATCCAAACCGACCGCATGTTGGAATCACCCTGCCGGAAGCGATAGAGGATGAGGGCGACGCCGGCGTTCGCAGCCAGCGCCAAAATGCCGACAATCCCCATGACCTCGGCTTGTGGCAATGTTCCGGCATAGGCATGCCAGCCTGTCGAGCCAAGGACCCACAGACCTAGCGCGAGAAGTCCCCAGCCCTTTGCCAAGGCTGCACGGGCCCGCCAGGCAAGGCCCAGACCGGCTACGCCCAGACTGATGGCGTAGTTGGCGGAATCCCCCAGGAAATCCAGGGCGTCGGCCTGCAAGGATGCAGAGCCGGCAGCGGCGCCAGCAGCGATCTCGCCGGCGAACATGGTGGCGTTGACGATGAGGGCAATCCAGAGCGCCCGGCGCCAGGCGGGGCCGACCTTGGTTTCGCTGGCGCAACTGTCGTGTGAGCAGCAACCTGCCATGATGACTTCCGATGGTTGAAGTGAGCCACTTGGCGCCTTATATGGACCCTATAGTCACTAGAGGGTCAAGATATGACAGCCCGAATTTCGATCGGCGAGCTCGCCAAGGCGACCGGAACCAAGGTCGAGACCATCCGGTATTATGAGGGCATCGGCCTGCTGTCCAAGCCCGCCCGGACGGCCGGCAATTACCGCAGCTATGCGCCAGATCATTTGACGCGGCTGGGCTTCATTCGTCGATCCCGCGACCTTGGCTTCTCGCTCGATGAAGTGCGCGATCTATTACGCTTATCCGACGATCGGGGCCGATCATGTGACGAAGTTGACACGATCGCCAAAACGCATCTCGATGACGTCGAGCGCAAGATCGCGGACCTGGAGAAGCTGCGGAAGGAACTGAAAGGCCTCATTAAGCAGTGCCATCGCGGCACCATTGCCGAATGCCGGATCCTCGACGCGTTGGCCCCTGAGGCTGTTCGTGTTTCTCAGCCGTAACAATCAGATACCTCTGCCGTATATGATCCAGGGAGCCCCGTGACGCGACGAGGCGTCGCATCGGGTGAAGATTTCGGGTTCGCTTTCCAGGGGCTGGACCAATATATTGACCATGATGACGCGCAAACTGTTCATGTCCTTGCTTTTGACACTGGCTATGGTCCTTTCGACCATGGGCCCGGTCGGCGTCAGCGCATCCGAGCCCATGGATTGCGCCG
Organism: Dongia sp. P2_B8; assembly: GCF_056404715.1. Lineage (NCBI taxonomy): Bacteria > Pseudomonadati > Pseudomonadota > Alphaproteobacteria > Rhodospirillales > Dongiaceae > Dongia > Dongia sp. P2_B8. The sequence continues at coordinate 512,691 of NZ_JBFUDM010000001.1, read as the reverse complement.
GCATGATGGCCGGCATGGACTCAAAATCCGCCCCTGACGCACCGAAGGCACCGAGCTGCATCGACAAAGCCGGCTGCCTGTTGTTTTGCGCGAAGTTGCCGGCGCCCACCAGCGTGGTGTTCGGTTCGACCTGGTCCAAGAGCTCGTTCGCGACTGCTGATGCCGGCGGCATGAACAGCGTCGACACCAAGCCCGATCACAGCCCTCCCAAGCTTATTGCCTGATCGCTGATCCACACGCCGCGCAAGCGGCTCTTGTGGATTCGGTGTCGTGCGTCGGTTGCGCACGACAGAGAACCGTCTTGCCGATTTGATCGGCTAAACGACAGGCTTTGTCATGAAAAAACCAAACCGCGGCCGCCGCGCGTGGCCGCTCACGATTGCTTTGTCACTACTTATCGCAGCGACAGCATACCTCAACCGAGGTCACCTTCCGAGCCTCCAGGCCTTCGCTCAAGAGAGCGGCAATGCCGCGCCAACGACGGACGCGGCGAAAGGCAAGATTCTCTATTACAAGGATCCGATGGGCGGCCCTGAAACATCACCTGTCCCGAAGAAGGACTGGATGGGCATGGATTTTCTGCCCGTCTACGAAGGCGACGCTGCGGCACAGCCAGATGCGGCTCCCGCAGCGCCCGCAAGCGGCCAGGGCAAAATCCTCTACTACAAAGATCCCATGGGCGGACCGGATACCTCGCCCGTCCCGAAGAAGGATTCCATGGGGATGGACTATCTCCCGGTCTATGAGGGCCATGAGACACCACCCAAGCCTCGATCGCAGGTAACGCCGGCGGCCGACAAGGGCAAGGTCGTCTACTACCGCAATCCTATGGGCTTGGCGGACGTGTCACCGGTGCCGAAGAAGGATTCCATGGGGATGAACTACATCCCGGTCTACGAGAACGAGGCAGCCAGCAGCAATGTCGTGCAGGTCAGCCTCGACAAGGTGCAAAAACTGGGAGTCATGAGCGAGCCGGCGGTTTTCCGCCGGCTCGTCCGCGCCATTCGTGCCGTCGGCACTGTTCAAATCGATGAATCCCGGCAGGTAATCGTCACCAGCAAGTTCGAAGGCTGGATCGAGAAGCTGCAAGTCACCAAGACAGGTGACACCGTCAGTCGCGGCGATTCCTTGCTGGAGATATTCAGCCCGACCCTGCGGATTGCCGAAAGCCAGTATCTTTCGACCCTGAAAAGTAGCCCAGAACTGGCCCGGACAGCGAAGGATCAGCTGCGCAACAAGGGCATGACCGACGAGCAGATCATCTCCCTGGAGGGACAGACCACGCCGCCCCGAACCATGACCATCTCGGCGCCCTCGGGCGGCCAGGTCATCGAGAAGCAGGCCATTTTGGGGATGCGCGTCGAAGCCGGTGATCCGCTCTATCGCTTGGTCGATCTCAGCCATGTCTGGGTCGTCGCCGAAATCCACGAGCAGGATCTTGCATTGATGCGAAGCGGGCTGCCCGTCGATATCGCCTTCGATGCATTCCCAGGCAAGAGTTTTTCAGGAACCGTCAGTCTCGTCTACCCGATGGTGGCAATGGACACGCGCACGGCGCAGGTTCGGATCGAGATGGATAACAAGGAGGCGTTTCTCAAACCTGGGATGTTCGCCAATGTCTCGATCGCGGGTGATATGCAGACCGCCGAGATGCTGACCATTCCGGAAAATGCCGTTCTCGACGATGGCCTTGAGCAAACGGTCCTGATCGATCGTGGTGAGGGCAAATTCGAGCCACGGTCAATCGAGATCGGCAGCGGTGCCGATGGCTATGTCGCCGTGACCAATGGCCTCGTGGCAGGCGACAAGGTGGTCGTCAGCGCCAACTTCTTGATCGACGCGGAAAGCAATCTCCAGGCAGCGTTGCGCGCGTTCATGACCAAGCAGACGAGTGCCGCGGAGCCGACGCCATGATCTCCGCCGTTATCCGCTGGTCGAGCCGCAATATTCTCCTGATCTTGCTGGGAACTGTCTTCATTGTTGGTGCCGGTATTTACGCCGTGCGGCAGATTCCGCTCGATGCCATCCCGGACCTCTCCGACACCCAGGTCATCGTCTATACGGAATATGCCGGCCAGGCGCCGCAGGTAGTGGAAGATCAGGTTACCTATCCGCTGACGACGGCCATGATCAGCGTGCCGCGGTCGAAGGCCGTGCGTGGCTTTTCCTTCTTCGGTGTTTCATTCGTCTACATCATCTTTCAGGATGGCACGGATATTTACTGGGCGCGCAGCCGGGTGTTGGAATATCTCAACTTCGCCCAGAAGAACCTGCCCGCAGGTGTGACACCGTCACTTGGCCCGGATGCGACCGGGGTGGGCTGGGTCTACCAATACGTCGTCGAAGGCTCAAACCGGACTTTGGCAGAACTTCGCACGATCCAGGATTGGTTTGTTCGCTATCAAGTCGCCAAATCCGAAGGTGTTGCCGAGGTCGCCAGCGTCGGCGGCTTCACCCAGCAATACCAGGTCATCGTCGACCCAAAGCGATTGCAGGCCTATGGCCTCTCACTCGGAGATATCAAGAATGCCGTTCGCGACAGCAATATGGATGTCGGCGGTCGAACGGTCGAGCTGACGGAAACGGAATACGTGGTGCGCGGCCGCGGCTATCTGAAAGGCATCGATGATCTGCGCAAGGTCGTCGTCAAATCTGCCAGTGGCACGCCGGTCATGTTGCAGGACGTCGCCCGCATCGAAATGGGGCCCGACGAACGCCGCGGCATCACGGAATTAAATGGCGAAGGCGAAGTGGTCAGCGGCATCGCTCTGCAGCGGTTCGGCGCCAACGCCCTAGATGTCATCGATAATGTGAAAGCCAAGCTCGCCGACATCGCCAGCGGTCTGCCCGACGGCGTCACCATCAAGTCCGTTTACGATAGATCAGAACTGATCCAGCGCGCGATCGAAACATTGAAGCATACGCTCATCGAAGAGAGCATTGTCGTTGCCATCGTCTGTTTCGTCTTTCTACTGCATGTTCGGAGCGCCCTGGTCGCGATCATCATGCTGCCGGTCGGCGTCCTCATTGCCATGATCGTCATGCATGCATTCGGTCTCAGCTCCAATATCATGAGCCTGGGTGGGATCGCGATCGCCGTTGGCGCCATGATCGACGCGGCCATTGTCATGATCGAGAACGCGCATAAGCACCTCGAACGGGCCAAGCCAGGTGAACCTCGCATCGACGTGTTGATCCGAGCCACGACGGAAGTCGGGCCGGCGCTGTTCTTCAGCCTGCTCATTATCACAGTGTCGTTCCTGCCCGTCTTCACGCTGGAAGCGCAGGAAGGTCGCATGTTTCAGCCGCTCGCCTTCACCAAGACATTCGCTATGGCCGGCGCCGCCTTTCTATCCATCACCCTGGTGCCGGTGCTGATGATCATCTTTGTGCGTGGGAAGATCGTTCCCGAGGCGCGCAATCCCATCAACCGGCTGCTGATCTGGATTTACCGGCCGGTCATCCGCCTGGTGCTCAAGGCGAAGATCCTGACGATCCTCGTCGCCCTTCTGATTCTGGCTGCAACAATCTATCCGATCCGCCAGCTTGGCACCGAATTCATGCCGACCCTCAATGAGGGGACGCTCATGTATATGCCGACCACCTTGCCGGGCCTCTCGGTCACCAAGGCCGGTGAACTGCTGCAGACCCAGGACAAGATCATCAAGACCTTCCCGGAAGTGGCCAGCGTCTTTGGCAAAGCTGGCCGCGCAGCCACGGCGACCGACCCGGCACCGACTGAGATGATCGAAACCATCATCAACCTGAAGCCGCAGTCCGAATGGCGGCCGGGCGTTACCATTGACAGTCTGATCGCGGAGATGGACAGCGCGCTGCAGTTACCGGGCGTTAGTAATGCCTGGACGATGCCGATCAAGGCGCGCATCGACATGCTCTCGACCGGGATTCGGACGCCGATCGGCATCAAGATCATCGGTTCGGATCTCACCAAGATGGATGCGCTGGCGCGGCAGATCGAGGCGGTCGTGCGTCAGGTGCCAGGCACGAGCAGCGCCTATGCCGAACGCGTGGTTGGCAGCTACTACCTCAACATCACGCCGGACCGGGATGCCTTGGCACGCTATGGCATCACGATTGCCGCCTTCCAGGACACCCTGGCCATGGCTCTGGGCGGCGAGACGGTCACGACGACTGTCGAGGGTCGCCAGCGGTTCAGCGTCAATCTGCGCTATCCGCGCGCCCTGCGGAGCGACCCCACGGCAATCGGCCGGCAAGTCCTTGTCGACAGTCCCACGGGTGCGGCCATTCCGCTGGGGCAGGTTGCCAAGATCGAGCTTTCGCAGGGCCCGTCCACGATCCGCACGGAGAATGCGCTACTGGCGCTCTACGTCTACATCGACATTCGTGGCCGCGACATTGGCGGCTATGTGGCGGATGCCCGCAAGGCCGTCGCCGACAACGTCACCTTCCCACCGGGCTATTTTGCTGTCTGGAGCGGCCAGTTCGAGTATCTGGAGCGCGCGGAGAAGCGCCTGCAGGTTGTTGTGCCGGTAACGCTGCTGATCATCTTCCTGTTGCTCTACCTTAACTTCAGGCGCCTGACCGAAACACTTATCGTCATGCTCTCACTGCCATTCTCGCTGGTTGGCGGATTCTGGCTCATGCACCTGCTGCACTTCAATATGAGCGTCGCGGTCGCCGTGGGTTTCATCGCGCTGGCGGGGGTCGCTGCGGAGACCGGCGTTGTGATGTTGATCTACCTCGATCAGGCCATGAAGGAGCGGCAACGGCAGTGCGAGAGCGAGGGGCGCCAACTTGCCGCTGCCGACATCTACGCAGCGATCATCGAAGGCGCGGTCGAAAGGGTTCGGCCAAAGATGATGACCGTTGTGGCAATTATGGCCAGCCTGTTGCCTATTCTGTGGAGCACCGGCACGGGATCAGAAGTCATGCAGCGTATTGCCGTGCCAATGATCGGTGGCATGATTTCATCGACATTGCTGACGTTGATTGTCATCCCGGCTGTCTATGCGCTGATCAAGGGTTGGAAACCGACTATGACCTCGCACTGAATCCAGCAGTTCGAGATTTCGAAACGAGCGGCCCGTGCTAACGAAAAGCGGCGGCAGATTATCAAGCTGCCGCCGCTTTCCTACCCGGCCAGATAAATAACTGAACTTCGCATCGGCGCCTTTTTGTATTCCTAAGTCATTGACTCAGATGAATTTAGAGTTCTCTATAGGTTCTCATTCACCACACCTATATTGAACGGCTCGAGCTGTTCACTGGTCATCGTCAAGGCTGAGCGGCGGAACAATTGCTCTTCCCTGGCACCGAGGCCTTACGACCAATACCACCATCGATCTAGGGGCGATGACCCGACGATCCCGGCGCCGCCGAGGTCAACGGGATGATCATCATCGTGCATCTGCCGATGGTTCGTAGAGATCTCGTTCGGCCTCTCCGCTATGCGTCGCGGGCGAGAACGCAATTCATCGCCGCAAGCAGCGCATCTCCCACGAGGCACCCGCCGCGCGCAATCGGCGCAGTAGGTGCACTCGAAACTGCAAATCATCGCATTGGGTGAGCTTGGCGGCAGATCTCTGCCACATCTTTCGCAGTTCGGGTGCATTTGAAGCATGAGACGTTCCTCTGCAAGGAGGCCTGCCCCATCCGGAGAAAGGATGGGGCAGGCTATTACCGGTCTTCACCCACCAGCCACGGAGACCTTGAAGACCGGTTTCACCGGCATGTATCGCGCCGGAAAGTCATGTTGATCGACTGCATCCACCGGTCTTCCGGACACGTTCCGTCGATGCTGGATGCTTCTCCAACATCGGGGCTGGCCTAATCGGCCTCGGCTGTAGCTCTCCGCCGCAATTCGGGCATCGGCCGCCGATCACCTTTTCCACACAATCTCTGCAAAAAGTGCATTCGAAGCTGCAGATCAAGGCATCGCGGGATTCCGGTGTCAGGTCCTTGTCGCAGCATTCGCAGTTCGGTCTTAGCGCCAGCATGGGAAGCTCCTCTTGAAAGCATCGGACAGAACAAATCGAATGCCGGTCATGTCACCTTCCTCCGCCCGCCGAGATTGCGGACCAAGGTATAAAACGCCGGCGTAAAGGCGAGACCGAACACGGTGACACCGACCATGCCGAAGAAGACGGTAGTGCCAAGCGATTGCCGCATCTCGGCACCGGCCCCATGGGCAACGACCAAGGGCACCACACCCGCAATGAAGGCGAGTGACGTCATCAGGATCGGCCGGAGGCGGGTCTTTGCGGCATGCACCGCGGCCTCTTCTGCCGGAATGCCGTCATCGTCCTGCCGTTGCTTCGCGAACTCCACAATCAAAATGGCGTTCTTTGCTGCGAGACCGACAAGCACCACAAAGCCAATCTGGGCCAAGATGTCGATCGGCATATGGCGCATTTCCAAGCCGATGGCCGAGGTGAGCAGGCACATGGGCAGGATGAGGACGATCGCCAGGGGAATCTTCCAGCTCTCATACTGCGCGGCGAGCACCAGGAAGACAAAGAACCCGGCTGCCCCGAAGATTGCGAGTGTTGGAATACCCTGCTGCTCCTGCTGATGAGCAAGATCCGTCCATTCGAACGCAACACCCTGCGGCAAGACCTCCTTGGCGATGTCGGTGAGCCGCTTCATCGCCGTGCCGGAGGAGGTTCCCGGCGCGGCAGCGCCCATGACTTCGGCTGCCGGATAGAGGTTGTAACGCGGCACGCGATAGGGTGCGGTCTCATTGCGGAAGTTCGCGACCGTCCCGATTGGCACCATTTCGCCGGTGGCGTTACGCACTTTGAGGCGCGCAATATCCTCGGCCGACTTCCGATATTGCTGGTCGCCCTGCACGATTACCTGATAGGTGCGACCGAGATAGTTGAAGTCGTTCACGTATTGGGAACCGAGATAGAGCTGCATGGTCGAAAAGACGTCCATAGGAGTGAGCCCCACCTTCTCCGCCTTCAAACGATCAATATCGGCAAAGACGGTTGGTGCACCTGCATTATAGAGGGTGAAAACACCGGCAAAGGCCGGGTCCTTGTTTGCCGCAGCCACCAGCGAATTGGTCGCCTGCGCCAGGGCCTGGGGACCTAGCCCTGCCCGGTCTTCCAACATCAGCTTGAAGCCACCGGCAGCACCGAGACCTTGGACGGCCGGCGGCTGGATCACGATAACGAATGCGTCCTTGATCACCGACAAACGTTTGCGCAGCTCCTGAACCATGGAGGCCGCATTGATGCCTGGAATGTGCTTCCCGTAGAGGGACGGCAATGATGTGAAGACCGTCCCTACATTAGGCGCGATCGTCGAAGTCGTGACATCGAACCCAGCGGTCGGCGAAGTATGCTCCACTCCTGGTGTATCGAGCGCGATCTCGTTGACCTGCCGCACCACGGCGTCCGTGCGTGAAAGGCTCGCTCCCGCCGGCAGCATCACGACAATCGCGAGATAGCCGATATCCTGGTCCGGAATATAGCCTGTGCTCATCCGCGACATCTGAAAGCCGGTAAAACCGATGAGGCCAGCATAGACAGCGACAACGATCATGGTGGCGCGCACAAGCCTGCTGGTGACCTTGCCATAACGCGAAGACAGCCAATCGAAGCCTACATTGAAATAACCAAAGAGCGTCTTGATTACGCCCGCAATTCCCCGCGGCCCGGCATGGCCGTGATGCGGCTTCAACAGAACCGCGCAGAGGGCCGGGCTCAACGTGAGGGACACAAAGCAGGAAATGATCGTTGATGCCGCAATGGTGATCGCGAACTGCTTGAAGAACAGCCCGGATATCCCGGAAATGAACGCTGACGGGATAAACACGGCACAGAGTGTCAAAGCGATGGCGATAAGAGCCGTCGACACCTCGTCCATCGTGCGATGTGCGGCCTCTCGCGGCGACATCCCGAGTGCCATGTTGCGCTCGACATTCTCCACGACCACGATCGCGTCATCGACCACGATACCCACCGCCAGCACGAGACCGAACAACGAGAGATTGTTGATCGACGCTCCAAAGGCCGCCAACACCATGAAGGTGCCAAGGAGCGAGACCGGGATGGCAACCACCGGAATGATGGTCGCACGCCAACTTTGCAGAAAGAGATAAACCACCAAGACGACGAGCAGAATGGCCTCGAAGATCGTAACGATTACTTCCTCGATTGATTGGCTGACGAAGGTGGTCGGATCATAGATGTTGATGTAATCCATGCCGCTCGGGAAGCTCTTCTTGAGCTCGGCCATCTTATCCCAGACAGCATGTTCGACCTCGACGACGTTGGCGCCCGGCGTCGCGATCACCCACCACGGCGCGGAGATATGCTTATCCGCATAGGCAATCGAGCCATAGTCGACGGAGCCGAGTTCTGCTCGGCCAATGTCACTGATCCGTGTAACACGACCCTGATCGTCCGATTTGACGATAATGCTCGCGAACTCCTCAGGCGTCTTGAGGCGTCCTAAGGCTTCCACGTTGATCTCGTAGGCAGCATCGCTCTCGGTCGGCGGCTCGTTGAGAACGCCGGCGGAAACCTGCGCATTTTGAGCGCGGATCGCAGCAAGGATCTCATTGGCGCTGATATCAGACGCCGCGGCTTTGTCCGGATCGATCCAGATCCGCATCGCATATTGCCGCTCGCCCAGGAGCCAGAAATCGGCAACACCAGGCAAACGGGCGATCTCATCCCGGACGCGAAGCATATAATTGGACATATATTCAGCGCTGCGAGAACCGTCCGGAGAATAGACGTGAACGCCCAAGAGCAATGCCTGGATTGTCTTCTTGACCTGGACACCCTGAAGCTGGACCTCCTGGGGCAAGCGCGCCAGGGTGTCCTGGACGCGATTTCGAGTCAGCATCAGTGCCGTATTGGGATCCGTGCCGACCTTGAAGATGACGGTGATGGCCAAGGCGCCATTGCCCGTGGACTGACTGCTGATGTAGTCCATGTTTTCGACACCGTTGACCGCCTGCTCCAAGGGCGTCGCCACGGTCTTGGCCACTGTCTCCGCCGACGCGCCAGGGTAATTTGTCGTAATCTGGACCGTCGGCGGGACGATGTTGGGATATTGGGCGACCGGCAGAAAGAACATGGTCGCCACACCGAAAATAACGATGAAGGCATTGATCACGACCGCGAAGCGCGGCCGTTCGATGAACGTATGAGCGAGTTTCATGGCTGTTAGTCTCGCGCCGCCTTGAACTCGATTGAACCTTGCGCAGGCGCCACCTTGGAGCCCGGAATTGCCGTCGGGATTCCGTCAATCACCACCCGATCCGAAGAAACCAATCCTGCCTCGATGACCCGGAGGCCACCACGCATCTCGCCGATGATCACCTTCTTCGGCGTCACAACGTTGTCGGCGCTAACAGTCAACACCATGTGTTCGGACTGGTCGGGGAGGACGGCGGCATCCGGCACCAACATGGCGGGCCTAGGCGCCGACAAAGCCAGGCGGACACGAGCGAAACCACCCGGCGTCAGCATGAGGTCGTCGTTTTGGACCGTGGCGCGAGCGTGAATGGTGCCACTCGAGCGGTCGATGCTGTTATCAATAAAGTCCAGAGTCCCTTCCCGGGTGAATCCTTCCTCGTCGCTGAGAGCGATCTCGATCTTGTTTGAGACCGGCCCGCTCTTTTGGGCGCGTTCTCGCTGGAACTTCATATAATCGGCTTCGCTCATATCGACATTGAGATAGATCGTATCGAGCGAGACGATGGTGGCAAGGAGCGTCGTCGGGCTGGTTGCGGCCCGGCTGCCGGCGACCAGGTTGCCCGCGGAAACCAAGTGCGCTCCGATGCGCCCGGTAAAGGGAGCATAGATTCTGCAGCGTTCGAGATCGAACTTGGCATCGCGGATCGCCGCTTGGGCGTCGTCAACAGTGGCCTGGGCAGAGCGCTGCTCTTGCGCCCGCTGATCGACCTTCTGCTCGCTACCGGCGCCGGTCTTGCTCAGGGTCTTTGCGCGAACGATTTCGCGGTTCGCAAGTTCCAGTTGGGCCTGGGCAGTCTTCAGCTGCGCCTGAGCGCGACTCAATGCAATCTGATAAGGCTCGGGATCGATCGAAAAGAGGAGATCGCCCTTCTTAACGATATCACCGTCCTTGAAGCCGATTTCTGTGAGTGTGCCACCGACCTGGGCGCGTAGCTCAACCTTATCCACTGCCGAGAACTGGCCAAGAAATTGAAGCCTCGATTGGATATTGCGCTCGAGCGGTGCACTGACGTTGACCGAAGGCGGGGTTGGTGCGGCCATCGCTTGCGGGACGGGAGGCGCCCCGAAATAGGTTACGCTGACCGCACCACCAGCGATGATCGCCAGCACAGCAGCCGTTCCCAGGAGAGCCTTCAACCGGCTCTTCCTCGTCGGCACAGTTTCAGTCGTCTCGGTTTCCCGCGAATTGTTGAGCGTCGTATCGTTCTCCGACTCCCCTTCCGTGGTATCGTTGCGGATCTCGACGTTCTCGTAGTTGCTGGTGTCTTCCATCTGAGGTCTCCCGGTTGGCTGGCTGGTGTTTGGCTGACGAAGTCTATCTATCGATAGATTGACGATTCAACAGTTAGGCCTCTTCGGCAGCATCGTCAAGACCTATCTACTGATAGAGTGAATATTTTGCGGGAGAGATGTCCACGCTTCCCAGATCACACTAACTATTTGGTTTTTAATAGATTTTATTCATGGAGCAGCGCCGCGATCTCTTAGATGAAGTTATTCTATCGATCAGTAGATCGATATTTGATTGCGAAATGCCTGAGTTTGGCTTATTTATGTTTGAGTAGCTGAGAGGAGGTATTCATGACCGACATCGCTAAGGACATCATGGATGCGGCAGAGCGGCGCATGCGGATCGGTGGCTTTAGCGGATTCAGTTTCCGCGAGATCGCAGCTGATGTCGGCATCAAGAGCTCAAGCGTCCACTATCATTTTCCGACCAAGGACGGTCTGGCGGCCGCCGTCGTGCGCCGTTACACCCATGAAGTCGCCGAGAAGATGGAGCGCGAATTGGAGCTCGATCCCGATCCGGTGCGAATCTGGACCAAAGCATTCCGCGGCACTCTGCTCTCGCCCGGCCGCATGTGCCCCTGCACAGTATTGGGCGCGGCCACGCTGGATCTGCCGCCACTCGTGACGGCAGAGGTCAAGCGCTTCTATCAAATGTGCTTGGAGAAGCTCGTTGCCGGTGGACTCTCGGAAGGTGCTGCGGTCGAATTTTACTCCACCCTGACCGGTGCCATGGTGGTAGCGACCGTTCTTGGCGAGCCGGCGATCTTCGACCGTGCTACCAATGGATTCCGGGACGTGCGCGTTGCTGCCTAGATAGTGCTGATATAGGCAGCTCTATGGCGACGTCACGCGCCCTCATTCATGTTTGCCGAATTCGGCTGCAGTGCATGCAGCAACCGCAAACATTCGATATGGATGAGTTTCTACCGGAGCTTGGCACGATCCGGTGTGAATTTGTGAGCAATCTCCAGCAGGCGAGCGCCGATCGCAAAAAAGCCTGGTCGGCAATGACTGCCGAACTCACGGCAAAATTCGAGGCGCGCCGCGCCGACTGTCTACGCTGGCGTCGGGATAACCCAACGCCAGCGTAGCCGCGGTAACTCGGCGGCCAGCCAACCCTACCTGGAGGCGATGCTTGCCACCGCCCAAGGGGTCCGCAAGAATCGGTAGAGAGCAAGAAGGCAGGACTGCCCCACCCACAACACCGCTTTTGGAAATCCGCCCACTATGCGTGGCCCAGACGCCAGGCGATTTCGAAGCTGCTCTCCGCGGTGTTCTCGGCGAGGGCCTCGCCCTCCCTTTTCTCAAGGAATGCCGCCATCGGATCTCGGCTTTTCCGCTCCTCGGTGACATTCTTACGCTTTATCTCGCTCATTTGGTCCTCCTTTGGATTCAGTAGGGGTTGTAATGCCTCTCGTCACTCGCGAGAGGCGGTCGCAGCCCTCCAAGCGCCCTTTGGGGGTCAGCGCTCGGAGGGCCGCTAGGCACTGCCCACGATCCCGCAGTGCCGTCTCGTTATCGGGAAGTGCCGTCTCGTTATCGGGAAGTGCCGGTATCTCCCGACATCTCCAATTTGCTTAAGGTCGCGACCTCGCCGTTCACCTTCGGATATGGATCGAAATCCGTGTATCCGCGCGCATCGAAGGCGTAGAAGGTGCTGCGATCGTAAGGTGTGAGCGGCAGATCGTGTTCGATGCGGTAGGGAAGATCCGGGTTTGACGTGAAATGACGACCGAACGACACGAGGCTTGCGATTCCGCTATTGAGAGCGGTCTCCGCAGTCTCAGGTGAAAAGCCGCCGGCGGCGATGATGGTGCCGTCGAAGATCTTGCCGAGCTGGAGCGAGGCGACGGGATTCTGCCCCTCGGCAACCGTATCGGCGCCGCTGATGCGGGGCTCGATCACATGGAGGTAAGCAAGATCGAATTCATTAAGCCGCGCAGCAAGGTGGCCGTAAAGACCGTGAGGATCGCTATCTCCCATGGCTGCAAAGACACTGCTTGGTGATATCCGGACACCGATCCTTTCCGAGTTCCAGACCCCGCTCAGGGCTTCGAGGATCTCGAAAAGGAAGCGAGCGCGATTTTCGAACGACCCACCATATTCGTCGGTCCGCTTGTTGGAGCTGTCGTGCAGGAACTGCTCGACGAGATGCGCGTTGCCGGCAAGAATCTCGACACCATCGAAACCGGCCCGTTTGGCATTCTCCGCGGCGACCCGATATTGCTCGATAATCTCTTGGATACCAGCCTTACTCAGAGCCCGATGCGGGGATGGCTGAACGAAGCCCTCCGGCGCGGAGACGACGATGCTCTTGTTCTCCCAATAACTTGGATCGACGGACGCTGCCACCGGATCAATATCGATGAGCTTCGTGCTGGTTGCTCGGCCGGCGTGGGAGAATTGGACGAAAATCACGCCGCCTTTCGCGTGAACAGCATCCGTGATGCGCCGCCAGCTCGAGATCTGCTCCGCACTGTAGAGGCCGGGCCCGGTGTGATAGGCCCGCGCTGAGGGCGACACCGCCGTTGCTTCGGTAATGATCAATCCGCCATCCGAGGCGCGCTGGCTGTAATATTCAAGCATCAAATTGCTCGGGACAGCGCTCGGCCAATGAGCACGCAATCGGCTCATCGCCGGCATAACAACCCGATGCTTCAAGCTGACAGCACCGAGCCTCACGGGCGTGAAAAGCATCTTATCAATCTTGATCGACATGAAGGGTCTCCTTCGCGGTGTTTTTTGGGAAGTTCGGCCGGACTCACTGCCGGCCGGCCATCACGCCGCCATCGACTGGCAACACGACGCCCGTGATGAAGTTGGCGGTATCCGAGGCGAGGAAAAGCAGCGCCTCCGCCGCATCAGCCGCCTGACCGTTCCGTCCCAATGGGTGGAACGAGTTGAAGGTCGGCAGAACTGCCTTTACCTGCTCCGGCGACAGGAAGGTGTCGTAGACGGGGGTTTCAATGACTGCCGGGGCAATCCCGTTGACGCGGATCTTGTCGGGTGCCAGTTCGAGGGCGAGGTTCTTCACCAAGGCGTGGACGCCGGCTTTCGCAGCGGAATAGGCCGAGGAAGGCGTCGCACCGATGGCCTGCAAGCCCCACATCGATCCGGTATGAACGATTGCCCCACCTCGCCCACCGATCTTGATCGCCTTCGCGGCTGCCTGAGCGGCGAAGAAGCTTCCCTTCAGGATATTGTCGAGAAAGCTGTCATATTCCGCTTCAGTGATCTCCAGAAATGGCTTCGGCGCGAAAATGCCGGCATTGTTGAAGAGCACATCGAGACGGCCGAAGCGCTGCACGGCCACGTCCGCCAGTCTCCTGCCGGTGATGGGTTCCGCCACGCTGCCGACATGCGCCACAACGCGCGCGCCCGTAGGATCGATCTCGGCTGCGGCCATGGTCGTCTTCGTCGCGTCGCGGCCATTAATCACCACCGAACCGCCTTCGGCGACAAACCGCTTTGCGACCTCTTTCCCAATTCCAGAGGCCCCACCGGTCACGATCGCCACCTTGTCACTGAATCGCATAACTTTCTTCTCCCGATTAATTTATCTATCGATAGGTAGACGCCCAAATAATTAGTGCTGGATTTTTGCGATGTCAAGGTCTATCTATCGATAGAGAGGAGACAAGCTCTGTGTCGGACACCGCCGAAAAACTGATGGATCTCGCGGAAGCTCATATCCGAAACGCCGGCTATGCAGGTTTCAGCTTCCGCGATCTCGCCGAGCAGATGGGGATCAAGAGTGCCAGCGTGCACCATCATTTCCCCACCAAGGCCGCCATGGCCGCCGCCGTTGCCAGGCGTTATGGCGACCGCTTCATGTCCGTCGTTGCCAAGCAGCCCAATGAAACGGCCGAACAGGCGATAACGGCCTACCGTTCTGCTTTCCGAGCTGCACTCGACCGGGATGGTCGAATGTGCCTCTGTGGCGTGCTTGGCGCAGAGGTTGGCGGCCTATCACCGGAGGTCGCCGATGAAATTCTCTCATTTTTTCGCCGTTGTATTGACGATCTCAGCCAGAGAATCGGCGGTGGCGGCGCGGAAACTCGCGCCTTCCATATCATGGCGACGCTCGAGGGCGGGATGATGCTCTCGCGCGCCTACAAGGACATCGATGCCTTCGATCAGGCCGCCGCGCGGCTGGACGTCGCCTAACAGCACCTTCGAGATTCGAACGAGGATAGAAATTGGCTCAACGACCGACACTGAATGCAGAGGCAGCGACGGAACTCCATAACCGCCTTGCCAAAGAGATCATCGCGAAGATCGCCAAAGAGCCGATTGCCGCTGGCGGGACGATTTCGGATGCGCTCTTTCTCTGTGAATCGGTTCTCGTCGGTGTCTTGATAGAATTTTCACGCCTCGGTAATGACACGCAGCTCCTCGATCTTATCGTTACCAGGGTCAAGGATCGGCTGGCAGATGTGCGCCTCACTAATGTCACCCCGAGGGGTCATGGATAGGGGTGCCGAGCGATCGGTTGGCCCCACGTTTTTGAACGACAACAAAAAAGGATGTCACCATGTTTTCGGTCATCTTCGAAGTTCACCCCAAATCCGAACAGTGGGATGCTTACCTTGGCTATGCCAAACTCCTTCGCCCCGAACTGGAGCGGATTGATGGATTCATCGACAATATTCGGTATCGCAGCCTCACCCGTGAGGGTTGGGTGCTTTCCTTATCGAGCTGGCGTGACGAGAAGGCTCTCGTGCGTTGGCGCACGCAAAGTGTTCACCACCAGGTGCAGGAAAAAGGTCGGACCGAGGTGTTTCACGATTACCATTTGCGTGTCGGAGAGTTGACTGCCGACAGTTCCCTTCCCGCCGACGACCGACTACCAGAACAGCGTTTTGATGCGACGGAAGTAGGTGAAAGCCGGATCGTCACTATGGTCGACGGCCGCCTCGCGGCGGAACAAGTGAAGGAGACCGGTGCCGGGGGTGTCGCTGGACTCCTGGGTCTCGATCGGGCCGCACCTGGACTGGTGGACTGGGATGTCTTCGATGCCGTGCTGACGCCGGGAGACGCTATCCTTCTGCTTTCCTGGAAGAGCGATGCGGATGCTTCAGTTTATGAGGCCGGTCGCGCCAACAAAGGCGATCTGCGGATCCGGCGGGTTCGCGTCATTCGCGACTATGGCATGCGCGATCGTTGGGAAGCGCCGCAGTTCTATCCCGATGTCGGACATGGTTCTTGAACAGGAGGACGGCCGTGGCTGTCGCTGAAAACCCTACCGCCGTGAGCACAGGTGAACGGCGGGCATTGGGACGCATCCCAGTTGCCCTTTTTGCCCTCTCAGCCGGCATCCTCATTGCGAATATCTTTGCATCACAGACCTTGACCGGCCTCATGGCGCAATCGGTTGGCGTCAGCCAATCGATGAGCGGCTTGGTCGCAATGATCCCTTTTCTCGGCTATGCAGCTGGCCTCTTCTTCCTCGTTCCGCTAGGCGATCTCCTGGAAAACCGTGGACTTGTGCTGAAGATGATGGCCGTCGCTGTCCTCTCTGCGCTTGGCATCATCGTCACCACCAATGCGGGCCTATTCCTGGCGCTCCTCTTTACTCTGGGAGCCGGCTCGTCCTGTATTCAAGTCCTCGTTCCCATTGCCGCCGCGATGGCCCCCCAGGAACAGAGGGGTCGGGTGATTGGTGACGTCATGAGCGGGCTCATGGTCGGCATCTTGTTGGCGCGGCCCGCCGCCAGCTTTCTCGCCGGAATATGGGGCTGGAAGGGATTTTATGCGGCGAGTGCGGTGCTCATGGCCCTTCTCGCCTTGCGACTGGCCTTTAAATTGCCAGTCCGGAAGCCAACGCAGACAACATCCTATCTTAAACTGATCGGATCACTCTGGCATTTGTTCATGTTTGAACCTGTCCTCCGTCAGCGAGCGGTATCTGCCGCTATTGTCATGGCGGCCTTCAATTTCTTCTGGACGACGATCTCCTTCGTTCTGGGTGGTGCGCCTTTTCACCTAAGCCAGACGGCGATCGCCCTCTTCGCCTTGGTTGCTGCCGGCGGCGCTATCGTCACGCCTTTTGTGGGCAGGTGGTCGGATCGTGGTTTCGGTAACCGTGTTACCGCACTCGCCCGTCTCGCAGTGATTGCCGCGTTCGGGCTGGCCGCCATAGGCGGCACAACGGGCATACTTCCAACTTATCTTCTGTTGATCATCCTCGGTGCAAGTGCCCTTCTCCTCGATATTGGGACGGTGGGCGATCAGACCGTTGGTCGATATATGATTAACCAGTTAAACCCGGAAGCCCGAGGCCGGATCAACGGTATCTTCGTCGGCGTGTTTTTCATAGGCGGCGCGATTGGCTCGGCGATATCTGGCGCTCTGTGGTTCGTCGGCGGCTGGGAAGTCGTCTGCGCCGGTGGTGCAGCTCTGGGGTTAATCGCCTTCCTTATGCGAAGGTGATTTCGCCCGAGCGTGGTCAAATACAAGGCCCACTCACAGCGACGAACGATCTGCGGGAATTCACACCTTTCGAACCCCGGAAAGACTGAGTTGCCATTCGCTCCCTTCCTACTTTCGCCCCGGCCTTCAGGACAAAGCCCAAGCCAAGTCAGCGGGCGTATGTTCGCCCCTAAATGCCATTTCGACACGATTTCATTTTTTTCGACCTATCGATAGATAGCTATTGACTCAATCGGCGTCCGCACCTAGTTTATCAACATATCTACCGACCGATAGATAGTTCACGAAGTAAGCGGAGATGAAGTCATGTTGTTCGAGCACAAAGTTGATATGGACATCAATGCGGACCGGACCGCGCTGGTCCTGGTCGATATCCAAAACGATTTCCTCACTTATGGCGGCAAGTATTACGTCATGATTGAGGAGCTTTTGAAGAGCAACAACGTCAACGCCAACTTGGAGACGCTCCTCCAGACCGCCAAAGGTCATGGTTACCCAGTATTCATGTCGCCGCACTATTTTTTTCCGCACGATCACAAGGGCAAGACTCGTCTAAGCCCTATGGAAGACCTTGCCATTGGAGCCGGGGTCGTGGCGCGCGAAAGCCCACTTCATACGCATGATGTGCCCGGCAGCGGAGCAGACGTCCCTGAGCGCTTCCGGAAATATATGGAAGACGAGAACACGACTATCGTGTCCCGCCACGTCACCTACGCCCCGACCAACGACCTTGCGTATCTACTGCGCCGCCGAAAAATCGAGACGGTCATCATGGCGGGCCCAGTTGCCAATCTGTGCCTTGAAGATCACATGCGCAATCTCATTCGCGATGGCTTCGAAACGGTGATGGTTCGCGACGCGGTCGCAGCCGCCGCGAACGAGGAAGGCGCTGGCTATGACGCCGCAATGATTAACTGGCGCTTCATGGCTAACGCCGTGTGGAACACGGAAGAGACGGTGCGTCGTATGATTGAGGCCG
The DNA here is from genome assembly GCF_056404715.1 of Dongia sp. P2_B8. Classification (NCBI taxonomy): domain Bacteria; kingdom Pseudomonadati; phylum Pseudomonadota; class Alphaproteobacteria; order Rhodospirillales; family Dongiaceae; genus Dongia; species Dongia sp. P2_B8. Next base: position 494,793 of record NZ_JBFUDM010000001.1, on the reverse strand, counting down.
CCAAGGCCACAGCCTGACATCGTCCGGCCCAACAGGGCCATCTGCAAAAGAAACATGACCGAAAGCGGCAAGACAAAATGGTCTTGCCGATAGGTTCGGTCGCATCCGTTTCGCAATAACGACCAGCATAATTGTCTTTAAATCACAGGAGAATATCATGAGCAAAGGTTCCATCCTCGTTATCGGCTCCAACGCGACCCAGTTGGAAGCGCTCGGCGGCGGCACGATCACGATAGGTCAATTCTTGAACGAGACCGCCGTCCCTCTAATGGCGATCGTGGCTGCGGGTTACGATTTCGTTCTTGCGACTCCCACTGGCGAAAAGCCGCATGTGGACAAGGACTCCGACGCGCTAATCTATTTCGGACAAGACGAGGAAGCTCGCACTCGCGCTCGTGACTTCTTCAATAACTTTCCAGCAATGAACGACGTTCGCACGATTCGCTCCGTGATCGACACCGGCCTCGATCGATTTGCTGGCGTCTTCTTCCCGGGTGGTCACGCGCCGATCGTCGATGTGATGCAAGATCCAGACGCAGGCGAAGTTCTGCGTTATTTCCACGGAGCGAATAAGCCGACCGCGGCGATCTGCCATGGTCCGATCAGTGTCCTGGCTGCGCTCGAGAATGCGCGTGAGTTCCGCTCGGCCCTGATCGACGGCAATAAGGTGAAAGCGCATGAGCTGGGCAAAGGTTGGCTGTATTCCGGTTACCGTATGACCGTCTTCTCGCGCAGTGAGGAGGAATATGCCGAAGAGAATGTCTTCCACAAGAAGCTCATCTTTAACATGCCCGATGCGCTTGAAGCAGCTGGCGCCCAAGTCATCAATGCCGACAATTTCACCTCGTTTGTCGTTGTCGATCGGGAGCTGATCACCGCCCAGAATCCAATGTCGGATCACGAGCTTGCCACGAAGTTTATCGCGGCGCTTGAGAGGGCTGCCTGACGGTAACTCTAGTCAATCTAAGCACTTCGGAGACACGTTATGAAGCTACGTTCATTGGCGCTCGCGGCCATCGCTACGTTGGCCCTCGCTACAAGCTCTCAAGCTCAGGATAGCGGCGGCTATCCTCCCCTAAATGGGGGGACTTCCGTCGTCAATCCTGCGAGCCACTACGTTTTTCAGGATACGGGCGCCCGCGGCATCGACCCAAAGACAGGCATACAGGTGTCCAACGTGTGGGGCGATGTGACCAAAGGGGCTCACGGTGCCTTCTTTCTCTTTGATCCGGGATTCGTCAGTCCTGTCCATACGCACACCTACGATTATTACGCTGTCGTCATCAAAGGCACCCTTCAAAATTATCAACCTGATCAGAAACCCTTAGATCTGGGGCCTGGCTCGTATTGGTATCAAAGGGGCAAAGAGGCACACACGACTGCTTGCGTCTCCAAGGATCAGTGCGAAATCTATATCGTCCAAGCGTCGGAGTTCGACGCGCAGATCCCACCCAAGACCGAATAAGGCATCGTCAGGCCTACATCGACCAGCCGGCTTCTTCGCAATTTCACGAGTCTCGCAGAGAGATTGGACGCCGGGCCGGCTGGGGATCTCTGTTCACTGTCTCATTGCATCGTCCGTGACAGCCCACTAACGCCACACAGGAAAAGAACATGACTACCGAAAACATTGCCGAGCAAAACAAGAAAACAGTTCTGGCCTTCTACAAGGAAGCGCATTTCGATGGGGACGTTGATGGAGCGATCGCCCGTTATGTTGGCGACACCTACACTCAGCACACTGCGGCTGCCGAAGATGGCGTAGAAGGCCTGCGTGCTTTCATCAACAGCTTTCTGGCTGCCTTTCCCAACGCAAAGGGCGATATCCGGCGCGTGATCGCCGATGGAGACATCGTCGCGGTGCATGCGCATTGGACTGGCCTGGTCAGCGAGAACGGTGACGTCGGCGTTGATATTTTCCGTGTCGAGAACGGCAAGCTTGTTGAACATTGGGACGTATATACCCCTGTCCCCACTTCGTCGAAGAACCGCCATAACGTCTACTGATGTCCGGAAGTGGAGTCGGCCACTGTAATGCTGAATCAGGTATTCACGACTTTTGGCGTCTCGCGTATGAGAGAGCCTTTCAGAATCCCGCCGACTGGCCGCTCCACAATTCCCGACAGCGCACACTGTGCGATATTTGAGCTCGAGATTCATTGCTGAGAGATTTAAGTTTTTCAAATCGTCACAAGCCATTGCCTTTAGATCAAATTGAGCCCTCGTGGGATCAGTGAAAGTTCCGGACCTTCATCTTGATCGTGTCGAGTTCCTTGACCGGCTCGTAGAGATCTCGGGACCGTGGTGCCTTAGCATGTGGATCTCGATAATCGTAACCAGGGCTACCGGTCCGCGCCTCGTCCCCTCTTCCGTGCGGCAGCTTGAATCCGTCTTCTCGCTTGCCGACAGCAGAGAGCATCGACGACATGTCGGTGAGCCATTGCGCCACCAGATGCACGACGACCCCCTCCCGCTGTATGCGACCCTTCACGCTCATCATGGCACTGCCGAGAAGCTCTCGTCGCTGCTTTTCGAAGACGTTCGGCCACACAACGATATTGGCCGATCCGCTTTCATCCTCGAGAGTAACGAACATGACGCCCTTTGCGGAACCAGGCCGCTGACGCACCAGCACCAAGCCAGCCGCCTCAAGCCATTTGCCGTCCTGGGCTCGCATCGCCTCGGCACAGGTGACGATCTTGGCTGCCTTTAACTCACCGCGCAGGAAGCTCACCGGATGTGCCTTGAGGCTCAGTCCGACGTGGCGGTAATCCGCCACCACCTCGGCACCGGCGGTCATCGGCTTCAGGATAATCTCCGGCTCATCGACCTCCGGCACAGCCTGCCGCTCGCGTTCGGCCGCCGCGGTGAACAATGGCAACGGATCCGAACGAAGACCTTTCATCGCCCAGAGTGCATCACGCCGCGGTAGATGCAGAGATTCCCGGAAAGCATCCGCCTCGGCCAAGGTCTCCAGGGCCGAGACTGGCACGTTCGATCGCTGCCAGACATCCTCGATCGAGGTAAACGCTTGGTCGTTTCGAACGTTGATGATGGCTGCGGCATGAACATTCGAAAGACCGCTTACTCTCCCCAAACCGAGGCGAACAGCAAATCTGTCATTGCCAATAGGCTCTAACGTGGATTCCCAGCGGGAGGCATTGATACAGGCCGGTCGGACCTCGACATTGTGCTCTTTCGCATCACGCACGATCTGCGCCGGCGCGTAGAAACCCATCGGCTGACTATTGAGGAGTGCGGCACAGAACACTTCCGGATGCCAGCATTTCATCCAGGATGACGCATAGGCTATGAGCGCAAAGGACGCGGCGTGACTTTCCGGGAATCCATAGGAGCCGAACCCTTCGAGTTGACTGAAAGTGCGCTCAGCAAAATCCCTTGTGTAGCCATTACTTACCATTCCTTCGACGAGCTTATCGTGGAACTTTGAAACGCCGCCCGTGTGTTTGAAGGTCGCCATGGAACGCCGGAGCTGATCGGCTTCACCCGGCGTGAAGCCGCCGCATTCGATCGCCACCCGCATCGCCTGCTCCTGAAAGAGCGGCACACCCAAAGTTTTTCCAAGCACCTTCTCCAATTGCGGCGTCGGATAATCGACCTTTTCCTTGCCATCACGGCGCCGTAGATAAGGATGCACCATATCGCCCTGAATGGGGCCGGGCCGCACAATGGCAACCTCGATGACCAGATCGTAGAAGGTTCGCGGTCGCAATCGTGGCAACATCGACATCTGCGCCCGGCTCTCGATCTGGAAGACCCCGACGGTATCTGCCTTCCGGATCATGGCATAAGTGCGCGGGTCTTCAGCCGGGATGGTGGCAAGATCAAGCTTGATGTCCTTATGTTGGGCCAGAAGGTCAAAACTCTTCTTCATGCAGGTCAGCATGCCCAGGGCCAAGACGTCGACCTTCATAAACTTCAGGACATCAATGTCGTCCTTATCCCATTCTATAACCTGGCGGTCTTCCATGGCAGCCGGCTCAATCGGCACCAGTTCATCCAACCGGTCTCGCGTCAGCACAAAGCCGCCTGGATGCTGAGAGAGGTGTCGAGGAGTTCCGTGAAGTGCGTGAGCAAGCTCAATCGCAAGCCGTAGACGCCGATCGCCAGAATTGAGGTTTAGGCCTTCGATATGCTTTTGCTCGACTCCCTCGGACCAACCCCAGATCTGGCCGCTGAGCATCTTGATGAGATCTTCCGTCAGCCCGAGCGCCTTACCTACATCCCGAAGAGCCCCCTTGGCCCGGTAGCGGATGACAGTCGAGCACAGCGCCGCATGCTGGCGACCATAAGTCTCGAAAATCCATTGCATGACGATCTCGCGCCGCTCGTGCTCGAAGTCGACGTCGATGTCCGGTGGTTCTCTGCGTTCCTCGGAGACAAAACGCTCGAAGAGCAGGTCGTTACGTCCGGGGTCGATCGACGTAATCCCCAGAACGTAGCAAACAGCGGAGTTCGCCGCTGATCCCCGTCCCTGACACAAGATGTCCTGGGAACGAGAAAAGCGGACGATGCTGTTCACTGTCAGAAAGTAAGGGGCGTATTCCAGTTTGGCGATGAGGCCAAGCTCATGCTTCAACGCCCTTGTCACCTCATCCGGTATACCTTCCGGGTAGCGCTGTATTGCGCCCTCCCAGGTAAGTTTCTCCAAGGCCTCCTGGGCTGTGAGGCCCGGCATTGTTCGCTCTTCCGGGTATTGGTATTCCAACTCAGAGAGTGAGAACTTGCAGCGCTCCATGATCTCCATGGTCCGGCTGACGGCCTCTGGATAGCGGCTAAATAGGCGCGCCATTTCCGCCGGCGGTTTCAGGTAGCGATCGGCATGGCGTTCCCGCAGGAAACCGGCCTCGTCAATGGATACCCTATGCCGGATACAGGTAACCACGTCCTGAAGGATGCGCTTTTCCGGCAGATGGAAGAGCACGTCATTGGTGGCGACCGTCGACACCTTAAACCGGTGCGCGAGGTTGGAAAGCTCATAGAGCCGCATGGCATCGTTCGGCCGCCGCCGCAATGTCAGCGCCATGTAACCGCGATCGCCGAAGATTTCGTGAAGACGCCTTAATCGCTGACCGCAAATTTCGTCCGCGTCCTCAGGCAGAAGGACGGCAATCAGTCCTTCCTGATAGGCGACCAGGTCTTCCCAAGTGAGCGCACATTTTGCCTTGCCGGCGCGCTTCTTCCCTAGCGATAGCAAACGACAGAGCCGAGAGTATGCTGGCCGATCTGTCGGATAGACCAGGATTGAGAGTCCCTCTTCCAGGTCTAGCCGACATCCGACGATAAGGCGGACCCCCGTCGTCTTGGACGCCTCATACGCTCGGACGATGCCTGCGAGCGAATTCCGATCGACGATGGCAAGTGCCTCGATCTCCATGGTTGCAGCCGTGATGAACAGTTCCTCACAGGACGATGCGCCTCGCAGGAACGAGAAATGGCTGGTGCATTGAAGCTCGGTGTATCTCGACATCTGGCGGATAGAACATTTTGAATGTTCTATCTATGTTCTTTATCGCGGCAGGAGTCAAATGCCCCATTAAACAATTGATACAAATCGCTTTCTTTTGACGGAAACCTCACTCAAATCCTGCTGCATCCCCGCGCGGGTCTCCTGGCAATGCAATGACGTTCTCAGTGCCAAACCACGTTATGAGCTGCGTCATCGCCCTTGCACTGAGCAGCTGTGTAAACAGGAGGGCCAATCGGACTTTCGGTCGAGAGCATGCCACATAGAACAGGTTACGATTATTCTCAAAAGAATCGTTTTTGTCAGCGGGTGCTCCGCCATCAAACCATTCGAGCATCTGGCCAAAGTTATACTTGTTCCAGCCACGGCCGACGATCACCAGAACATTCTCGAATTCAGCGCCCTTCACGCCATGTTTGGTAGCAAACGGAGTGTGTCCGTCGATAAAGCGATCGAGTGCAATAAGCTCAGCATATGGAACCGCGCGCAGCTTTCGCAGACAAGTGACACGGCGGGGCTCGCCTTCCATTGGTTCCGGACCCGCATTATGCAGGCGCCGTTCTGCTTCCTCCACTGATTCCGGGAGGCGCAAGTGTGGCTGCGCTGCAATGAAATCGACCACGTCCCCGATGGTCCCCGTTATTCGCAATGTGATCAACGTATTCATCGCATTCGCCCATGCCACCTTATCGGCATGCGCACGGATTTTCGGCTTGCTTGTTCCGAAGTATTCGAACATTTCCCCGTAACGCTCCGCGTCAAAAGCAGCGCAAGCCGGCTCTATGTGGTCAGCCAAAAACTTGATGTGCGGATCGTCCTTCTTCAGCCAAGGATCATTGATCTGACCGTAGATTGGTGGGATGCTTGAATACCCTTGCTCACGTGCAATAATATTATGTGTAAGCATGAGAATCTTAGTTTTTTCTACTGAGAAATCCCATCCCTCGATCGCAAGCAGATGTTTGACACGTATGAAATACGCTCTCGCTGCCTCGGGAGTTGTATCGCCAGTCCAGTGCCCGCCTTGACCACCCCGCCGGACACCTGGCCAGAGATTGGTGTGGAACACGCGAGCTTCACCTGGCAGTGCTGGATCGCGCACCATTTGAGGTAACGCTGGCCGCATACTGTTCAGCAGCTGCACAATTGGAGCGGTGGATCTAAAGTTCGCGTTTTTATCGATGACTTCCAAAGATTCGTGCTCGACCAGGCCACATCCGTCACCATAAATTTTCTGCCAATGATCGCCGAAGAGCCCGATTTGCAGTCCGTGGCCGTTTAAAAACCAACGCTTTATCGCATCGACGAAACGCGAGTCGGTGTCCTGGTATTCGTCAATTAGAATTATGGGATATCGCGCCGATAGGACTGAACGAAATTTCGGGTAAGCGAGCGCTTGAACCATTAGTTCCACCACGTCGTCATGCCGAAGTGTAACCTGATGATCGACAATGCTCCGATATCCCAACTCGTAATGAACCCGACGATTCCCGATACCGCCAGCAGGCTCAAGGCGCTCTGCCCAACCATCGATGCTGGGAACGAGTTGGCGTAACGTCGATTGGAAATCTTTTAAAATCGACCAACAAAACCCGTGGATGGTCTCAGGACGCACCGCTGGATGTGCTTGAACGCGCGAGGTGATCTCATCCTTCGCGACATTCGTGTAGGTGATGCAGCCGATCTGTTGGCCGCGACGAACAAGCTCGGCCCCACGACGTTCGATTAGACGGCCAAGAGCCTTATCGAGAGAGTAAGTTTTCCCCGCGCCCGCGCCCGCCTCAAGACGAAAATTACGACCGTTTTCGAGGCAGGCAAACATTCGCTCAAGAGCAATACGTCCTGCGAGATCAGCAGGATTTTCCGCTTTCTCAGGCATTGTCGCCAATATCCACGATGCCATGGGCGTTCGCACCGACCTCAGCAGCGACTTGCAGTGCTGTGTTTGCAGTCAGAGGGTCGCCTTCAGCTAGCCAGCGCAGTCCCTCGGCGATATAGCGCGGGACGTTCCAGTCGCTTTGCCCAATTGCATGCTCTAGCGCGAAAGCAGTTTTCTTCTGATCGCCCGCAAGCTCGTAGGCTGCGAGAGCCGGGTCGCCGTCTCCGGGGGGAAAACGCGTGGGATTGGCGAGGATAAACGCATCTTCGAAACTCCGTCCACATGGCCCGCCGGCAACTGCCGGTATCTGAAAGGCTATGCGACGAATGCCGGACGTTTTATCTGCTTCTGTTTTCTCCAGAAGCGCCTCCGGTGAAACGTCATCTCCAAACCACGCTTTTAGGCACCCATTGCTTGTAAAAATTCCCTCAGAGACAGGGACCGCGACTCTATTTCCTCTTTCGTTCGGCTTCACCGTATCTATATCGGTGATTACAAGTGTGCGCAGTTCGAGGAAAGATAGTAAATCAAAGAAACGGTGTGCGTATGCACCACCCACCTCCATTACCGTGACGTATTGGCTCGCGAGTTGCGGATGGTCGGGGACAGATGCATCGGTTTTTCGGATCATTGCCGGAAGTAAAATACGTTCAGACGGTCCCTCAACGAGGACCGCCTTGTCGGCAAAGAATAGATCACATCGTGTCAAAGTCAGATATTGATGGAGGAACTCACGATCTGGTTCCGAAGCACCACCCATCCCCTTGCGTAAATCTTTCACGACTGAACGGCGCAGGCCATTCGCTGCGGTCACGGATAAAAAATAGCGCATGGTCTCGAAGCGTGCTTCGTTGGCCATGTGTGGAGAATGAGTGCTGACAACAAACTGAACGGGCCATGGTTTGTTCGCATTGAGCTGCACAACGAAGGTATTGATGATTTTCTCAAGTTGGCGAATGAAAACCTCCTGCATTTGAGGATGCAGATGGGCTTCAGGCTCCTCGATGAAAATGAGATGAACTCCTGGCGACGCAGGCATAGCTTGATATTCTCGGAAGAACCGCAGCAATTGAAGCAGCATGTAAACCAGATTTCGCACGCCAAGACCGTTGTAGGTCTCGGGTAGAGTCGTGCCGTTGACTCCTACGTATCGAATCTTAGTGTGATCATTAAGAAGTTTATCGACGTCGAAGCTAGTCTCGGTAACCAAGCCCGGATCGGCTAATCCCGGATAGCCGAAAAGATCGAAGGTTGGTAGAAGAGACGTAAGATTCGCGTTGAAGCCCGCGTGTAAATTCTCTTGGATCTGCTCGACGGCCGCTTTGAGTTGCTCTGCGGTCGTTCGCTTTTCGGGATCCAATGGATCGGTGAGAGCCGACTGAAAGAGCACCTCCACGATCTTGCCTAGAACATCTCGTTCGCGATGTGTGTCGTCATCTAATCCTCTTTGAGCATTGATAAAGCCGCCTCGGATCAGTGCCGTGAGTGTCTTGTGCTCTAGAGGTTTTCGGTTGGTTGTGTCATTCGGGTCGACAGCCTCCAACGATGCCGAATATGCACCTGCCAACCGGCTACCGATCGCGCGGAACAGATTAAGCCTATTGATCGCTACATCGTCACTGATTGCGATGTCCGCGAAGAGAACGTTCGGCGCAGTAGGGAGAGGCCCGAAGGTCAATTTTAGGCGCACCTCGGCGCAGTTCGGATTAAGATCAATAATACATTCGCTTAGAGTGCCGAGATCAGGAGATTCGATATCATATGCAATGTCCATGACAACTATGATCGACGGCAGCAATGCAATCACGTCGGATGCCGAATGCCCGGCCTGGAAGGCTTCAAAAGCTGTCCAGAATGACTCATGACAACCTAACGAAAAATCCTCTATCCGAAACGATGGCGACTTCTCACCAAGGAGTCTGCGGAACAATTCTGCAATGGATGTTTTCCCGCTATTGTTTCGTCCCACTATGAGCGTAGTGCGCTTCTCTAAGCCTACCTCGACGTGTCGCAGGAGTCGGAAGTTCTCGATTTCAACTTCCTTAATCCACATCAAACTGCTCCAAATGATCCACGCGCTATGAGTTTCTGCACAGATACCGAACATCTCCGAGTTGCATATAGATCTTCTCACATCTTTAGAGAGAGTCAATTATCGCGAGAACCCTGGGGAGTATCCTGGAAGACTCCCGTCTCGATACTGAGAGGTAGTAAATTTTTCGCATGACTTCCTCGATCGACATCACGCGCTCTGCAAAGCTGTTATGCGACCAATATGGCCCTGACGCTGACCTAGTAGCGGTAGAGCGAGCCGATGAGCTCCTCGAGCGGGGAGAGCTTGAGGGATATGCAACCTGGAAGGCAATCGCGCGAGCAATCGTCGAGATTCAGTCGACAATACCGAGAGACACAGACGTCATCCACTAAGATACGGATTTTCCATCAATTTCATTTCGAAGTTCATGAAGCGTGGACCGCAGTTGATTGAGATCACGCCGTGTTTTGCGCAGCCTTATCGATAAATAGACGACAACGATAAATGTGAGGCAGATAAATATGTCCATACCGGTTTCCTTAATCACTCTCTGATGCCCCGGGTTTCGGAATGTTGATCATCCGAACGTTCCATGCATGAACCATTGCTGCGATCCGGTATCGGCATGTTCACCGTCACCGGCTCGATATAGCCAGTAGCGTTCGCCAGCTTCATCTTCGACCTGAAAATAATCGCGAACAGTCGCCAACTCGGCATCGCGCTTCCACCACTCTCCAAAAACTCTCTCTGGCCCATCAGCACGCTTCACCTTTCGGCGCACGCCGCGCCAAGTGAAAGTGACTGGCGGCTGATCCGGCAGCAATGCCATCGCCTCAATGAGTTCGGGCCGAACGAGTAACCGAGTTGGCCGAGGCCAGTGCTTAGGCCAATCCTTGCCAGCGTCTAGAGATAGCGGTGCGACCCGCGCCACCGATCGCTCCGGAACGTCGCTATCAACTGGCGCAAACCGGTAAAGCCGCTTCTCACCAATACGATTGGTTAGTGTGTCGACGAGCCCAGAGATATCCACTTCAGGATCGGCGGTCAGAGAAGAGATCACCTGCTTAGCGCCCATGGGTTCAGCCAGCGTTGCCGACAACACCATGAGCTCGATGCCAAAACCAGGATCGATGGTTTCAACCTTTTCGCACAGCATCCGCGTGAGGCGCTTGATGTCCCGGGTCGGCAGCGCCATGCCGATGCGGATCGCTTGGTATCGGCTATCTACACGATGGCAGATCAAATCGAGGCGCTTGACGCCCAGCCCCTTTACTTCCAAGGCGGCACAGAGCTCCGGCACAAGCTGAGTGATATAGCGCTCAATCGTTTCGGCGGCGGCAATTGGCTCAGCGAATGGTCGCTGCACGGCGACAATATCTTCTGGACGAACCGGCGTAATGGGCTCACTGATCTTTCCGGTCACCTGATCCAACCGACGACAAACTTCCGGCCCAAAGCGCAGGGCCAACGGGGCTCTAGGCCGGTTCAGAAGTTCGCCAATTTGTTCGAAGCCGACTTCACGTAGCCCCCTGATCACATCCTTCGACAACCGCAAGGCTTCGGTGGGCAGACGTGAGACAGCGGCTTCGTTCCCACCAAACGGCACAATGATGTCGGGTTTCACGTGATACCGCGCAAGCGCGTGAGCGGCGCCCCAACTGTCGGCAATAGCCGCACGGACGGCGAATCCCGTATCACGAAGCTTAGCCATCAAGTTCCTCAGCATGGCCGTTTCCCCACCGTGGAGATGATCGGCACCCTCGGTATCGATGACGATTCCGTCCGGCGCATCGGTCGCGACCATCGGCGAATAGCGCAATGCCCAAGCGGCAAGCCGTTCCAAACCCTCCGCGTCTGCCTTAGGCTCGGCATTCATCGTGATTAGGCCCGGAACCAATGCCTGCGCCTTCGTGGCCGGCATACCGACATACAGTCCTCCCTCCTGAGCAGTGTGATCAGCAGCCAGAACGACACGGCGGCGGCCGTCCTGGCCGAGGAGGACCAACGGCGTGTCAGGCGACGGCGCCGCGGCCCCAAGCTTCCGCCGCACCCTGTCCGTGGACCAGGTCGGCAGGAAGACGGAGACGACCCTTGGCATCGCAGGCCTCCACTTCAAAATCTGCACTCTCTCCCGCCCGGCAGCGGATGAGTTCCACTTGCCAGCGCGCACGTCCCACACCCGGCACCGGAAGCGGTTCCGATGGGATCGTCGTCACCCGCCAGCGTGTCACCGAAGCCGTCGGTTGCCCAAAATCGACCGCTTCCGCCTGACGGCGCCAGCGGCGAATGGCGATGCCGATCGTGTTGTGCTTCTCTGCCGCCAACTGCAGTCGCCGAGATGCTGTCATCGGGAGACGCGCAACCTCACAGACAACTGCGCCAAGCCCACCATGAGAGAGACCCTCTTCAAAACACCCGAGCAGGGCCTTCTCGTCACCGGCCTCGACATAGATGACGCGGCCTGGCGCGAGACCAGCGAGTGAGATTGCCGGCGCAAAAAGATCCTGACGCGCGACGCACCACAACACCTTGCCCTTCGTGCGGGCAGCTATTCCCGCTGAGAAAAGCGCGGCCGCAGCACCATCGAGCGCTCCATTGCCGCCGCCCGCCACTTCGTGAAGCGCGCCCAAGGCGAGTCCGCCGCCGGGCAAACGCGCATCGATCTCGTTCACGCCAAAGGGCAGCACCTGGCGGCCAGCTCCTTTTCCGCCCTCAAGGCGCTCAATTTGAGCCCGAAGCTTAGCAATTGCAGGGATCGTGGCCGCTTCAGACATTTGGTTTTCCGAGACTTACCACTTGAGGTTGGAATTGACACGTTCTATCTTTGTTCTATTGTGATGCCTGGAGTCAATGAAGTCTTCAGCCGCTGTTGCGAGTGGAGACAGGTGGGGCTTCGTGCCGGCCGAAAACGGCGAGGAAAGTCAGAGGGTTGGTCTCGATTGGGCACGCGTTCCCAATCGTAAAATGGAGGAACTTATGTCCGATTTTTACGAGACGCCCAACCAGCCGCGAGAGGTTCTCGTCGCCGGCTACCTTACCTACTGGCTCGCCCGCGAGAAGGACGGCGATAGCGTGGAGGAGAGCTACGCCGCGGCCAGCGAAGCCATACTTGGCCTGCTGACGCATCTCGATCTCGGCGCAGCGCGCTTAATTGCCCGCGACATCATTGAATGGTCCCAGAGCCCGGAAGGCATGCAGTTCGCCGAGGGCATCAGCGAAGAAGAACGCGAAATAGCAGAGCATCGATACTTCGCTTGGGCGGATGGCATGGACTTTTGCGACGTGACGCAAGCGGCCACCGGAGATGTTCCATCGGGGCTAGCCGACAATCAAGAGGCACGCATAAGCGTGACCGCGACCGAAGACACACTCGATGTCGGAGGCCAGCAGTGATGCTTAAGATAACAATCGACGTATGGCCTCATGGAAATACTACGGGCTCGCTCTCATCGAGCGTTCGTCAGTCCTGACAGACAGACAGCGAGCCTGGCTGGAAGCCGATACAAAGTCAGAATTACGCAATTCGTGGCTAGCGCTGCTCGGTCCTTGTGACAGGCTTAGATCAGCCTCACTTTGCACGCACGGGATCAGATGCTCGGCAAGCTGCGCACACCTGAAGAATTGCCAACGTGGACCGCGACAGACCTTCGCCGTAAGTGGAGCGAGTTTGTTCGCGACCTGCGCAAACACAAGTTTATAGCCATTGTCGACAAAGGTCAGATTCTCACCGTTGCCGTCGAACCAGATCGCTCGGCGCTCCGCCCTACCGGGCGTTTCTGCGGGTTTATCTCCCGCTCTGCGCGCCAGGCATCGCGGCGGGCTCCCTCCTGGTCTTCATCCAGGCCTTAGGGGTCTATGTGACGCCTGTCCTGCTCGGTGGCCCGGACGACCAGGGTATCGCTGGCTACATTGGCTTCTACGTCCTCAAAACAGTGAACTGGGGTATGGCAGCGGCGCTATCGGTGCTACTCCTTGGCGCGACCGCCCTCCTCTTTGCCGCCTTTGCCAAGATCTCGTCCTTCGGCACCGCGAGAAAGGCGGGCTAGATCATGTCTCGTATTCCGTATGCAACCTTGGGCCAGCGCCTCACCCGCCGCATTCTGGCATGCACCACTATCCTGACATGCCTCTTTCTGCTGACCCCAATCCTCGCCATCGTCCCGCTATCGTTCAGCTCAGGATCGTTCTTTCATTTTCCTTTGCCCGGTCTGAGTTTGCGTTGGTATGAACAACTATTCACGGCTCCGCCCTGGCTGACCGCCCTAGGGAACACGATGTTCATCGGCGTCATCGCCATGGTGTTGGCGACTTTCCTCGGAACCTTGGCTGCCTTTGGCCTGTGGCGATGCCGGCTTCCCGGTCACAACGTCATCCGGGCAATCCTGATCTCACCCATGGTAGTGCCGGCGATCGTGGTTGGTGTCAGTTCCTACTATGCCTTTGGCGCGGTTGGTCTCAACAACAGCTACACTGGGTTGATTCTGATGCACACGATCCTAGGCAGCCCCTTCGTCGTCGTGACGGTCTCGGCATCGCTCGAGAGCTTCAACGAGGGGCTTCTCCGCGCAGCCTCGAGCCTCGGCGCACCGCCCGCAGCTGCATTCCGTTACGTTGTCCTACCGATCATTCTGCCAGGCGTCATGAGCGGCGCGGTGTTCGCGCTCGCAACCTCCATCGATGATGTCATCGTGGCTCTATTCGTCGCCGGACCTCACCAGCTTACTCTGCCACGGCAGATGTTTCTGAGCTCGAGCGACAACTTCGAACTGACTATTACCGCCGCCGCGTCGTTGATGCTGCTGTTTTCGATGGCGCTCATGGGTGCCGCCGAGCTCCTGAGACGCCGAGGTGAACGTCTTAAGCACCGCCCGTGAGCCGATTCAGGCAGCGACCTTCGCCGAACCTGGACTGCCTGGCTAAATGAACAGGACCGGCGTCTCTCGCTTCATGAGCGAAGCGTTGGTAGACTTACCCAGGTAGTTGCGCGCTGCCAAATGGCCAGCGAAGACCGCCGCCTGGATCGTTCCAGGCGCCGAACAGTCGCCAACGCGCGTATAGTGTGGTCCTTCGAGATCCTCAAACGCCGGATTGGGGAGCCGCGCCGTCACACTAACGAGTGTCCGCCCCTTGATACCCGCCATGACGGCCCCAGTGTCGGAACGCGAGAGCGTGAGCTCCTGCCCATCCCAGGCATCTGCCTGGGCATTTTGGTAGATTTTCACGCCAGCCGTTGCGAGGGCTTTGATCACACGCGGTTGCTCCAGCGTGTAAGCCATCCAACCCGCGATCTGGGGTAGCGGACAGACAAGATGCACTTCAATACCTTGTTTCGCCAAGTGCGCGGCGAGAACGTTGCCCATATAGTAGTGATCGTCGTCGTAGATGATAACGGGACCATCTACTGAGTGACCGCTCATGATGGCGTCCGGGGTGAGGGATGCGCCAGCAAACCCCGGAATTTGGTCAAACCGGGTTCGCCCGACGCCATCGTCCCGCCAATGGCCTCCTGTTGCGACAAAGACGTGATCAGCCTCAAAGGCAGCGACGTCGTCGCTCGTCAGCTCGTGCCCGGGATATATCATGACGTTCGCCATCTGAGAAAGCTGATAGAGGCGAAAGTCCCGCACGCGCGACCAGGCTCCAAGTCCTGTTAGCGCCGACTCTGTTGAGACGCGCCCCCCCAGTTGCTTGCTGCGATCGGCGATCGAGACTTCGTGTCCGGCTTTTGCAAGCACTAACGCGCATTCTAGCCCGGCGGGCCCACCGCCAACGACCAGGACGCTCTTCGGATTGACGCTTCGATCAATGATCTCCGGATGCCAGTCGCGGCGCCACTCTTCGGAGATCGTCGGATTCTGGGTGCAGCGGAGAGGGACTGAATAGGCGTCCGACGCCACACACATGTTGCAACCGATGCACTCACGAATATCTTCGATGCGCCCCTCCTTGATCTTGTTCGGAAGAAAGGGGTCCGCAATCGACGGCCTGGCCGCACCGATTAGGTCGAGGACGCCTCTGCGAATCTGAGATACCATGAGGTCCGCTGACGTAAACCGTCCCACGCCGACGACCGGCTTGGTCGTGACCTGTTTAACAAACGATGTGTATTTCTCTTGATGGCCCTCGACATCGAACCTGGACGTGCCGGAGTCTCGGCTCCAACCAGCGACGTTGACGTCCCAAAGATCGGGCACCTCGGCGAGCAATTCCACAGCTGCCCTGCCTTCATTGTCAAAGGTGATGGGGCTTCCGGGTTTGAAATCATGCACTGCCATGCGGATGGCGATCGCAATTTCGCCGTTCGCTTCCTCGACGCTGTCTTCGAGAACTTCGCGAAGGAGACGAATGCGGTTCTCGAACGAGCCGCCGTATTCATCCGTCCTGAAATTGTAGAGCGGCGAGAGGAAGTGCCAGAGCAGTGAGGCATCGTGGGCCGCGTAGACATAGGCAATGTCATAACCGGCCTTCTTTGCTCGAGCGACGGCCGCCCGGTGGCTCTTGCGGAAGTTGCGAATGTCCTCCCGGTCCATTGCCTTGGCTTGAATCGGTGCATCCGGTTTCAGAATCGGCAGGCATGAAGGTGCAAACACGGATTGGCCAGTTGCGATGTTTCTAGACCGGAGACCGGTGTGACCGAGTTCAATGGCTGTCAGGCTGCCAAAGGCTTTGACCTTCTCCACCATCCGCGCATGGGATTTTACATCTGTGTCGTCCCAGAATTTCTCCATGGGCAGATTGGAGATGTCCGATGTCGGGTCGATCTCCGCGAGCTGCATGGAGACAACACCCCAGCCGCCTTCCGCCTTCATCGCCCGCATGCCGATCGATCCATTCGGCATGAGTGGAGAGTGGCCGGTTGCGTGGGGCACCGCGTAGAAGCGATTGGGTGCCGTGACCGGTCCGATCTTTACCGGCTCGAAGAGGATGTCGTAGCGCGGATCGCGCGTCATTTCTTGCCCCGCGTAACGATGCCGCTCTCCACCCAACCATCGAAGA
This sequence comes from Dongia sp. P2_B8, assembly GCF_056404715.1. Taxonomy (NCBI): domain Bacteria; kingdom Pseudomonadati; phylum Pseudomonadota; class Alphaproteobacteria; order Rhodospirillales; family Dongiaceae; genus Dongia; species Dongia sp. P2_B8. Next base: position 478,395 of record NZ_JBFUDM010000001.1, on the reverse strand, counting down.
TTTTGAGGACTTCCGCGCAGAACTCCGGATCGTTGATATGGCAGTCGATCTCCGTCAATTCGATCGGCGGCTTGATCGCAGAGCGCATCTCGTCGAGAAACGCCTCCAGGCCTTCAGGATCATTTGCCGGCTGTCCTTCCCGGTCCCACTCCTCGATCCCTCGACTGGTGAGGATCACGTGCACCGGCGCTTTTGCCTCCCCGAGACGGGTGGAAATCTCGATGGCCAGTTGCCGCCTTTCCTCGGGCGTGAGCGCAGCGGAGGCGAACAGGCGATTGTGGGCGTGATAGGGCCTGCCGACGAACCGTGCCGGCACGGCCTGCCAAGCCGCAAAATCAATGAGATCGGCAGATCCGGGTGAAAACAGCTGCGGGATACCGGCACGGCCCGCCGACAGCAGCCTGTCTCGCCCGCCATTGATGATCGAGCCGACCATCAGATTACCTAATTCCGGCGTCGCAAAATCCATCACCGCGGCAAACGCGCCGGCGGCCGCCAAGCCCTCAAACGCCATGCCCCCCATACCGGTTGCGTGGAAGATCGCTACCTCATAGCCCCGCTCCTCGAGGGCCGGCTTGAGGGTCTTCATGAAAGAGAGACACGAACTTCCCAGGCTCATCATGCCAATAAGCGGTCGATCACCGGCTGGACGCTCTACCGCCCGTGCCGCACCGAGGACCGCGCCGGCCGCCTGGCTAAGCGAGGAACGGCAGATTGAGTTCAACCCGTAGAGGCCACCCGCCCACAAGATCATCTGGATATCTGGGGCGAGCCGATCCGCCGGGATGATGGGGGAGAAGGAGATCGTAGAGATGATGTATTTTGGGACGCCCATCGGGAGGGCCCGAGCGCAATCCAAGGCAAGATCGGTGCCCATGCTGCCACCCAGGGCGATCAGGCCGTCGAACTTTCCATCCGCATAGAGCTGCCGGACAAGTTTCACCGCTCCGTCGGCCATGATCTGCATCGCCGAGTTCTCGTCCCCAGAATTCGCGACTTGGTCAATCGTGGATCCGGCCGACGCGGCCACGGCATGCTTCGAGAGGCTCACCTTCTCACCCGTGTCGCCGAGGACGCTAACGTCCATTGTGAGGGTCTGGCCACCCTGCTTCTCGATGCAACTGATGAGATATTTCAGCTCATCGGATTTCGTGTCGAAAGTCCCGATCACGAGAATTGTCTTGTCCGCCTTGCTCATCGCCCATCAACTCCGCATTTTCGAGCCACTCGGATCATAGAATGGCTCGAGCTTGACCTCGGCTCCATACCGTTGACCCGCAATCTGGAGCTCAAAGCCCCCATCTTCCAACCAAGCCTTGGACACACCCTTTTCGTTGTGGAGGGTCGCCATACCAAGGGCGCGCCCCACCCGGTAACCCCAGGCACCGGATGTTACGTGACCCACTAGAGTGCCGTCCCGCCAGATGGTCTCATTTTGGCTAATAAAAGGCCCGTCCGGATACTTACTCCCGGTCACCGCCAAGGTGACTGTTCGGTGGCGCGTCGGACCGCCTTCCGCCTTCTGCGCTCGCAGTGCTTCGCGGCCAAGGAAGTCATCGCGCTTGTCCAATTTGACGGCAAACCCTAGGCCGGTTTCGAAAGGCGTATCTTCCTCGGCGATGTCGTGCCCGAAATGACGAAAGGCCTTTTCCACGCGGCAATGATTCATAGCAAACATGCCCGCATGCCTCATTCCAAGCGGCGCACCCGCCCCCGAAATAGCTTCGTAGGTAGAGGCAGTGAACTCAGTTGGAATGAGCAGCTCAAAACCGAGCTCACCAAAGAAGGACCGGCGGACCGCCCAGGCCCGACCATAGCCGACATCGATTTCCCGCGCCGCGCCGAATGGGAACGCGTTGTTGGATAGCACGTCCGCAGATACTCGCTGGAGGATCTCGCGAGATTTCGGACCATGGAGACTCAGCAAGCTATAGCCCGACGTGGCATCAAACACCTCCGCTTTCCAGTCCGTGTCCATGTGCCGGAGTATCCATGCTCGGTCTCTGATCTGGCTGGGATGGCCGGTCACGATGATGAACTGTTCCTCCCCGGTGCGGGTTGCGGTTACATCCGCCTCGATACCACCTCTGGCGTTAAGGAACTGGGTGTAGACAGAGGTTCCGACCTCAACATCCATCTCCGCACCGCAGACCCTGTTAAGGGCCTTGGCCGCGTCACGTCCCTGAACAACGAGCTTTCCATACATCGATTGATCAAACAGGATCGCGGAATCCCGGGCCGCCAAGCACTCCTCCTCTACCCGCGAGGACCACCCGTGGTGCCAAAGTGTCGGCTCAGTCGGCCACGTTCCGCTCTCAGTATCAAAATACATCGGCACTTCCCAGCCAATGCGTTCTGCAAACACTGCACCCTTGTTCTTGAGATCAGTATGAAGCGGCACTCGGCGGACACCCCTTGCCGTCTCGATCTGGCGACCAGGCCAATGCAGACCCCAATGCAATCCCACCGCTTCGCCGACACGCTCCTTGAGATAGTGCGCGTTACTTTGGAAGGGGTGTGCCCGCACCGTCAGAAGCGATGACATACCGCGCTTCGGCATCCCCTCAATCATCCATTCGGCCATTGTGAGGCCGGTGCCGCCGGACATCAGGATTCCGTTTGAATTCATGCCGGCCGCAATCCAGAGACCCTTCATTTCAGGGGCGGGGCCAAGATATGGCCGCCCATCCGGCGTAAAACTCTCAGGACCGCAGAAAAAGGTCTTGATGCCCATATCTGCCAAGGCTGGCATACGGCTGAAGATCGTCTCAAGCACCGGTGCGGCATGGTCCATATCGAACGGCAGTTCGTCGAACTCGAAGCTTTCTGGAATGCCGTCCTGCCCCCAGGGTTTGCCACGCGCCTCGAAGCCACCGATGAGGAGCTTTCCCGCGTCTTCTTTCCAGTAGCTGCGCTCCTCCAAGACGACCAGGCCCGGCAGCGTCTTCGGTAAGCCATCGATGGCCTCGGTCAGCACATAGAAGTGCTCCGCTGCGTGGAGTGGAACCGTCACGCCGTGCGCCTTGGCAAAGCCGTGGGTCCACATGCCACCGGCCAGGAGGACTTTCTCGGTGGCAATAACGCCGTCCTCCGTCTCAACACCGATCACCGCGCCGTTTCGCGTCAGGATACGCGTCGCCTTCGTCTCTTCGAAAATGCGAGCGCCACGCTGACGTGCACCCTTCGCCAGAGCCTGTGTCACATCGAGAGGATTGACCTGCCCGTTGGATGGCACGAAGAACCCGCCAATCACGCCTGTGTAATCCACCAGCGGCCATTGAGCCTGAAGTGCCGGGATGTCCAAGAGATGGCTCTCGATCTCCATCCGCCGCGCATGATCGTGGTTCCGCCTTAGCTGCTCCATGCGGATGTCGGACAGGGCGAGGTGAATCGTTCCATTCTGTTTATACCCGGTTCCCTGACCCGTCTCTTCCTCCAAGTCAAGGAAGAGTCTCGCCGTATACTTTGAGAGCTCGGTCTGTGCCTTGGACTCGCGAAGTTGGCCGACAATCCCCGCCGCGTGCCAGGTCGTGCCCGATGCAAGTTTTTTGCGCTCCAACAACACCGCATCCGCAACGCCACGCTTCGCCAGATGATAGAGAGTAGAGACACCGATAATACCGCCGCCGATGACGACAACGGAGGCGGTCGCCGGCAGTGCTTGTTTAGTCATTTTGAAACCTTGACTGTCGTTAGCTGACTCTTGCGTGAACTCGCGCCACATCCCCGTCCGGAGACTGTCCTTGCGAAAGGCAGGCTATGAGCTTGGCGACATACCAGGCCCCGAACTCCGCGATTCGTTGCTCTTGCTGGGAATAGCGCCCCGGCTCATAGGCGCGTGACAGGACGCCAAGCTGATTGTTCTCGGTGATGGTCTTGTCTTCGGCGAGCGTAATGTCCCAGAGCTCCATCAAGCGGTCGACTTCGTAATCCCGCCCCTCTTCGGCGGCTCTGTCGACCAGCCAGATTGCCTCGATATCAGTCGATAGCGGCCCTACAGGAATGAACCTGAAGATGATCGCGTGATCATTGTTGAGCAGGATGGTGTTCACGATGTTGAATGTAATCCCGGTTTGCCCGCCATCATATTGATCGAAGTCGCCCATCAGTTTGGCGATTGGCTTCCCGTCGACGGTCTCGGTCTTTGAGTCCTGGCCTATCGGTAGCCTATTCGCAGATTGAAAGTAGGCACTCTCCGGACCATCGGCGAACATGCCCGTGAGGTAGCCTTTTGCTGCGGTCTGGGCCTCCCAGGCCCGAAGTGTCCCAGCATACTGTTCCGCCAGCTTCTCTTCGGCCGAACCAGCACCGGCTCCAAAGGCTAAGAGCTTCAGATTGTCGTGAATTGAGCAATAGGTTCTATGCGCTGAACGGCAATGGTAACATTCATAGAAATTCTCCACACAGAGCTTCCAGTTCGCCGCGGTGGGATAGCGGCGTCGGGCCGCCACCTTCGCTCGACCGGTGCCGTGCGGGACCAGGAACGGAAGCGTCGGTGAAATGAAGGGCCGAAACTCCGGTGGGTTCCCCTTGGACAAATTCAAGAAGATCAGACCATGCGCGACGTTTACGTGACATGGATGTAGCCCCGCGCCAGCCCGGTCAAAGTCGTCCGCCATATGGTTCGCAGCCCGAAGTTTTCCGTCGAGATCATAGACCCAAGAATGGTAGGGGCACCTGAACGCCTTCGTCGAACCCGCGTGGTCCAGGCAGACGCGCGACCCGCGGTGACGGCAGACATTGTAGAAGGCCCGCACGACGTTGCCGGTATCTCGAACAACAATGATGCTCTCCGATCCCCACTCCGTAACGAAATAGTCCCCGCGTTTTGGAATTCTGCCCTCGTGATCTATCAGGAGCCACTGGGATTGGCCGAGAAGGTCCACATCCCGCTGATAGACCTCTTCGGCGGTGTAGAGCGACTGGGGAAGACTGTAGCCTGACCGCCAAGCGGAGGCCGCGAAGGCGATGTCTGTCTCGCTGCTCATGAGATGTGGTCCTTCATCAAACTGCGACGTTCGGTTCTCTGCGATGCTAACGCCGGCTTCGCCCGAGGAAGCGCGCCAAGCTTACACCCAGGATCAGTGCGCTACCATTGACGAGGTCATTGACATAGACATCAGCGCCGGCAAGATTGAGGCCGCTGTTGAGTGTCGCCAGGAAAATGACGGCGACGATGACGCCCGCCACATTGTATCGTCCCGGCAAGATGGACGCGGTGCTGAGAAATGCGGCGGCGAGTGCCGGCAGCGTGAAGGTCTCACCGACACGAGGATTGGCGCCACCGGATCGGGCGATCTGCAAGAAGCCGGCGAGACCCGCGAGCAGGCCCGACAGCATGAACACTTGCAGTTGCGTCCGGCCGACATTGATGCCGACCAGTTTGGCAGCCGAGAGATTGGAGCCCATCGCATAGAGGTGCCTGCCGAATGGCGTGAACGAGACGATGTAGGCGCTCGTCAAGGCGATCACACCAAGAGCAAACACTGGTAGCGGGATTCCAAGAAATGCACCGGATCCGAACGATGACAGCGCATGCGGGATACCGCTGACAATGCTGACGCCTTTGGTAAGCCACACCACGACTCCGTGGATGATGATCGACGTGCCCAAGGTCGTGATCAGCGAGTTCACACCAGCCTTGGCAATCAAGAGGCCGTTAATGAATCCGACTGCTGTCCCGGTCAACGCTGCCACCGCAATCGCCAGCGGCCATGGAACGCCGGCGACCATCGCACTTGCTGCCGTAATTGACGACAATCCCAGCGTCGCGCCGACGCTGACATCGAATTCATTCGTGATGAGCGGAAGAAATGCGGCGAGAGCGACAATTGCCAGAACAGCTTGATTGCCAATGACAATGCGAAAGTTCGCCGTCGTCAGGAACATCTCGGCCGTGACCGGCCACAGCGAGAAGAATACCGCGATGAGAAGGGTAAACCCAACCAGAGTATAAGCTTCGGCCCATCGCGAAAGCGATGCCATTGGCGCCTTCTGGCCGCTGCTTTGTTTGGCTGTGTCTGTGAGACTGGCTTGGTCGTTCATGCTACTTTCCTGGCGTAAGCCGCATCATGAAGGCGTTTCGAACTGAGGTCACTTCCCGCGAGCTCAGTGACGATGCGGCCGGCATTTAGGACGATGACGCGATGGCAGAATGTGGCGAGCTCAGCGAAGTCCGACGAGACGATGATCGCCGTCGCACCACGGGAGGCGACGTCCGCGATGAGCCCATGGATATCCGCCCGCGCACCGATATCGACGCCCTGGCTGGGTTCATCCAAGAGAAGGAGCTTGGGGTTTCTTGCCAACCAGCGGCTCATGATGGCCTTCTGCTGATTGCCTCCGGAGAGCTGGTTGATCTGGAGATCGACATTCCGCGGCTTAAGCCCCACGCGATCTGCCAGAAGATTGGCGTCATCTCGCTCGCGTTGCCGATTGATCCTGAAGCGCTCCCAATACTCCCGAATGCGCGCGATTGACATATTGTTCGCAATCGTCAGGCCTGGGAGCAGCGCATCAGCAATGCGATCTTCCGGCACATAGGCTATGCCTTGCGCCATTGCAGCGTTTGGCCCCGCAGTCCGAACGTCTACGCCATCCAAACGGATAGTTCCGCCGTCGCGTTGTCGGATTCCGAAGATGGAGCGCAACAGCGTGCTACGCCCGGATCCCACCAACCCGGCAATCCCAAGGATCTCACCTTTGCGCGCCTTGAAGGAGATTCCCTTGAGGGGTCCGACGGTCAGGTCGTCGATCTGGAGAAGTATTTCGCTCGAATGCGGCGGCAATGCGCGCAGATCAAGCGCACCGCCTCCAGAAATGAGAAGAACCAGGTTTTCGTGAGAGATTTCGTGTCGCGAGAGGCGTCCCGCGACCTTGCCATCCCTTAGGATCGTTACCGCATCGGCGAGGTCCATGACCTCTTCTAATCGATGCGTAACGATGATGATCGTCTGGCCCGCAGCCGCAAAACGGCGCAGCGCGTCACTGAGGCGCAATACCTCGGGGGCCGATAGGCTTGCCGTCGGCTCATCCAATATGAGGATACCTTCAGAGCTGTTCTCCTGGTCTTGGAGCGCCCTCGCGATCGCCACCATCATTTGTGTAGCCGGCCGCAGCTCCTCGAGCGCTTGATCGGGATCCGCATCAATCTCGAAGCGCGCTAATACCGCTCTGGCTCTCTCGCGAACGCGAGACCAAGAGATCGAACCGGCGACACCTCGCTCGAATCCGCGTCCAAGCGACAGGTTCTCCGCAACAGTCAGAGTTGGAAATGTCGAGGAGTGTTGATGCAGGACGTGAACGTCATGCGAGGCCGAGGCGGACGTCGAAAACTCCCCAGCGGAGTATGTCACCTGGCCGAGGCCAATGCTTCCGCTTGAGGCTTTTTCTACCCCGGCCAAGATACGTATAAGTGTCGATTTTCCAGATCCATTGCCGCCGAGTAAAGCGTGGATTGTTCCACGCTCTACTTCGATGTCGATGTTGTCCAGGGCACGGGTGGAGCCGTAATTCTTAGAGAGTCCGTGCACCTGGACAGCAATCGGGTAGCTGCTCATTGAGCGACGCCCCAGGCCTCCTTGAAGGCAGATCGGAAGTCGATGGATGCCTCGAAGGCACCGACGGTTCCGGCATTATGGTCCTTATCGTAGACCTGAAGGCCCGCCCCGGAGCTTACCGGCGGCTGGTTCTGGAAGATGCGGTTGAGATTGTCGACGGCCGAATATCCCTCCCACACACTGGGAATGCCCACGCCGGCGGTCACCTGCTTGCTTCCCGCGCGCACCAGATTCATGGTCGCCTCCTGCCCTTCCGCAGCGACAACGATGACGTCACGGCCGGATGCTTCGATGGCGGCGCCCATGCCGCTCAAGACAACCGAGTCAGCAGGAACCGCAATTCCGTTGGCTTTGGGAAAGCGCAAAAGCGATTGTTCCGCGAGCTGCTGCAGCTGTGGGCCTTGAAAGCCGTAGCTGAAGTTGACTTCGTGGACGACGCAGTCGGCGCAACGCTTGAGCTCGTTGATCGTCGCCTCGCTGTTGAGCTTAGAAATGAGGACCTCGTCACTCACGAAGACGATGACCTCTGCTTTCCCGCCTGTTTTTGCGATCAGGTAATCGGCCTGCCATTTGCCATACTGCTTCACCCAGTCGATGACGTTGCCCTCGACATAAGAGACAGTGGCGTCGAAGAGCGGCTTTTCGGCCGGATCGGTGATATTGCAATCAGCTCCCTCGATGCCGAGCACCTTGAGGCCGGCCGCGCGAGCCTCTTCCAGAGGCGCTTTGATACCGGCGCAATCCGCGCCGGCAATGACAACGGCGTCATATTTCGCGGCAATTGCTTGCCGGATGCCGTTGCCCATCGTGGCGGGATCGTATTTGCCATCGAACGTTGTCGTGCTCCACCCGAGCAACTCGCCGGCCTCGGTGATGCCCTGCGCCTGGGCGGCGCACAGGCTGACATCCTGGCTGCAGGAAATAACCCAGATCTTCTTGTCCTTTACAGGCGCGGGCGCATCTGCCTGCGGCTTCTGGTAGGTGCCCTTATAGAGTTCGTCCAGGGTTGGAAAATCGTCAGCATTCGCGCTCGATGCGAACATCGTCGTGCCCACCAGGGCAAGCAGCGCCAGTCGGCGGCCCTTCGCTGCCGTGATGGACGTGGCGCGGTATCCCTTCAATTTCTTAAGCATCGTCATCTCCCTCACGGCGGTGCCGGAATGCCTCCCCCGGTCAGCGCCTCAGCCACACGATCCCCCGCCGCTCATGTGCGCAGGGGCGTTGCGAACTCGCCGTCGGCTCATTTATCGGTTCACTATTATCACCGACGGTGATAATATGTTGTTCTAAGGGCCGAGACCTGTCAATGTCTTTCTGAGGCATTGGGAGGCCGGCTATGGCCGAAGCCGATGTGGGGTTCACGTGCAGACCGTCGATAAAGCAATGCGAATACTGAGCTTTTTTACTCCGGGACAGCCGGAGATAGGATTGAGCGAGCTTGCGCGAATTGCCGAATTGGATAAGGCAGCAACCCGTCGCTTTCTCGTCTCGCTCGAGAAGCACGGGTTCATTGAGCAAAACGCGGCCACCAAGAAGTATCGACTTGGCTCGGCCTTCCTGCGCTTTGCGCGGATTCGAGAGGCCACCTTTCCCCTCGCCTCGATTGTTCAGCCGGTGCTCGATCGCCTGGCAACGACGTTGGGCGAGACAGCCCACGCCTCCATTGCGTCAGGCGATAACTTGGTCACGATCGGCGTTGCGGAACCCCAACGATCGACCAGGGTTTATGTCGACCCTTCCCAGCTACTGCCCATCCACGCTACGGCGTCGGGCGTTGCCTACTTGGCGTTTGCACCAGAAGAAGCTCGAGAGCTTTACCTTCAGACAGCGCAGCTCGAACGCCACACAAATAGCACCGTCACGTCGGTCGCCGAACTCCGTAAGCGCGTCAAAACTGCGATGGAGGAAGGCTTCTATATGGCTGACCGCAGTTTCGAGGATGACGTGATCGGCATTGCGGCGCCGGTCTTCGATTGGTCCGGTCAGTCGTTCGGTGCGATCTCGGTCGCGTCAATCGCCTCTCGAATGACCGACGAGACCCGTGCGTTGATCGCATCTTCAATTGTTCAGGCAGCCGTGGAGATCACTCGCTCTACCGGTGCCGAACCTCATCCATCATTACTTCGCGAATCAAAGGACTGACTTATGCCAGGGCAGCAAAAGGCACTCGTGCTCGATTTCGGTGGTGTTATCTCCCTTACTGAGTTCGAAACACACCGCACAACTGAAGAGACACTTGGTTTGCCGACGGGAACACTGACGTGGCGAGGTCCTTTTGATCCCTCAACCGATGTTCTCTGGCGCGCGATGCAGGCCGGCGATATCACCGAACGCCAGTATTGGATCATCCGCACCCGAGAGATTGGCGCGCTCATCGGTGAAGAATGGACGTCTCTCCCCCAATATCTGCAGCGTGTCGTGGGCGATGATCCGATGTCGAGCATTCGGCCTGAAGCGATCGATACGATCGGCAAAGCAAAATCTGCCGGTGTCCGATTGGCCGTCCTATCCAATGAATTAGATCTCTTCTATGGCGATGGTTATCGCGCTTCATTGCCTTTCATGTCTTCATTCGAAGCAGTGATCGATGCCACTTATACGAAAATTCTCAAACCGGATCCGCAAGCCTATGGCTTCGTCACGACGGCACTGGCAGTGGAACCCTCGGATTGCGTGTTTGTAGACGATCAGCCCAAGAATGTTCGGGGCGCCGATGAGTTCGGAATGAAGGCTGTTCAGTTTGACGTTACCGATCCCAAGTCGGGTTTCGATCAAGCACTCTCCCTCCTCGGCTTGGGGTGAGGCGCCGCGTCACCTCTGAACCAAGGCGCAGGAAGGTTCAGAACGAATTCTTCCGAGCGTCCAGCACGGCATTGACGTCTCGAAACGGAGTCTAATCGCGCGAATCATGGGACCCGAACGTATTTCCACTCAAGGGGCGCAGACGCCTGACATGCCCCTTGCGATCGACTATCTCGACGGCGCCATCGAAGTCGCGATCCTCCTGCTCCCCGGCTTCGAGTTATTTGATCTCGCGGCCACGACCGATATTCTTGCGGCCACTCGCAAACTGGAGGGAGTGCCGAGGATAAGGTTTTGGACGATCGGGCTCACGCGCGAGCCGGTGATTGCGGGAGACGGGTCGTCCATCTCACCGCACAAGTCCATCGCTGACAAATGTGCAGCGGGGAACATAATCATCCTCGGGAGTCGATCAACATCACCGCGCGCCATTTCAGCCGCGGCTCGGTGGGTCCGATCGATGGTAAAGCCGTTCACGCGAACCTATGGAATAGGCCTTGGCGTCGTCGCGATGGCGGAGGCAAATCTTCTGGACGGCGTTACCACGGCGATGGACTGGCGCCTTATCGATCAGTGGCAAGATGCACATCCAGAAGTTCGATTCCAAGACCGGACATGGATTCGTTCGTCTCGGGTCGGAAGCTGCCTAGGGTTTGAAGCAACGATTATGCTGTGGCTCGAATTGATAGGCGCGCAGTTTGGAAGGAACGCAGCAAAGGAGCTCGCCCATGCACTCAACTACCCATGGTCTGACTTGAGCCGTGGTGAGGGGGTTCAATGGCCGGGGGCCCCTGTCTCACATCCGGCAATTCGTCGGGCAATTCATAGTATGAAGCGGCACCTCGAAAAGCCTCTTGGTCTTGAGGAACTGTGCGAGGCCGCCGGACTGAATACCGCTCGCACATTGGAGCGGCTCTTTCGCCAGCATACAGGCAAGTCCCCAATGCAGCTGTATCGTCAGTTCAGACTCGAATATGCCCGCCACCTGCTGGCGAACTCCGATCTTTCGATCCAAGAGGTCGCTCTGGCCGCAGGCTTCAAAACTCCATCGCATTTCGGCCGCTCTTACAAAGCGTGCTTTTCTGCGAGCCCCGGTGCGTGGCGTCAGGACATGCGGTAAACCGGCCACTGAGAACTACCTAGGACTATCTGTCATTCGCCGAAATGTCTTTGCCTTAGAAGGATCGTCGAATGAGGCTGAAGAGCCCGGGCACCTCACCTCTTTGTCACTGCCGCAGGCATGGAAGGAACATGGCGCGCAGCAGCTCGTGCACGAAATGCTGGATATGGCACTCTCACCGAGCGTTCGTCAGTCCTGACAGACTGACAGCGAGCCTGACCGGAAGCCGATACAAAGTCATAATTACGCAATTCGTGGCTAGCGCTGTTCGGTCCTTGTGACAGGCTTAGATCAGCCTAACTTTGCACGCACGGGATTAGATGCTCGGAAAGCTGCGCACACCTGAAGAACTGCCAACGTGGACGGCCACAGACCTTCGTCGGAAGTGGAGCGAGTTTGCTCGCGACCTGCGCAAACACAAGTTCATCGCCATTGTCGACAAGGGGCAGATTCTCACCGTCGCTATCGAGCCAGAAACATATCGCCGCATTCAGAAGGCAGCGACCGCCCGTGAAAAACGGACGAGCCGCATTCAACTCCTTGCAGCATTTCAGATAGCCCGGGATACCCTTGCCAACATCTTGAACGTCGAACCTGTTGCGAACGAGAGGATCGAGCGCTTGGCGGACATCTATATTCGAGAGCTACGAAATTATCTTCGGCCACTTGGCGGGGAGCTGGAGATCCAAGCACGGATCGGAAGTGAAAGCTTCAAGATCGATAGCTTCGAGGACGTTCTCTCGAACAATAATCGCACTTGAGGAGCGTGGCCGCATCGCGGAATGACCCGCTTCGGCCTACTGCCTAGGCCGGCGAGAAACAATCGACGTGCGCAGCGGCGGTTGGTTGCGCCAACTAGGCCCAGTGAGTTCAGGACGCTGGTGTTTTGCTGCATAGACGACGGCAAATTCAACCAGTTCTGCGGTCAACGACGGGTATTCCGCCAGTATGCAGTCCAGCGCCATACCTGCGCTTCTCATATCGGCTACCATGAAGACTGGCATGCGCGTGCCTTTCAGGACAGGTTCACCACCCACGATCTCCGGATCCTTGACAACAGCGGCGCGAGCCCGCGCGAGCAGTCGCCCAGTCATATCCTCAGGCATTGGAACGCCTCCAGGCACACCTCAAACCCAACTTCGGCACAATTCATTCCGTAGTTTGATTTGAGGTTGCCCAGACCCCAACACGTTTTATACCTTATGAGAAATTCCCAGGTCGACCAGCCAAGGCAAGGTGAGATGTGTAACCTCTATTCGGTCACAAAGGGTCAAAAGGCGATCATGGAAGCTGTCGACGCCATGATCGACAGCACGGGGAATTTGCCGCCAATGCCTGGTGTGTTTCCCGATTATGCCGCGCCAATCGTGCGCAACACCGCTAAAGGCCGCGAGCTATGCCTGGCTAGGTGGGGAATGCCCTCGTCACAAAAGGCTCAACTTGAGGCGACACAAAAGCGAGCCGATAAACTCCGGGCCAAGGGAAAGGAGTTCGACTTCAACGAGCTTCTTAAGATGGAGCCCGACAGCGGAACGACCAACATCCGCAATACGAAAAGTCAACACTGGAAGCGCTGGCTTGGGCCGGAGAATCGTTGTGTCGTGCCATTCACCAGCTTCTCCGAGAATGAAGATGCCCCCGGTGGTGGTCGACAGCCGGTTTGGTTTGCGATCGACGAAAGCCGGCCACTGGCATTCTTCGCCGGCATTTGGGCGAACTGGACGTCAGTGCGCAAAATTCGAGAAGGGTTAGTGACGACAGACCTTTATGGGTTCCTGACGACAAATCCAAATGCGGAGGTTGAAGCGATTCATCCGAAGGCAATGCCTGTCATCCTGCGGACGCGAGAAGAAATCGAAACGTGGATGATCGCCCCCGCAGACGACGCTCTGAAGCTGCAGCGCCCGCTACCAGACGGAAGCCTTACAATCGTGGCTCGGGGACCGAAGACAGACAGCGCGCTCGCTTGATAACTTCTCGAAGGCAAGCTGTCACACCACCCCGAGTATTTCTGCGGCCTCGACCCCGCCTGCCGCTAATTCCGGTTTGAAACTTGGATCTCCCCTCTCCAGTCTCGGCGAATGTTTATCGATATCGAACATTGGCCATGGCAACCGGCACCGGCGACCGCGGATCGCCCTCTATTCGCGATTGGTGACGTTCACGGACGCAATGACCTCTTGACCGCGTTGCTGGATGCCATCCGCAACCGAATAGAGGTCGATAACCTAGCGAGCAGTCTGGTCGTGCTGTTGGGGGACTATATCGATCGTGGCCCGCGAAACCTGGCAGCGCTGAACACCGTCTTCGATGCTGCACAGCACGACAGGCTGGAGCTTGTCCGATTGCCAGGAAACCATGAGCAGATGTTTCTCTGGTTTCTCAGTGAAACCACGAACTTGCAAGTGCCCCTTCAGCTTTGGTTTAAGAATGGTGGCAAGGAATTCGCGGTTGAGCTCGGCTGGCAGATGCGCGAGGCATTGGCAGAACCCGCGCGCTTCCAGCGAGAAGTGATAGATGCGCTCGGCTCATCGTTAATTGATCGCCTCTCGGCGCTTTCGAACCATTTTCGATCGGGCCAATACCTCTTCGTTCACGCCGGCATCCATCCGTTGATTGGTCTGGCCACCCTGAACAGGGATTGGCGCCGCGTGCCATATGGCATGAGGGCCGAGGATCTCGACCCGCTGTGGATCCGGGGTCCCTTCCTCACCCATCATGGTCCTTTCGAGGATGGCGTTATTGTGGTGCATGGCCATACGCCAAAAGATGAACCGGAATTGCTACCCAATCGGATCAACCTCGACACCAGGGCGTATGAAAGCGGCCGGCTGACGGCTCTTCAGATCCTCGGCGACCAAATGCGTATCATCCAGGCAGTGGGCGATCGACGCGAGAAGGCTAGGGGATGGCTGTGATCGGGCTGTTCGCGCCAGCAAGTAATTGATATATTTTGCTTATTTCTTACGTGTGTTTCGTATTGGCCTGGAACATAATTAGAACATAGACTGCCTGTCTAACTAATCCTTAGGCGGCAGCAATGAGCGCAGACGACTCAAAACCTTATCTCGAAGCGCTCAATGCGGAGCAGCGCGAAGCTGTTGAACATGGTGACGACGGCGACGATCGCCCTCTCCTCGTCCTCGCCGGCGCCGGGTCCGGCAAGACTAATACCCTTGCCCACCGGGTGGCCCATCGCGTCGTGAAGGGCGCCGATCCAAACCGGATGCTCCTCCTCACCTTCTCTCGTCGCGCCGCCCAGGAAATGAGCCGTCGTGCCGAAGCGATCGTGGCTAAGGCGACCAATTGCTCCTTACGGCTTCCGTGGGCCGGCACGTTTCACGCTATCGGCGCCCGATTACTGCGCGAGTTTGCCGTTCAGCTCGGACTTGAACCGCGCTTTTCCATTGCCGACCGCGGCGACGCCGCAGACCTCATGAACCTACTCCGGAACGATCTCGGATTCTCCGGCAAGGAATCCAGATTCCCGATGAAGGCTACGTGTCTGTCGGTCTACTCCCGTGTCGTGAACACCCAAGGATCAATCGACGAGATCTTGCGCGATGACTATCCCAAGTTCCGTCACTGGCAAGAGGAGCTGAGAGCGCTCTTTGCGGCATACGTGGACGCCAAGCACGCTCAGGCAATCCTGGACTACGACGATTTGCTGCTCTATTGGGCTCAGGCGATGATCGTCCCCGAAATCGCGCAGGCAGTATCTGGCAAGTTCGACAATATTCTCGTCGACGAGTATCAAGACACCAACAGCCTACAGGCGACGATCCTCCATGGGTTGCGGCCATCGGGCAAGAACCTCACGGTTGTCGGCGACGATGCGCAGTCGATCTATTCCTTCCGTGCAGCGACCGTTCGGAACATCTTGGACTTTCCCCGCCAATTCGCCAATGAAGCTCGCGTGGCTCTGCTCGAGCAGAATTACCGTTCGACGCGCCCAATCCTCGACGCCAGCAATGCCGTGATTGGTCTCGCACGTGAGCGCTTCACCAAGAACCTATGGTCCGCTAAGACAGGTGGCGACAAACCATCCGTCGTTATCGTGGACGATGAAACAGCCCAAGCGGAATTTGTGGTCGAGCGTGTTCTGGCAAATCGTGAAAACGGGCAAGCCCTCAAAGACCAGGCCGTCCTCTTTCGTGCCGGAGACCACAGCGATCGGCTCGAACTGGAGTTGACCCGGAGGAATATCCCTTTTGTCAAATTCGGTGGTTTAAAGTTCCTCGAAGCAAGCCATGTGAAGGACGTCCTGGCGATCCTGCGTTGGGCCACGAACCACAGAGATACGGTCGCGGCGTTCCGTGTCCTTTTGTTGTTTCCAGGTATCGGCCCCGCGACCGCCAGGAAGCTCGTTGACAAGCTGTCGCAAACGGACGATCCCGCCTACGTTCTTGCCCGTTTCAAGATGCCGGCCGCAGCGTCGCAGCTATGGCAAGAGTTTCACGCCACCTATTCATCACTTCGCACCCAGATTTCCGGTTGGCCGGTCGAACTCGAAGCCGTCGCCCGATGGTATGCTCCGCTCCTACAAGAGCAATACGAAGACGCACATGTGCGCGAAGCTGACCTCCAGCAATTGGTTCAAATCGCCAGTGGATATAGTTCCCGCGAGCAATTTCTCACTGATCTGACGCTAGATCCGCCCGACGCCATGAGCGACGAAGCCGGCGTTCCCTCGAAGGACGATGACTATCTCATTTTGTCGACGATCCATTCTGCAAAAGGCCAAGAGTGGCGTTCGGTGTTCGTCCTCGCTGTCGTCGACGGCTGTATCCCATCCGACCTTGGCACGGGAGAGCAAGATGACATCGAGGAGGAGCGCCGCCTTCTCTACGTCGCCATGACCCGTGCCAAGACCAGCCTACACCTTGTCCAGCCGCGGCGGTTCTACACCCACAATCAGCATCGGCTCGGCGATCGCCATGTGACGGCATCGCGGACCCGGTTCATTCCCTCGTCAATCCTTGACCACTTCCAGCAGGAATACTGGCCACCGCGCCGATCCCTCGACGAGGTGATTCAGGCGATCTCGCAGACGCAAGTCGTTGATCTGAAAGATCGGGTAAGGGCGATGTGGCGTTAACAAAGAGACAATTATCAATTTACTGAATTTTTGTTGTCCATTTTATTTTCCATTGTGTCTATTTCATTTGTCATCGAGCCGCCAGTGAGGCATTGGCGACCTCGCTGAACACAACACACATAGCGATTTCTTCATGGAGATCGATGATGACACCTGCCGCATATCGGGCCCGGGTCGAGTTGTTGCGCCAGAAGCACATCTTCATGAGCGGACATACGCTCGACAGCGACGTCATGCCAGGCTGGCTGCCCATCATCGAACGCCTTTGCACAGATATCGAGCGGTTGCTCTCGGAAATGGAAAAGCGGGCACTTCGCCTTATTCAAATCAAGGAGAAGCTCGGTGAACTCGCCTTCTATACTTCATTCCTCACGGATGCTCCCGTCGGCTCTGCAGACGCGCGCCTGATCGACAGCCAACCCCGCATCAAGAAATACTTCGATCTTGTAGATGCGGCTCGCCGCCAGTCCATCCACGCTTGCTTCATGTGCGGCGAAGCCGCGCAATTGCGGGAGGTTCGAGATACCTTCATTCCGCTTTGTTTCAATCACCGAAACACTCACTTTCGACATCTCGACTTTGCGTTCGAACAGGTTACTGATCGCGTCTTTCTGCCACCTTCGGCAATCCAGGTCGCCGGCCGTTTGCTGCAGCATGTCGATCAATTGCGCGCAATCGGTTTCGCCGAGCTCGCGATCGCGCCTTCGCTCGATGACCTCATCATCTTCCGCTTGGCCTCCAGGGATCCCACCTCGCTGGCGCCTGACTCCGCTCTCATAGCGTCGAGCCTCGCCAGATGGCCCCTTGACCCCGCCATTCGTCTTTCCCTCAGCGATAACGTCGTCTGGGTGTTTCAGGAGGCATAGGGCATGGCCACAGCGCTAGCTAACGATTGGTTCGTTGTTGAGGTGCTTTGGCGAGGCCTGAGCGACGAGCGGGTTTTTCACCTCAGTGGCATCTCTACCGGGCACCGCCATATCCCGAACGGCCATCGGTTCATATCGACGCCACTTCAGTGGCTAGATCAAACGAACCAACAAGCCCAGACGCGAAACACTCTCTACCGACTTGGCCCTGAGATCACCGCCGAAGATGTTCGCGCGGTCGACCTCCAACGTATCAAAGACTACCTCGATGGGCTTTGGATTCCGCCCAAGTCTTCACGGCTCGTGCTGACGATTCCGCGGTCACTTGCCAACCGAAATCGAACCTGACTCGATTTTTTTGAGTCGCGCCAAGCGCTTGACTCTCCTGCAGATCTTGGATCGCCGGCACAGATTTTCCACCGCCGTGACTCCCGACGGCCGTTCATCGAGTGAATCTCTTGCACATCGGACGAAGGAGCAAGGATCGAAATGACAAAAGCCACCGCGAAATCCAATTTACCAAAGCCCGCCCGCCGGCGAAAGGCCTCACCGAAGTCCGACTTCGCACGGCCAGTGAATATCAACCGCAGCGAACGCGGCATCGGACACGTCCAGTGCCAAGTTACGAACACGAGTCAGGTCTATCACTCGTCGCTCGAACGAATCTTCGTTCTCCTGTTCGGCCTTCACCCTGACTGCACGGACCTTCGCACGCAGCCCGAGACCATCACCTACAAGCTTGGCGATGTCGATCACCGCTACACCGCCGACTGCCTGGTAAAGCTCGATGGGAAGCCGGCCTTCCTCGCCGAGATCAAGCCCGAGCGCGACATTCGCGATCCCGACAACGCTGAGAAGTGGGATGCCATTTCCAAAGCCGCCAGCGCCATGGGCCTTGGCTTCAAGCTTTTCTCGGATACCTACCTCCAACAAGAACCCCGGCACAGCACCGTCCATCGGCTGCAAGCTTACCGATCTAATGCTGTGGACGGCGCCATCAAAGAGCTGATTGATGCGGCGCTGCTCGAGGGCGGTCCGCAGACCATGGGCGCTTTGCGAGATCTCGCGATGGATAGCCTCCTGGTCCGCGACACAATTCTAACGCTCATGATCAAGCGGCACCTGACGACCGACCTAAATCAACCGATCGACGACACCAGCATCATCCGCTTCACCCGCAAAGTGGAGTGAGGATGCGCATCATGAAAGCAAGCACAGCGATAATCCGCCGCACGCCTTCCGGGCGCCCCACCACCTTCTTGGCTTCCGACTTGACCACGCGGATGCCGGTCTGGCTCCAACTCGGGCGACGAGCTCGTCTCCAGATCAACACCCGACCGAGAATCAATCTCGCGACCACGGTCGAAATCGACGGCACCAACATTGACGTCACTCCATCACCCTCCCACAACAGTGACAGGACATCGCTATGAAACGCACCTGCGTGATTGCGCTCGACGAAGGCACCGAAATCACTGACAACGGGCACGTCTACGTCTTCATCGAGACGACTAAGATCGGCAAGCACCTCTTCCAATCGGACAGCACGAGGGCAATCCTGCAGCTCTCCGATGCCGAGGTCGAGAGAGCTTTTCTCGAGCACCGGCTGACAACTCTTCCGAAATACCACCCGACCGATCCAGCATGGCTCAAGCGTAACATGAGCCGCAGCATCCGGAATCAACCCAAATCCTACATCAGCGAGACCGATCGCCGTCTGGACTATGTGACGGCAATCATCGGCGCCGGCGCCCCTCGGCAAGCCAATCGGAGCTGGCGTCCCGTCATCCGCCGCGTCGCTGAGCAACGGGCGAAGACCGGCATCGAGAAGATCCCGAGCTGGACGACCGTTCGCCGCTGGCTGAACCGATACAACCGCCGCGGCCGAGACGTCCGAGCGCTCATTCCCGGCTATAACGGCCGGGGCCGCGCTCCCCTCCAGCTCAGCCCCTCGCTCGAGGCGCGCATCGGAAGGGAAATTCGCCGCTTCATGGATCCGAGCCGTCCAAGCATGGCGGCGGTGATCCGTCGTGTTCAGCACACCATTCGGATGGCCATCCAGCAGGAGCCCGGCGCCGCGGGCTGGGCCGTGCCCTCAACTAATCTCGTCAAGCGCCGTATCAAGGCCCTGTGCCCCTATGCCGTTGCCGAAGGGCGTTACGGTAAGCGGCATGCCGAGCGGATGTTCCGCGAGGTCAAGCCCGGCGAAATCGCCCGCTATAGACTCGAAGTCGTCGAACTGGATCACACCCAGGCCGACATCATGATCTTCGACGACGAGAACAGAGTCTATCTCGGTCGTCCCACGATCTGTGCCGCGATCGACAAGCGCACGCGCGCGCTCGTCGGCATCTACATCGGCTTCGAGCCGCCGGGAGAATATACGCTTCTGCAGTGCATCCAGAATATGCTTGAGCCGAAGCACTACATGAACAAGGAATTCCCGGGCATTAAGCTGCCGTGGCGCGTCTACGGAAAGCCCACTGTGCTCGTGCTCGACAACGCAATGGAGAACCATGGCGAGACCCTACGCCACGTTGCGGCCGCGCTCAATATGGACGTGCGCTACGCTCCTGTTAAGTGCCCGCAATTCAAGGGCACCATCGAACGGTTTCTCGGCACCCTCATGCGCAACGCTCTGGCCTTTCTCCCAGGGAGAACGTTCAGCAACGTCGTCGAGAAAGGCGACTTCGATCCGGCAAAGGATGCCTGCATGACGCTGCGCGACTTCCGGCGGCTCATCCACATGTGGATCGTCAGCGAATACATGCCGTCGTTTCACACGGGCGTCAACGGCGTTCCCGAGCTGCTCTGGCAGCAGGAAGTCGAGGAGATGCCGATCCGCATCACCGAGATCAACTCCAAAGACCTCGTCCGGCATTTCGCGCACACGAAGATCCGGCACGTGGATCGCCTGGGCATCCGCATGAAGGGTCTGCGCTTCAATTCGAACGAGCTCAACCAGATCGCGCGCCTGCCGGAAGAGCATCGCGACGTTCTCGTGACAATGCGTCATGACAACGTCGGCGAGATAACGGTTACCCACCCCATCACCCACGAAGAATTCCGAGTGGTGTCCCGCCTCGTTGAACCGCGCGGAATGTCGATCTACCAGCACAAGCGGATCTGCGAGGAGATGAAACGTCAGGGAGTCAAGATCATGAACGATCTCACCTACCTCCAGGGGAAGGAGGACTACTACGCGATGATCGACGAGATGCTCGAGGATCGGCCGCGGACTAAGAAGGAGCGAAACAAGCTCGTTCGCGACTTGGGCGGTGAGCGCGTCGCTCAACCGACGACGTCTGCATTCGATCTCGACGTCGACGATGACATGTTCTCGCCCTCTGAGCCGGACGGTGCGGGTGACTCGGATATCGCCTACCTGCCCAGCGCCGACGATTACGATGCGACGGTGGTGGACTGACATGACCGATATCCTCGCGCCAGACTCTTCTTCGATGATTCGCGCGATCTCGGGCTCTGGGCCGGCATCTGCCGTCCAAATGCCCGGGCACCTGTTCATCCACTACAACAGGGCAAAGAAGGTTCAGCGTCATCTCCAGCTCTTCGAGCAGGGCATGATCGGCGGCCCGAAGCAACGCACGATGTTCATGTTCGGACCCACGGGAAGCGGCAAGTCTCAGCTGATCAAGTTCGCGTTTCCCTCTGCCCGGCGCAAAATTCGCCGAGTAAAACGAAACGGGGAGGACAAGAATGTCCTTGATGTTCTCCTCATCTCGGCGCCCGGGAACGGGACGGCAAGGAGCATCCTTGCTGAGATTTTGCTGCAACTCAGCATACCCACGCGAAAGTCCGAGAGCGCACAGGAGTTGCTTCACCGGGTCAAAGCTATTCTGGGCGGCCTCGAGACATCCCTTCTCGTTGTGGATGAGATGCAACAATTTACGTCCAGCGACTATCCCGTCTCGGACATGATCAAGAACCTGACGGATGGGCTCCCGTGCCGGTCTCTTCTGGTCGGGCTTGCTGATCTCAACGAGTTCGCGAAACTGAATCCACAGCTTGCGCACCGTCTTGCGATTCCGATCGCCCTACCTGCCTTCGAGTGGCGCAGCCAAAGCGACCAGACAGACTTTGTCGGCCTGTTGAAGCAATTTCAACGATATCACCCCATTGCCTTCGCCGAGGTCGACATCACGAAGGACGCCCTCCCGAAGACCCTGCACCACGCCTCACGCGGCCTCATCGGCGAGCTGACGGCGATCCTTGCGGACGCCATAAGCTTTGCGAGGCTTCACCGCCGCGAGACGATCAAACTGGACGACCTGAAAAAGGCCGTGAAGAAGATGCTCAAGTCGTTCGAAGGTCGTGACAATCCGTTCGAGCTTGAGGTATTGCCGGCGATCTCCCCGGCCGCCCCGCTGCACTCCGGCATCAACGTGAACGGTGTTCGCAATAGGCGCGCGATCAAGCGAGGGAGGTAATATGGACCCGTTACCTATAGTTTCCCTGCTCCCTGGCGAAACCCGCGATGGTTATCTTGATCGGCTGGCCAGCGCCTACGCCCTCACCGGCAGCGAAATCCGTGGCCGCCTGGGACTCGACGTCGCGGAACTCCGCCTCAACGGCAAGTGGGCGGCGCCTGCGATCTCGCCAGCCACCCAATTGCACCCCGGGAGCGCTGTGATGGGTGTTCGCCACAGGCGGGTAGTCCCACAAGGGAAGTGAGATGGGGTCGCTACCCATCCATGTCTCTCCCCTTTTGGGAGAAAGCCTATATGGCTACCTCGATCGGCTGGCCAGAGCCAACGCCCTCTCAGGCGGCGAAATCCAAAGCCAGATTGGGCTCGACGTCGCAGAACTTCGGCTCGATGGCGACGTCGGGCGAGTCCTTTCTCAGTTCATAGGACTCAGCCAGCCCTCAATCGATCCCCTCCTTTGGATCCGAGATGGGCCGGTTTTGCGTATTCACGGCGGATCGATACCGAGGTGGCTGGTTCACCGATATCACTCACCTGTCTGCCTCATGTGCCTCGCTGCGGACATGCCCCATCTTGCCGCCTGGGATTTCCGGCCCGTCCGCCGATGCAATATCCATGGGACCACGCTAACGGACCGGTGCCCGAAGTGCGAAGAGCCGCTTTTAAGGAAGCGGCCAGACTACCGTTTTTGCCCCCGATGGCATGACTTGCGAAACTCCAGCCTCGCGCCTGGGCTGGCGCCGGATTCGGAGGAGGCCCGCCTGAACTCGGTTCTGTATCAGATAATCGAGGGGCACACCCCTCGGCTGCCGTCCCCGTTGCACCATCTCGACGTCGCGGATATTGCCCTTCTGTCACGCCTATGCGGCTCTCTGAAAATTGGACAATACGATCAAGTTAAGCGCACTTGGTCCGGCAACGATCGCGAAACCTGCAACAATGGGTTTTCTGTTATCGAACAGTGGCCATCTGCGTTCCGGGCCTTGCTTAAGCGTCATCTTCGGCAAGGCACGCGACCGATCCCATTACTCGATATTCCGGCGAACGAGTTTCTTAAGGAACGGATGAGGCGTGAACACGATCGCCCTTACGCGGCGCTGATCGGCGCCGAGATATGGAGCTATGCGCGCTCGGTTGGGGTGATCCCTAGCCCGGGAACCTTCGGTTTCACACCCCCGGACTTCGACGACCATTACATGTCAGCTACCAAGGCCGCCGAGGCGATGGAGGTCGGCCTCGACATGCTCTACCGGATTGCCAAATCTGCACGATGGCCCGGATGGAAGCAGCTAAATCGGAAATCTGCTGCGTGGCTGCGGCACGCGGACGTGGCTGATTGGCGCCGCGCCAACGCCGGCAAAATCACACTCCTGCACGTCGCACGCCGGTTCCGAGCGGATACGCGAACCATAATGGACATCGTCAGAGCGGGCTGCTTTGGACGTGCCGCGATGAATCGAATTCCATCTGACGCCCGGTCCAGGTGGTTTGCCACACGGGACGAGATCGACGCGTTCGTTGAACGCATCCGAATGGAAGTATCTCGGTCATCGCCGTTCGTCGCCGAAAGGACCACTTGGCGCAGATTCGCGGCAAAGGGCACGCGCGATCTGATGACGCTGGGCACAGCCATTGCCGGAGCCTTCAATCGGCCCGGGACGATCGCGGGATGGAAGGAACCGCGCGTCGTGGATATAGAATTTGACCTCGCCGAGCTTAGAGTCCTGCGTCGAAACGCCAGCGACCTTCTTAGCTTCAAAGACATACACCGTGAGTATGCCTTGCCTCTAGCCTACCTGCGCGAGGCCCAAAGATCCGGATTGCTGCGGTCCATCCGAAAGCCGACGCGGACGCGCACCCTGCGCTTCAGGAGGGCCGCAATCGATGAATTCGCTACTCAATATACCTGCCCGTTACTACTGGCTAAAGGCTGTGGGATCACGGCAAAGGCGGTTGCCAATGAGATTCAACGTCGCCGGATTCAACCGATCAATCATGGTCGCGGCCGAGCGCCCGCAATCTATGACCGGGGAGCACTTCTCGGGGCGTCGTCCCTCATCGCCGGCCTGGTCGGCGATGATCATGCGTAATTCAACCCTCCAAACAAATTAGTTCGTCCTCAACGCAACGAATCTTGCGCCACGGAGGACGGTGATATGTCAGCGGCCCCATATGGTCTTGGCAATTTTGCCGGAGGCCGACGGTGTCCTACCCAATTTATATTCCGATCCAACCTGGCGAAAGCCTCAATGGCTTTGCCCATCGCCTCGCGCGAGCCAACTCTCTTCCGCATTTCAGTGTTCTGACCGACGACATTGGCCAACACTACGACACGCCGACGCTTTCGGTCTTGGCCATCGCGGCACTCGCGGAGAAGGCGGACGTGTCGGCCGCCGATCTCGTGAATCGACAGCTCACCAAAGCTCCGTCATCAAAGAGTGGCTCGGTCACTCTGGGTGGGGCCGAGTTTCAGCAGGACATGGTCCGCATTCGATGTTCGCGGGTTTGCGCGGAATGTGTTGCTGAAGGTCGTCCGCATCTACTGAACTGGCAGTTCAACGCCCTTACGCACTGCCTGCTGCATCGCGCGCCTTTGATAACGCAGTGTCCAACTTGTGCGACCGATCTGACGTGGCGCCGTCGGCGTTACGACCTTTGCCGCCGCGGCCACGATATCGGCACTTCTCCGCCGGCTATTGACCGAGATTTGGATCTGACCGGCGCCATGTTCGTTGACGACATGCTCAACAAACAGCGCGAAAAGCCGTCGCAACGCTCGCGTTGGCGAAAGGGGATGCCCCGGCTCGACTGCCCTCAAACAATCATACTGCTGACCTTCCTGGCGCAGATCGCGCTTTTCGATGAGTCGAAGTTCCCGAGCCAATTGCGTTTCCATCACCCAAGCAACCCCGCGTTTCTCAGCGTCGGCCTTGACCTTGCACGCGAGTGGCCGAAGCGCTTCCTCAGGCATATCACCGCGCGTGTGGAACCCAATTCACCGGAGCTCTTACCGGCGCCGAAGCGGCAGTGGATTGCCAAGCGCTGCGCGGCGAACGCTTGTCCCGCCGAACGCCTGATCCTCGCCGAGCTTGACGCCCTTGCCCAGCGTCTTGGGCGACTGCCGGTCGCTGGCAAAATTGCTCGGTTTAGCACGCGCGATACGACGCCTGCGGGTTTCATCAGGCGACAGGATTTCGTCCGCGAAGCTGGAATGTGCGTGACCGCCGTGGACGCGATCTTCGGCAAACAGAATGATCAGTTCACAAAACCGGGAAAGGGCGCCGGCCCGTCTCTGATTCCTGAAAAACTCGCCGCACAGTTCATCAAGAACAAGAAGGCACCTCACGCTTCCTACACCGCAACGGCACGGAGGTTTATGGTGAACAACGACCTGGTTCGGGATATGGCTGAGTGCGGCCTATTTGGCGACGATGCCAAGTGGCGACATCAGCATTGTCCCTGGCGTGGGCTCTATTTGAACGAGGTCGAAGGCTTTGAGAACTCGCTGCGCAGCGCGCTCATCGAGACATTCCCCGACGGAAAGCTCATCTCGTTGCACACCATCAACGAGGGGCCCGGCTCCAACAAGAAGATCGTGTCGCTGTTGAAGGCTATCATCGTCGGAGAGCTTCCGGCCTTCGGCAGTTACCGACGGCTTTATTCTCCACGGATCAAACTCGATGACTGGCGAGATTTCCAGGCGTTATAAGTCGGGTCCAATCTGCCGTCGCCCAGCCTGAATTCGGTCTTCCTCAAGCGATCTTGTCCGCGGGGCTGTTCCAGGGCTAGCTGGCTCAAGTAACACTCAGCGCTGACACTGCAGCAGGCCGTGACTCCCAAGCCGGAGACGTGGTCCGCCGCCCTGCGCCGAGACCGCCCTTTAATCGTCGCCAGCTCTTTCCGACCTACCAATAGTTTCCAGTCAGCTGGACGCTACGCGAGCAACCGAGCTCCGGCGCTCCGTAGTCGGTTCTGAATTGACCGATGGAACCTTAGACAAAAGCCTTCGTCGGCTGTCCTGGGCCTCCCTAGCGGCTGGCCCTTTTGACCTGTGCAAATTTCCAGTTAATCCCGGCGAGGATGTTCAAGTGTGCGCACATTTCGGTCTCAACGATTCAGGGCTAACTCGCTAACAGTGAGAATCTCGGCGCTACTTCAATGAGGTAGCGACTACAAATCTCAGATCACAACACACACCGTTGATCGTGCAAGCTCGGGAGTGAATGCTCACATTGATCTTGCAATGGTGTCCGAAGAGGATCGAGGGACAGGCTTAGGCCGGCACCTCGAGGCTTTGTCTTTTACCCCGGCACGTTCGCTTGGTTACGAGA
This sequence comes from Dongia sp. P2_B8, assembly GCF_056404715.1. Taxonomy (NCBI): domain Bacteria; kingdom Pseudomonadati; phylum Pseudomonadota; class Alphaproteobacteria; order Rhodospirillales; family Dongiaceae; genus Dongia; species Dongia sp. P2_B8. The sequence continues at coordinate 452,174 of NZ_JBFUDM010000001.1, read as the reverse complement.
CCGCTAGCACAACCATTTCCGCGAAGAACAAGGCAACGGGAGCTACATTCAAGCGATTTCACGCAAGGACCATTGGCGAGACAGTGGCTTTAAAGCGTTTGAGCTTCTTGTTCGTTCCTTCGTCACGACGCCGAAACCCGCCCCCCTCAACTCACAACCCGAAATGTTCACCATAGACGACAATGGATGAGCGATGCCGTCAGGACCTTATGAACGAGAGCAGGTCCGGGTTGAGGACATCCGCATGTGTGGTTAGCATGCCATGTGGATAGCCGGGATACGTCTTCAACGACCCGTTCTTGAGCAGGTCAACCGCACGCGGCACTGAACTTGCGAACGGGACGACTTGATCAGCCTCGCCATGCATCACCAGCACCGGCACAGTAATCTTCTTGAGGTCTTCGGTATAATCTTCGAGCCAAGAGTCGACCGTCGCGTAGTGAGCGAGGGCACCGCCGGCCATGCCTTGGCGCCACCAGTTCGCAATGATCGCCTCCGAAGGCTTCGCGCCATCGAGGTTGTAGCCGTAGAACGGGTTCTCAGGCACGAAACGGTAGAACTCCGCCCGGTTGCCCAGCACGCCTGCCCGGATCGCTTCGAACCACTCTGGCGGCTGACCGGCCGGGTTGTCTTCGCTCCTGTACATATTCGGCGTCAGCGAAGCGACCAGCACCGCCTTCGCGACCCGCTCCTGGTGGCGAGCGACATAGCGAGCCACCTCACCGCCGCCCGTCGAATGCCCGATATGGATCGCGTCGCGCAGGTCGAGGTGTTCCGTCAGGGCCGCGAGGTCGGCAACCCAGTGGTCCATGTCGTTGCCGGTGCTGGGCTGGTCGGACCGACCGTGGCCGCGCCGGTCGTGCGCGATCACCCGATACCCGTGATGAAGGAAGAATGTCATCTGAGCATCCCAGTCGTCCGCTGTCAGCGGCCAACCGTGGCTGAAAACGATCGGCTGACCTGATCCCCAATCCTTGTAGAAGATGTTTACGCCGTCTGTAGTAGTGATCGTGGACATTGAATCGCTCCGTGCTCTAGCCGCGGACAAACCTCATCACTCACTGGCGCGGCGTTCCAGCGAGAAACTTGTAAAATAAACCGGTCGGATATTTACCGGTCAGAATCGTTCAGGCGAGCGACTACGCAAGGAGGCACGGCAACACGCAGCGCTGGAAGTTGTCGAACGGCCCCCGACCGCGTTCGACCTTCGCCCGCATGACGGCCCCTTCGAACGCGTCGATCAGCGCGGCGGCATGGTGCTTGGGATCTTTCCCCGGAGTGAGCTCCCGTCGCGCCTGCGCATCGCGCAGGCAGGCGGTCAGGGCGACCGACCATTCCCGGTACACCTTTGCCAAAAATTCTACACGCGATTTAGGCTTCGCCCGCGGCGGATGGATGAGGGCGCCTTCGAAACCCTGGCCTAGACGCGTGCACAACCGTCAACGGCGTCATCGACGAAGACGCCATAACCCAAGCTGGCAGCCTATCGACAAGGATGTCGATGATGCTACCGACTAGCATGGCAAACGGGGTCAGACCAACTCGGCAAGTGTGGTGGCGTCAAAGTTCGTCAAGCTGGTCCAATCGCTCTTCTGGACCTTCACTGCCCAGTTGGGATCGCCTATTAGTGCCCGACCAACAGCAATGAGGTCGAACTCATCTCGCTCCATCCTCTCAATTAATCGATCAATACCCGTGGTCCTCGATCCCTTGCCCGCAAGGGCGTTCGTGAAATCGTCATTCATGCCAACCGAACCGACGCTGATTGTGGCCGCTCCAGTCAGCTTCTTGGCCCAGCCTGCGCAATTGAGGCCGTTTTCCCCGTCGATTTCCGGAAATTCCGGATCCCAAAAACGCCGCTGCGAGCAATGCAGAACGTCGACGCCTGCTTCTACCAGTGGCAGCAGCCAATCGGTCATTAGCGCCGGTGTCTCGGCGAGCCGGACGCTGAAGTCCTGTTGCTTCCATTGACTGACGCGAAGGATGATCGGGAATGCTGGACCGACCGCTTCGCGCACCGCAGCAACGATCTCGGCAGCAAAGCGCGACCGCTGTTTGATCGTAGCGCCGCCATAGCGATCTGTGCGCAGGTTAGTGCCGGACCAGAAGAACTGGTCAATCAGATAACCATGCGCACCATGGATTTCGACCGTATCAAAGCCCAGTCGCTTAGCATCCGCCGCTGCCTTGGCAAACGCCACGACAGAATCCGCGATGGCTTCCTCACTCATCGCTTCGCCGCGGGGCGCATCCGGCGCATCCAGCCCAGACGGGCTTTCGACGGGGGCCTCAGGTTCCCATTCGGTATAGCGGGCAGCACCGGTATGCCAGAGCTGCGGCCCCATTTTGCCGCCAACGCTGTGAACGGCATCGATGACGCCCTTCCACCCCGCCAGTGCCGATTCTCCGTGGAAGAAGGGGATGTTGGGATCGTTGCGCGATGCGGGCCGATCGATGACGGTTCCTTCAGAGAGAATCAAGCCCACCTGCCCTTCCGCGCGCCGCCGGTAATAGGCGGCATTTGCCTCGTTCGGAACGCCATTCGGCGCGAAGGTGCGGGTCATCGGTGCCATGACGATGCGGTTTTTGAGTTCAAGCGACTTGATGGCGAGAGGGCGAAACAATGTACCGGCATCGGCGAAGGGCATGAAAAAACGGCTCCACTGTGAGGGACGGTCATCTAAGTATATATAATCTCTGGTGTCGAGCATCGACCCGAAAGATGGGCAACCGGGCCAGCTTTGCTTCGTCGGCGTGCGGCGTGAATTGTCGACGGGGCGCGGGACTGACATCCGCGAGCGGTCGGCCATGACCTTTAACGGCCATCGTTTCCACTATGACCACCCTTACGCTACCGGCGTCGAGGGTTATGCTGGGCTTGTCGTCCACGGCCCGCTGCAGGCGACCCTGCTCTACAACCTCGCGGCCATGCTCGGTGGCCAAGCGCCAACCTGGTTCCGCTACGGGGGCAGAACACCTTTGATTGCCGGAGAATACTTCAAGGTGCGCGGCAGCCGACTGCCCGGCGGCAGCGCGACCTGCTGGACCGAGAACGCGCACGGTGACGTCTGTATGGAAGCCGAGGCCACATAGTGAACCTGATCGTGGCGCCGGCAATGAGTAGAATCTATCGAACGCATGGACTTAATCGGTTGCGGCCTCCAGCGTCGCATTACCGCGACGCCCAACATCCATAGCCAGCTTGCAGATTGGCGGGGCAGCGTCTGCAGGGCCGGGTGCTGGCATTACTCTGCAGAGTGCGATTCAGCCGATGCGAACCCCGCTCACCGCGTCGAAAAGATGCTGCTTATCTGCGCGAGGTTTCAGATGGATCTCGTCCCCCTTTGAAAGACCTGGCCTGTCTGTGAAAAGTGCTGTGACAATCAATCCGCCGACGTCGCATATAATTAACGTGGCATGACCTGTCCTTTCGACGGCCGTTACCCGCACGCCGATGGCCCCTTCAGTCTCTCTGGGGACGATATCCAGATGTTCCGGCCGTATGCCCCAGATGACCGCTCCTTCCATCGCCGCAGGCGCCGGCAGCTGAATATCGCCGGCCAGCATGATGTGTCCGTCCCGCGCCTGACCGTTGAGCAAGTTCATCGCCGGCGACCCGATAAAGCCTGCAACGAAGGCATTTGCCGGCCTGTCGTAAAGATCGAGTGGCGCACCCGCCTGTTCAAGCTGCCCAGACCTCAGGACGACAATCCGGTCTGCCATCGTCATCGCCTCGACCTGATCATGTGTGACGAAAATCGACGTAGATTGAAGACGGTCGTGCAAAGCGCGGATTTCCGCCCGCATCTGCACACGCAACGATGCATCAAGATTCGATAGCGGTTCATCGAACAAGAATACCGCCGGCTTTCGCACGATGGCTCGCCCCATCGCCACGCGCTGACGTTGTCCGCCCGACAATTGTTTCGGATAGCGGCCGAGATATTCGGTCAGGCCCAAAATGCCAGCTGCTTCGGCAACACGTGTCTCGATCTCGGACTTTGGTGTCTTCCGAACCTTCAGTGAAAAACTGATGTTCTCGCGTACGGTCATGTGCGGATAGAGCGCGTAATTCTGAAAGACCATGGCGAGGTCGCGCTCTTTCGGTTCAACCTCGTTGACGACGCGGCCCGCAATAGAAATTGTCCCGCCGCTGATATCCTCCAGCCCCGCGATCATGCGCAACAGCGTCGATTTTCCGCAGCCTGAGGGGCCAACGAGAGCCACGAATTCACCATTGGCAACGTCCACAGTCACACCATGCAATACCTCTACACCATTATAGCTTTTGATCAGATTTTTGAGTGAGACCTGGGCCATGAAGAGGGCGCTCCTACTGCAGAACCACCACTTTGGTCAGATGACGAGGCTCTGCTGTATCGACGCCTTTTTGATTGGCCACCCGTTCGCCAAGAATCTGAAGGGCCGGGAAGAGTTCAAGCGCACGCGCGGCGCCGGTTCGCACAAGGGGGATCGATAGGTCGCCAGGCCCGCCCAGGCCAATAACCTTGGCCCCTTTGCCCTGGACTTCTTTGGCAACTTTGGCCTCCTCGTCAGCCGTGTCGTGCGAGTAGAGGATGACGACGACAGACTGGTCGTCGACCAGGCTAATCGGCCCATGGCGGTATTCAAGCGGATGAAAGGCGTGACTGAACGTGATCGACATTTCCTGCAGCTTGAGAGAGCCCTCGGTCGCCATGCCATAGAGTGTGCCGGCACCCAGATAGACGAAATGCGTCCGCCCTCTGATCAGTGGTACAACGCCCTCTGTGGCCCGGAGCACGGCCTCGGCTTCGGCGACCGGACCGAGCTCGACCCCCGCCATGCGCAGCCCCACCAGCAGCATCAACGAGGCAGAGGCCGTCATCACGATCCCTTCCTGCTGATGCGTCGGGAGATAGACGGCGATGTCGGCCATCTTCAGAATGGTTGTATCCGGTTCGCAAGAGATCGCGATTGTCTTCATCCCTGCCCTGCTGGATGCGTCGATCGCTTGCACTGTCTCTGTCGTTGTGCCGGATCGGGACAGTCCAATGACGCAGACATCCGTTCGGTTTGCCAGATATTGATCCATCCGCCGTGCCCATTCAGCACCGGGTACGGCAATGGCATTGCGGCCATTGCTATTGAACGCCGTCGCAATGCTTTGCGCGAGGTAGAAGGATGTGCCGCAACCGGTGACAACCACCGTCTTGCCGGGCACTTGGGGCAAGGCCGTGGTCAACGCCTTCTGCCAGAAGGGGAACTGTTCTTTAATGACTTTTTCGGTCAAGTTCATTCTCTTCATTTCCTTTATTTGCTCGCGCCGGCCATCAGGCCCTGCACGAGGAAGCGATTGAGAAAGATCACCAGCAAGACAGGCGGAACGATCGCCAAGATTCCGGCCGCATTCATCAGGCCGTAATCCACATAGTTGCGAGTGACGAATTCCGGAATGAGCACAGTCAGAGGCTTGGTGTTAAGTGTCGGCGAGAACACCAGAGGCACCATGAATTGGCCCCATGCCGAGAGAAATGTCAGGATTGCGGTTGCCACGAGTCCGGGACCTGCGAGCGGCAGCACGATTCGGACGAGTGTGTAGAGCTTGGAAGCGCCATCCAACCAGGCAGCCTCCTCCAACGACAGCGGCATGGCTTTATACACACTGCGCATCAACCACAACGCCAGCGGCAGAAACGCCGACACATATATCAGTGTCACGCCGGTATAGGTGTCGACCAGCCCTGCCGCGATCATGATCCGGTAGAGCGGAATCATCACCGTGTAAGCCGGGACACCAAGCGTTGCGACCGTCAACACGAAGACCAGATCGCGGCCAGGAAAACGCAAGCGGGCAAAGGCCCAGGCGCCAAAGGCGGCGATCCCGACCGTCACGACCGTGGCTGCCAGCGACGTGAGAAAGCTGTTCAGAAAGGCCCGCGAGAATTGCGGCCAAACCGATTGCACCTCATTGCCTTGGCTGGTCGAGGTCGCACCAAAGAGCTTCGCATAATGCTCAAACGTCACCTGCTTGGGCCAGAGTTGGAGCTGCTCGCCAACCAGCGCATTCGGCGGTGTGAACGAGGTTGCCAACGCCCAATAGACCGGACCCAGCGACCAGATCAGCAGCACCGCCACCGCGGCATAGAGTCCGAGGCGCCGCATCAATCGAAACTCGTTTCTTTGTAAACGCGAAATACATAGACCGACGACACGGCCAACGATGCGACCATCGCCAGAATCGACAGAGCCATGCCAAGCGAGAACTTCATGTTCTGGAACGCCGACATATAGACCTGCACCATGATGCTGCGCGTTCCCATCGAGCTGCCATTGAGGATCCAGGCTTCGTCGAAGAGGTTAAACGCGAAGACCGTCGACTGGCAGAGCGCTATCGCCAAGCCGCTGGCGATCAACGGGAGGGTGATCGCCGTGAACTGGCGCCAGGGCGATGCGCCGTCGAGCCTGGCGGCTTCGTAGAGATTTGCAGGGACGGACTGAAGCGCCGCCAACAGAATGATCGCGGTTAACGGCATCATGCGCCACGCATGCACAACGGAAATCAGGAACAAACCCGTGAAGCGATCGTTGAACCAGACTTGGTTTTCGGAAATCAGACCGATGGCGCGGAGCAGGCCATTGAGCAGCCCGTAGCTGGGATTGTAGATCCATAGCCAGATGATCGCGTTGACGACCGGCGGCAGGCACCAGGGAAGAACGACGGCAGCCAGTAGCCATTTGCGACCGATGCGTACCTTGTTCAGCACTAGGGCCGCACCTAATCCGCCGAGCGTCTCGATAGTGACCGCAATTAGGACATAGATGAATGTATTCACCCAACTGCCCAACACATTGCTGTCGAACATTAGGGTAACGTAGTTCTTAAACCCAACGAAGGGTGTGCCGGGCCTCATGGGCTCGATGCGAAAGAAACTGTCTACCACAGTGATGATCAAGGGCAGGATCACGAGCCCGCCCATGATCAACGTCGTGGGAGCCGAGAGGCCCAGCCCAAGCCGCGCCTCCCGTCCCGGAAAGAAGCGCTTCAGAATGAAGCGATCGGACATTACTGCTGTGCTTCTTTGGCAGCGACTGCGATGGCAGCGACCGCCTGGTCGACAGATACTTCGCCCTTGGCCGCGGCGTTCAGATTGTTGGCAACCGCGGCGGAAAACTCCGGATACCAGCCGGGTGCACCGCCAGCAAAGAGCGGCTGCACCAGGGCGGCCTGGGCGATGAGCACATCACCCTGCTTGAGTTTGCCTTCCTTGTTCAGCTTTTCCAGAACCGAGATGCGCGTTGGCAAGTTGCCGAGCTTCACATAGTTGTCGACCATCGTATCGGGATCGAGCATCCAGTTGATGAAGGCATGGGCCGTTTCCTTGTCTTTGGCAGAGACCGGGACGCCGAGAGCCCCGGGGAGACCAATGGTAACCGACTTGCCGCTGATATTCGGGACCAGAGCCGCCGCCGCATCGTTCGCGACCTGCGACTTTGAGGCATCGGTGTAGACGGCAAGGTTGCCGGCCCACCCGGCCACATCGAAGGTGATCTTGCCAGACTTGAAGAGTTCCTGGATTTCGACATCCTTGAGCGATGTCGATGCGGGATCAATGAGCCCTTCCTTCAGCGCAGTGATCTCAAAGGCTATTGCCTTGTAGCCGGCACTTGCCGGATCCGTGAACAGCGGTTTGAAATCCGCATCGAACAAGTCGCCGCCGAATGCCTTGGTGAGCAGGTACCAGGCCGTGGCTGAGCCTTCGGTTGCCGAAAGCGGCAGGCCGATCGGATATTCCACACCGGCCTTTTCCTTGACCGCTTTCGCAGCCGCCAGGAGATCGTCCGGCGTCTTCGGCGCTTCGGCGATTCCGGCCTTTGCCAGATGTGCCTTGTTGTAGATGAGCACACGGAAATCGTTGTTGTAGGGGACGCCGATCAGCTTGCCGTCATAGGTAAAGATGGATGTAGTTGGCAGATCGGCCTTCAGATCCTCGGTCAGGATGCCCGAGAGATCGTCATACCAACCAGCACTGCCGAACTGGCCGACCCAGGACCAATCCATTTCCGTGGCAGAGGCAGGCGCCGTGTTCGCCACCATCGAGGTGACGATCTTGGTTCTGATCTCGTCCCACCCCAGCGTCTGGATATCGAGCACGCCGCTTGTCTTCGCAGTGTATTTGTCCGTCATCTCCTTGGGCAACGTGACCCAGGGTGGCAACAGGACGGAAAGCGGTTCTGCCGCGATCACGGCAAGAGGAACAACCACGGCGCTCAGAGCGACGACGGTTGACAACAATGCACGACGTTTCATTTCGCCTCCTTTAGGTTGGTTTCTGGTGATGCATTAAGTGATTGGATAAATCGGGTATCGATTTCCCAGCCCGCCAAACCGGCGGCGCGCCAAATGGACCCGCCCAGCGGTGACAGCTTCGGGCTCTGCGGTTGACCTAATAATCGGGCTGTTTCTTCAAGGACCAGGGGAGATCGGAAGACGCTTCCGGCATATGACCAGTCGAGCAGCGGCTGGCCCAGCTTTCGCCGCACTGCCTCTGCGTGATCGGCGAGGCATCGCGCTGCAGCCTTCAAGAGATAGATGGCCGTCGCATTTCCAGCCTCGGCGATCATGCTCACATGTTCGGCCAACGCCGCATAGGCCGCGCGCGTATTTTTCTGCCCATAAGCCCAGCCAATCAGGTCTTGCGCATCAATCCCGCAGGCATCGAGCACCGCATTGGAAAACGTCGCAGCATCCCTGCGGCCGTCGAGCCCCTGTGACGTCAGCGAAAGGGCCTCACGCCCGATCCAATAGGCGGAACCCTCGTCGCCAAATGCTTCACCCCAGCCACCAACACGCAGGCTTTCGCCGGAAGCCTTTGCCCAGGCCATGCTGCCGGTTCCGGCAAGCACGAGCACGCCACCCGCACCAATGAACGCGCCGTCGTAAGCCACTTCGACATCATTCAAAACCAGATGCCGGCAATCGAGCACCGATCTTGCGGCATTGCGCTGCATATCGGTGATTGCTGGTACTTCTCCATGAAAAGGTAGGCCAAGAACGGCAGCAGCAGGTTTCGCGCCCTCGCACAATGCGGCAACAGCTTTGGCGAGATTTTCCGCCCATTGATCTTCCGTCATCGGGTCAAAACCCGGACCGGTCCATTGCCCAAGAATGCGACCGCTTCGATCGGCCACAGCGGCAAGTGTCTTGCTGCCTCCGGCGTCCATCCCCAGAATGATCGCCATCAGGCCGCGGCCTCATCCGGCAGTTCCGCCTTGCGCAAATCAACGCCAGCGGCCTCAATCCGCTCGGTCCATTCCTGGGGCAACGTGTCATCCGTCACGACTGCATGCATGTCGGACAAGGGCGCTACTTTATATGTCAATCGCTGGCCGAACTTGCCGGTATCGGCAAGAAGAATGCGCTGCTCAGCCCGGGACATCATGACGGAGTTGAGTCGCGCCTCGCTCTCGTCGACCGAACTGATGATACCGTCTTCCGCAATCGCGCCTGCGCCCAGGAACAATTGCTTGAACCACAATCGATCAAGCATTTCCTCCGCCAACGGCCCGACGACCGACGAATTCTCCTTACGCAACTGACCCCCGAGAAGGGTCACCTTGACCCCGGTCACATCGATCAGCATTTGCGCAGCGGGCAGGCAATTGGTGAAGACGTTGAGGGGCACCGGATTGACGCGGATACGCCGGGCGAGCTGCAAAACCGTGGTGCCGGAATCGAGAAACACCGAGGAACCGGGCTGCAACATGTCGTAAGCAAGATCGCCGATCGCCCGCTTGGCCAAGAGTGCGTGAGCCTCCCGCTGTTCGAATGCCACTTCGACGTCAAATTGATCGGCAAGCCGCGCGCCACCATGCGTGCGGACGACAACGCCCTGTTGTTCGAGTTGGGCGAGATCGCGACGCAGCGTCGGTATGGAGGCACCGACCGCCTGAGCAATGGTGTCGATCGACGACGGTCCCTTTGAAAACAGGAACTGGCGGATGGCCTGGGCACGTTCAATTTTCATGGAGGCACGGTATTTTTGTTCAGTATTGATCAAAAACTACAGCCAAATTGACTATTGTCAATCATATTTATGATCGTTATTGATTGTTTTCGAGAATACACAGGGAGAGCCCGATGTCCACGAAAGCACTGCTGTCGCTGCCCCGCCTCTATCGTCAGGGCACGGCCGCCGGCATGGCCTCGATCTGTTCGGCACACCCTGCTGTCATTCGGGCGACATTGGACCTCGGACGGGAGATGGGGCGGCCAGTCTTGATCGAGGCCACCTGCAACCAGGTCAATCAAGACGGCGGCTACACCGGCATGACACCGGTCGATTTCCGCCGCTTCGTCGAGGATATTGCCGACGAAACCGGCTTCGATCGTGCTGGCTTAATCCTTGGCGGCGATCACCTTGGGCCCAATCCATGGAAGCATCTCGCCGCCGATCAGGCTCTCGCCAAGGCCCAAGCGATGGTCGCGGCATACGCAGCGGCCGGGTTCGAGAAGATACATCTCGATTGTTCGATGGGGTGCGCTGACGATCCGCCTGCCCTCGACGACGAAGCGACGGCCGGCCGCACGGCAATGTTGGCTGCCGTCGCGGAAGAGCACAATGTTGCGCAGCCAGTCTACGTCATCGGCACGGAAGTGCCGACACCGGGCGGCGCTCTCGAAGAGGTTGAACACCTGCAGGTGACATCGCCGGATGCGGCGAGGTTGACGGTCGAGATTCACAAAGCTGCTTTCGAGGCCCGAGGACTGCACCATGCTTTCGAACGTGTCATCGGCCTCGTTGTTCAGCCTGGCGTCGAATTCGGCAATCAAAATGTGGTCGCCTATGTACCGCTTGCGGCCAGCGCATTGTCACAAAGCTTGCATAGGCTCCCCAATCTGGTGTTCGAGGCTCACTCCACGGACTATCAAACGCCGGAAGCACTTGGGGCTCTGGTCCGCGATGGGTTTGCCATACTCAAGGTTGGACCCGGCCTGACATTCGCTTTCCGGGAGGCGCTTTACGGGCTGGATATGATCGCCGCCGAACTCGGCAATACCCCAGCGAAACTTCGTCCCGCGATGGAGGCGTTGATGAAGAGCGAGCCCGTACATTGGGAAAAATACTATCCCGGCACGCCGGACGAGCAGCGGCTTCAACGACATTTCAGCTACTCCGACCGCATCCGCTATTACTGGGCCCATCCTCTGGCGCAAAAAGCCGTCGCGGATTTGATGGCCCGGCTTGGCGAAGCGCCTCTGCCGGAGCCGCTCATAAGCCAGCATCTTGCGGCAGCATGGCCGGAAGTCATGGCCGGCACCACCAGCCCCACCGCCCCCGCCTTGGTGCAGGCCGCGATCCGGCGGGTGCTCAGAACCTATGCTGCCGCCTGCGGATAACATGCGGTCGATTAGCGTTTCTAATCATGTACTTGATGGATGCGCTGGGCCTAGGCTTCGAGTTTGATGGAAAGTTTGTTGCGAACCATTCGCATTTCTAATATGAGGTCCGGCAGGTTCTTCCCCGAATGGGTTTCCCGGAGCGACTCTGCCGTTGAATGGCTGGAAAGACAGGGTTTCGGCACTCTTCGTTGCGCACCGGGCCCGGCTTGAATCGCTGGTCGCGCGCCGGACGGGCCGCCGTGACCAGGCCGGCGACTTGGTGCAGGAATCATTTGCGCGCCTGATCGCGGCTGGCAGTTCCGGGTCGGTCGAACAGGATACGCGCATGCTTTACACGATCGCGCGCAATGCCACGATCGACAGCAATCGCAGCATCCGCCGTCGCCATAATGCGCTCGCCAGTCTCGTCCCCGAGCAATTTCCGCAGCAGGCACCCTCGCCCATCGAGGCATTGGAGGCGCGCGACACACTGGCACAATTGGCGGCAATCCTGCAGACCCTGCCGCAACGCAGCCAGGACGTCTTCATCCTGCGTCGTGTCCACGGCCTTTCGCACGCCGAGATCGCCCGCGCGCTCGGCGTCTCCGTCAGCACCGTGCAAAAGCATTTGCTGCGCGTACTGCGGACCTGTTCGGCCAAGATGCCCCAAGCGCTGAGCTATGAGCCAGGGGACGAGGTATGAAAATGACAATGCGGGTTTTGCCATGTGGAACGTCTCAAGGTTATGAGCGGAGCGCATATTTGCCCTCTGCGGAACTGGAGACCTCGCGTGCCTAACACCACCACATCATCCGTCACGGCCGAGCATCGCAGACAGGCGGCGGAATGGCTTGTGCGTCTCGACAGCGGTCAGGCGACTGTGGAGACGCTGGCAAAGTGGCGGGCGGCGGACCCGCGCCATGATCAGGCATTCGCCGAGCAGCTCGACCTGTGGGACAATCTGAGGGGGGCGGCATCACTTGTCGCCAAGCAGCAGTCCGCCCGTCTTTCGACTTTGGCCACGAAGGGCCGCCGCCATTCCAGTGACCCTGCGTGGGCGACCCGCTGGTCCTGGCCGGTACGTCTGGCCGGTGCAGCCGTGGCAGGCCCAATCCTGGCTTTCGCCCTTTGGATCAGCGCCCCCGCCCTCCTTGGCAACCTGGAAGACCTGGCAGCCGATGCGGCGACCGCCCCAGGAGAGCGGCGCATAGTTGCCTTGCCCGATGGATCGCAGGTGGAGCTGGCCGGCGACAGCGCCATCTCGCTCCGCTTTGACGACCAACGGCGCGCGGTCACCTTGCTGCGCGGCGAGGCCTTCTTCGATGTCCAGCCCGGTCAAGCACTGCCCTTCACGGTGGCCGCAGGCGTTGGCTGGACGCGTGTGATCGGTACGCAGTTCAATGTCCGGCGCGATGCCGGCCAGGTCATCGTTACGGTCGCCAAGGGTAAGGTCGCCGTGGGTGCCACTGGCAGCGCGCAAGAGACATTGTTGACAGCCGGCACTCAAGCCGTCGTGAGCCAAGGCACTGCCGGTCCGGCGCAAATCGTCGACATTGACCGCTTCCTCGCCTGGCGCCACGACCGCGTCGTCTTCTATCGCCAGACACTGGCCGCCGTGGTGTCGGAGCTGAATCGGCAGAGTTATGGCCGCATCGTCATCCTGCGCCCGGAATTGCGGGATCTGGTCATTTCCGGCGCCTTCCCCACCAACGATATTGAGCAAACACTGGCCGCCATCACCGACACGCTGGGCCTTCAGACAGCGGCCCTGACACCCTGGGTTCATTTCCTCTATTGAGCGCCCGGCATCGGGCCAAGAAAAATTAGAGAAAGGCAGGCGGCTTTTGCAACGCCAGTCGTTGAACAGTATGGGAATGCACGGCCGGTGCCGCGCAAGGGGGAAGGCATAGCCATGTTTCAGCCAGCCGACCGGAAATTTTCGACTGGTGGAAACATATGTTGGGATACGGACGATATGGACTGCGACGGCGCTATTTTTCGTATCTTCTTGGCACGGCCGGCCTGCTGGGGATAAGTGCGGCAGCCGGTTACGCCGAAGAAATTGGCACGCCGTCCGTCCAGCTTGCCCAGCCAGAGACGTTCAAATTCGACCTGCCAGGACAGGCATTATCCGAGGCGCTGACGGACCTGGGCGCGGTGACAGGGTTGCGCGTCCTTTACACGGTCGCTCTGCCAGACGGTCTACAAACACAGCCGCTGACCGGCAGTTTCACGGCCGAACAAGCCTTGCAGCATCTTCTCGCAGGTTCCGGCTTCACCTATCAGTTCACGAATTCAACCACTGTCACATTGATTGCGGTGACTGTGGATGGATCAACTCTCGCACCGCTCTCGGTGGAAGACAGTGCCACCCAGGAGACGGCCTATAGCCCGATTGACGGATATGTCGCGAAGCAGAGTGCCACCGGAACCAAGACCGACACGCCACTCATCGAAACCCCGCAATCCATTTCGGTCATCTCGGCCGAGCGGCTGGCAGCACAAGGTGTCAGCGACCTCGGCCAGGCGCTGCGCTATACCGCCGGCGTCAACGGCGAGCAATATGGCGCCGACAGCCGCGGCTATGGCCTGACGATCCGTGGCTTTGGTGCGTCAGATACCGGTCTCTACCGTGACGGGCTGCAACTTCGCGGCACCGGGTTCAGTTCCTTCCTGCAGATCGATCCCTATGGCGCCGAACGCATCGAAGTGTTGCGTGGCCCGGCATCGGTTCTCTACGGGCAGAACAATCCCGGTGGCATCGTCAACATGGTGACCAAACGCCCGCAAGACGAAGCCAAGCATGAGGTTTCGATCACCGGCGGGGACCCCGAACGCTATCAGGGCCAGTTCGACCTCACCGGCCCGATCGATGAAGATGGGACCCTGCTCTACCGCATCACCGGTCTCGGCCGCGATGGCGATACCCAGGTCGATTTCATCGATCATGAGCGCTACTTCATCGCCCCGTCGCTGACCTGGCAGCCCAATGACGACACGACCCTGACCTTCATCAGCCACTATCAGCGCGATGAGACCGGCTGGTCGATGCAATTCCTGCCTGCCGATGGCACCGTCCTCAATAACAGTTTCGGCACGATTCCCAGCAACCGCTTCGTCGGCGAACCGGATTTCGACAAATACGACGTCACGCAATATTCCGCCGGCTATCAGTTCGAACATCATTTCGACGATACCTGGACCGTCCGGCAGAACCTGCGCTACAGCCATCTCGACAATGAACAGGAAGGAGTCTTTGGAAACGGATTAGTGGACGAACGCACCCTCGCCCGCTACGGCGATTCCGGCAAATCGAGCCTGGACAGCATCTCCGTCGACAACCAGTTGCAGGCCAAATTCGAGACCGGCCCGCTCAGCCACACGACCTTGTTCGGCGTCGACTTCCAGCACTATGATTATAGCGATGTCGGAACGAGCTATACCGTCTCGGACCTCGACATCTTCGATCCTGATTATGGCAGTCCGATTGTGAATGACGGAGTCTATCAGGATACCGATATCACCCAGCGTCAGATCGGCCTTTATCTACAGGACCAGGTCAAGATCGACAAGAATTGGAACTTCGTCTTTGGCGGCCGCTACGATTGGGCCAAGACTCATTCCGACGACAATCTGGGCGGCCCCGACAGCACGCAGAAAGACAGCGCCTTTACCGGCCGATTAGGTTTCGTCTATGTCGCCGACAACGGCCTTGCCCCCTATGTCAGCTATTCCGAATCCTTCGTGCCGCTCATCGGAACCAACCCCGACGGCACGCTCTTCAAGCCCGAAACGGGGCGTCAGTATGAAGTTGGCGTCAAATATCAGCCTGAAGGCTGGGACAGCTTCATCGCTATCGCGGCCTTCGATCTCCGCCGACAGAATGTGCTGACGCCCGACCCATCCGATCCCGTCAACAGCCAGGTTCAGACCGGGGAGATCATGTCCCGTGGCGTCGAAGTCGAAGGTGTCGCGAGCTTCGATTTCGGCCTGGATCTGATCGGCGCCTATACCTTCCTCGATGCCGAAATCATCAAAAGTAATGTCGACGGCGAAGAGGGGGAGAGGCCCGGCGCCGTGCCGAAACACATGGCGTCGCTCTGGGCCGACTATACCATTCCGACCGGTGACTTCGCCGGATTGGGGCTCGGTGCCGGTGTGCGCTATATCGGCTCGACCTACGCCGGCGCTCCGAACACACTCAAGGTGCCCGGCGTAACGCTCGCCGATGCCACCATCCACTATGAGATCGAAAACTTCCATTTCGGCCTTAACGTCAGCAACATCTTCGATACGGAATATGTCGCTTCCTGTTTCGGCGAATCGTCCTGCTTCTATGGGGAACGGCGGCAAATCCTGGGGACGCTGCGTGTCACCTGGTAGACAGAACGGCAAGATCGCATGCTGACATCGCTGGCCATTCGCCGCTGGCATGCCGTCCACAAATGGACCAGCCTGATCTGCACGCTGTTCCTGCTCCTGCTATGCCTGACCGGCTTGCCGCTGATTTTCTATGAGGAAATCGAACACCTGACCGGACGGCATCCGGTTCCTGCTACACCATCGGGACCGGCCGATACTTTTTCGCGATATCGCAATCTGGACGATATCATTGCGCAGGCCCTGAATGCTCGACCGGGTGAGGTTGTGCAGTATGTGAGCTTCGACGAGCATGAGCCGATCGTCTATGTCACCTCGGGCGTGAGCCCGGATGCGCCGGATGAGGACAGCTTCGTCCAGCCATTCGACTGGGCGACTGGCGCTGCGATTGCTGCGCCGCCCTTCGACGAAGGCATCATGTGGTTCCTCTACCGCCTGCATGCCGACCTTTATCTCGGCCTCGGCGGCGCGTTGTTCATGGGTGTGATGGGTGCGCTTTTTGTCGCCTCGACCGTTTCCGGAATCGTGGTCTACGCCCCCTATATGCGTAAGCTCGATTTTGGGACCATCCGACGCAGCCGGCATCCACGCCTGACATGGCTCGACCTTCACAATCTCCTTGGCATCGTCACTCTTGCCTGGACCATGGTGGTGGGGCTGACAGGTATCATCAACACCCTCTCTGTGCCGCTCACCGATCTCTGGCAGAAGGATCAGTTGGCGGAAATGGTGGCGCCCTATCGCGATCAGCCGCTGATTGCACGTCTGGGATCGGCGCAGGCCGCCTTCTCAACGGCATTGGTCGCTGCGCCGCACATGAGACCTTCTTTCATCGCCTATCCGGGCACACCCTATTCCAGCCGACACCATTACGCCGTCTTCATGACCGGCAACACGCCTCTCACAGCCAAGCTCTACACACCCGTCTTGATCGACGCCGAAATTGGTACATTGATCGAGATGCGCGCCATGCCCTGGTACATGCAAACCCTGTTTCTATCGCAGCCACTGCATTTCGGTGACTATGGTGGCCTGCCATTGAAATTCGCCTGGGCTGCGCTCGACCTTATGACCATCGCTGTCCTGTTGAGCGGCATTTATCTCTGGCTGAAACGACATCGCAACGCACCGGCAGCGGCAACGCCATGAAACCGCGGCACTCCTTGCTTCATGTCTTTGTAATCCCCGCTCTGCTCGCGCTGCTGACCTTGACCGGCCTCGTGACGGCCCTGGTGGCAGAAGGGATTGCGGATCATTTCTCGTCGGCAGCGTTGACCCTGCCAGTGCTGGTGTCGGCCGTCGCGATAGGTCGAAGGTAAGCCACGGCGCCTGCAGTAATTCGCCCGTCTGGTTTTGCGGCTACCGTTTCTTTGGCGCCGCACGTACCAGGCGGTCGGTGATGATTGGCGACAGCACGCCCAGCAGCCAGGCAATGAAGGCCGTTGGCCAAGGAAAGGCAATACGCGCCTTGTTGCGTGCAAGGCCGCGCCGGATAATACCGGCGGCACGGTCCGGGCGCATCAGGAACGGCATCGGAAAATCGTTCACATCGGTCATCGGCGTCGTCACAAAGCCCGGCATGATCACACTGACACCAATCCCGTGCTTGGCGAGATCGCCCCGCAAGCCCTCACCCCAGACTTTCACGGCCGCCTTCGATCCACAATAGGCCGGTGCGCTCGGGAACCCGCGATGCCCAGCCAACGAAGCCATGATGGCGATCTGGCCGCCCCCGGATGCCTTCAACAGCGGCACGGCCGGCAGCACCGTATTCAAGACGCCATCGACATTCACTGCAAAGATCGCCCGCACCTGCGCATCGCTCTCGCTGCCTGCGGACGTACCGCCCGAAATACCTGCATTGGCGATGACCAGATCGAGAGAACGCAGCTGATTGGACCTGTCGACCCACGCCTTCATGTCAGTTGCCGAGGTGACATCGACGACCGAGACGGTAACATCCGCTCCGGCGGCCCGGCAGGCCTGTGCCACCGCTGCCAGCAGGTCCGCCCGGCGCGCGCCCAGATGCAGATGGACCCCGGGCCTCGCATAGGCTGTGGCGAGCGCGGCACCCAGCCCAGAACTTGCGCCGGTAATCAGAATCGACTGGAAATTCCTGCTCATTTGGCCTCTTTGTCCGTACGGTGCCGACATTGTTCCGGCACCCTAGCGCCAGCTTGCCAGCAAGCGGAGCTTCCTTGATGATAGCGGCACTTTACAAGGGGGTATGCCGTGTCGATTGCCAGCATGACCGGATTCGCGCGCACCAGTGGCGCGGTCGGGGATTTTCTATGGACCTGGGAGCTGAAGGCCGTCAATGGGCGGTCGCTCGACGTGCGCTGTCGGGTGCCGCAAGGTTTCGAAGCGCTGGATGGGCTGGTCCGCCAGGCTGCCGCCGACCAGCTGAAGCGTGGCAATATTTCGGCCAACCTCACGGTCGACGACATTGCCAGCCGGGGGCGTCTGACCGTCAACCGCGCAGCGCTGGACCAGATCCTGGTGCTGGTCACCGAGATGCAGGACAAGCTGGATGCGCGGGCACCCAGCCTTGATGGCCTGCTAGGGCTGAAGGGCGTGCTGGAAATTGAAACGCCGCCGGTCGAGGCCGATATCATGGCCAAGCGCCAGCAGGCGATCGAGGCGGGCCTCCGTCAGGCGATGACGGAGCTTGGCGCCATGCGGCGGGTTGAGGGGGCGCGATTGGGCCAACTGGTCCTCAGTCATCTCGACGAAGTGGAGCGGCTGCGTGTGGCCTCCGCCGCCACGGCGGGCGCCCAGCCAGCCAATATCCGCCTGCGGCTGGAAGAGCAGTTGAAACAATTGATGCCGGACGGCGTGCCGGTCGACCCGGAGCGGCTGGTGCAGGAACTGGCGCTCATCGCCAGCCGCGCCGATGTCCGCGAAGAGATCGATCGCCTGGCGGCGCATGTCGCTGCCGCCCGCGATCTGATTGCCAAAGGTGGTGCCGTCGGCCGCAAGCTGGACTTCCTGTGCCAGGAATTCAACCGGGAGGCCAATACCCTCTGTTCCAAGGCCGCCGATCTCGCCTTGACCAATCTCGGCATCGAGCTTAAGGCAGCGATCGAGCAGTTGCGTGAGCAAATCCAGAATATCGAGTGAGAGCCGACCCTTGCCCAGATCCACAACTCATAAGCCAGGTGACAATTCCGGCTTCATCGACATCCAGCGGCGTGGCTTGATGCTGGTATTGTCGTCGCCGTCGGGCGCCGGCAAAACGACCATCTCGCGTCGCTTGCTGGAGCTTGAGCCGCAGATAGCCTTGTCGATCTCGGCCACCACACGGCAAAAGCGGCCAGGCGAGACGGCTGGCATCGACTATCATTTCGTCGATGCGACCGAGTTCAACCTGATGATTAATCGGGGTGAGTTTCTGGAGTACGCCAAGGTCTTCGACAATTACTACGGCACCCCCAAAGCCCAGGTCGCCAAGGAAATCGCGCTTGGCCGCGATATCCTGTTCGACATCGATTGGCAGGGAACGCAGCAGCTGGCTCACAATGCGCGTGAAGATCTGGTCAGCGTCTTTGTGCTGCCGCCCTCGACGCGGGAGCTCGAGCGCCGGCTCCACACCCGCGCCCAGGATAGTGCCGAGATCGTGGCCAAACGCATGGCCAAGGCATCAGATGAGATGAGCCATTGGGCGGAATACGACTACATCATCGTCAATCATGACATCGATTCCAGCGTCGAAAATGTGCGCGCCATCCTGCGCGCCGAACGTCTGCGGCGGCAACGGCAGATTGGCCTCACCGATTTCGTGAAAGGCCTCAGAGAGGGTCAGTAGTCTTAGCCGTCGTCGCGCCGGGGCTGCGGCGTTCTTTGAAGGCGCGCGCCAAGGCACAGAATTGCTCCACCGACAATTCCTCGCCGCGCGCGGTCGGCGCAATGCCGGTGGCGGTGAGAATTTCCTCCGCCTGCGGCGATACTTGGCGCAGAGACTGGCGCAGCATCTTGCGACGCTGGCCGAAAGCGGCTGCCGCCACCTTCTCCAGCATCTCGGCATCTGCCGGATATAGCGGCTCGGCGCGTGGAATAAGCTGCACCACCGTCGACGTTACCTTGGGTGGTGGCGTGAAAGCGCGCGGCGGAACGTCGAAGAGGCGCTTCACCTCGGCCCGCCATTGTGCGGCAATGCTGAGCCTGCCGTAGTCCTTGGTGCGCGGCTTGGCGATCAGGCGATCGGCCACTTCCTTCTGAAACATCAATGTGAGGCTGGTAAAGGCCGTGCCAGCCTCCAACCAAGCCAGCAGCAGGGGGGTCGCCACATTGTACGGCAAGTTGGCGACGATCCGGCGTGGTGCCTGGCCGAGCGTCGAGGCGTCGATCTTGAGAGCATCGCCGCCAATGACCTGCAGTCGCCCTGGATAGGTATCGGCAATTTCGGCCAGCACCGGCTGAAAGCGGCGGTCGCGCTCGATGACGATCACCTCGCGCGCGCCATGATCCAGCAGCGCCCGCGTCAGGCCGCCGGGGCCGGGTCCGATTTCAATGCAGGTGCCCGTATCCAGCGGCGCTGCCGCCCGCGCGATACGACCGGTCAAGTTGAGATCGAACAGAAAATTCTGCCCGAGTGCCCGATTGGCGCTCAGCCCATGCTTGGCAATGACGTCGCGTAGCGGTGGCAAGGGCGATGCTGGTGGTGGGAACTGCCCAGCGCCCGGCGTTCGGACACCTGGAACTGAGCCGATTTCATCATCATCGTCCGGGTAATTCCCGGTCATAGCCGGATGTCGATCACCGCAGAACGCCGCAGATCCGAGAGATAGCCACGTGCCAGCGTATCGAGCCGCTGCCGGCCCAGGCGATCGGCGACACCAACGCGCGAGAGAGCCGCTTCGTCGCCACCACCGCGGCTGCACACGACATAAATGCCAACGCCACGATTCGTCCGGATGGGCGGGCTCGGCTCACCAATCGGCTGGTTAAGGGCATAGGGCTGCACTTCGGCCGGCAGATCGCTGACCAGCACATTCCCCAAGGAACGATGAATGCCAGGCTTGGCATCCGGCGCCACGCTGTTGATGTCGGCACAGGACTGAATGCGTGAGATCAAGGGATTGGCCTGCGAGATGGCCTTATTGACCTCGGTATCAGCAGCGTTGGTCGGCAAGGACCATAAGATCTGCTCCATTTCGACCGTGCCGGCGGAAACTGTCCGCGCGTCAATCACACGGGTCGATTTGACCTGCACAACATAATAGCCGCCAGCCCCGCGGACCGGCCCCCCAACCTGCCCCGGTGGCAATGATTGGACCAGCTGCGCCACCGGCGGATCGAGCATGTCAAGCCGCACCCACCCCCAATCGCCGCCACGCATGGCGCCTTGATCCTGCGAAAACTCCGTCGCCAAGGCGGCAAAGTCGGCGCCCTGGTCCAATTGCTCCTTGAGGCGTTGCGCCGATTGCTGGACGCTCGCCTCATCACCGCCGCCGGACGTCAGGAAAATCTGCGACAGGCGATATTCGGTCTGCCCCTGCGCTGCTTGCAGCGACGCCAATGCCTCGTCAATTTCCTCATCCGTAATCTTGACCTGGCTGCGCAGGCGGCGCTGGACCAGGCGGGCCCAACCGAGCTCAGTCTTGATCTGATCGGCCAGGACATCGATGAGGATACCGTTCTGGCTCAGCATCTGCGCGAATTCATCGGGCGACACGCCATTGCGCTTGGCCAGATCATCGACGCGCCGCTGGACCTCGGCAGCCGACACCGGAATATTCTGGCGCTTTGCTTCCTGCGCCTTCAGGCGTTCATCGATCATCGTCCGCAGCAAGGTCGGCAGCAATCGCTGCCGGGTTTCCGGCGTGTCGTTCAATTTTGCGGACACCATGGCAAGGCGCATGCGCATGAAAAGGTCGAGCTCGGTGACGACGTCTTCATTGACGACCGCGACTATTTTGAGCGCGTCCTGCGCCGGCGCCGGCGCCATGGACTGGAACATAGCTATCAGCAGGCCCAAGACACCCAGCAAGGTCGCGCAGAACTTTGTCATTCTTTTCGTCATAGCGGTATGTATCCCAAGCCCGGGCTGCTCTAGGGGCCGATCGCCGTTAGAAATTGGATCCGATATTGCCAAGGTTCGTGAAGCGGAACTGCACCATGGCAGTGAAATCACCACTCGAATCCTCTTCGTCGCTTTCCGGCGAATAGGAAGCACTCAGCAACATGCCAAAACACTCATCCTGATATTCAAGCGATGAACCGACGGCAATGAGATCTGAATCGTGAATATCATAGGTGCCCGCGGTGCCGACCGCCCAGAACTCGCCAAGCTTTGCCCGGACGCCGGCACTTACCTGCTCTTCTTTGCTGTTCTCGACATCGTTCTCGATCTGGATGTAATGCAGATTGACCCGGAACTCTTGCGGACCGGCGGAGATTCCAAGGTCCTGCCTATTCATATCAAGGTCGTCGAGATCAAGGCGGAAACGATAGGACATGTCGAGCCAGTCGGCCGGAACGACGGCGATGCGGCCGACCAGATCGGACAGATCATCGTCAATACCGCTGCCATCGCGCAGTTCGTCATGGTCATTCCAGAAGCGCAGGCTTTGCCCGAGGAACACGTCAGCGTAGCCACCTTCCGGGAAATAGCCCATCCATTCGAAACCATAGTTCAGGCGTGATCCTGAATCGACCCGGTCAAGACCGGAGAAACGATCTGCATCAAAGACCTTCGTATCGTCCCACTCGAAAGCACGGCTATCCTCATTGGGAATTTTTCCGGTGTTACAGCAATCGGGCGCCAGCACAAGTTGCGCGATAGGCTGAAATACCTGGGTAACGGTCGCTCCCGGATGCACAAACGGGTAACGCCATTTGAAACTGGCTTCCGGGAAGAAGCGTCCTGCAACACCGTCTGAGTCGGCGTTCTCGCCGGTAACATCGTCGGAATCGCTGTCGACGTCGTTGGTGACGTAAAGATCGCTCTGAAAGGAAAGTTTCAGCTCATAGATATCACCGATCGAGCTGGTATAGGGCAGCGTCCAGCTCGGGCTGACCGAGAAGCGCAACGAGTCCCGTTCCTTCTCCCGGACGATGTTCATCACATTGGCATTGAGACCCCAATAGGCGCCGTAGCTGCCGGGTTCGCCGACGAAATTGTAGTTCAGCGACGGCAGTACCATCGGCGCATTGTCGGAATCAAAATCCTTGTCGGTCGACTGAAAGCCAATCGCGCGCGCGTCAAAATATGACCGTCCGAAAAAGCCTTCTGTCCACAATTGGTTCTCCAGCCAGTCGGGCGATCCCATGTGATATTGGCTGAGATAGCTTTTGTCAGTTGTCAGCTTGCTGGTGAAACCCCAGCGCCAATCCCGGTTGATTTCGAACAGGCCATCGCCCTCGATATGGCCGCGCAACTCGTTGTTCTTGACCACCGAGGTGTCTTCGTTGCCGACACGGTCCTCATAAGTGCCTGAGAGCTCCAGCCGGAAAGCGCCGTCACGCACCCGCTGCCGGTATTCGAGATCGCCGACGCCGCCGGCCGAATCCGGCTTGCCGCCAAGGCGCAGGATGGGGGTGACCGTTACATCCTTGTCAGGTCCGAGCGTCACAAAATAAGGCTGCGCGTATTGATAGCCCGCGCGCCCGGAAGATACGGAAAAGCGCGGCTCCAGCAGCCCCGACATGCGCTCAACGCCAGGTGCGGGATGCTGGAAATAGGGCGTCCAAAAGACCGGAAGCCCCCACATTTCCATCCAGGCGTTATGATAGGTGATGGTCTGGGCATCATCATCCTGCACGACGTCGCGCGCTTTCACCTGCCACAGGGGCTGCCGGGTCGGGTCGGTTTTACAGGGCTCGCAAGGGGTATAGACGGCATTCTTGAGGATCATCTTGCGGCCGCCGACACGCTGCGCGGTCTGGGCGGCCATGCGGGACTTGTCCTTGAACAGGCCCTTGAAACCCTGAACGATGCCGTCGTTAAAATCTTCGCTGACATCGGCATAGTTGCCAAATAGCGTATCGCCATTGGGCATCAGCATGGCGACGTTGCCGTTGGCGGTCACCGTCTTGGTGCGCTCGTTATAGGTTAACGTATCTGCCATGATGATCTTATCGCCGCGCTGCGCCTCGACATGGCCGCGCGCAACATAGATACCGAAATCCTCGTCATAGCCGACTTCGTCAGCCACCAGATGGACGGTGTCATCGGCCTTGGCGACATTCACCGTCCCCACGGCAACAAGAGTGCCGTAGAGGGCAGCGCCGAAGGCTGTTCCCAACAAATCAAACCGCGCCAAAGTCGCTACCCCCAAACCGCCCTGCTGAATATTTTAGGCTCCGGCCTTTGGCCAGCCGGGAACCGGCGGCTAAAGTAGCATGCCGTGACCATTCGTCCACAGATTTCAGTAGGTTGGCACATTTCAGCCCCAACGCAGCGGCATTGGCGGCGCAATTGCCTTTGTGCTAAGGCTTGGATCTGTGTCATCCGGCGAATCGTCCCCGAGATGGGCTGACGCGACGCCGCATTCAGGCAGTTCTCGCCAGCCGCGGCGACCCTTCCCAGGGGTGGCGACACACGAGAAACTGCGAAAAAGCGGGAGAAATCAAGATGAAGGTCGCGTTTGCCAAACCCGAGCTGCCCAGCCAGGGCGCTTATGTTGTTGGTGTGTTGGAGGGGCGCAAACTGACCGCCGCCGCCGCCCAGGCTGAAAAGGCCACGAAGGGCGCCGTGTCGCGCGCGCTCAATGCCAGCCGCTTCAAGGGGGGCCATGATGAACAACTTATTGTGCTGGCGCCGCAGGGCCTGGACGCCACTCGCCTGATTCTGAGCGGTTTTGGCAATCCGGCCAAAGTCGACGCGTTCGGCTACGAAGCTATCGGCGGTCGACTGGTGGCAGCCCTCAACGGCGCCGGCGAGCGCGAGGCCACGATCGCCGTCGAAAGCCCGGCCGGCAGCAACCTGACCGAAACGGAAATCGCGGCGCGCATTGCGACCGGCGCGCGGCTGCGTGCCTATCGGTTCGACAAGTACCGGACCAAGGAAAAGCCTGAGCACAAGCCGACCTTGAAGAAGCTGACCATCACGGTAAGTGACCCCGCGGCTGCCAAGAAGGCTTTCGATCCGCTCGACAAGATCGTCGATTCCGTGATTGTCACCCGCAATTTGGTTTCCGAACCCGCCAACATCATCTATCCGGCCACCCTCGCCAAGGAAGCCGCGACACTTGCCGAACTCGGCGTCACCGTCGAGATCCTCGGCGAAAAGGAAATGAAGAAGCTCGGCATGGGCGCCCTGCTCGGCGTCGGCCAGGGATCCGACCGCGAAAGCCAGCTGGTCACCATGCAATGGAATGGCGCCGGCGACGCCAAGGCCAAGCCGATCTGCTTCGTCGGCAAGGGCGTCACTTTCGATACCGGCGGCATTTCGATCAAGCCGGCGGCCGGCATGGAAGACATGAAATGGGACATGGGCGGGTCCGGTGTCGTCATCGGCCTCATGCGAGCCCTTGCTGCCCGCAAGGCCAAGGTCAATGCAGTGGGCGTTGTCGGCCTCGTGGAAAACATGCCGGGCGGCAATGCGCAGCGCCCTGGCGATATCGTGACCTCGATGTCCGGCCAGACCATCGAAGTGCTGAACACGGATGCCGAGGGTCGTCTGGTGCTGGCGGATGCCCTCTGGTACGCGCAGGAAAACTTCCGCCCCCGCGCCATCGTTGATCTTGCCACCCTGACCGGCGCCATCATGGTGGCGCTGGGCACCGACCATGCCGGCCTGTTCGCCAACGACGACGATCTTTCCGACAAGCTGATCGCTGCCGGCAAGGCCACGGGCGAGCTGCTGTGGCGGATGCCGCTGGCGGCCTCCTACGATCGCCTGATCGATTCACCTGCTGCGGATATGAAGAATATCGGCGGTCGCTATGGTGGGTCGATCACGGCGGCCCAGTTCCTGCAACGCTTCATCCAGAAGGGTACGCCCTGGGCGCATCTCGACATTGCGGGCGTCACCTGGAGCGAGAAGGATCGCCCGACCACGCCCAAGGGAGCAACGGCTTTCGGTGTCCGACTGCTGGAGCAATTGGTGGCCCGGGAATACGAAGACAAGTAAGCCGGAAGATGGCGGAGATCCGCTACTACCATCTGACACGGTCTAGGCTGGAGGAGGCGTTGGTGCGCCTCCTCCGCCGCGTTCTTGACCGCCAGGACCGGGTTGTGGTCATGGCCGGCTCAACTGAACGGGTCGAAGCGCTCAACGCCCATCTATGGTCCTTCGATCCGGCAAGCTTCCTGCCCCATGGCTCGGCCCGCGACGGCAACGCGGCCGATCAGCCCATCTATCTGACAGCGACGCCTGAGAACCCTAACGGTGCCAAGCTGCTGATGCTGTGCGACGGGGCCGAAGCGCCGGCCGCCACAGATTTGGCGGCGCATGGCTTTGACCTTGTCTGCGCGCTGTTCAACGGCCATGACGAAGAAGCGCTGGCCACGGCGCGAGCAAGCTGGCGGACCTATCGCGATGCGCAGCAACAACTTGTTTACTATCAGCAAGATGACGACGGGGCCTGGGTCGAAAAGGCCCGCCACTAGGCGCCATTTTTCTTACATCATTGTGCAGGCACTGTCGTTCTGACGGTGCCACCCCTGGACATGCTCCGGCGTTGGCCTATCCTTATGCAGTAATGAAAAGTTAGCTGCTCAGCGCGTATTTTAAGTGCCTGACCGCCAAGGCTTGTCGCGCGGCATGACGACAGAATTGAAGACAAAATGCGACTAATTGAATCTATCTGCAAACGCTTGTGCGGAAGCCTTCGGCTTGGTGACCGGGGTGTTGCGGCAATTGAAGCAGCCATGGTCTTTCCAGTGCTGACCGTGATGACCTTTGGCATCGTCGAGGTCGGGATGATCATGGCGACGCAGGTAACGCTCGAAGGTGGTCTCAAGGAAGCGTCGCGCTATGGCATCACGGGTCAGGGCGCGACCGAGGCAGAGCGCATTGCCAATATCAAGGCTGTCCTCCAGTACCATACGATCGACCTGGTCGATTTCGACGAAGCAACCTTCGTCGTGAAAACCATCCCGAGCTTTTCGCTGGTCGGCAAGCCGGAGCCGTTTGTCGATGCGCCGGAACTTGACGAAGACGGACTTCCAACCGGATGCCATGACGACGCCTATACGGATGCGTGCCAGGCTGCCGGCGACAAATTCCTGCTCGATTGCAACGGCGACGGGGAATGGCAGAATGTCTGCGGCACCGACGGTGCAGGTGCTGCCGGCGAAGTCGTCTCGTACACCGTCACGGTCCCATGGCACCTCATGACCCCCGTCTTCGATAGGATCTTCGGCCAAGGTGAGGATCGCATACTGCCGTTGTCGGCGACAATCGTCGTCCGCAACGAACCCAATCTTTACAATCAGTAGCATCGTCGCAAGGACAGCTTATGCCTGTACCCGGCAAACTCCTCATGACAGACAGAAAGGCCGATCGTGACCGCGGTTCCATGGCGCTCGAAATGGCCTTGTTTCTGTTTTTCTTCTCGACCTTGTTCTTAGGTACTTTCGAGGTGCCGCGTTACTTGATCATCGGGCAGAAAATGGAGCGTGTCTCGGCTTCGGTTGCTGATCTGGTCGCACAGATCGATCCTTCTCTCGGCGCCGAGCAAGCCAAAATCGACGATCTGTTCCAAGCCGCCAACGCCCTCATGCAGCCATATGATTTGGCGACCGACGGCCGCGTGATCATCACCTCGATCGCCAATCCGACGGGTGATGCGGAAGAAATCATGTGGCAGCAGATGAGCCCCGGCAGTTTCGATACGATCAGCAAGATCGGCGTAAAAGGTGCCGCCCCAACTATGCCGGGCGGACTGATCGTGCGCGAGGGCGAGAACATCATCGCCGCTGAGATCGTCTATCACTACACGCCGCTCTTTGCGCCGCTGATCTACGACGAACGGAACATCTATACGCGTTCGTTCACCCGCCCCCGCTTCACCAACCTCACCGCCACGCCAAAGTGATCCAAGAAAAATAGCGGGGCGCCATCCGGTGCCCCGCTATCATTATGGCTCTCCGGCACAACCGTCGCTCTCGTGCGGCGTGCCGCAATTCTCGTGCCGCAATCCTACTGGGCCAGCCTCAGCACCGACAGGCTGGCGGCGATTTTCTGGAACGCCGTCTGCAGACCCGCGGAGTCACTGGCCTGATAGTAATAGGGTGCCGCTGTCTCGGTCGCCACCTTCTGAAGAAGGGTCTTCAAGCTCGCGCTCGGCTCGTCATATTGCACGACATAGATCTTCACGCCCTGGGCCGGATCCGCACCCTTGATGTTGCTGGCCAGCTTCAGCAGGCGATTGTTGAGGTTGTTGTTAACGCCGGTCGAAATGATGCCGTGCTTGTTGGTCGTGCCAGCGCCTGAATCTGGACCAAACACGCCTTTATAGGCATCCCCGTTTTCCCCCGTGATCGCACCGTCGGTCAGCAGCACGATGGCCTGGGTACGGGTGAACGGCGTCACCGACTTCGCCTGGCTGAACGGCTCACCCGACATCAGCACTTCCCAAGCCCAATACAGGCCCTGTGGCGCGTTGGTGTTGCCGTCGGGCTTCGACGTGCCGGTATAGAGGCCGTCGATGGCGTCCAACACCAGCTGCTTCGACGCAGCGTCCTTGACGCCCTGCAACGGCAGAATACCGTGGGTCAGCGATTTTGTGCAGTCGCTGCCGGTCGCCGAACCCTGGCTGGGATTACCGACGACCCAATAAGCTGGTTGAGCCGGGACGCTAGGCCGCGTTGGCGTTCCATCCCACGGTCGATCGTTGACGTTGGCAAGATTGTCGTTCCAGTAAGCCTGATCACATTGTTTTACCGTGTTCTTCCATGTCGTGCCATAGCTGTTGTTATTGGGGTAGCTGCCGCTGACTGGCTCGCCTTCCAAAGGCGGAATCGGCTCGAACGCCATCCAATCCTTGGTGCCGAAGCGCCCGTATCCAAGCTTCAGGTCGGCATCGTTGCTTTCATCATTCGGCACAGCCGGTGTGCTGCCATTTGCGGCCCGGTAATCATCGATATAGCGCGCGTAAACGGCGCCAGTCCAACCAACCGGTGGCTCGACCAGCATTCTCACGCCAGAAACATTGGTCATCCACACATGATCCTGCGGATCCCCGGTCACTGGATTGACGAAAGACGTCACCATCAGCTTCGTATTTTTGGTTTTATCATATGCCTGGTTGTTGACGGCGGCGTTATACCGGACATTGACCTTGGCGTTCCAAGGCACCATGCCGATGTTCAAGAGATCGTAATTGACCCCGGCAATGGTAACCGTCTTCGCATTGGGGTCGGCGTAGAGCGTATTGACCAGCGTCTTTGCCGCCGTTTCCGCAGCTTCAATCTTGGTGCAGGGATCGCACATGGACCCGGACATGTCGATGGCGATCACCACATCGAGCCCATTCAACCCGCGCACCGCCGTCGCCGAGGCGCCCACGGTAATGGTCTTGAACCCCAGGACCGACATCAGCGTGGAATCGATCGTAGCCTTCGCAGTAACCTTGACCGTATTGGCGCCGCTATTGGTCGTGTCGATATGCGGACCATCGACGACCGCATCAAGATCGCCGCTCGGGAAGTTGGCGGCAAAGAACATGTTGATATCGTCGGTGACATGATCCCCGCCAAGCGCTTTGGCACCCGCCAGAGCCGACGCGTCAAGCGCCTGCGAAAGCCGTGCCTTGACCATGTAGCCGCGCGCTGCGTCGACAGCCATGCCGGCGCAGCCGATAAAGACGGTCAATGAAAGACCGACCCAGATCGCCACTGAACCGCGTTGGTCACCCCTGAACTGCTTCAGGAACACCGCCAAGCGGCGGCATCCGGACATGCGATCATTAGGCTTGCGCATTATAGCTTCCTCGCATCAACGACAACACACGTCTCACGCCGCCGGCATCGGCGCCGCTCAGTCTTGGTCTTGGTATCACTCTGGACGCACAGCCAAATCCCTGCGGGGATCGACATGTGCGACGCTATTCAGGGACGGCGCTCAATAAGGCGCAACAATCGTGCCGACATTGCTACCTGCACTGCTGGCGCCCTTGCCCGTCGCACGAGTCATCTCGCTGATATCCTTGGCAGCTTGTGTAGCCGCCGCATTGGCTTCGTTCTGCGACTGAATGTTGGCATCGATCTGGCTGCCGATGGTCCCGCCACCGGCCGGCTTGACCGAGGAATATTTCGTGCCGCCCGGGCCAAGCACCTGGACGCAGCGCGACAGGCAGGTCCAGCTGCGCTCGCTGATCGTGTCGGCCCCGACCGAAATGATCGAAACCTGGCGATCGTCCTCCGGCATGACAACAACAGGCGCGTCGAACAGCACTGTATTGTCAGCGCCGATCACCATCATGTTCGTTTCGCCGGGCACCTTGCCGAAGACGACGATCTGGCCAGAAGCCTCGACGGTGACGTCGATGACGCTGGGATCGCCAATGATGATGCCGCTGACTCCGCTGCCGAACGACATGATCTGCGCCTTGCGCCACGTCACCGACACGACGTCGCTCGCACTTGCCGCTGAGATCGCCATTCCGGCCATCAGGACCGCCAACATGATCGCGCGCATGAAGCACCTCAATCTCTGCCTGGCCGTTGCCGAAATGCTCTTGCCAGAATTATCCCGTATGGTACTGCCAATTCAGCTTCGCCTCAACGAAATTTCCTATGTAGTAGTTGGATTTAGCTTGGATTTGTGCGAAACTGCTTGAATATTGCGGGACATCGTGGGGACCAGGAAATGACAGTAGCCAAAAGTTCTTTCCGGTTGCTTAAGCCGGTAACGACACAAACTATTGTGGTCGCCTGTGTCGTAGCCCTCCTCGGTGGGTGCGAAGCCATGAAGAACAACGGCGCCGGCAAGACCGAGGCGTCGGCGCAGGCGACCAGCAAGGCCAACGAGCTTGACCCGCAGATCAAACAGGCAGCCCTGCAGGCTGAAGCCCAGAACAATTATCTGGAGGCGGCGCAGCACTATCAGACATTGCTGGCCCGCGACCCTGAGAATCTGGATCTCGCCATGGGATTGGTGCGGAACCTGCGCTTCTCCGGCAGCACGCCGCAGGATATCGATATTCTCAACCAGCTCATTGCCAAGTATGGCCGGACACCGCAATTGCTGACCGAACTCGGCAAGTCTTACGTATCCGGTGACAAGATGAACCTGGCCATCCCGCTGCTGCAGGAGGCCTGCGCCATGCCGGGCGCGACCTGGGACGCCTTTTCGACGCTGGGCGTTGCCTATGATTATCAGGGGGAGTTCGACAAGGCGCGCGCGGCCTATTCACAGGCGATGCTGCTCTCGCCACGCAATCCTGACATCCTGAACAATCTGGCCTTGTCCCAAGCGCAATCCGGCGATCTTGAGGGGGCCATTCAGACCCTGGGCCAAGCCGTCGACCAGGCAAGCGCCTCGCCCCAGGTGCGGCAGAACCTGGCGCTCATGCTGGCGTTGCGCGGGGACGTTGCGGGCGCCGATCGGTTGGCTCGGAAGGATCTGCCCCGCGACCTAGCCGACCTCAATTCCAAATATTACCAATACCTGGCCGGCAGCGACTGAAAACGATAGGCGCGCTGCTATTTGAATGTCGCCGACACTTTGATGGCGATCGGCCCGATAATGACGATGAACAGCACCGGCAGGAAGAAGACGATCATCGGCACCGTCAGTTTCGCCGGCAGGGCCGCGGCCTTCTTTTCAGCAGCCATCATGCGTTCTTCACGATTTTCCAATGAGATCGTGCGCAACCCGACGGCGATCGGCGTACCGTATTTTTCCGCCTGAAGCAGGGTTGTCGCCAGTGATTTGAAGCTGCGCAGACCGACCCGCATCGCCAAGTTCTCAAAGGCCTGCCGCCGGTCACCCAGGAACGCCAGTTCCGCTGCGGTGATACCGATCTCCTCGGCCAATTCGGGCGACGTTTCGGCCATCTCCTCGGTCACCTTCTGGAAGGCAGCCTCGATCGACATGCCGGCTTCCACGCAAATGACCATCAGATCCAACGTATCGGGGAAAGCCCGGCGCAAGGCGGCCTGGCGCTTCTGGATGGAATTCTTCAGCCACAGGATTGGAAACACATAGCCAAAGGCCGCAGCCGCGATCGCGACACCGAAATGAAACGACGAAGATTTCTCCGGCAAGGCGACCGAGATGTAGAAATATCCACCAATCAGCAGGAGGATCGGCCCCGCGATCCGCGCAAAAATGAACCGGACCGGTGTCGAAGGATGCCGCCAGCCGGCCTGCTGCAGTTGCAGACGCAGATCCTTCGCTTGCAGCAGATTGTCCATTTTGAACAGGTTGATGATGGCGCGCATCATCCCTTCCTGGCGTGTCGGCATCAAGCGCTTGCGCTGCTGAAACTGCTCCTGCTGGCGGACGCGCAGTTCCTCGCGCCGGTCAGAAACCGACTTCAGGCGATTGGCGAAGCTGTCGCGCGTGACGAACGGCAAGGCCACCGCCATGACCGAGGCAAAGGCGGCCACGAAGGAGATCAGGATGATCACCGACGGCAGGTTCATGCCAAATTCGATTTCTTCCATGGCGCACCTTCAAATATCGAAATGGATCATCTGACGCATGACCAGACAGCCGATCAGCATCATCACGATACCAATGCCGATCAGCAAATTGCCGGTCGACGTCGTGAAAAGCAGCGAGATGATATGCGGCTGCAGCACCGCAAGGCCACCGCTCAAGATGAACGGCAGCGATCCGATGATGCCGGCCGATGCCTTGGCCTCGCTCGACATGGCATTGACCTTGTCACGCATGCGTTTGCGTGACCGCAGCACATCCGAGAGTTTGGCGAGCGTCTCGGCAAGATTGCCGCCAGTCGATTGCTGCGTGATGAGCACGATCGTAAAGAACCGCACTTCCGGCGTCGGCACACGGTCGGATAGGCGCTGCAGCACATCACCCATGGTCATGCCCAGCCGCACGCCCTCGTTGACCAGCGTAAATTCCGGACCAATCGGCGCCGGCATTTCCCGCGCGACGATGTTCAGGCATTCACCGATCGTGAGGCCGGAGCGCACACCGCGCACGATGACATCGATGGCGTCGGCAAAATAGGCCGTGAACTTCCCTTTGCGCCGCTTGATAAGATAGTTCAGAACCAATTTCGGAAGACCGAACAGGCCGATCGGCAATGCCACCAGCCATAACAGTGGTGGCGCGCCCATAGCCCAGGCGGCTGCGACCGCGAGCAGGCCGGAAACAGCCGACAACATCATGAAACGCCCCGGCGATATACTAAGACCGGCATGGACCAACGCTTCGCGCAGCCGGGCGCCACGCCGACGCTGCCGCAACTCTTCGGCCTGTTTTAGTTTGGCGACGACCTGTTTCTTGCGACCCGAGAGCTGCTGTTCGTTGCTGTTCTTGGACTCGCTCACCGCCTGCGGCCCGGTCCCGACCACTGACGCAATCCGCTTCTTCATGCGGGCGCGCGGCGCACCCAGCACGGCGACCGTCGCCACGATCACGAGTATCAGTGCTATCGCCGTTGTGACCGCGAGAATAAGGATCTGCGGCAGCAGGCTGGCAAATTGGCTAGACACTGCTCTCCTCCATGACGTCCGCCAGTTCGCGCTCCTTGCCGAAATAGCGGACCCTTTCATAGAAACCTGGCCGCAGGCCTGTCGACCGATGCCGGCCGACGATCCGACCCTGCGCGTCCTCGCCCTGAATTTCGAATATGAACAGATCCTGCAGCGTGACGACATCGCCTTCCATGCCGACGATCTCGCTGATATGGGTAATTTTACGCGAGCCGTCGCGCAAGCGGGATGCCTGGACGATGACGTTCACGGCACCGGCAATCTGTTCGCGTACGGTCTTGGCCGGCAGCGTATAGCCGCCCATGGCGATCATGTTCTCGACACGCGATATGCATTCGCGCGGGTTGTTGGCATGGATGGTACCCATCGAACCGTCATGACCAGTATTCATGGCTTGCAGCAGATCGAATGCCTCGGGACCGCGGACCTCGCCGACGATGATGCGTTCCGGCCGCATACGCAGGCAGTTGCGTACCAGGTCGCGCATGGTGACTTGGCCTACGCCTTCCAGGTTCGGCGGCCTGGTCTCCAGGCGCACGACATGTGGCTGCTGCAACTGTAGTTCGGCAGCGTCTTCGCAGGTGATGATGCGTTCGTTGCGGTCGATATAATTGGTCAGGCAGTTGAGCAGCGTCGTCTTGCCGGAACCGGTACCGCCGGAAATGATCACATTGAGGCGGCAATGGCCGATGATTTCCAGCAGGCGGCCGCCAGCATTCGAGATGGTGCCGAACTTCACCAGCTTGTCGAGTGTCAGACGGTCGCGCTTGAATTTTCGAATGGTGAGGGCCGGGCCATCGATGGCCAGCGGCGGCGCGATCACATTGACGCGTGAGCCATCCTGCAATCGTGCATCGCAGATCGGGCTGGATTCGTCGACACGCCGGCCGACTGCCTGCACGATCCGCTGACAGATATTCATCAATTGCAGATTGTCGCGGAACTTGACGTCGGTCAGCTGGATGAGTCCGCCGGTCTCGATATAGACCTTGTCGCAGCCATTCACCATGATGTCCGAGATGTCGTCGCGCGCCAGCAACGGCTCCAGCGGCCCAAGGCCCAGAATATCGTTGCAGATATCGGTAATGAGCTGTTGCTGCTCGACCGCCGACAACATCAAATTGCGCATGTTGATGATTTCGCCGACGATCTCACCGATCGCCTCGCGGACGGACTTATGATCCAGCTTGGCAAACTCGCCGAGATCGACGGTCGCCATCAGGTCGTTGAAGACGCTGACCTTCACCTCGCTGAGACGACTGTCCATTTCCGCAGAACGCGTGTTCGGCGCCATGGAAACGGATCCGCTCGACGCCGTCGCCGTTGCAACCGGCAATGCCGCCTTCTCGGCGGCAGCATCAGGCGACGCAGCGACCTTGTCGCTCGATGATCCAATAGGCGTATTGCGCTTGCCGAACATGCCAGCTTTCCCGGCTCGTAGGTTACCCGACTGCTACCGCGGGATCATTTGGCGTTCTTGGCCGGCCGTTTCAGCCAGTTCAAGAGCTTTGGCGCCGACGACGGGCGCGCGGTGCCGCCCTTTCGCCCACCAAGCTGTTGCGTGAACTGCCGGAGCTGTTCATTGACTTTGTGCGACTTCGCCCCTTCGCCAATCATTTGGCCGTTATTGGCGAGCTGGGCAAAGAGCGTCGGATCAAATCCGACCGTCAGGCTTGGTGCGACCCCAAGCGTATCCTGGAAGTCCTTGGGCGACAATTGGTTCCGCTTGGCCACATCCGCCTTGTTGAGAACCAGACGGTTGCCGGCCGAGCCACGCCGGCCCTTGAGCCAATCGAACATCAGTTTGGCGTCGCGCAGGTTGGCGAGGTCGGGGTTCACCGTGACCACCACCTCGTCGGACACCAGCAAGGCACTGTTGATCCAGCCATTCCAGCGCCGCGGCAGGTCCAGAATGACATATTGCGCCATGGACCGGCAGATATCGATCAACCGCTCGACCGCCTCGACCGAGGGGTCGTTCATGTCCTTGAGCGATCCGGCCGTCGATAGAATGGACAAATATGATCCATGCTCGGTCATGAAACGCTCAACCAACACACTGTCGATCCGGTCGGCTTCGCTGAGAGCCTCGAAAACCGCCTGCTTGGGATCGAGGTTGAGTGACAGCGCCATGGTGCCGAAATTGAAATCGAGGTCGATGGCAATGACCTCTTCCTGGCTGGCATTGGCCAAGGTCCAGGCAAAGTTGGCGGCCAACATCGAACTGCCGACACCACCGCGTGCACCCATGAAGGAAATGACGCGGGCCTTTGGCGTGGAACTGGCATCCTTGACGCAGCTGGTGATCGCAGCCGCGATGTCAGCGGTCGTGATCGGCCCAACCAGATACTCGCTGACCCCCTGATTGATCAGGCGCCGATAGGCCTGGACATCGTTGACCGTGCCAATGACAATAACCTTGCGCCCGGGCTCGACGACATCGGCCAGCGCTTCCAATCCTCTATGGATATCGTCCGAGCTGCCATTCTCCTCGACGATAATGAATTGCGGACTCGGATTATCGACATAGTGCTTGGCGGCACGCGCCATGCCGCCGAAATGGATCGACATCTTTGTCTTGACGAATTCACGCTCGCTGGTCAGTCCCTCGAGTGCTGCCTCGGTATCCTTTGAGAGGGGGAATGCC
The DNA here is from genome assembly GCF_056404715.1 of Dongia sp. P2_B8. Taxonomy (NCBI): domain Bacteria; kingdom Pseudomonadati; phylum Pseudomonadota; class Alphaproteobacteria; order Rhodospirillales; family Dongiaceae; genus Dongia; species Dongia sp. P2_B8. The sequence goes on along the minus strand of NZ_JBFUDM010000001.1, from coordinate 416,205 downwards.
TCAACACTGAAGCGATAGTTCACTTACAGCCCCCCGGTCGTGGTCGCAGGCGCAATAGCAGGCGTCTCACCCGAAGCGCCGATCTTTGCGCCGAGGATATATTTGCCAACGACAACATCCGATCGCGCGGCCAGACGCCCAGTGCCCGCTTCGGCATCGATCAGATCGCGCGGATTGACGACCATGGCCGCTATGTTGCGTTGTATGGAACAGCCGTAATTATAAGTATTTTCGTTGACGGGCGTAAATTCCGGCCGGTCCTTCCAGGTGCCACATTCGTCTGCCAGGGCGACATAGATGGGAAACTGCATCACGGCACGGCCATATTTGGCAGCTTCCACGTCCGTCGCATAGGTCAGATGGATGGCATTTGCCGGGACACCGCGGCTGACCAGCACCTGCGTCACATCATTGGCGAAGCTGGTTGCCAAAGGATCGCTGGCAGATGTGGCGCCAACTTTTATTTCAACGCCACCGGCGGCCCGCTTGCCAAAATCACTGGTGAATTCATTGATCGCCGGCACGTCGGCGACCTGAACATGACCACCCGCACCCGGTTCCAGGATCAGCAGCGCAGAGCGCACCTCAACCTTGATCGGATGCTGTTCGGCATAGTCGTAATCTTTGATATTGCCCTCGCAGGCAGCGAGGCACAAAGCGGACAGAAAGAGGATAACCATATGGCGCGTCATGACACGGCACCTCCTAACGAATGATGTAGCCGATCGGCCCTTGCAACTGGGGTACCTGTTGCTTGGCCGCACCATGGCGGTTCGTATAAATGTTCTGCAGATGGCCCAGCAGATACATGTCGAGATCGCCGGCCGGCGCAAACCCGTCGGTCGGCAGTGACAAGATGTTGGGGTCGGTCGCCTGCACGATAAAGGCACGCGCCACGATCACCAGCTCTGATTCGCGCTGCTGGAACGAGGTCGAGCGGAACAATGTCCCCAGGATGGGAATGTTCATCAGCCCCGGCACGCCGCGCATCGCGTCGGTAATTTCATTGTTCAGCAACCCCGCCATCATGATGCTGCCACCACTTGGCAGCTCGACTGTCGAGGTCGCACGCCGGACAATGAAGCTGGGCAGCACGATGTCGCCGATCGACACTGAGTCAGTGAAGTTGGCAGCGCTGACTTCAGTGGCAATCTTGAGGCTGATCTTGCCCTTATCGAGCACCACCGGCAGGAAAGTCAATGACACGCCAAACGGCTTGAACGTCACGGTAACCACGCCATCGTCGGTGGCCGTCGGGATGGGAACTTCGCCGCCCGCCAGCATCGTTGCATATTCCCCGGAGACGGCGACCAGGTTCGGTTCGGCAAGCTTGTTGGCCAAACCGTGCTGCTCCAGGATCCTGACCGTCGAATCGATGGCCCCTGGCCCGTCGATAAACAGCGCACCTGCGGGTGCTGCCGTCAGCGCGCTCGCGGTCACCAGCGGCGTGAGACCGCCGCCGATAAGGGCCGAGGCGCCGCCGGTAACACCGGTAATGGCAAGATCGCCGATCGTTGTCGGGCTGATGAGGTTTTCCAGCCCCAGCTCCTTGAGGGCGGACTTCTGCACTTCCGCCACGGACACCTTGATCAGGACCTGCTGCTCCGCACCGAGCCTCATCATATTGAGGATCTGCTGGTCGGTGGTCACAAAGCGGCGGGCGATGCTGGTTGCCTGGCGCGATGCCAGATCGGAACTTGCCGTGCCGTTTAGCACCAGCGAGTCACCAGCGCCGGTGACTGTGATCCGTTCATCGGGCAGAGCATCCTGGATGGCAGATTGTGCGGCCCCTGAGTCAGGATGGATCGAGATCTGGAAATGGTCGATCATCTTGCCCGCACCGTCGAGCAGGAAAAGATTGGTCGAGCCGACCGTCTTGCCGGCAATAAAAAGGCGGGTTGGCGACCGGACGATGACGTCGGCGACGTCAGGATTGCCGACGATGATATCGCGCACCGGCTGGGCCAGCGTCATCTCGCGCGTGTTGTTGATCGATAGCTCGATACGCTTATCCGCCGGCGGCACATCCGCCTGGCCGGCAGGCACAACCGTGCCGGGCAGGGTCGGAAACGCCTCTTGCGCGTCGGCACTATGCAAGCCGACAGTTCCGCCGACAACGATCACCAAGGCAGCTGCGAGGCAGCTGCCTGTGACCAACGATCGCAACGAACGCCCCTGTTTCATTTTCGCCCGATCATCATCGCCCGTCCATCATTGTCCAAGGCTTTGTACCGTTACGGCTCCGCCGCGATTGATCGTGATCGTTTGCGTCGCCAGCTTCTGCGGCACGACCGGTTGATCGTCCTCAGCCGGCATCGCAAACAAGTCCGAGTTGGAACCGCCGCGCATCAGATCGTCGAGCACCTTGCTGGTGCTGCGGTCGGTCACAAATATCGGCGCCTTTTTATCTGCTTCGCTGGCAACGTCATTACGTGCCCAGCTGCGCAGGGCCAGGATGATCTGCCCCATCTGCGATGCGACGAGAACCTTCTGCGCCTGCTCCGACGTGACTTCCATCGTCACGTTCTGCGAATTTATCCCGGGGCCCGTCCCTTCGGGCTTGGTCAGCGACTGGTTGACGGCGATGACTTTGATATCGCGCAGAATAGCTTCGGCGGCGGTCTGCTTCAGGAGATCCAGGCCGACATCCTCGGGCACACCGGCAAGGTCGCGCACATTGCTGACCAGGAAAACATCGACGTGATCGTTGGGCAGGATCAGGCCGGCAGCACCTGTCCGGGGCGATACGTCGATCGTGACCGTCCGCATGCCAGGCGCCAGCACCGCTGACGTCACGCCCGCATCGCCGCGCTTGACGATGGCAGCTGTCGAAAATGGTTCGCCCAACATGATCTGGCGGCGCGCCATGGTGTCCCGGAATCCGGCCAGCGGATCTTCGCCGGCCGCGCTCTTGACGACAAAGCGCGGATCAAGAACCGATTTCGGCCATTGTTCCCAGCGAAAATCTGTATCCACCAGCACGTCGCCCGGATTGATATCGCGGGCCGCCACCAGGACTTCCTCGACCCCGCCCACTGCAACTTCTGGCGTCACCTGCGCCGGCTGCTGCTGCTGGACCGAAGCCAGAAAACGGGTCGCCAGGAAGGCCGTCAGGACCGCTGCCCCCAGCGCCACCACGATCAACACGATCACTATCGGTCGCATGAGGCCCCTCTTTTCTGGCCCGCTGACTCAACCCAACGCCAAGTCGCTTCATCCCGCGCGATTCATTTCGCCGCGACAGTTCCCCGTAAACCATTATTACCAATTTTTGGTTAAGAAGCCAATTATTTCGCCCGGTTTCGGTCATGCTGCAGTGCGATTCAACGCTTTGAGTCAAAACGTTGCGCCATCTTTTGAACATTTAACAGGAAGTGAGGCCGTTAACGTGTCGAGGACGCCCGGGCGGTGCCTCCCCGGCGGCCTCAGGAGCCGGCAAGTGCCGCCAGAGCCTGGCCCAGCTGGGTGCGCCGGATCCAGAAATCGACCCCGGCGGCGGCAATGGCGACGCCATAGGGCAAATGGCGCTTTCCGTCCGTCAAGCCATAGCCTGGCCGCACCTTCGAGAGCACCAGGATGATGACGCCCAGCACACCGCCAAAGAGGCTGGTCATGACCAAAAATCGCATGAAATCAAGATTGAAGCCGACCCAGAGGATGAGGCTCGCCAGCCATTTGACATCCCCGCCGCCCAGCATCCGAAAGCGAAAGGCGAGCATCCCCAGCAACAGCATGACGATGGCCGCCAGGATATGCAGCAATATCGGAGGGAGCGAGGGCAGAGACAGTGCCAGCCACGGCAAGGCGACCAAGGCGGTGCTGAGTGTCAGCCAATTCGGCAACCGGAAAAACCAGACGTCATGGGCCGCGCCCGTGATGAGGAGGCCCAGCAGAAGAACTTCGCAGGTCGCAACAATCATGATCGGTTAGGTCCCCGGGGCGGAAATGGCGCGTCCGCTACGGATATCGCCTCGGACCGCTGCCCGCCATCGCAATCTGGCCCGCCATCGCAATCTGGCCCACAGTCCCAATTTGGTCAGCGCCGATTTCGGCTGCAGGCAAAAGAAAACGCGCCGCCCGTTTCCAGGGCGGCGCGCTCCTAATCAAGCAAAGTTCGTCAGTTAGCTTAGTTGTTGGCTTCCGCCTTGTTGGCGGCATTTTCCATCTGGGTGCCGATGACCTGGAACATACGGTTCAGACCGTTACCAGCCATCTGGGCACCGACGAAGATCGCCAAAGCAACGAACGCGGCGATGAGGCCATATTCAATGGCGGTCGCGCCGGATTCTGACGTAAGAAGTTTGCGGAACTTGTTCATGAGCTCGTCTCCAACTTTAAGAGTGCGTTGCAACCTCGACCGCGATTTAGTCTCGCAATCGGTAATTTTTTTTGGCGCCTCATAACGTCATCCATGGACGCGGGCACTAGAAGGCATCATCCAACGCGACTCATGGCTTCGCAAGTCATTCGAAGCTGACGCCTCTACAATATCGTGTGCGTATAGGCCATGTCCGGTCTCTTTTTTGCCGCTTATGGCTGGGCCGCACACCTTGGCAATACTTTGTTAATGATTACCGGACGGAATTACCGCCACGCACAAACTGGATATTGTCACCGATGGAATCGACTTACAGCCGCTGGCGCCTCTGTGCCGACACCCTCGTCATATCCRCAGCGGCGATCGCCCTGCATGTCGCCCTGGCCCGGCAAAGCGGCATCATCAGTGACGGCGGATTGCGGGACACCGACGCCTTCATGCGCCTCATTCGGGTGCAGGAACTGTGGCAGACCGGCGTCTGGTACCAGCACATAACATCCACGCTCGGCGCGCCCGAGGGATTGTCGCTTCATTGGACGCGGCCGCTCGACATTCTCATTCTGCTGCCAGCCATGCTTCTGCATCTCGGCGGCATGGGCATCGAACGGGCCATCTATTGGTCAGGCGTCGCCGTCTCGCCGGTCCTGCAAGTGGCGGCGAGCCTTGCCGCCGCCTTCTATGCCAAGCAGATCTGGGAAAAGCATGGCGCCTGGCGTGTTGCTGCCCTGATGGTGCTGTTCAACGGCGCCGCCATCTCCTACTGCATGATCGGTCGCCCGGACCATCACAGCCTCGGCCTGTTCTTGACCGTCGTCGCAGCGGGCCAGGCTATTCGCGCCGTACTCAATCCCAACGATGCCGGCAGCAGCTACCGAGCCGGTGCCTGGGCCGCGGCCGGGGTCTGGGTCAGCCCGGAGGCATTGGTCGGCGTCGCCCCATCGCTCATCGCCTTCGGCGTGCTTTGGCTCACGGCAAGATCCGCCGACGCGCCAACGCCGCCGGGACTGGAATGGGTGCGCATCGGCCGCCGCTTCAGTCTCGGCATGGCCGCCACGATCCTCATCGCCATCCCGATCGAGCAAGCGCCCAGCAATTGGCTGGTTCCGGAATATGACAAGATATCCGTGTTGCACCTGCTGATCGCACTTACGGCGGCACTCGATTTCAAGCTCGCGGAAATGATGCCTTGGACCGGCTGGCGTCGCTTCATCGCCGCCGCCGCCGTGGCGTCTCTCTCCGGATTGTTCCTGACATGGCTCTTCCCGCATTTCTATCTCGGGCCGCTCGGCAATGTGACGGATCAGACGGCAAAGATCTTTCTCGACGACGTCAAGGAAATGAGCCCGCTTTGGCCCGTCAACCGGGCGTCTACAGATATGTTCTTCGGCATCATCGGCAACTCCCTGGCTGCCTTGCCCGTCATTCCCTATTGCCTCTGGCGCTGGCGGGGAAAGCCTGCCTTCCCCGTCGCCGTGCTGCTGTCGCTGTCCTATCTCACAGCCTTGCTGGGCGCCCTGCTCCATCAACGCCTGGCCGTGCCGCTGGCACCCTATGGCGCCCTGCTGGGCTGCGGCCTGTTTGCAATGCTCTGCGATCTGGCCGTCAACATGAGGCGCCTGACGCAGACGCTCATGCGCGTTGCCGCCTGCATCATTGTCGTGTTTGTCGGACAGCTCTGGCTGCTGGCCGGGAGCGCATCCAACGCAACCCCGATCACGAAAGATGCCTGCGAACCCAAGCCCGTTGCCGACTGGCTGAACGCCAATCGCCCCGGCATTGTAACGGTCGAGCCCATGGGGGCAGAACGCCACACGCCCATCATCTTCACGGAATCCATCAATTACACGCCGGACCTTGCCTATCGTACGCCCTATCGCTTTGTCGGCGGCCCTTACCATCGCGGCTTCGGTGACATAGCCGACATGTTCAACGCCTCAACCGGTACCGATGACGCCACCGTCCACGGCATCATCACGCGGCGGCAGGCCGCGTTCGTGCTGGTCTGCATAACCGAGGTGCCAAAGGTGATCGGTGAATCGGCACCCAATTCGTTGTATCATCTGTTGCTCAGAGGGGAGCCACCGGCTTGGCTGCAGCCGGTGCCCATGGGACCCGAGGCAAGCCACGAATTTCGCCTGTTCGCCGTCAAACGCTGAACAGATCGGGCTTCGATCTAGGCGGCACCACTTTTCGGTGGTAAAAGATTCTGGGGGACGCGGTTGCGACAACGACTTTCGATGCCGGGTTTCTGGTGTCGCCGGATTTCTGGTGTCGACTGAGCGGAGACAAGGGGCGAAATGGCGCGCGAAAAAGATCTGATTCTGGTGGTCGACGATTCGCCTACCAATTTGGCGATTCTCAATGTCGTCCTTCGCGATGGCTATCAGGTCATCACGGCCAATAATGGGGCGGACGCGCTGACATTGGCCGCGGCCGAGGAACCGGACCTGATCATCCTCGACATCATGATGCCGGGCATGGACGGTTACGAGATCTGCGACCGCTTGAAAGCCAATCCGTTCACCCGCGATATTCCCGTGATGTTCGTGACCGCGATGGATCAGGAACGCCAGGAGGCCAAAGGTCTTGCTTTGGGCGCCGTCGACTATATCGCAAAGCCCGTGAGCCCACCCATCGTGCTCGCCCGTGTGCGCAACCAGTTGGAGCTCAAACGGCAGCGCGACTATTTGCGCCGGCTCTCAGCCATTGACGGCCTCACCGGGATCGCCAACCGGCGCGCCTTTGAAGAGGATTTCGATCGCGAATGGCGGCGCTGCCTGCGCCTCAAGACGAGCATCTGCGTCTATCTCACCGACATTGATAATTTCAAATCCTATAACGATGCTTATGGATATCTCGCCGGCGACGATTGCCTGCGCATCCTGGCACAGGCATTGTCGAAGGCGATCATGCGGCCGGGCGATATCCTTGCGCGCTATAGCGGCGAAGAATTCGTTGGCCTGATGCCGGACACCGATGCTACCGGTGCTGCCATCGTCGGTGAACGACTGCTCAATGCGACGCGGGCGCTATCGCTGCCCCATACACATTCCGGCACGGCGTCGATCGTCACGATATCCATCGGTGCCGCCGTCTGCCGCCCTGGGCCTGCGAGTGACCGCGCCGCCCTTTTCAAACTGGCTGGCGACGCGCTCTATGCCGCCAAGAAGGGCGGCCGCAACCAGATCCGCGTGTTCGAAATGCCCGATGCGGTGACAGCCGTCTAAGCTCGGAATCGTCTGGGCCAGGAATTTAGCTGGGATTCCCGCGTACCGGCCAGGTCGGTTCCGGTATGGCGGGATTGCCTGCCAGCCAATCGCGCACCATCTCGGCCTCGGGCGCCAGTGCGGTGCCATGCGACCAGACGATATGGAAGGCAAGGCCCGTCACCCAGGACCGGTCGAGCGGATGCACAAGAAGCCCGCGCGCAACCAGATGATCTGTCTGGTGACGCCAGCCCAAGGCGATACCCTGCCCCTCCAACGCCGCCCCTACCACCAGCGCATAATCATTGAGGTGCAGGCCTGAATCGTCGGGCGCCAGGCGCTCGCCGGCGGCGCGGAAGTAATCGGCCCAATTGGGCCGCGGACGGAACGGTTCGTCGAGATGGATCAGCCGCTGCCGCTTGAGATCGGCAACCATCGTAATATTGCCGGCACGCTCAAGATAGGCCGGACTGCAGATCGGGATGATGGCTTCCTCCACCAGCTTCACAGCATGGCAGCCCGGGTAGCGGCCATCACCGCGCCGGATGGCGAGCGAAATCCCCTCGGCATCGAGATCGATATCCTTGTCCGTGGTCTGCAGCCGAAGATCGATGCCGGGATTGTCCTGGCGAAACCGCGCCAGGCGCGGCAGCATCCACCAGGAGGCAAAGGCCGTGGAGCAGGATAGCGTCACATGAGTGCCGCTCTGATGGCGCCGCAAGGTCTCGGTCGAGCGCCGCAGATGCTCGAGTGCCAAGGTGACGTCCTGGTGATAGCGTCGACCGTCCTCGGTCAGGCGGACCCGCTGATGCTCGCGGCGAAACAGGGGCAGCCCGAGGGCGTCCTCCAGCTGCTTGATGCCATAGCTGACCGCGGCCTGGGTCATGTTGAGTTCCCGGGCGGCCTTGGTGAAACTGGCCAGCCGCCCGGCCGCTTCGAAAATGATCAACCCGTTCAAGGGTGGCAGTTGAAGGCGCAGTGAGTTCATAAGTAAATTCTATCAACTTCCTCATTTTTTTCCAGGATTACATACGATCCGCACCAGCTAGCATGATTGACCACCTGATCGACAGCTAAGCTGCCAGGGGAGCCCAGGGGAGCAGAGTGACATGAGCGAGCCAGCAGAGAGCCCTCAACCCGCGGCAAAGCCACGGAACCGCAGCCGCGTGCGGCCGACCGTGGCCGCTCCCACCTTCCTGCGACGCCAGATTCCCACCTACGCCATGCTACAGCCGGACGGCCTCGACCGGCTCCATGCCCAGGCCGAGCAGATCCTGGCGGAGATCGGCGTCGAATTTCGCGGTGATGACGAGGCGCTGAGCCTGTGGCGCAAAGCCGGCGCCAAGGTCGATGGCGTGCGGGTCAAATTCGAGCCCGGCCATGTCGTCGAAATCATCCGGAAGACCACACCCAGGACGTTCATCCAGCATGGCCGTGATGGCAACCACGCGGTCGAGATCGGTGGCGATGCCGTGGTGTTTGCGCCAGCCTATGGCTCGCCCTTCGTCTACGACCAGGAAAAGGGCCGCCGCTACGGCTCGCTCGAAGACTTCAAGAATTTCGTCAAGATGACCTGGATGTCGCCTTGGCTGCACCATTCCGGCGGCACCATCTGCGAGCCCGTAGATGTGCCGGTCAACAAGCGCCATCTCGACATGGTCTATGCCCATATCAAGCATTCGGCCAAACCCTTCATGGGGTCGGTGACGGCGCCGGACCGTGCCGAAGATTCGATCGAGATGTGCCGCATCCTGTTCGGTGCGGATTTCGTCGACAAGAACTGCGTCATCCTCGGCAACATCAACACCAACTCACCACTGATTTTCGACGGCGTCATGTCGATGGCGCTCCGTGCCTATGCCCGCGCCAACCAGGCTGCCGTGGTGGTGCCCTTTATTCTCGGCGGCGCCATGGGCCCGGTCACCACAGCAGGCGCCATCGCCCAGGCCCATGCCGAAGCCATGGTCGGCGTGGCGCTGACCCAGCTGGAACGGCCGGGCGCGCCGGTCATCTATGGCAATTTCCTCTCGTCGATGTCGCTCCGCTCCGGCGCCCCCACCTTCGGCATGCCGGAACCAGCGATGGCCTATCTCGCCATCGGTCAGTTGGCGCAACGGTTGGGCGTGCCGCTCCGCTGTGGCGGCTCCCTCACCGCGTCCAAGGTCGCGGATTCACAGGCAGCACAGGAAAGCGCTGATTCCCTGTGGCCGGCTTTGCTGGGTGGCGCCAACTTCATCCTCCATGCCGCCGGTTGGCTGGAGGGTGGGCTGGTCATGGGCTACGAGAAATTCGTGCTCGATTGCGATCATCTCGGCATGATGCACAAGCTCTTGGCCGGCCTGCCAATGGATGAGAACACATTGGCCATGGATGCCTTCCGCGAGGTCGAGCCCGGCAAGCACTTCTTGGGGTGCGCACACACGATGGCAAATTACACGACCGCCTTCTACGACGCCGATCTCGCCGACAATGACTCGTTCGAACAATGGCGCGATGCTGGATCGCGGCCCGCAGATGTGCGCGCCGACAAAAAATGGCGCGCCCTTCTGGCCAGCCACACAGATCCCGCGATCGATCCTGGCATCGACGAGGCTCTCAACGATTTCATGAACCGCCGTAAACAATCCATGGCGGATGCCTGGTACTAATAGGACCCAAGATTATGGAAACGCATGCAAAGGTCGTCATCATCGGCGGTGGCGTGGTTGGTTGCTCGATCCTGTTCCACCTCGCCAAATTCGGCTGGAAGGATGTCATCCTGCTGGAGCGCAGTGAGCTCACCTCAGGCTCGTCCTGGCATGCGGCAGGGCAGATCCACACCATCTCGTCAGACCCGAATATCTCGCGCCTGCAGGGCTACACGATCAACCTCTATAAGGAGATCGAGGCAACCTCCGGCCATTCGGTCGGCATGCATTCGACCGGTGGTTTCTATCTCGCCTCCAACCAGACTTGGTACGATTACCTGAAGCGTGAGCGCTCGAAGGCCCGCTACATGGGTCTCGACCAGGAATTCATCAGCGTCGAGGAAGCCGCCAGGCGCCATCCGCTGATCGACCCCAGCCGCTACATCGCCGCCCTCTGGGACCCGCTTGATGGCGATATCGATCCCTCCGGTGTCTGCTACGCCTATGCCAAGGCCGCCAAGGTGCACGGCGCCAAGTACTACACGCACACGCCGGTGATCGAAACCAGGCAGCGCCCGGACGGCAGCTGGGACGTGATCACCCCCAACGGAAACATCAATGCCGAGATGATCGTCAATGCCGGTGGCCTCTGGGCGCGTGAAGTCGGACACCTCGCCGGCATCCATCTGCCCGTGCAGCCGATGGAACATCACTATCTCATTACCGAAGCTATTCCGGAGATCGTCGAGCGCGGCGAGGAACGTCTGCCGGCCGGCATCGATTACGAAGGCAATATGTACTTCCGCCAGGAACGGCAAGGCATGCTGCTCGGTACCTACGAACCGCGGGCGACCGCCTGGTCTGTGAAGGGCACGCCGCAGGATTTCGGCCATGAATTGCTGGAGCCGAAGCTCGACAACATCGCCGAACGGTTGGAGCTTGGCTTCCAGCGCATCCCGGCTCTGGGTCGCGCCGGCATCAAGAATGTGATCAACGGGCCCTTCACCTTCGGACCCGACGGCAATCCGATGATCGGCCCGGTGCCGGGCATGCGCAATTACTGGGTCGCAGTCGGTGTTATGGCAGGCTTCTGCCAAGGCGGCGGCGTGGGCCTCTGCATGGCCGAATGGATGATGGACGGCGAGCCGTCGATCGATGTCTGGGCCATGGACGTAGCGCGCTTCGGCAATTTCGCAACGCCGGAATGGGGCACCATCAAATCGTCCGAGAATTACGAACGCCGCTTCGTGATGACCTTCCCGAATGAAACCTTGCCCAAGGGCCGCCGCCAGAAGACCACGGCACTCTATGACCGGCTCACCGCCAAGGGTGCGGTCTGGGGCCAGGGTTTCGGCCTGGAGCACGCCTTGTGGTTCGCCGATGGACCGGCGGATGCCCATGAGCAACCGACCTTCAACCGACCGCGCGCCCATGACTATGTCGCCCGCGAAGTGAAGGCCGTGCGCGAAGCGGTGGGCGCCATTGAAATCGCAAACTTCGCCAAGCACGAGTTCAAGGGACCGGGTGCCCGCACCTTCCTCGACCATGTGCTGGCCGGCCGCCTGCCGAAACAGGGTCGGATGTCGCTGACACCGATGCTGACGCCCAAGGGCAAGCTCTACGGCGACCTCACCGTCGCTTGTCTGGGCGACGAGCATTTCATGCTGTTCGGGTCGGGCGCCATGCAGGAAGCCCATCGCCGCTGGTTCGAGAAACATCTGCCGGCGACCGGCGTTACCTATCGCAACATGTCGGACGATCTCCACGGCATTGCCCTCTCCGGTCCCAAATCACGCCAGCTGCTGGCGCGGCTGGTGCGGGAGGATGTCTCAAACGAAGCGCTGAAGTTCCTCGACATCCGCCGGACCTTTGTGGCCGGCGTCCCGGCCATCCTCGCCCGCGTCTCCTTCTCCGGTGAGCTCGGCTATGAGATCTATGTGGCGCCGCCCTATCAGTTGCGCCTCGCCGAGGCGATCGAGGAGGCTGGTGCTGATCTCGGCCTCCGCTGGTACGGGGCCCGCGCGCTGATGAGCCTGCGGCTCGAGAAGAATTGGGGGGTCTGGACCCTCGACTATCGCCCCGACTTCACGGCAGCCGAAAGCGGCCTCGATGCCTTCATCAACTGGAACAAGGATTTCATCGGCAAGGAAGCCGCGTTGGCGCAAAAGGCCAAGGGTCCGGCCAAGAAGCTGGTGACGATGGTGGTGGCAACCAAGGATATCGACGTCACCAATGACGAGGCCGTCATGGTCGGTGACAAGGCCGTGGGTTACGTCTCATCGGGCGGCTATGCCCATTCCGTCGGCAAGTCGGTGGCGTTCGGTTATGTCCCGACCGATTTGGCCAAGGCCGGCACCAAGGTCGAGATCGAGATCAATGGCGCGCGTTTTCCGGCTGAAATCCTGGGGGCACCACTCTACGATCCCAACGGCGGCAAGATGCGCGCCTGATACGATTAGACAAAGCCACACATCGGAGTGCCAATGGCCGATCCTTTGCTGCAGCCCTATCAGCTCAAACACCTCAAGCTGAAGAACCGGATTTTCTCCACTTCGCACGAGCCAGCCTATTCCGAGGCCGGCCGACCGGGGCTCCGGTACCAGCTCTATCACGAGGAGAAGGCCAAGGGCGGGGCCGCCATGACCATGATCGGCGGCTCCTCGGTGATCGCCAAGGATTCGCCCCAGGCCTTCGGCAACCTCTATGTCCATGACGATGCCATCATCCCGGACTTCAAGGCACTGGCGAAGCGCGTTCATGCCTATGATTGCGCGGTGATGTGCCAGATCACCCATCTCGGCCGCCGCACATCGTGGAACAAAGAACATTGGTTGCCCATCATCTCGGCCTCCCACGAGCGCGAGCCCGCCCACCGCGGCTTCCCCAAGATGATGGAGGATTTCGATATCAGCCGCGTGGTGAAGGCCTATGGCGCCGCCACCAGGCGCTGCCGCGAGGGCGATCTCGACGGGGTCGAGATCGAAGCCTATGGCCATCTCTTCGACGCCTTCCTCTCGCCCCGCACCAATTCGCGCGAGGATAATTACGGCGGCAGCCTGGAAAACCGCATGCGCTTCGGCATGGAGGTCCTCGCCGAGATGCGGCGGGCCGCCGGACCCGACTTCATCATCGGTGTCCGCATGGCGGTGGATGAGGCTGCCGATGGCGGCTTTGGCTTCGCCGAAGGTATTGAGATTGCGAAGCGTTTGCACGAAGAAAAGCTGGTCGATTTCATCAATGTCATCGTGGGCACGATCGACACGGATGAAGCCCTCTCCCACATCATCCCGCTGATGGGGACGCCGGCCGGGCCCAATTTTGCCAAGGTAAAAGCCGCCCGCGCAGCACTCCCCGGCCTGCCGATCTTCCACGCAGCGCGTATCAACGATCTAGCTACCGCGCGGCATTGGGTTGCCGACGACGCAGTCGACATGATCGGCATGACTCGCGCGCATATGGCGGACCCGCATATCGTCGCAAAGATGATGCGCGGCGAGGAAGACCGCATCCGCCCCTGCGTCGGCGCCGGCTATTGCATTGACCGCATCTATCAGGGCGGCGAGGCCCTGTGCCTTCATAATCCGGCGACCGGCCGCGAAGAGACGATGCCCCATGTCATCGTGCCCAGCGATGGACCCAGGAAGAACATCGTCATTGTCGGCGCCGGTCCCGCCGGCTTGGAAGCGGCGCGAGTTTCGGCGCTGCGCGGGCACAAGGTGACGGTGTTCGAGGCAACCGACCGTGTCGGTGGCCAGATCGCGATCGCCGCCACAGTGGGGCGCCGCAAGGAATTGGTCGGCATCACCGACTGGCTCTATGCCGAGGCGCAGCATGCCGGCGTCCAGTTCCGCTTCAATACCTATGCGGAAGGCGCCGATATTCTCGCAGAGCAGCCGGATATCGTGATCATCGCCACGGGCGGTACGCCCAATACGGCACCGTTCAGGCAAGGCTCTGACCTCGCCATTTCCACCTGGGACGTGCTCTCTGGCCAAGTGGCGCTCTCCGACGACATTATCCTCTATGACGATGAAGCAGGGCACGAGGCGCTGTCGACGGCCGAGTTCCTGACCAGCAAAGGCATCAGATTCGAATTGATCACGCCGGAAAGGATGATCGGTGCCGAAGTGGGTGGGCTCAACTATCCGGCCTACTACAAGGCGTTCTATGCCGGTGGGGTGAAGCTCACCATCAATCAGCGCATGACGAAGATCGCCAGGGATGGCAACCAGCTGGTAGCGACCTTGTTCAATGCCTATGACAAATCCACATCCGAGCGGCGCGCTCAGCAGATCATCGTGGCGCACGGCAATCTGCCGGCGGACACCGTCTATTTCGATTTGAAGGAACAGAGTGTCAATCGCGGCGAGATCGACATCGACAGCTTCATCGAGGGTCGCCCGCAGGCGCTCAAAGCGAACGCAGCGGGATCCTTCCAGCTGTTCCGCATCGGCGATGCGGTCTCCGCCAGAAACATCCACGCCGCGATCTATGACGGCTTGAGGCTGTGTAAAGTGTTCTGAGGTTGCCCCCCTCACCCCAACCCCTCTCCCCAGAGGGGCGAGGGGCTTGCGACCGAACTCGCCAGGAGCTCCCTCGCCCCGCTCTTGCGGGGAGAGGGCTGGGGTGAGGGGAACTTGCTTACGCCGCCGGCTTCACGCCGAGGGTGTTCAGCGCTTTGGTGAGATCGAGAATACCGGCAGCGTCTTTGCTGGCATGGCACAGCTTTTCGCCGGACATGGCATCTTTTTGGGCGACCGTGAACTTGGCGTTGCTCTTGTGGGTCTTCGCCACATCATTCCACTGGCTGATCAGGGCAGTGCACTTCTGTGCGGGTGTGGTGGTGGCGGCCATGGCGGTGCCGGAAACGAGCACGGTGGCAGCAAGGGCGCTCAGCAGCAAACGGGTCTTCATGACGAATCTCCTAGTCTCGGATGTCTGTCGAGCGGTGGTCGGCCGTCTTGTTGATCGGTCTAGGCCGTCGCTCGTGAGGAAGAGATTGCCCCCATCCGGTAACGCGAAAATGTCGCGTAAAGGGCTAAAATGAAACGGCGCGTGTCGCCACGCGCCGTTGTCATAAATCGTTACAATTTTCCCGCTCTTAGCTGCGCAGACGCGCCGAATTGGGATCGAACGGCGCTTCCTTGAGGCGGGTTGCTGGGACCCGGTTGCCCATGACTTCGATTTCAAAGCTGTCACCGCTCATCGGCAGATAGGCCAAGGCCAACTGCTTGCCGGTCCAATGGCCGAAATAGCCGGAAGTCACACGGGCAACCGCCTTGCCGCCTGCAAAAATGGGCTCGGCGCCCATGATATCGAGATCCTTGGCAGCCACCTCGAGCAGCGAAATCTTGCGAGTGAGCGGTTCCTTGAACTGTTTCTCCGCCGCCGCCCGGCCGATGAAATCGCCCTTGTCGAATTTCACGAAGCGGCCCCAATCGGCTTCGGCCGCATTGTAGTCGGCGGTGAAGTCGCGGCCCCAGGACCCATAGCCCTTCTCCATGCGCATGGCATGCAATGCGCGGACACCGAACATCTTCAAGCCATGATCCGCGCCAGCCGCGCGCAGCCGTTCATAGACATGGATAAGATTCTGCGGCGCCACGTAGATTTCGTAGCCCAGTTCGCCAGTAAAACTTGCCCGGATGACCAGAGCATCGGCCAGGCCGACATGGATCTGCCGGGCATGGAGGAAGGGAAAGGCTGCATGGGCAAGATCGGTTTCGGTCAGTTGCTGCAGCACGTCGCGTGCCTTGGGACCGGTCAGCGACAGGCCTGCATAGTCGGCTGTCACGTTTCTTATCTGGGCGCGCTCGCCCTTGAGATTGGTCCGCAGCCAGCGTGTGTAATAGGTCTCCGCCGTGCCGGAGCCGATCATCAGGAACGTATCATCCCTGGTACGTGTCACCGTGAGATCGCCAAAGATGCGGCCGGTCGGCGAGAGCATCGGGCACAGCACGGTACGCCCGAGAGCCGGCAGCTTGTTACTCACAATGCGGTCGAGGAACTTGGCGGCATCGGGACCCGTGACCTCGATCTTGCCGTAGCTCGACGTTTCCCAGATGCCGACATTCTCGCGCACGGCCTTCACCTCGGCCGCCACATGCGGGAAGGCGTTGGAACGGCGATAGGTCGGTTCCTCCTTGGGCTCGACGCCCTTGGGCGCATACCAGAGCGGATATTCCCAGCCGAAGGCCGCGCCGAACAACGCACCCTCGCTCTTGAGATACGGATAGATGGGTGAGGTCTTGAGCGGCCGCGCCGCCGGCAATTCTTCATTGGGGAAAGTCATGGTGAAGCGGCGGCGATAGTTCTCGATCGTCTTCTCAATGGTGAAAGCACGATTGTTGTGCGGGCCAAAGCGCGCCACGTCCATGGCGAACACATCCATACCCGGCTCGCCGTCGATGATCCAATTGGCAACCACCATGCCGACGCCGCCGCCCTGGCTGAAGCCGGCCATCACGCCGCACGCCGTGAAATAATTGGTGAGGCCCGGCACCAGGCCCACCAGCGGGTTGCCGTCGGGGGCGAACACCATCGGCCCGTTGATGGTGCGCTTGATGCCGCCCTTCTCCAGGCACGGGAAGCGCGTCATGGCAAATTCCAGCGCCGTCCAGATACGGTCGACATCCTCCTGCAGCAATTCGTGGCCGAAATCCTGCGGCGTGCCCTTCAACGCCCAATGCCGGCAATCATGCTCATAGGTACCGATGAGGAGGCCCTTCTGCTCCTGCCTGAGATAGCTCTCGCCCTCGAAATCAATGGTCATCGGGATCTCGTGATCCAGCGCCTCAACCTCGGGAATGGCGTTGGTGACAATGTATTCATGCTCCATCGGCAGGATGGGGAGATCGATGCCAGCAAGGCGCCCCACTTCGCGCGCCCACAGGCCGCCGGCATTCACCACATACTCGGCTTCGATCGTGCCTTCCTTGGTCACCACCAGCCAATGGCCGTTGGGCTTCTGCTTCAATTCGATGACCGGGTTGCGCAGCGAGATCGTGGCACCCTTGTTCTTTGCCGCCTTGGCATAGGCATTGGTGACGCTGGAGGGATCGACATGACCGTCGGCAGGATCGAACATCGCCTTGGTGAATTTGGATGTGTCCACCAGCGGATTGATCTTCTTGACCTCGTCCATGGAGACTTCGCGGAGGCCGATGCCAAGGTAATGTGCCTTGGCAAGTTCCGTCTTGAAATAGTCCGCGCGCGCCTCGGTGCCGGCGAGATAGAGGCAGCCTACCCGGTGGATGCCGCAGGACTGGCCCGACTCCCGCTCAAGCTCGTCATAGAGCTTCACGGTATAGGCCTGCAGATGCGACATGTTCGGGTCGCCATTGATCGTGTGCATGCCACCCGCGGCGTGCCAGGTCGAACCCGAGGTCAGCTCCGAGCGTTCGACCAGCATGACATCGGTCCAGCCGCGCTTGGCGAGATGGTAAAGCACGCTCACACCAACCACGCCGCCACCGATGACGACGACCCGCGCCTGCGATTTCATGATCCCGAGATCCTTTTGCGATCAGATAGATAGGTTCAGCCGCGCCCAACGGCCGCAATGACCCTAACTATGCCAAGGCACCTCTGGCGGAAAAGCCTGGAAATCTCATAAATCGGGTGAGTTTTGTGTTGGAGGGGCACTATTCCAGCAAAGAAAAGCCCGCGGTGTTCCCACCGCGGGCTTCCTTGCGTTAGCGCCGGAAGATCAGGCGTCGACCAGATTGCCTTCCAGAGCCGGATAGTCGGTATAGCCCTTGGCCGTACCGCCATAGAAAGTGCTGGCATCCCATTCATTGAGCTTGGCGCCAGCCGCAAAGCGCGCGGGCAGGTCCGGGTTGGCAATGAACAGTTTGCCGAACGCCACGGCATCGACCGCGCCAGATGCGATCGCCTGCTCGGCACTTTCCTGGGTGAAGCCTTCGTTGGCGATATAGACACCGCCAAAGGCCTTCTTCAGCTGCGGCCCGAGGCTGTCCGGCTTCTGCGCTTCCCGGGCGGCGATGAAGGCCAAGCCGCGGTTGCCGAGCTGCTCGGCCACATAGCCGAAGGTCGCCGCCGGATTGGAATCGCCCATGTCATGAGAGTCGCGGCGCGGGGCGAGATGCATGCCGACGCGGCCCGGACCCCAGACCTTGAGCACGGCATCGGTCGCCTCCAGCATCAGCCGGGCGCGGTTTTCGATCGACCCGCCGTACTTGTCGGTGCGCTTGTTGGTGCCGTCCTGGAGGAACTGGTCGAGCAGATAGCCGTTGGCACCGTGCAATTCGACACCGTCGAAGCCGGCCTTCTTGGCATTCTCGGCCCCCTGCGCATAGGCCGCGACGATACCCGGCAATTCATCGAGTTCAAGGGCACGCGGCGTCACATAGGCGCGTTGCGGGCGAACGAGGCTGACATGACCTGCGGGCGCAATGGCGCTCGGTGCCACGGGCAGATCGCCATTCAGGAAAATCGGATCGGAAACACGGCCAACATGCCAGAGCTGCGAGAAGATGCGGCCGCCAGCATCATGTACGGCTTTGGTGATATGGCGCCAACCTTCGACCTGGGCATCCGACCAGATGCCGGGCGTGTCGGCATAGCCGACACCTTGCGGCGTCACCGACGTGGCTTCGGTCAGGATGAGACCGGCTGAGGCGCGCTGGACGTAATAGTCCCGCATCAAATCGTTGGGCACCCGGCCATCGCTGGCCCGGGAGCGTGTCAAGGGTGCGAGGACGACACGGTTGGGAAGGCGCAGATCACCTACGGTGATCGGATCGAGCAGCTTGGACATGGGCGGATACCTGTCTGTGATGGGTGGGACAGGCAGCCCCCGGTGTGACCAGTCGCCTTCCCCTGCCTAACAAGCTAGGAAGCCTTCATGCACTGCACAATGCGCGCTGGCAGAGGGGGTGCATTGCTCTGTGTGCAAAGCCTTAATTTACACAAGGTCTGTGCGCAATTTATAGGCAGGCGTATGTCTAGTCGTAGTTAAGGGTGACAATTCGGCCGTCATCTGACGTAACGACAGCTATCCCTGGTCCATTGCCCGGACGCTCCTCAAACCGAACCGTGCCGCGCGTGCCGTCTGAGCAGAAGAAGTAGCCGGTCGCCGTGAGTTTGGTGGCGGTGCGCGACTGCGGCGTCCCGGAATAGACGCAGGCCGTCCCGATCTTCATGGATTGATCGGACGTGCCATCCAATCGTCCGCCGCAGGTGGAATTTCCGGTAATCCGGCGTTCAGCGACGAATTCGACGCGCCCCAAGCATTTTGCGGAATAATGGTCCGGTAACTGAGCCAGCATCTCGTTCGTGTTGGGTTCCGTGCTGGCGGCGGCGTCGGAACCGCCAGGCGCGGCCGTGTTTGATGGGGCGCTTTGTGCGCAGGCAGCGAGAGCAAAAGCAGCGGCCAGAAGGATATATAAGGTGGCTCGGGCGAACGGGGGCCGAACAAACGGGGCGTGGGTAGCGCGCAGCATCGATGGGCTCCAGTTGCATAGATTCACACTCATACAGCCAGAGGCTACCTAGGCAAGTTTGCAGAGGCAATGGTCCGTTGCCGGCTTTATCGTCCTGAACTAGAACTTGCTGGAATCGCCTGACAGCTATCCCCCACATACCGAAAATCAGAGACCGAGGATCATCACATGCCGTCATTCATGACGCCGCAACTGACACCCATCATCTTGCTGGCCATTTCGAACGTCTTCATGACATTCGCCTGGTACGGTCATTTAAAATTCACCTCGAAGCCGCTCTGGATCGTGATTATCGCGTCCTGGGGCATTGCCTTCGTCGAATATTGTTTCGCCATCCCCGCGAACCGCATCGGCCATTCCGTCTATTCCGCCGCCGAACTGAAAACGATGCAGGAGATCATCACTCTCCTTGTGTTCTGCGTCTTTTCGGTCGCCTATCTTGGCGAAGCGATCCGCTGGAACCATCTGGTCGGCTTCGCCCTCATTGCCGCGGCCGGCTTCTTCGTCTTTCACAAATGGTGAGCGATTGCCGGAAGTGAGGCCATGCGGCATCATGCAGCGACCGTCCACTGCCTGAACTGGAACGACTTTGTCCTCCTTATCACCGGCCGACCTTGAACTGATGTCGGCAGCGACGGATTTCATCCGCAGCCGCTATCAGGAAAACCGGCATCATATCGGCGCGGCCGTCCGGGGGGCGTCCGGACGGATTTATCTTGGCCTCCACCTCGATACCTATGTCGGCCGTTGCTCGGTTTGCGCCGAAGCGGTGGCCCTGGGCAGCGCCCTTTCAGCCGGCGAAACCGGGATTGAGGCCATCGTCTCTGTCCGCCACCCGCGGCCAAAGGAGTTGCATGCCGAGCCCAAGGTCGTCTCGCCTTGCGGTATCTGCCGGGAAATGCTGACCGATTTCGCGCCCGGAAGCGCCGTGATCATGGCTCGGCAGGGCGATCTCAAGCGCGTCCCGGTGGCCGATCTGCTGCCGGAAAAGTACCGCCGAGAGCTCTGACGCGGGACAAAATCGGGCCATTTGGTCGCGGCGGAAGGGGTCTTTCCTTTTACCACGGCGGGACTATGCTCCGGCGCCCGAAACGAGAGCCACCATGAGCGACATTCTGACCAGCGCGCCCCCTATGCAGATTGCCGGCCAAAGCCGATCGGCGCGCCGCAGCGTCGGCCTTTGGCTGCTGATTTGCTGCCTTATGATTGCCGTCATGGTGCTGCTGGGCGGGATTACACGCCTCACGGATTCCGGCCTCTCCATCATGGAATGGAAGCCGATCATGGGCGCCTGGCCGCCTTTGACGGATGCGGCCTGGGAAGAGGTCTTCGCCCTTTACCGCCAGATTGCCGAATATAAGCATGTCAACCCGGGCATGACCCTTGAAGCCTTCAAGGGCATCTTCTGGTGGGAATATCTGCACAGGCTGTGGGGGCGGTTGCTGGCCGTCGCGTTCCTGCTGCCGCTGGCCTGGTTCCTGATCCGCGGCCGCATCACCCGCCTCGAGGTGCCGCGCCTCATCGCCCTGTTCGCCTTGGGTGGGCTGCAGGGCTTTGCCGGCTGGTACATGGTGGCTAGCGGCTTCCAGGACCGGGTCGATGTCAGCCAGTACCGCCTGGTCATCCATCTGATGCTGGCATTAGCGATCTTTTCGCTGATGCTTTGGTACGCGCTCGATTATCTCGACGACGCGCCGCTCGCCGGCGACCGGAGCACCGCCGTCGACCTCGTGCGCCACGCCAAGTGGATGAACATCCTCATCACATTCCAGATTGCCCTGGGCGGCCTAGTCGCAGGTACCGATGCAGGTTTTGTCTATAACGACTTTCCGCGCATGAACGGCCACTGGCTGTCGCCGGACCTGTTCCTCATGTCGCCCTGGTGGATCAACTTCACCGAGAATCTGGCAATGGTGCAGTTCCAGCATCGCCTAGTCTCGGGCTTTGTCGCCATCGCCGTCATCAGCTTCCTGGTGCGGCTGCGCAGGCGCGACGTCGATGCGGTCATCAAACGCCGTGGCCTCACCCTGCCCTTTGCTTTGGCTGCGCAGGCGTTCCTCGGCATGGCGACCTTGATCCTGGTGGTGCCGATCCCGCTTGCCATCCTCCATCAATTAGGCGCGTTCGTGCTGCTGGGCTGCGGCCTCGTCGCACAGCATGCCCTTTCGCGCCGCGCCAGGGTTCCGTTGTGAGTATCCTGGCGTGAATGACACTGGTCAACAGCAGGCGGCGCCCGAGCGGCTGCCGGTTTCCGTCATCACCGGCTTCCTCGGCAGTGGCAAGACAACATTGCTGAAATACCTGCTGGCGCATCCGGACATGGGTGAAACTGCCGTCATCATCAACGAATTCGGCGATGTCGGGCTTGATCATCTGCTGGTCGAGAAGGCCGATGACGATACGGTCCTCCTCGAATCCGGCTGCCTGTGCTGCACGGTGCGCGGCGATCTCATCGATGCGCTGCGCCGCCTGTTCAAGCGCCGGCATAAGGGCGAGATCCCAGCCTTCAAGCGCGTCGTCATCGAGACCACGGGCCTTGCTGATCCGGCGCCGATCCTCCACACGCTGATGCAGGACCCGGTGCTGACCTCGGTCTATCGCCTGGACGGCGTCATCGCCACGGTGGATGTGGTCAATGGCGAGATGCAAATGGACCGGCAGATGGAGTCCGTGAAGCAGGCCGCGGTCGCCGACCGGCTGCTGCTGACCAAATGCGATCTCAGCGACGATAGCAAGATTGCGGCCCTGCAAGGGCGCCTGCACCGGCTCAATCCGGCGGCGCCCATCCTGCGCGTGGCCAGCGGCGTTGTCGAACCCAGCGCTCTCTTCAACGCCGGTCTCTATAATCCGGAGAGCAAGAGCCTCGACGTGCAGCGCTGGCTGCGGGAAGAAGCTTACACCGTGCCGCACGACGATCATGCGCATCATCATGATGAGCATGACCATCACGGTCATGATCATGGGCATGGGCATGGGCATGATCATGGGCACAGGCACGGGCATGGCCTCGACGTGAACCGGCACGATGCCCATATTCGTGCCTTCTGTGTCATCCGTGATGAGCCCCTGAACTGGGGGCGCTTCTGCGCCTGGATCGATATGCTGACCACGACCCAGGGCGCCGATCTGCTGCGCATCAAGGGCCTGCTCAATGTCGCTGGCGAGGCGCAGCCAGTCGCCATCCATGGTGTCCAGCACCTGTTCCATCCGCCGGTGCTGCTGCCCGGCTGGCCCAGCGACGACCGGCGCTCGAAGCTGGTTTTCATCACCCGGGATCTTGATCAGGCAGCGATCACCGAATCCCTGAATGTCTTCCTGGACGATTCCACGGCGGCCTGATGCCCCAAAGCGGGTGCAGCAAAGATCGGAATTGTCCAACTGCGCCATGAACTAACCGGCAATCGCCGTTTTTCGGTTTTGCTATCCCAGGAACATTGCTAGTTTTCGCCTTGATCGAGGGGAAACGTGGCGGCCTGGGCAATGTTCTGCCTGGGCATAGCGCCCGCCTCCCCTCCGTCGTCAACAAGAGGGAGGGGTAAAAAATGACCTTTAAATGGACGCTGGCCGGAACGAGTGTGGCCGCAGCCTTGCTGCTGGGCGCCGTCACTGCCCAGGCCGAGCCGCTGCAAAGCATCGGTGCGGGCGAAGGCGAAGTCGCCATCGTTGCCTGGCCGGGCTATATCGAGCGCGGTGAATCCGACAAGAATTACGATTGGGTGACCGGCTTCGAGCAGGAGACCGGCTGCAAAGTCACCGTGAAGACCGCCGGCAGTTCCGACGAAATGGTCTCGCTGATGAATGGCGGTGGCTTCGATCTCGTCACCGCATCGGGCGATGCATCGCTGCGCCTGGTGAAGGGCGGCACGGTGCAGGAGATCAACACCGGCCTCATCACCGATTACAGCAAGGTCGATCCGCGCCTGCAGAACGCCCCGTGGCACACGGTCGACGGCA
The DNA here is from genome assembly GCF_056404715.1 of Dongia sp. P2_B8. Classification (NCBI taxonomy): domain Bacteria; kingdom Pseudomonadati; phylum Pseudomonadota; class Alphaproteobacteria; order Rhodospirillales; family Dongiaceae; genus Dongia; species Dongia sp. P2_B8. The sequence continues at coordinate 392,636 of NZ_JBFUDM010000001.1, read as the reverse complement.
AGCATTACGGCGTGCCATGGCAGTGGGGGCCGAACGTGCTGCTCTATAACGCCAAGGTGTTCGAAAACGCACCGCAGAGCTGGTCGGTGGTGTTTGAAGAACAGACGCTGCCCGACGGCAAATCCAACAAGGGCCGTATCCAGGCCTATTACGGCACCATCTATCTCGCCGATGCGGCGCTCTATCTGATGGTCAACAAGCCTGAGTTGGGCATCAAGGATCCTTATGAGCTCACCCAGGCACAGTTCGACGCCGCCGTCGACCTGCTGCGTGGCCAGCGCAAGCTGGTGAACAAATACTGGTCCGACGCGGCTGCCCAGGTCGACGACTTCACCAACGAGGGTATCGTCGCCTCAACCAGCTGGGCCTACCAGGTCAACACGCTGCGTGGTGCCGGCAAGGTGCCGGTTGGCTCCGTTGTGCCGAAGGAAGGTGCGACCGGTTGGGCCGACACGACCATGATGGCCACCGAGGCACCGCACCCCAACTGTGCCTACAAATGGCTCAACCACTCGCTCTCGAACGTCGCCCAGGCCGGTACCGGTTCCTGGTTCGGCAGCGTGCCGGCGGTGCCGGCCTCCTGCAGCGATGCGATCCTGACTGAAGGTGGTTGCATCGCCAACGGCTCGCAGCTCTTTGCCCGTATCCATTTCTGGAAGACGCCGGTCAAGGATTGCGCCAGCCAGGGCGGCGAATGCGTGCCCTACAAGGATTGGGTTGCCGCCGTTCAATCGGTTCAAAGCGGCCAGTAATCCATCCGTCAGCCGATCGGGGCGGATCAGCGATGATCCGCCCCATTTTTATACTGTGATACGGAAGTCATCATGATGCCTGCCAGCGGAACTGCCGCCGTCTCGTTCCAGAATGTGTCGCGCCATTACGGCGCCGTCAAAGCGGTGGATGCCGTCAGCTTCGATATCCACGATGGCGAATTCTTTGCCATGCTGGGTCCGTCCGGCTCCGGCAAGACCACCTGCCTGCGCCTGATCGCGGGGTTCGAGCAGCCGACCGACGGCCATGTCATCGTGCACGGCGTCGACATGACCGGCGTCCCGCCCTATGACCGCGACGTCAACACCGTGTTCCAGGATTACGCGCTGTTCCCGCACATGAGCGTGCTGGATAACGTCGCCTATGGCCTGATGATCCGTAAAGTGTCCCTGGCCCAGCGCCGCAAACAGGCTGAGGAAATGCTGGACATGGTGGCGCTGGGCAGTTTCGGCGGCCGCAAGCCATCGCAATTGTCAGGCGGCCAGCGCCAGCGCGTGGCCTTGGCCCGCGCGCTCGTCAACCATCCCAAGGTCCTGCTGCTCGACGAACCGCTAGGTGCCCTCGATCTCAAGCTGCGCGAGCAGATGCAGGTCGAGTTGAAAGCCATCCAGCGCCGCGTCGGCATCACCTTCATCTATGTCACCCACGACCAGGGCGAAGCGCTCTCGATGAGTGACCGTGTTGCCGTCTTCAACCAGGGCAAGATCGAACAGTTGGCAAGCCCCACCGAACTTTATGAATCGCCGGCAACCACCTTCGTTGCCGGCTTCGTCGGCGTCTCCAATCTTCTGGAAGGTGCGGCTGCCAAGGCGGTGACGGGGGCAGAGCAGGCCTGCTCCATCCGCCCGGAAAAAATTCATCTTGAGCAAGTCGGGTCGGCGGCACCGGCCAATGCGATGAGCGTCAAGGGGCGTGTGAGCTCGGTTCTCTATCTTGGTGCCAACACCCGCTATGAGGTGGCGCTGGAAAGCGGTGGCGAGATCACCGTCGCGGTGCAGAACCGCGATGCGCATATCGAGCCCGTGGAAGGCGATACAGTGCAATTATGGTGGGAGGCGCGTCACCTGATGCGCTTTGCCCGCTGAGGATGCCATCATGAGCACAATTGCCGACCAGCCGCGGGCGCGCTCGCTCAGCAACACGCTGTCGACCATTCTTTATCGTCGGCCGCGCCTGGTCCTGACCCTGCTGCTGGTGCCGCCCCTGCTGTGGCTTGGCATCATCTATCTGGGGTCGCTGTTCACTTTGCTGGCACAGAGCTTTTTCTCGATCGACGATTTCACGGCCCAGACTGTCTATGAACCGACGCTCGCCACCTATGCGCGCCTGTTCACAACGACCAATCTCAGCATCATCTTCCGCACGGTAGCGATGGCCAGCGTCGTGACCGTTATTTCCGGCATCATCGCCTTCCCGCTCGCTTATTACATCGCCCGCTTTGCCAGCGGCCGCATGAAGGCGATCTTCTATGTTGCCGTCATGCTGCCGCTCTGGTCGAACTATCTGGTGCGCGTCTATGCCTGGAAGCTGATCCTGGCAAAGGAAGGCGCCATTCACTGGGTCATCAATTCTCTGGGATTGGGTCCGGTGCTGGACTGGATCCTGACCCTGCCGGTGGTGGAAGGTTCGTCACTCTCGACCTCCTATATCGGCACGACCTTGACCTTCGTCTATATCTGGCTGCCTTTCATGGTGCTGCCGATCCAGGCGGCACTGGAACGCGTCCCGCGCTCGCTGCTGGAAGCCTCCAGCGATCTCGGCGCGCGACCCAATGAGACGTTCCGCAAGGTGATCTTTCCATTGGCCATTCCCGGCATTGCCGCCGGCTCGATCTTCACCTTCTCGCTCACTTTGGGCGACTACATCATTCCGCAGCTGATCGGCTCATCGCGGCCCTTTATCGGCCAGGCGGTCTATCAATTCCAAGGCACGGCCGGCGACATTCCGATGGCCGCGGCCTTTGCCATGGTGCCGATCGTGATCATGGCGGTCTATCTTGCCATCGCCAAACGTCTGGGAGCCTTCGATGCGCTCTAAAGCAAATCAGGTATCTGACCGGAGCAAAGGCCAGGCCGGCTGGGGTCTCAAGACTGCGGCCTGGTTCGGCGTGCTCTATCTCAACCTGCCGATCCTGTTCATCATTCTCTATGGCTTCACCACCGACGACGCCAGCTACTCCTTTCCACCGCCAGGCCTGACCACCCAATGGTTTGCCGTCACCTGGGCGCGGGCGGATTTCTGGGATGCGCTGTGGCTGTCGGTCCAGGTGGCCTTCGCCTCCATGGCAATCGCAATCGTGCTCGGCACCTTTGCCGCAGCCGCCATGTACCGCTTCAAATTCTTCGGCAAGGAAGCCGTGACCCTGCTGATCCTGCTGCCGATAGCGCTCCCTGGCATCGTCACCGGCATCAGCCTGCGCTCAGCCTTTGCCCTGGGCGACGTGCCGTTCAGCTATTTCACCATCGTGCTGGGCCATGCCACTTTCTGTATCGTGGTCGTCTACAACAATGCCATCGCAAGGTTGCGCCGTTCGTCACCGGCCCTCATCGAAGCCTCGATGGATCTTGGCGCCGACACGTTCCAGACTTTCCGCCATGTGATCCTGCCCAACCTTGCCACCGCGCTGCTGGCAGGCGGCATGCTGGCCTTTGCCCTCTCCTTCGACGAGATCATCGTCACGACCTTCACTGCGGGCCAGCAGGAAACGCTGCCCATCTGGATGTTCGGTGAGCTCAGCCGGCCACGCCAGCGCCCGGTCACCAACGTGGCGGCGATCTTCGTCATGATCATCACCTTCGCCCCGATCCTCGCAGCCTATTACCTCACCAGGGACACCGATGACGTCGCCGGCAGCGGAAAATAGACCGGTCACCGGTGTCGTGCTGTGGTTCAAGGCACAGAAGGGCTATGGCTTCGTGAAGCCGGATGATGGCGGCGCCGACGTGTTCGTGCATGTGGCGGAACTGGCGGCATCCGGTCTGACGGAGCTGCAGGAAGGCCAGCGTATCAGCTTCCGCCGCGACACGCATGGCGATGGCAGGTTCTTTGCCGTGGGGATACAGCTGGTCGGTTGAGAGATACCCCCCTCCCCCGCCCTCCCCCTCAAGGGGGGAGGGAGAAGACAAGCCAGGTCTCTCGACGCACTCGTTGCAGTCCTCTCCCCCCTTGAGGGGGAGAGTTAGAGAGGGGGGTACGCCAGCAACAGGCTCGACCTCTCCATCCCACTCATCCTCACAAAGAAAAACGGCCCGGGAAATTTCCCGGGCCGCTCCTCATCTCAGTATGTTGGGGTTACTTGTCCCACCACATGTTTTCGCAGAAGTAATATTCCGTCGGGTGCGGCAGGTAGCCCATCAGCTGCTTGTCGAAGGGCTGGTAGCTCTGGCGCCAGAGCGGCTGGACGATCGGGCCTTCTTCCTGCATCAGGTGCTCGATTTCCTTGATCACACCCTTACGCGCTTCGATATCGACGAGGCCTTCCGCCTTGGTCAGCAATTCGTCGAATTTCGGATTCTTAAAGTTGCTTTCGTTCCATGGCACGCCGGTCCGGTAGGCAAGGCCCAGCACCATGATACCGAGCGGACGATGGGTCCACACGGTGAAGCCGAACGGCACCTTGGTCCAGACGTCCCAGAACTGGGCCGAGGGCAAAACGGTCAACTTCACGCGGATGCCGGATTCAGCCCATTGCTGGACCATCGCCTGGCAGGCCGTGGGCTCCCAATCGGGATCCTTCTTGGCGTGGAGTTCGATGTCGATACCGTCCGGATAGCCGGCTTCGGCGAGCAGCTTCTTGGCGGCAGGAATATCCTGGGCCATCGGCATGTCGACGAATTCCGGATGTACCGGCGAGACATGGTGATGCTGCGCTGGAGTCCCGAGTTCGCCATAGGCGATCTTGGACACGGCAGCGCAATCGATCGCGAGGCGCATGGCCTTGCGAACGCGGGGATCATCGAACGGCTTCTCGTCGCAATGCATGCGGGCAACCGCCGTCTGCGCTGTGTTGATCTTGTGCAGTTCGATATGCGGCAGCTTCTGGATGCTGGGATAGACCTTGATATCCGCATCATAGAGACCGTCGACCTGTTTCGAGGCCAAGGCCGCGAGCTTGGTCGCCGGATCGTCGCCGAGATCGATGAACTGCACTTCATCGAGATAGGGACCTTCGCCCCAATATCCCTGACGCGCCTTCACAACGGCCTTCTTATTGGTTTCAATTTCGGCCGGTTCGAACGCGCCGGTACCGATGGAACCAACGCCCCATTTGCCATCGTCCTTCGGATGCAGGATCAAGGCCGGGTAGTGGAACAGGTTTTCCGGGATCGCCAAGGTCTCGACCTGGCCGTTGAGCCGGATCGTATAATCGTCGACCTTCTCAATCGCGTTGGCGTCCCAGAGCTCGGTCGTCTTCTTCGGATTGCCGGCTTCGTCTTTTTCGCCCGTCTCGATTTCCTTCAGCATGAAGCCCTGGAGGAGACCCAGCACTGACGAACCGACATTGGGGTCGACCCAGCGCTTGATGTTCCAAATGACGTGCTCGGCATTGAGCCCGTCACCATTGGACCATTTAATGTCCTTGCGCAGACGCAAGGTCCAGCTCTTCAGATCGTCGCTCGGTTCCCAGGCCTCAAGCAGGATCGGCACCGTGATGCCATCGCCCTGGGTACGGGTCAGATAATCATTGCACTGGCGCACGATATTCGAGTCATAGACCCAGGAGAACGTTGCCGGATTGTCGAGTGCCGGGACGCGTGCGCCGATACGAAGTGCGCCACCCTTTTTCGGCGTCTGCGCGCGGGCAGCACCGATCATGTCACCGCCCAGCACCTTGCCGGCGATGGTGTAAGCCGCCGCTGTCGACATGCCGAGCAACGTCGCCGTCCGCAAGAAGTCGCGGCGACCGATATGCCGCTGCTCCAGCGCCTCAACTAGCCGGGGGATCTCCGGATGATAGCCGTCGCCTTTGCCAGATCGAAAAGTCATTATAAACCTCCCTGTGGAAAAACTTCCCTGTGAGGCACACACCTGGGTGGCGCATGCCGGCCGCATCAACCGCCTTTATTTTCGGAACGCCCACCCTGGTTCGTCCCACTTTATCTTGGTGGCGGTATCTCGTTAATCTTAGTTGCAGACAGTCTCGACCGAAAATCATTCCATCGTCAATCGCCCATGCGAAAATCGCATCATGACCTGAGCCTGGATCATCAGGCCCATTGCCGATCGGAAACCGCATTGGTATGGGATTGGCCGACCGTCCCTTAAATGAGCTAGGCTTGCGGCAACCGCCGGGACGCGCTATTGCCCGGATTATCCCCGAAATTCTGCCCCGCGAGGCCACATGTCCACCAAGCTTAACAAAATTGAAGACGCCATTGCCGATATCGCCGCCGGGCGCCCGGTGATCGTGGTTGACGATGAGGATCGCGAGAATGAAGGCGATCTCATCATGGCAGCCTCGAAGGCCACACCCGAATATGTCGCCTTCTTTGTCCGCCACACCAGCGGCATCCTGTGTGCGCCCCTGACCCAAGCCGATGCGCGCCGCCTGCACCTCTCACCCATGGTGGCGGACAATGCGGCACCCCACGCCACCGCCTTCACCGTGTCGATCGATTACAACAAGGATTTGACCACCGGCATTTCGGCCCAGGAACGCTGCGCCTGCGTGCGGGCTCTGGCCAATCCGAATGTCGCGGCCGAGGATTTTGTCCGGCCCGGACATATCTTCCCCCTGATCGCCCGCGAGGGCGGCGTCCTCATTCGTTCGGGCCATACGGAAGCGGCGGTGGACATGGCGCGCCTCGCCGGCCTGCCGCCGGTCGGGCTCATTTCGGAACTGGTCAATGATGACGGCTCCGTGAAGCGGTTGCCCGATATCATGACCTTCGCTGCAGAGCACAAGCTACTGGTGGTGTCGATCGACGATCTCATCGCCTACCGTCAGCAGCGTGAGTCCCTGATCACCCGGACGTCGGAAGGCTATGTTCAGACGGCGATTGGATCGGCCCGGGCCGTGGTCTATTCCACCGCCCTGGATGCAGCACATCATATCGCCGTCATTTACGGCGATATCGGCGATGGCCGAGACATCGTCATCCGCCTGCAACAGGAAGAAGCCGTCAATGACGTGTTCGACCCCGAGCATGGCAGCGTCATGCGCGCCTTGAAGAAGATCAAGGCCGCCGGGCGCGGCGTCATCGTCTATCTGCGCGAAGGTGCGGTGGGCGTCACGCCGACGGCGCCGCATCCGGCCGGCAGCCAGGCATCCCGCCTGGAACAATGGCGCGAAGTGGGCCTCGGCGCCCAGATCCTCAAGGATATCGGCGTGAAGTCGATCCGCGTGCTCGCCACCAAGGAGCGGCAGTATATGGGCCTTTCCGGCTTCGGCGTCGAAATCCTCGGCACGGAGCGGCTCTGATCCCATGGTGACGTCACAGGTTGCGCAAATAGCTTTCGTGACTGGTGGTGCCAAGCGCCTCGGCCGCGCCATCGCACTGAAACTGGCTCAGAACGGCTGGGACGTGGCGATCCACTGCCACAGTTCGACCAAGGACGCCGAAGCTACGGCCAATGACATCCGTGCCCTTGGCCGCCGCGCACTGGTTCTGCAAGCCGATCTTGGTGTTGAGGCCGAGGTCGAGCAGCTTATCCCTGCCATCAACCGCGATCTTGGACCCCTGACCTGCCTGGTCAACAATGCCTCGGTCTTCGAGATGGACAAGGTCGACACCGCGACGCGCGCGAGCTGGGATAAGCATATCGAGACCAATTTGCGGGCACCCCTGGTGTTGTCGCAGGCTTTCGCGCAGCAATTGCCGGCCCAGGCAAACGGCAACATCATCAACATGCTGGACCAGCGGGTGTGGAAACTGACGCCCTATTTCCTCTCTTATACCGTGGCCAAGATGGGCCTCTGGACCCTGACACGGACTCTGGCGCTGGCACTGGCGCCCAGGATCCGGGTGAATGCCATCGGGCCCGGCCCGACCCTGCCCAGCCCGCGGCAATCGGACGAGCATTTCGCGGCGCAGTCGGCCGCCATGCCGCTGGGTCATGGTGCCACACCGGATGAGATTGCCGCAGCCGCCCTCTATATCCTGTCGTCGCCGTCCATGACGGGCCAAATGATTGCATTGGACGGCGGAGAACATCTCGGCTGGCAGGTTCCCAACAAGGGGTTCCAACCTAAAGAATAACCCCACTTATTAACGGGGGCCGAAAGAATAGCCAGGGTGCTGGCGAAGGCCTATAATGGCGGCTACGCATATGGGCCCCAGGGTGCGGCCCTCCCATCTACCCCCATCGCCCCAGAGCGCGGCGATCGGCGTGGTGACCCAAAGTTGATTGAGGAGGTCCAGGGACCATGAATCCATTGGAAAAGGTCACGCCCTTGCCGAATGTCGCCCCCGCCCGGACGATGCGCGTCTTCATTCGCGATCTGGTTTTGCCCTGCAGCATCGGCATTCATCAGCATGAACGCCTGGCGCAGCAGCGCGTACAGATCAACGTCGAGCTGACCTGCACCGAGCATCCCGCCATCAATGACGATGTCGATAATGTGGTCTGCTATGCCACCGCCGTCATGGGAATCAAGGCTGTGGTGGCCGATGGGCACATCAATCTGGTCGAAACCCTGGCCGACCGGGTGGCGGATGTCTGCCTATCCGACCACCGGGTACTCAGTGCCAAGGTGCGCATCGACAAGCTGGATGTGTTCAAGGAGGCATACAGTGTCGGCGTCGAGATCGAGCGTTTCCGGGCCGGCCGTTGAGAGGGTGACGAATCGGAGCCCAGACAGGCATTTTCTGGGCAGGTTTCAGGTAAAAAAAACCTGACCGATTCACCAAAAGTTAAGCCTTTCAGGACTCTACCGACTGATTCCTGAGCCAAGTTGTTCACAACGCCGCTCCCGAGTCCGAAGGCCCCCAGAGAGTCAAGACTGAATCCCGATCATGACCAACTTGTTGCAAGTCGTTCAGTATAAAACACGCTATTACAATGACTTGCAGTTTATGCCTATTTTTTGTGCAGAAACTGAGAAGCCCTGATTCTAGGACCAGTCGGAGAAACCTACCGGCGATATCGACAGACTTATCCACAGAAATGGTGGATATCCCCGAAGTTACCTGATCAGCGCTGTCATGCTAGCTTCGGCCCCCGCGATCCGAGGCCCTGCAGCGACCGAATCAGGGCAGCAATAATCCGTTTTACGACAAGCCGATGGGCATGATTGACGACCCTGAATCTCCGCTTCCCGACGAGGCGGATTTGGACGATACCGAAACACCGGAACAGCTCGGCCAGCGGCCCCGCGGCATGAGCCGGCTTGCCCATGGCGCAGCCATCATCAAGGCCAAGGTCCGCACCCTGCCCGCCTCCCCCGGCTGCTACCGGATGATTTCGGCTGGCGGCGAGGTGCTTTACGTCGGGAAGGCCAAGGACCTCCGGAAACGGGTCACCTCCTATACCCTGCCCAATCGCCAGCCCAACCGCCTGCAGCGCATGATCGCCGAAACGGCGACCATGGAGTTTGTGACGACCCATACCGAGGTCGAGGCACTGCTGCTGGAAGCCAATCTGATCAAGCGCTACCGCCCGCGCTTCAATGTGCTGCTGCGGGACGACAAAAGCTTTCCCTATATCCTGATCACCGCCGACCATGAGGCGCCACAGATCAGCAAGCATCGCGGGGCGCGCAATCGGCCGGGCCAGTATTTCGGTCCCTTTGCCTCGGCAGGTGCCGTCAACCGGACCATCGTTGCACTGCAGCGCGCCTTCCTGCTGCGCCCTTGTTCGGATTCGATCTTTGCCAGCCGGACGCGGCCTTGCCTGCAATATCAGATCAAGCGCTGCTCGGCGCCCTGCGTCGGCCGGATCACACCGGAGGCCTACGGTGAACTGGTCGAGGAGGCCCGCGACTTCCTCACCGGCAAAAGCGACAAGGTCAAGCAACGCCTCGGCGCCGAGATGCAGAAGGCGTCGGATGCGCTGGAGTTCGAGCTGGCCGCCAAGCTGCGCGACCGCTTGCAGGCCTTTGCGCTCATCCAGAGCCGCCAGGACATCTATCTCGATGGTGTCGAGGAAGCTGACATCATCGCCGCCTATCATGAAAGCGGCCACACCTGCATCCAGGTGTTCTTCTTCAGGAACCACGGCAATTACGGCAACCGCGCCTATTTTCCGGCCCATGACAAGACCACCGAACCGCCGGAGATCCTGGCAGCCTTCATGGCGCAGTTTTATGAGAACAAGACACCGCCGCGGCTCATCCTGGTCAATGAGATGCCAGCCGAACTCGAACTGCTGACCGAAGCGTTGACGCTGCGTGCCGGGGCCAAGGTCGAGATCCTGGAGCCCAAGCGCGGCGACAAGCGCAAGCCCGTCGAGCATGCCATGATGAACGCCAAGGAAGCCCTGGCGCGACGCATGGCGGAAAGCGCCTCCCAGGCCAAGCTGATGACCGGCATGGCGGAGATCTTCGACCTGGAGACACCGCCCAAACGCATCGAGGTCTATGACAACAGCCATATCTCCGGCACCAATGCCTATGGCTGCATGATCGTGGCGGGGCCGGACGGCTTCATGAAGAACCAGTATCGCAAGTTCGGCATCAAGCCAGCCAATGAAGAGGCGGGTGAGGCGCCGATCGAGCCTGGCGACGATTACGCCATGATGCGCCAGGTCCTGACCCGGCGCTTCACCCGTGCGCTCAAGGAAGATCCTGACGACACCCATGCCAGCTGGCCGGACCTGGTGCTGATCGACGGCGGCCAGGGGCAGCTCAGCGTCACCATGGAGGTCTTCGCCGAACTCGGCATTGATGATGTCGCGGTTGCGGCGATCGCCAAGGGCCCGGACCGCAATGCGGGGCGCGAACGTTTCTTCATGCCGGGGCGCGAGCCTTTCGGCCTCGATCCTAAACACCCGGTGCTTTATTACCTGCAGCGCCTGCGCGACGAAGCACATCGCTTCGCCATCGGCACTCATCGCGCGAAGCGCTCTGCCGACATTGCCAAATCACCGCTCGACGAGGTCACAGGCATTGGCGCCAAGCGCAAGAAGGCGCTCCTCATGCATTTTGGCTCAGCCCGCGCCGTGGCTCAGGCAGGACTTACGGATCTCGCCTCTGTTCCCGGCATCTCGGAAACGGTCGCCAAGATCATCTACGACCATTTTCATCAGAACTGAGCAGGTGCGGCCCTCATCGCATGATGAGGGAATCCGCGATGCGCGGCCGGAAATCGATGGAATGCGTGTAGACCAGGATCATATTGACCGTGATGCCATCCTCTGAGAGTGGCAGATAGACGGTATCCTCCTCCTCGTGCCAATTGTCGGGCGTCACATAAGGATCCCGGAAACAGAAGGGGCGCCGCTCCCTGACAACATATTCATAGGTGGCAAGACCTGCCTCCTCGCTCTCCGCGTAAAAGGCTTCGCTGACGCAAAGGCCGGTCGGATCGGAGCCGCGGCCGGCAACTTCATGGGTGCCCACCAGCCGATAGACGAAACGGCGCGCATCAGGCACGACATCGACCAAGGTGATGCAAGGCAGGTAGGATTTGAGTTCGAAGGGATCGATGTCCGCGCGCCGCGGCATCCGCTGGTCACCGCATTTTTTGCGCCAATAGGCGACAATGGCGCCAACACTCTCATGACTGGCAGCGATTCTGTCGTCGACTTCGGCCTCGGTCACATCCTCGTACATCGACCCGAAACCTCCGAATGCAGATATGACGACCGGCCAAACGAACAGAAATATTGTTCCACAAACACGCCTGGATGTGCAGTCATTCTTGGCAATCATATCTGTGGCATCCGGTTCCCCGGACCTGCCGAGGCCCGCGCCGGCAGTGAAAATAGATTGTCCCGATGCAAAGGCCCCATCCCGCCGGATCTGGGCAGTTGAAGTGTGGATCGCGCCAACCGCTTGGAATGGTGTGATTTTGCAGGCCCTGCTGGGCACTTTGGCTTTGATCCGGTGTTGAGCCCGGGTGCCACCGGCTGAAAGGATCACTTTTGGGCGATGTGCCAGGGTTGCCTTGCGTCTCAATGCTTGCGCCCCTGTGACACCGGAACACCTTCCTGCTATGGTCCCCTGCAGTCACAATTTCCAGGTCACCGCCCCGAATTTGCAACCACGCTGAAAGCCGTCATGCCGAATATTGCCAATATCCTGACCCTGTCGCGGATCGCCGCCATCCCGCTGATCGCAGCCCTGCTGTTCTTCGAACAACCAGTGTTCCGTTGGGCCGCGTTGGTGCTCTATGCCGTGGCCTGCATCACCGATTTCTTCGACGGCTATATCGCGCGTCGCATGGCGCAGGTGTCGGCGCTTGGCCGCTTCCTTGATCCTATCGCGGACAAGCTGGTTGTCGGAGCCATCCTGATGGCGATGACTGCGACACAGCAGATCAATGGCTGGTCGGTGCTGCCGGCCCTTATCATCATGTGCCGCGAGATCATGGTGTCGGGCCTTCGGGAATATCTGGCCACTCTCAAGATTGGTGTGCCGGTCAGCCTGCTCGCGAAATGGAAAACGACCCTGCAGATGGTGGCGCTGGGCTTCCTCATCGTCGGCGATGCCGGGCCGGATTGGCTGCCGGTCACGATGATCGGTGACGCCTTGTTGTGGATCGCTGCCGTCCTTACCGTCATGACCGGCTATGACTATCTGCGCGTTGGCCTCAAGCATATGGCCGACGGGCAATCGATCTAACCGCGATGCGCATTCTCGGAATCGCTGGCTGGAGCGGTGCCGGCAAGACGACATTGCTGGCCAAGCTGATCCCGGCACTCACCGCGCACGGCATCCGCGTATCGACCCTGAAACACGCCCATCACGGCTTTGACGTCGACACGCCGGGCAAGGATTCATATGTCCACCGCGCTGCTGGTGCCGCCGAGGTGATGGTGGCATCGGCCAAGCGCTGGGCGTTGATGCATGAACTGCGCGATGCGCCAGAATCATCTGTCGCCGACCTCATCAGCCACATGACGCCGGTCGACCTGCTGCTGATCGAAGGGTTCAAGAACGAACCGCATGACAAGGTTGAGATCTTCCGCGCAGCGAACGGGAAGGCGCTGCTCTCTGCCGCGGACCCCACCTATGTCGCGATCCTCAGCGACGGACCGGTACCGGATACGAAACTGCCCGTCATCGACCTCAACGATACCGCCGCCATCGCCAACTTCATCCTGGCGCATTGCCAGCTCATCCCCATGAAGGTCAGCTGATCATGGCATTGGCCGCGGACAAAACCCTGATCGCGGCCATTGGCAACAAGCTCACCTCGCTGGGGCCGTTCCTGGCGCGACCGATGTTCGGCGGCTATGGCCTTTATATCGACGGACTGATCTTCGGCCTGCTTGCCTCTGGCCAGGTCTATCTCAAAGTCGACGAGCGCAACCGCAGCGCCTTCGAGGCAGCGGGCAGCACGCCCTTCAGCTTCGAGACCAGCCGCGGCGAAACCACGATCACCAGCTATTGGCGCTGCCCCGACGATGTCCTTGCTGATGCGCGCAAACTGCGTGCCTGGGTCAACGGCGCCTTGATTGCCAGCCGCAACGCCCGCCAAAAGAAACCGGCGCGCAAGACCACGCGCAAATCATCCCGGCAGCGCAATCCGTTCCTATGACGACGCCTGCCACGTATCGCCCCACTCTTTATTTGGGTGTGGCGCTGTGTGCCGCCTTGCTGGCCAACATGGCGGGCTTCAGCGTGTTTGCCGCCCTGCTGCCCACCATGCAGGCCGCCTGGCATCTTTCCAATACCGAAGCCGGCATCATCGAAGGTGCCTTTCTCATCGGCTATCTGGGTTCCGTTCCCTTCCTGGTCGCCATGACCGACCGGCGCGATGCGCGGGCGATCTATCTGTTCAGCACATTGCTGGCCGTGATCGGCAATCTTGGCACGGCCTTCCTGGGTGACGGCATCTGGACTGGAATCTTGACGCGCCTCTTCGCCGGCATGGGCCTCGCCGGCACCTTCATGCCGGGTCTCAAACTGCTCACCGAGCGCTTGAGCGGGATTGGCGGCAACCGTGCCATCGCATTCTACATGGCCACCTTCAGCCTCGGCGCCAGCCTTTCGACGATTCTAGCCGGTCTCGTCGGCCATCGTTTCGGCTGGCAGGCACCTTTCATGGTGGCCGGTGCCTTGGGCCTGCTGGCCATTCCCCTCATCCTCACCAGCACGCGGCCGACCCGGAAATCCACCGAGGCGCATCCATCGCTGTGGCGGCGCCTCGCCATGGCGCTGCGCAACGACGCGGCGCGCGGCTACTCCCTCGCCTACGGCCTTCACATGTGGGAACTCTATGGCTTCCGCTCCTGGCTCATCGCCTTCCTGGTGATGGCCACCACCGGCAGCGTGGCGGCATCCGCCGACAGCAGCCTGACCAGTTGGGGTGGCCTGGTGCTGTTCCTGGGCCTGCCCGCCAGCGTAATCGGCAATGAGATTGCGCTGCGTATCGGCCGCCGCCGTTGGCTCGCCTTCATCATGCCAGCCTCAGCGGTATTGAGCCTGGTCATCGGCTGGAGCGCCACCTGGCCGCTGGCGGCCGCGCTGGCCCTCCTGGCGCTCTATACGGTCACGGTCAGCGCCGACAGCGCCACCCTGACGGCGGGCGCCGTGGAGAGTGCGCCGGCGGAGCTCAAGGGCGCCACCATGGCCCTCCATACCCTGATCGGCTTTGCCGGCGCCTCGTTGGGGCCATTGGTCGTGGGCCTCGTCCTCGACCTGTTCGGCGCCGACACGCGCCTGGGCTGGATCGTGGCCTTTGCCGCCATGGGACTGGTGGCCGGGTTCGGTCCCACTTTGATCCGCCGCCCTTCCTAACGGCAGGGAAAATCGCTAGAACGGGGCCATATTATCGTTTTGACGAGGAGATTGACGATGGCGAAGAAGCCGGCAACGCGTACCGAAACCGATTCCATGGGCCCGATCAACGTGCCGGCGGACAAGCTGTGGGGTGCCCAGACCCAGCGCAGCCTGCAGAATTTCCGCATCGGCGGCCAGCGCATGCCGGCGGGCGTCATCCGCGCCTTCGGTACGCTGAAGCAGGCGGCAGCACTTGCCAACATGAAGCTCGGCAAGCTCGACAAGAAGCTCGGCAAGGCGATCGTGGCCGCCGCGGGTGAAGTGGCCGACGGGACCCTTGACGATCATTTCCCGCTGGTCGTGTGGCAGACCGGTTCCGGCACCCAGACCAACATGAACGTCAACGAAGTTCTGGCCAACCGCGCCAATGAAATGCTGGGCGGCAAGCGCGGCGACAAGAAGCCGATCCATCCCAACGACCAGGTCAATTATGGCCAATCGTCGAATGACAGTTTCCCCACTGCCATGCATATCGCGGCCGTCCACCAGATCGCCAACGAAGTGGTGCCGGCGCTCGATCATCTAGCCGATGCGTTGGAGCAGAAAACCAAGGAATTCGCCAAGATCATCAAGATCGGCCGCACGCATCTGCAGGATGCGACGCCGGTGACGCTGGGCCAGGAATTCTCGGCCTATGCCGCGCAGATCCGCTTTGGCATCGACCGCATCATGGCGACGGCACCGCGCCTCCTCTCCGTGCCGCAGGGTGGTACCGCGGTCGGTACCGGCCTCAATGCCGCCAAGGGCTTCGACAAGGCCTTCGCCAGCGAACTCGCCAAGCTGACGGGGCAGAAATACAAATCGGCTGCCAACAAGTTTGAAGGCATGGCGGCCCATGACGTGTTTGTCGAAATCTCGGGCGTCTACAACGTGATCGCCGTCTCGCTGATGAAGATCGCCAACGACATCCGCCTGCTGGGCTCCGGCCCGCGCTCGGGTCTTGCCGAAATCAACCTGCCGGAAAACGAGCCCGGTTCGTCGATCATGCCGGGCAAGGTCAACCCGACCCAGGCCGAAGCCATGACGATGGTCTGCGCACAGATCATGGGCAACAATGTCGCTGTCACGGTCTCAGGCTCGAACGGTCATCTTGAGCTCAACGTGTTCAAGCCGGTGATCATCCACAATGTGCTGCAATCGGGCCAGCTGATCGCCGATGCCGCCCTGAGCTTCACCGACAATTGCGTCGTCGGCATCACGCCCAACCTGCCGCGCATACAGCAGTCGCTGGAGCAGTCGCTGATGCTGGTGACGGCGCTCAACACCCATATCGGCTACGACAATGCCGCCAAGGTCGCCAAGAAGGCGCATAAGGAGGGCACCAGCCTCAAGGAAGCGGCCCTCGCGCTGAAGCTCCTCACCGCCGACCAGTTCGACAAATGGGTCCGTCCGCAGGACATGCTCGGCCCGAAGTGAGCTCCGCACGCTCAAAGCGCCCCTCACCCCGACCCTCTCCCCACTTCGTGGGGCGAGGGAGTTCTGACCGAGTTCGTTTGAGGGCCCCTCGCCCCGCTTGCGGGGAGAGGGGTTGGGGTGAGGGGTTGTCTACTTGACCTCACCCACCGCCCTCAAGAAGCGCTCCGTCAACATCGCCGGTCACAGCACGTCGGTGACGCTGGAGCAGGCGTTCTGGCTGGCGCTGAAGGATATCGCCGAAGCGCGGCAAAACTCCGTCGCTGCGATCATCGCAGACATAGATCGGGCGCGCGGGGAGGATCCCGGCGCGCCCAATCTTTCCAGTGCCATTCGCGTCTTCGTGCTGCGCGCCCAGCAGGCGCGCTGACGCCATCGTCTACTGCGCGGGCGCTGCGGCGCCGGGTTCAACCGGTGGGACCACCGCCGGATCAGTGGGCACGGCATTTTCTGGTACAGCTTCAGCCGGTGCTGCTTCAGCGGGTGCTGCTTCTGCGGGCGCCGCTTCAGCCGGAGCCGCCTCTGCGGGTGCAGCTTCGGCAGGAGCGGCTTCAGCCGGTGCCGCTTCGACCGGGGCTGCTTCCGCAGGTGCTGCACCTGGTTCAGCCGCCGGCGCTTCTTCGGCCGGGGCAACCGTGGCCGGTGCCGCTTCCGCAGGTACCGCCTCTGCCGGCGCCGCACCAGGTTCAGCAGCCGGTGCTGCCTCAGCAGGAGCGACCTCAGTTGGTGCTACCTCGGCGGGGACGGCATTGGCGGGGGCCGCCGCGCCGGGCTCGGTTGCCGGTTCTGCAGCAGCCGGTGCGGCCGCCGCATCCTTCTTCTTTTTCTTGCTGCCACCCAGAAGATCGCCGACGCCGGGCACCTGATCCAGGAGCCCGCCCGCCGGTGCCGCCGCAGCGCCTGGCTCGCCCGTCGTCGTGGCATTGGTGCCGGTGCCGGTAAGCCCCGGAATGGCGCCGATGCCCGGCAGGTTGAGACCCGGCACCAGGCCGCTGGCAGCGCCAGCGGCGCCTGCCGCCCCATTGCCGGAGAAGGCCGGCGTCGGTCCGTTGACCGGGCCGGTGAGATTGATGCTCATGAAAGCCTGTTCGGCCTGCTGGCCGAAGAGATCGACCAGCATGTTGAGTGCCCAGGCGCCAAGATCGACTTGGCCCTTGGCGGTGCCGCGCGCCTTCGGATTGGCGAAGGCAAAATCCTGCGTATCGAGGACACCTTGGGCGACATTGAACGTGCCGGAAAGCTCGTTGTCGACGCCGGTATAGGAGCCGATGACCCCATTGATACTGTCGGCCACACCCTTCACCTGCTTGACCTTCTGGCCAAGCACGCCAAGCAAAGCCGAGCCTACGGTCTGTTCGACCTTGCCGATGATCATCATCGTGCCGCCGAGATCACCCTTGCCGGTGAGTGAGCGCACGATCGCCGCCTGGCTCTCGCCGGCACCGGTGAGGTCGAGGTTGAGCGAGAGCGGACCCTTGAGCTGATTGCCGGCGATGCCGCCACCCAGCAACTGACCAATCTGGATCTTGTCGACCGCGATCTTGGCGGCGATCTGCGGCGTCGTGCGCGCGTCGACCGAGGTGCCGGACAGATTGAAGGCACCGCCATAGATGTTGCCGGTCAGCGTGCTGATGTTGAGAACACCATCCTTCACCGTGAGCTTGGCCACGATATTGTCGATGCGCTGGTCAGGCATGATCAGCGAATCCGCCTTGAAGTCGACGTCGGCGTCCTGGCCCTTGAGGGCCGAGAGGTCGAGCGGTTCATTGGACCAGGGCGCACCGCCGCTCTTGGTCGTTGTCGTGGCCGGTGCCGCGGACTTGCCGCTGCTTGGCCCCATGAACGGCACCAGATTGACCGTGCCGCCGACGAGGTTCGCCTTGATCATCGGCTTGGCACCCGTGGCGTCGTAGTCGGCATCGCCGGTCAGGCTGGAATCGCCCCATTTGAAATCGAGCCCGCTCACCGCCGCCTTCTTCGTCGTGCCGCTGGCCTTGGCCTGCAGCGCCAGCGGCCCGGCCTTGGCACCCGAGCTCGGCATGTCGGCAAGCGCCAGCAGCTGGGTGAATTCCGGATGATTGGCCTGAAGGGTGATGTCGAAGGCCATCGGATCGGCCTTCGCTTTGATGTTGCCGGCAAGTTTCGCCGTCGCCCCCGCCGCCTGGAGACCGAGATCGAGGTTGAGATCGTCGGCACCACCTTTGAGCACGCCCTTCACAGCGAGCGTGCCCATCGCTTGCGCCTTCGGTCCGGCAAGGCCGGCAAGCTGCAGCAACGGTGCCGGACGGTCGGCGCGGAGGTCGAGCGTGGTATCGACCAAGGGTGTCGCGGAAATCCCGGTAATCTTGCCCGAAAGCTTGCCGGCACCACCGATCCCGCTCATGGCCAGATCGATGTCATAGGCCAGATCGTCCGTGCCGCTTTGCGCGTTGCCCTTGAAGCTCACCGATCCGAGATTGTCGGCAGCCTTCAACTGTGTTGCTTGATCGGCACCGCCGCCACCCAGGGCTACCAATGGCGCCAGCTTGTCGATCTTGATGTCGAACACAGAATTGACGCGCGGGATGCCACCCGCCAGCAGCCCGGCTGCACCACCCTTGGCAGTCCCGTTGAGACCGATGCCGCTCATCTTCATGGCAATGTCATAGGAGACTTCGTCGCCGCCACCGGACGCCTTGCCCTTGAGGTCGAGCGCACCCAGTTTTCCTGCGGGTGCCGCACCCGCCATCTGCGCGAGCTTGCCCGCGTCCTTGGCGGTCACGTCGAAATCGAGATCGAAGCGCGGATTGCCCTTGAGTTCGACAATCTGCCCCTTGACGGCACCCTTGCCGCCCATGAGATCGCCAACCGACAGATCCTCGATGGTCAGCACACCGCCGGCAAGACCGATCAAGGCGTGCAGTTTTTTGACCTGCTGCTCGTTCATGGTGAGCGCACCGGCGCGCAACTCGATATTGGCATCGAGATCGCCCAGCGGCGCCAGGGCCTTCAGCGGATTGCCACCGACATCGGCCGGCTTGCCCGTCGTGGCGGCGGTCGTGGCAGCCGCTTTCTTCGGCATGTAGCCATCCAGATTCATCTGGTCGACCGACAGGCCGACGCCAAACGCCATGCGCTGGCGCTGTTTGCCGTCCGGCAGCGCGACGGTGATACCGCCGGCGATCTTGGTGGAATCAAGTTTGGCCGCGAGGTCGGCAAGCGCCACCTGGGTCGGCGTGAACGTGACGCGGCTGTTGAGCGCAAAGGAACGGAGGCGGTCGCTAGGCACGGAATCGACCGCGCCCTTGGCGAAGGCGTCGATGAGCGCGCGGAGATTGCCGGCATTGAGGTCGAGCCCGCCGGCAAAGGCCGGCTGGCCGTTCTGTGCCTGCAAGGTGCCGCCCAGCTTGACCTTGGTGGCACCCGGCAGCTGCGCCGAAAGCTCCGTGAGGTTGAGTTTGGCATCGGCCAAGGCCGCCACGACCTTCACCTGGTCGATGGCATTGCCCTGGTACACCACTTGATCGACCGTGACCGTGGCATTGGCATTGATAGCGGCCGGCAACGAGAATGTGCCTGGCGCTGCAGCACCCTCGGCACCGGCGGCAGGCGCTGTTTCGGCGGACTCAGCGGCTTTCACCGGCATCAGCTTGTCGAGATCGAGGCGGCCCATGGCGAGATTGGCATCGACCGTGGTGACCTCGCCCATCTTGGCCGAGACCGAACCCTTGGCCGTCATGTCGCCAAGGCTTGCCGTGAAGTTCTTGAGATCGGCGGCACTCTTGCCAGCGACGATGTCGCCATCCAGTGCGAAGCCCTGCGCCAGCGGCCCCTCTTCCGCCTTGCCACCCGACAACACCGCGATCAGCTTGGCCACGGAATCGCCCTTGCCGGTGAGCTTGCCGATGACGATCGGCTGGTCCGCAGTTTCAGCGGCCTTGAGATTGGCATTGCCGGAGAAGCCGATGCTGGCACCGGCCTGTTCGATCTTCAGCGTCAGGTTGATCGGCATCGGCTGCGCGGGATCGAGCCGCCCCACATCGACGTCGAAGCCGACCGGCATACCCATGGCCGTAACGCCACCGGTGGCCTTGAACGGCCCCTGCAGGCTGCCCAGCGACAGATCGACATTGAGATCTTCGACGCGTTGCTCGCTTGCGGTCGTGAGGTCGCGATAGACCAGCGTGCCATCGGTGATGCTGGCGCCTTCGATGGACAGGTCGAACTTGCTGCCGCCACTTTCCGCGCCGACATCGGGTGTCGCCGCTGCGTCGGCCGCAGGCGGGGTGATTTCCCAATTGCCTTTGCCGTCGGGCAACTTCTCCAGCACGATGGTCGGGTTGACCAGTTCGATGCTCTTGATCTCTGCCTTGCCGGAGAGGAGCGGCATCAAGGCGACCTTCACCTTGACCTTGTCGATCTCCGCCATGTTGGCAGCGGAGCCCTCGGCGGCATTGCCGAATTTGATGCCTTCGACCGAGACTGAGGGGATCGGCAGCAAGGACAGCGAGATATCGCCGTCGATCACCAGATCGCGGCCGGTCGCTTCCTTGGCCTTCTCGGCGATCAGCCCCTTATAGCTGTTGAGGTTGATAAAGAATGGGGCGACCAGCAGCAGGACGATGATGACGGCAAGAATGCCGCCGCCGATCTTCAGCGCTTTTTTCATAACCGCAGTCTCCCAGTCTATGGCCGGCAGGGTCCTGGCGATACATTCGGACCGGTCGGCATCTCTATGATGAGGGCCGCTTGAACACAGCCCCGCTTGGCGCCATTATCGCCTTTGGAGTGAAGATGGGGCAAGGTTGGAATATTGCCCCGAAGTGACAGTTCCGTGAGGTCGAATTGGCCGAGATCGTCAATCTCAACCGTTTCAAGAAAGCCAAGGCGCGCGACTCGGAAACCCGCGAGGCTGCGGAAAACCGCGTCCGATTTGGTCGCAGCAAGACCGAAAAGGCCAATGACCGCCGCGAACAGGAACGCCGCGCGCAGCTTCTGGCCGGCAAGGAACTGACGCCCAAGGACGAGAAATAACACTGTGCGGCCAAACCGACTGGAACCGGGCCAACTGGAAGCGGGCCGGCTGGAACGAGGCGGTCAGAAGATGGCCTGCTGCAACAGGGCACCCAGGCCGGCCGCCACAATCATGGCCATGAGCGCCACGACACTCCAGCGTGCAAATGTGCCCCCGGCGCGACTTGCAATGATACTCTTCACCAGGATGCTGGATGCCATGGCGATCAGGATCGCGATCACGCCGCGCATCACGTCCGATTCCCCCGTTACATCACGCGCCACCGACAAGGTGATGGCATCGAGATCGGCAAGGCCCGTGATGGCCGCCAGAACATAGAGCCCAGCCTCGCCGAACTTGTCGCTGAGCAGCTGCTCCAATATCTGGATGACGGTCAGCAGCAATGCGAATTTGATCGCCTGGGTCAGTTCGAACGGGTTGGACAAGGCCATTTCGTCAGATGCCAGCTTGCTGTGCCGCGCGCTGTACCAGATGAAGGCCACGAACCCGGCAGCGACAGCAGCCGCCAGGCCCAGCGGCAGGGCAAGCGCACTGGCCAAGGTCGGCGCCAGCACCGCCGTCAGGATAAGAACCCGGAGAGCCATCACCGCATTGGCAAGAATGGCGCCAGCAGCCAGCATGGGCCCCTGCGCCGGCTTGTCGCCGGCAAGCCGTGCGAATGCGATGGTCGTGGCGGTGGAGGATGCCATGCCACCGAACAGGCCGGTGGCCAGCACCCCCAGGGTCGCCCCCAGCGCGCGGATCGCGAAATAGCCGATGAAGGACAGGCCCGAGATCATCACCACCAGCAGCCAGGTGCTGCGTGGGTTGAAGGCGCCATAGGGGCCGTAACTCTGGTCCGGCAGAACCGGCAGAATGACCAGAGAGATCACCAGAAAGCGGACCGTCGCCTTCAGTTCGGTTTCGGTGAGCTTACCGACCAGGCGGTGTAGGGTCGGCTTCAAATAAAGCAGCGCCACGACGATGACGGCGGAGGCGACCGCGAGTTCGATGGCGCCGGTCGACGCGAGGAGACCTAGCAGCATCGTCGCCAGCGCAGCCACCAGGGTGGTCATGTCCTCGTTGAGCGTGGTGGTGCCGTTCTTGCCGCCGGTGCGGCGATCACCGACCAGCAGAAGGCTAAGCCCCAGCACGGCCGCCGGCGCCAGCCACGGACCCAGCGTGTTTTGCAACGATCCGGCCAGCCCGCCGAAGAGGCCTATAAGGCCGAAGGTCCTGATGCCCATGCGGGCATGATCGTCGGCATCCTGCTTGCGCCACTCGCGCTCCAGGCCGATGAGCAGGCCGATAGCCAACGCCACCACCAGTTCCGTGGCAAGGCGCAAGTCGAACTGACTGAAATCGAAATTCACAGGCGGATCTGCGTTCACGGTCCTAGCTGCGGCGGCGGCGGCGCGGCTTCATACCGAGTGGCAGTCCGGCACCACCAGGCGCAAGTGGACTGGTGCCCGCCGTAAACAGGCTGAGCGGGTTCGGCAGCCGACCAAACATTGCCTGCATTTGCCCTTTGATCTGCGGGATCTTCATCACCTCGCCGATGCGGCGGTCGAGGAACTGCCAGCTTGCTGCCTGCCCCTCGCTCTTGTCACCCAGCCAGTAAAGCAAAGTGGTGGAATAGACCGCGGCCAGCAGCGCACGTTTGGTATAAAAGCTGAAATCAGTCGATTTGTCGCCGATCGCCAGCCAGATCGCATCCACCGTGCCATAGAGCAGCTTCGGCCCCAGCGGCGCATTTTCCGGCAGCAGCAGGAACGACATGCCGGCGCGAATAGCTTCGCGGTGAGGTGCCGCCAGTTCCAGCCGCAGCCGTACCGCGCGCGTGATGCGGTCGCGGATTTTGCCGCCAGCCTGGTCCTCGCGCGCCATCGCGGCGATCATCCGCGCGTCCTGGCGCCGATGGTTGAAGGCCAGCACTTCCGCCATGCCGCCCGGAAAGGCGTTGAGCGCTCGCGGCAGATCAATCCCCGCATCGTCGGCACCGGCGCGCAGCGCCGCATCCGTCCAGCCGTCAAAGGGAACGTGCGGCATGATCGCTTCCACCAGAAGCTCCCGGTCCGCCTGCCAATCGTAAGCCGGCGGCGGGGTCAACGTGGCGCCTTCATCACTGTTTCCCGTGGACACGTCCAAAACTCCAATTCTGCTGCGCCAGTTCTGCCGCATCATTTTTCATATGCCCCATTTTGCCATGGTAGCGCCGGGATAGCCACACCCCCGGATAGCCACGCCCCGGCATCCACCCGAAACGCCACAGAAGAACTTTGTGATCTCGTTCACAGGTGCCGCTAACCGGAACGGCTGGCACGCCGACAGATCGGGCATGGGCAGGACGCCCATACAACCGAAACAAACGACGAGACAGGAGATCATCATGAACAAGCGTTTGACGTTGATTGCCGTGGCCGCCCTGACCGGCTTGGTCGCTTTTGCCAACACAGCCACTGCCGAGAATGACTTCAACTACACCTGCAAGAAGGGTTACGTGACGGTGAAGTCGAAGACCCCCTGCTATGTCGGTGCCTATAGCATCTCTGTACCGGGCAACCATGACGCGGCCGCTGCCGAGCACAGCACGGGCAAGGAGGCACAAGGCAAGAAGGGCGGCGGCGCCAACAAAGGTGGCCCCAAAGACCTCAAGGACAAGCCGAAAGGCGGATTCGACAACAAAGGCCCGAAGGATCTCAAGTCCTGACATCGACCATCGTTATCGGGGCGGCTCGATCGTGGGCCGCCCCGGCTGCCTGTGAGGCCTTCTTGCTGTGAGGCCATCTTGTGAAGCCATTCACAGCCGCCATGCGTCGGCCGCGCTATCTCCTGTCCATGCCAAGCGCAAGAAGCGCGACGGCGAGGGGAATCGACCCCGTTATCGACAGGAGACAAGAACATGAGTTTGCGCATTTCATTGCTCAGCGCCGTCGCAGTGGCGGCCCTCTTCTCACACAATGCCGCCCAGGCCGACGGCTTTCAGTATTCGTCCTGCAGCAAACAGCTGTTCACCGGCCAGCCTTGTGCCGTGAACACCAACGACCGTTCGCCGACGTCGCGCGGCATCCGTGACCAGGACAATGACCATGGCAGCGACAGGAACAAGGACAATGGCAAAGACAACGGCAAGGACAAGGAAGGTCCCGGCGGCGGCAACGGTGGCGGTGGCGGTGGCGGTGGCGGCGGAAATGATGGTGGCGGCGAAGGCGGCGAGCGCGGCAGCTAACGGCTGATCACTGTTTCGCATCACCCATCCAAGCGACGGGCGGCAGAGATGCCGCCCGTTGGCATCTCAGTCTTCCGCTTCCTTGTCCTCGAAGCGGCGCAGTTCTTCGACGAAGCCCAGACTGGTCATATCGCGCATGCGCATCGGATAGAGGATGCCGTCCAGATGATCGCATTCATGTTGGACCACGCGGGCATGAAATCCTTTCGCCTCGCGCTCGATCACACTGCCATTGGGCGCCAGTGCCCGGTAGCGGATATGACTATAGCGCGGCACGGTCCCGGCCAGACCCGGGACTGAGAGGCAGGCTTCCACCCCCTCCACCATGTCCTCGGCAAGCGGCGTGATGACGGGGTTGATGAGGGCAGTAAGCGGAATGCCCGCCGGCGGCTGGCCGTCGATCTGGTCCTCCGCCGCGAGTCTTGCCCCCGGGACATGGAAAATGACCACCCGCAGTGGCACGTGAACCTGCGGTGCTGCCAGCCCGGCGCCACCGATATCGGCCAGCGTATCGATCATGTCGTTGATAAGTTTATGAATTTCCGGATTCGTCGGATCCGCTACCGGATCTGCGACCCGTTTCAGGACCGGATGTCCCATGCGCGCTATTTTAAGGATCGCCATCGCCGTTTCTTTCGCTATTCCCCAGGAATATGGCCATAAAACATGGGTTTAGGAAGGGGTCATCACTTGACCCATTTGTGCGGCAGGGCTTCACAAGCGGAAAAGGCTGTGGTAGAGCATCGCCCGAGACGGGCTTCCAGAGGGACGCCCGAATAAGTCTTTTGTTTTCGTGTTACTCCATTCGGCGAAAGGAGCCGTGGCAAACCGTGCAAGTTCTCGTCCGTGACAACAATGTCGATCAGGCCCTGCGCGCGCTCAAGAAGAAGATGCAGCGCGAGGGAATCTTCCGGGAAATGAAGATGCGTCGTAACTATGAGAAGCCGTCCGAGCGCAAGGCGCGGGAGTCGGCTGAGGCGGTGCGTCGTTACCGGAAGCTGATGCGCAAGCGCATGGAGCGCGAGGGCTTCTAGTCCTTGAGCTTCCAGCTGCCCTCACAGGCGGCTGCTATCGACGAGAGAACGCATTTTGCTATCGCCCTGCCGGTCCTGCCGGCGGGGCGATGACTTTTCAGGATCTGTTGATCCCAGGAAATTCAGGAACGGGGATTCTGGCCACTAACCTTTTGCCTTGACTATTTGTTCTTCTTTTGTTTCACGTGAAACAAAAGGCAATTATCCCCTCGACGTACGGAACGGATTTCCGCTATGATTGAGGAATGGACTGGTCTGGAAAATTTTGGGCAATCATTGTGCTTGTGGCCGGCGTTGTGTGGGCTGCAATGAGTACGACTGTTTCAATTGCTTTACAGAACCTCTGCACGTGGGCTGGCAAGCACGAGGCGTTCTGCAATTCTGATATTGCCCCCGTTATACGGGACTATGTTTTCCTGGCGCCCACTGTTCTGATCGTCGGTGGTCTTTTGTGGCTATTAGGGCCTGTTTTTCGCCGTAACAAGATTCAGGTGGATGCACTTGCACCACAGCCTTATCAGGCAATAGGAACACACCACACAGGCGCTCCGCTCTCCTACTCGCCTGTTATAGATGCGGCCAGACAAGTCAAAGCCGAATCCATTCGTGATGCGTTGGAAAAGATTAAAACGCCGAAGCGCGATGTCTGGCTCTCGGACGCGATATGGCGTGCCTACAAAGGGAAATGGGAGCCTCGCCCCGCCGATCTACCAGAAGATCCGGGCGTTTTTCCGGCGGTACTCGAAATAACAAAACTTATGCGCCAGTACGCATTTGAAGGTCGTTTGGATATATGGGCCAAGGAAAATGGCGATTCATTGTGGAAGATTATTCCGTCGCATTTTTGGGGTGAGCACCAACTGAATTATCTGATGGTATTTCAAGATGCCCCCGAAAGACTTACCGCTGACAGCATTAAGGCTTTTAATTTTGGATCGAACTGGAGAGAGTTTATGACCAGCAAGATTCAGGTGGACGCCATCTGGCGCGATCAAGAGAATAAACAATATGTCTCAAGGTAAGCATCTCAGCCTAGAAGAAGCGCGGAAGCTCAAGAAGCTCGACCGCTTTGCCAAGGATCATCAGTCGGAGGGCGACGCAGAGGCATTTGATGCGCTTCTAGAGGCTATGGCGAAGGGCAAAAAGCCAGCTACAATTAAAAATGAAAAAAGTTAAATATAGAACTACTTTTCAATGATTCTCTTGACAAAGTTCTGTATTTGTCCAATCTAACATCTACAGTTTGAAGACCGAATCTGGTGCTCTTGCGATTGCTTCGAGGTGTTCTATGGCCCACCGCGCGACCGCGATTGCAAATGAGTTCTTGGGGTTGCCCGGCGCAGCCGAAAACATCACTCAAATGCAGTTGCAGAAATTAGCGTATATCGCTCATGGCTGGAATCTGGCGATCAATAATGCGCCATTGATTTCCGAGCCTGTCGAGGCGTGGGATTATGGCCCCGTCTACCGTGATCTATACGACCACACAAAGTTTTTTGGGAAACAGCCTATTGGGCGACAAATTACGCCTGACGACGACGACATGGCGCGGTTTTTTCTTAAAGGAAAAGAGCGCAATACCCCACCGTATCGCTCACAGCTATCAAATGCAGAACGAGCGGTTATCCAGCATGTTTGGCGTCGATATGGATCTCTGAGTGCAATTCAATTGTCTAGCCTGACGCACCAACAGGGCACTCCATGGTTCGAAACATATACGAAAAAGGGTAAGAACAGCGTCATTGATGAGGCCTCAATAAAACGGCACTATGACGAACTTGCCCGCCGAGCCCAAGCCGTCGCTTGATCCTGCTATCATTGAGAAAGCCCCTGTTGATCTAGGATCGCAGGCGGGCAACGCTTTGTCTGCAAGTGATCAAGAATATGTTGAGTTAATCGCCAAGTTATCTGCCAGAGCAAACGCAGCGGAATCCGAGGTTACGCGCCTCGCTTCTGAGAGAACCATAGAAACAGTCAAAGCCAAAATGATGGAGCCGTACGCGGCTAAAGTCTTTTGGTTTGTTGTTGGCTACTGCTTAGTGGTTGCGTTGATTATTGTCGCACATGGACTTCGCTGTTTAGATTTGCCGGAAACACTGCTTGGCATTATCGCCGGAAGCACAGCGGTATCTGTGATTGGCCTGATTGGGATAGTCGTTAGTGGCCTATTTGGTCAGTCAAAGGCCTAAAACGCCGCAAGCAAACGATCAAACATCACATGATGCTGGTGGCGGTTATTCCAGCGGAATTCAAACTCGACCAGATACTTGGGCAGATGCTTGGTTGAGACGTGTATATGCGTGCCACGGATTGACCGCTTAAGGATGGCCCAGAAACCCTCAATTGTGTTTGTGTGAACGTCGCCACGCACGTATTCGTCGGCGCGATGGCTGACGGTGGCGTGGTTGTAAGACTTGCCCAGATCACGATAGGCCGGAGCTTCGTCGGTCGAGATCGTGCTGCCCGCCTGAACCAGGGCTTCGACAATCGGCTCCAAGGTTTCAGTGCGGCTGTTCGGCACAACGGCAGTCACAAGCTCGCCACCACGTTCCACAGCGCCGAACACGATGGCCTTACCGCGCAGGCCCGTACCACGGCCTTCGCCGTCATTGCGACCACCGATGATCGTTTCATCGGCTTCGACGTGACCGGACAGAGTGCCCGTGCCGTCCACATCGCCCATGTACTTGCGGATTTCGTGGGCCATGCGCCACGCTGTCTTGTAGGTCACGCCCAACTGGCGCTGCAGTTCCTTGGCCGGAACGCCATGCCGAGAGGTGGTAAAAAGGTACATGGCATAAAACCACTTCTGCAAAGCCGTGCTAGACTTGGCAAATGGGGTGCCGACCATCGGGTGAACATGATGGCCGCAGTTCGGGCAGCTATAGGCCGGGACTTTGGTAAGACGGGAGAAGTTGCCCTTCTTCCAGCATTTGGGGCATTCAATGGTCTTACCAAAACGAACTTCCATTAGATGATCCAAGCAAGCCGCGTCATCCGGGAAGCGGGCGAAGAACTGTTGGATCGTTAGCGGTTTGGGTTTCATCTTGGCGTCTCCTATATGAGACAATATAAGAACGAAGCTTACGTACGTCAAGGGGATAATCACCAAACAAAACACGTTGGGGAGCGTGGACGTGAACATAGGGATGGATCAGGAGCCGATATGGTTGGCGACGGCCAGTGCCGTCATACGCGAACTCTATGCCTATTGGCGGGCCAGATGTCGCGATGGCCGACCGCCGCGCCGGGCGGATATCGACCCGATCGAGATCCCCAAACTCCTCCCCTACCTCACCATCGTCGAAGTCGTGCCGGACGCGCGGCGCTATGTCTATCGTCTGGTCGGAACACGCGAAGTCGAGGTGCGTGGCAACGATCCCACCGGCAAATCGGTGGCCGAAGCCTTCTATGGGCCATCGGTGGCCGATGGGCACAAATTCTACGACAGGGTCACGGCGACCATGGCGCCGGCCTATGACGATTCCCCCTATATCAGCCAGGATGGCCGCTACAACGACGAAGAGATGATGTTCCTGCCTCTCTCCGAAGACGGTGTTGCGGTGAGCCGCATCCTGGTTATCTGCCGGACCAGCCTGACCGAAGAATTCTCCTGAGCTGCTTCCCGGTTGTTGACCGGCTGGTTGCGTGCCACGATCCCCACTCCATTGGTGGCAGGCACAATGTCCGATCACGACAAAGACGCGACCGCGACACCCCTGGAAGAACCGGGCCTGGAAGAACCGGGGCTGATCGAGCCTGTCTGGCTCGCGAAGGCCGGCCTGCAAGTGCAGCACATGTATCGCTATTGGCGCGCGAAATGGCAGGACGGCCACTTGCCCCGACGCGCCGATCTCGACCCGGTCGACATTCCGCGCCTGCTTTCACATCTCATCCTGGTCGAGGTGGTCGACGATGCCAGACGCTACGTCTATCGCCTGGTCGGCACCAAGGAGGTCGAGATCCGCGGCCGCGATCCTACCGGCCAGTCGGTGATCGAAGGCTTCCTCGGCCCTTCCCTCGAAGACGCCCTCTCCTGGTACGACCGCACGGTCAGCCAGCGGATGCCGCAATACGACAACCGGCCCTATGTCTCGACCGATGGCCGCTGGGTCGGCGATGAAACCTTGTTCCTGCCGCTCTCCGATGACGGGACGCACATCAACCGAATCCTGGTGTTTGCCGCGTCGGCGCCAAATAAGCACCCCTTCCGGAAAACCTAGCGCAGCCAGCTCTCGATCAGCTGAAACGCCAACGGTGCGCAGTCGATCCGCGCCTTGACGCCCAGCGGCAGAACCATCTGCGGATCAGTATGGCCGAAATCCATGTTGGCGATGATCGGCAGGTCAGCGCGGCCGAACTCGTCGCGGATCACCGTGAGTGCTGCCTGCTCGAGGGCCAGCTTGTCGGCATCGCTGTACCGCGCGGCACGGCCCAACAGCAGGCCGGCAACGCGGCCCCACAGTCCCAGCATGCCGTAGCCGCGTAACATCGCCTCGACCGTTTCGACCGACGGCGCTTCCTCGGACGTCTCGAGAAACAGGATCTTGCCGGTCCAGAAATCGGGGGCCGGCCAGAACGGGGTCGCCCGTACCATTTCCAGCACGTCGATGCAGCCGCCGAACAGCGTGCCTTCGACGGTGCCGCGCCCCTGCAGCAGGCGCCAACCTTCGTGCGATTGCGTCTCATTCACCTGCCCCGCCTTGGCCGCATGCCGCCAGTCGGGATAGCCGTCGCTGTACTTGGCATAGGGCTGATAGCGATGCTGATCCGCCGGCACGAACAGCATCTCGCGGAGATGGATCGCGTATTCCGGCATCGCTGCCATCTGCGCAATGCCCGCCATGACCGACGGTCCATGCAAGGTCACAAGCCCCTGCAGATTGCAGAAGACGTGCACGGTCGTGGTGTCGGAGTAACCCAGCAGGATCTTCGGATTGGCCGCGATCACCGCTGGATCGAGGTATGGCAGAATCCGCACACTGTCATTGCCGCCGATGGAGGCGATGACGGCCTTGATGTCGGGATCCGCAAAGGCGCGGTTGATATCGGCGGCGCGCAACTCCGGATGTGCAGCGAGTTCCACCGCCGGCATGCGTGCCGTCGGATATTCGACAACGCGCAGACCCCAGGCCTGCAGCAGGGCAATGCCCAGATCGTAGATATGCGGAAACACGCTCGGCCCGCCCCAGGACGGCGAGACGATGGCAACGGCGTCATCGATGTGCAGACGTTCCGGCTTGCGGTAGATCATCGCACAAGATTGTCAGGTCTCGCCGCCGTGAACAAGCCCGTGCCGAGGCCGGCAAAGGTCTCGAACATGCGCCGCTGCAGCCAGGGAAGATGATCGATCCAGGGCATGGCCATATCCCGCAGATCGGCCAGCAGCCTTGCATCCGATTGAAAGAGCGGCGTGAGCACGCGGCTCATCATCTGATAAAAGCGGATATGCCGCCCGCGCGCATCGGCGTAGGCCGCCTGTGCCGTCGGCAGGTCCACGCTGCGCCCCAGGGCGTCGGTCAAGGCAGCAGCATCCAGCATCGCCATGGTGACACCGGCCCCCAATTGCGGGCTGGTCGAATGGGCCGCATCGCCGATGAAGACGATACCGGCCGCAAACGGATTGCGTAGTGTGAACTGCGCATAGCGCGCCAGGGCGAATGGCGAAAAATCCGAGACACCCGCCAGCAGCGCTGCGGCTTCCGGCCAAATCGCCGCCACCCGATCGCGCCAGGGTTCGAAGCCGGCCTTAAGCAAAGTCGGATGATCTTCCGGCTTCAGGCTCCAGAACAGCGTAACCAGCGGCGTCTCTTTGTCCGGCAGGTGACCAACCGGCAATACGCCGACCATGTGCCGGGCGGCGACATAGCGTTGCAGCAGCATGTCGCGGGCAAAGCCGGTGTTGGGCAGGCTCGCCCAGATGGCGCCGTAACGATAGGGACTGGGCGGATTTACTGCGCCGGTCATGCGGCGGAGATGCGAATTGACGCCGCTTGCATCAACAACGAGATCGGCTGCCGGCAAAGCGCGGCCATCCTGGCTCACTGGCCGCACGCGCCCACCGGCCAACGGAATGACATCGGTGATCTCAGTGCCCGTCTCCAGCACGATTCCGCGCTGCCGCGCTGCCTTCAACAGGACGGCAAAGATAGAGGCGCGGTGGATGCCAAGACCGAAGAGCGCACCAGGCAGCTTCTGATAGTCGACTTCAACCAATTGCCGCCAGTCGGGCGCTGTCCATCCGCGGAAGCGCGTGATGCGACTCCCCAATGCTTCCACCTCAGTACGGCAGCCGATGCGCTCCAGCGCCAGCAGGCCGGCCGGTTGCAGCATGAGCCCGGCACCCACCGGCCGTGCTTCAGCGAAGCGTTCGTAGATGATGGGCCGGTGACCCGCATCGGCCAAAAAACAAGCGGCTGCGAGACCTGCCGGTCCGCAGCCGCTGATGGCAATTTCAAGACGTTGCAAGGCGAGGTTTAGTGCCCGAAGGCCTTCACCACATCCTCGCACATCTTCTTCGCATCCCCGAACAGCATCATGGTGTTGGAGCGGAAGAACAGCTCGTTATCGACGCCGGCATAGCCCGACGCCATCGAGCGCTTGATGAACAGAACGGTCTTGGCCTGCTCGACATCGAGGATCGGCATGCCGAAGATCGGGCTCTTGGGGTCGGTCTTCGCGGCCGGATTGGTGACATCGTTGGCGCCGATGACGAAGGCAACGTCCGCCTGCGCGAAGTCGCGGTTGATGTCCTCGAGCTCGAACACCTCATCATAGGGGACGTTGGCTTCGGCGAGGAGCACGTTCATGTGCCCCGGCATGCGGCCTGCCACCGGATGGATGGCATAGGTGACCTTGACGCCTTCCTTCTTCAGAAGATCGGCCATTTCACGCAAAGCATGCTGGGCCTGCGCCACCGCCATGCCGTAGCCGGGCACGATGATGACCGAGGCTGCGTTCTTCATGATGAAGGCCGCATCGTCAGCGCTGCCGGCCTTCACCGGACGGTCCGCAGCCTTTGCCCCCCCAGCTGCAGCGGCACCACCGGAATCGGTGCCAAAGCCGCCCAGGATGACGTTGAAGATCGAGCGGTTCATGCCCTTGCACATGATGTAGCTGAGGATGGCGCCGGATGAACCCACCAGCGCGCCCGTGACGATGAGGAGCGGGTTGGAGAGCGTGAAACCGATGCCGCAGGCAGCCCAACCGGAATAGGAGTTGAGCATGGAGACGACGACCGGCATGTCGGCGCCGCCGATGGGCAGGATGACAAGGAAGCCCAGCACCAGCGAGACGACAACCAGCGCCCAGAACAAGGGCTGCGACTGGCCGAGGATCAGTGCCACGATGAGTGCCACGATGGCGATCCCCAAGGCCGCATTGAGGAAATGCTGCCCCTTGAATACGAGCGGCGCACCAGAGACGAGGCCCTGCAATTTGGCAAAGGCCACGATCGAGCCGGTGAAGGTGATGGCACCGATGGCGACACCGAGACCCATTTCAATAAGGCTGCCGGGGTGGATGTCGCCCGGTGTCCCGATATGGAACTCGACCGGCGCATAGAAGGCAGCAGCGGCCACGGCGACGGCGGCAAGACCCACCAGGCTGTGGAAGGCCGCGACCAGCTGCGGCAAGGCGGTCATCTGGATGCGCCGGGCAATGACCGTGCCGATCGCACCGCCAATAACCAGCGCCACGATGATGCCGACGTAAGAGGAACCGGCCACGCTGGGCAGCGCCAGGGTGGTGCCGATCGCAATCACCATGCCAACGATGCCAAAGCGCAAACCACCTTGCGACGTTGCCGGGCTGGAGAGCCCGCGCAAGGACATGATGAAGCAGACCGAGGCGACGAGATAAAGGAAGGCTGCGAGATTCTGGCTCACTTACTTGCCCCCCTGCTTCGGCGTTTCTTTTTTCTTGAACATCGAGAGCATGCGGTAGGTCACCATGAACCCACCGAAGATGTTGACCGCGGCCAGCGCCACGGCAACCAGCCCCATGCCCTGGCTGATGCCAAAGGCCGCAGCACCCGAAGCGATAAGCGCACCGACGATGATCACCGAGGAAATCGCGTTGGTGACCGCCATCAAGGGCGAATGCAGGGCGGGCGTCACGCGCCACACCACGTAGTAGCCGACGAAGCAGGCCAGCACGAAGACCGTGAAGAGCTGCACGAAAGGTACATGATCGGCCGGCGCCAAAGCAGCGGCGACATCGGTGACCGTTATTGTTTCATCCATGGCAGTATCCCCTTAAGCCTGGAAGTTGGGATGGATCACCTGGCCGCCCTTGGTGAGGGCGACGCCTTTGACGATCTCATCTTCCCAATTGATTTTGAGCTGCTTGCTCTCTTTGTCGATCAGCAGCGWCACAAAATTAAGGAGGTTCTTGGCATAGAGTGCCGTTGAATCCGCCGAAAGACGGCTGGGTACATTCGCATGGCCCACCAGCTTGACGCCGTGCTTCTCAACGACCTTGCCCAATTCCGAGAGTGGGCAATTGCCGCCCTGCTCGACCGCGAGATCGACGATGACCGAGCCGGCCTTCATCGACTTCACCATCTCCTCGGTCACCAGCACCGGTGCCTTGCGGCCAGGGATGAGTGCTGTGGTGATGACGATGTCCTGCTTCTGGATGTTCTCAGCGATGAGCGCCGCCTGCTTGGCCTGATAGGCCTCGCTCATCGGCTTTGCATATCCGGCGGTCGTCTCCGCCTGCTTGAACTCGTCATCCTCGACGGCCACAAAGGTGGCGCCGAGGCTTTTCACCTGCTCCTTCGAGGCCGGCCGCACGTCGGTTGCCGACACGATGGCCCCCAGGCGCCGCGCGGTCGCGATCGCCTGCAATCCTGCGACCCCGGCACCCATCACCAGCACGCGTGCTGGCGCCACGGTGCCGGCCGCTGTCATCATCATCGGGAAGGCGCGGTTGAATTCGGCCGCGGCATCGATCACCGCCTTATAGCCGGCGAGATTGGCCTGGGAGGAGAGCACATCCATCGACTGGGCGCGGCTGATGCGCGGGACCAGTTCCATGGCCATCGCGTCGACGCCAGCCGCGGCGTAACTCGCCACCTGCTCCTTGGCACCGTGGGGATTGAGGATGGCGATGAGCGTTGTACCCTTGGGCAATTGCGCCAGTTCATCGGCACCTTCGGCCGCCGTCATCGGTCGCTGCACCTTGAGGACCACATCGGCCCCCGCCACGGTCGCGGCGGCATCGGCTGCGATCTTGGCCCCAGCGGCCTCAAAGGCGGCATCAGAGATCGAGGCGGCCACACCCGCCCCAGTCTCGACCACCACCTCGGCGCCAAGGCCGATATATTTCTTCACCGTCTCCGGCGTGGCGGCGCAGCGCTTCTCTGCCGCGCGCCGTTCCTTCAGGATGCCGATCTTCATGCGCTCCCCAATCTTCTCTGGATCTAAACCGTTGAACCGGCTGAATTAATATTTGGGAATCGGGACACGCATCACCCCCGCGGCCCCCACCCCAAGCGGCGCCAAGATTGCCCGCGGATGCGAGATGAGACAAGCGGCTTTAAGGATGAAAGTGGGAGGATTTAGAGGCCAACCTCCTTCAACGCCGCCTTCTGCCTTTTGGCGAGCGCCTTGACGTCGAAGTCGGCGATGAGCTCGTGGAACAGCTGGTACCAGTTGATCTCGGCCTTCAAATGCAGGAAGACCGAGCCCAGGCCGATGGCGGCACGGTCCATGAAGACGAATTCCTTGGGCGGGGTCACCGGCCCCAGGCGGCGGAGATCGGCATGGACGTTCTCAGCCACCTCGCGGCCATAGATGCCGCTGCTCTCTTCCTGGATCTTTCGGGTACGATCCTCCAGCAGCGGGCCATAGACGAACTTGGCCCAGCGGTTGAGGACGTCGATCACTTCCTTGTTGAGGCCCTTGAAGCCCCAGCTTTCATAGGCATGGACAGCCATGTCCCGGTCGCCGCGCTCCAGCGCCCAATAGAGATCGATGACGCCCTTCACGAACTTCGCATCGAAGATGCGGATGCAGCCGAAATCCATGAGGTTGACGGCCCCGGCGTCCTTCGATTTCTGTGGCCGCACCGTGTAATTGCCGAGATGCGGATCGCCATGGATGATGCCGTATTCATAGAACGGCACGTACCAGGCGCGGAACATGTTGTAGGCAACCTTGTTGCGAAGCTCCACCGACGGCTTCTTCTCCAGGAAGGTCATCAGCGGCTCGCCCTCGATCCAGGTCATGGAGAGAAGCCGCCTGGTGGTGAGGTCGAGGAGCGGTTCGGGGAGATGGACCTCCTTCTCTCTCGCCAGCATCAGCCGATAGAGCGCCATGGCCTTGGCCTCGCGCTCGTAATCCAGTTCCTCGCGCAGCCGGTCGGCGATCTCGGAATGGATATGCTCGGTGGCAATGGCGCGGTCGTAACGCTCATAGAGCCGGAAGATCAGCTTCAACTGCGAGAGGTCCGCCTCGACCGCCGATTGCATGTCCGGGTATTGCAGCTTGCAGGCCAGCTTGCGGCCGTCGAGCGAGACAGCATGGTGCACCTGCCCCAATGACGCCGCCGCTGCCGCCTCATGGCCGAATTCCTTGAAGCGTTTCTGCCATTGAGGGCCGAGTTCCGCCGCCATCCGCCGCTTGACGAAGGGCCAGCCCATGGCCGGTGCATTGGCCTGCAGCTGGCGCAGCTCCTCGACATATTCCTTCGGCAGCGCATCGGGGATGGTGGACATGATCTGCGCCACCTTCATCAGCGGCCCCTTCAAGCCACCCAAGGCCGCCGTGAGGTCGGAGGCATGTTCCGCCTTGTCGACCTTGATGCCGAGATAACGCTGACCCGCGACACGCGCCGCCAAGCCGCCCATCGCGCGGCCGACCTTGGCGTAGCGCTTCACGCGACCGGAAAGGGAGTTAGCTTCGTTGTCGTTCGCCATATGGTCTCTCTGCGCGTCCTTCATAGGGATTGGATCATAGCGGAATTACTTGGGCGATAGGAGTGAAAGCCGCCAACAGTATGAAAGTTTTAATCAAATCCTCGCTACCTTCATTCTGCGCACGACCATCCAAATACGCCCGCAATCGAGACGCATTTCGAGAGGGGATATTCGATGTCGCTGGAAACCAAGCATAGCAAGGCCGGCTTCAGCCTCAAATTCATTCACAAGATTCTGCTGGCCGCGTCCGCGCTGGTGATCGTCACATTCGTGGCATTCACCTTGTTCATCGATTTCCAGCAGCGAAGCGCCATCCGCACCAGCCTCGAGGGCCATCTGCGCGACGTCGGCGGCCTCACCGCAACCAGTATTGCCAACTGGCTCAATGGTCGCCTGCTGCTGATCGAGAACGTCGCCCAGACGCTGGCCAACGACGACAGCCAGCCCAACGTCGACCGGACCGTCCAGCAGAAGGTTCTCGGCGACAGTTTCATGTTCACCTATTTCGGCAGCACCGGCGGCAAAATGACCATGTGGCCCGACAGTGAACTGCCAGCAGGCTACGACCCGCGGCAGAGGCCCTGGTACAAGGACGCCATAGCTGCCAAGGCCAGCACGCTGACCGAGCCCTATATCGATGCCTCGACCGGCGGGCTGATCGTGACTGTGGCCACGCCCTTGTTCCGCGCGGCCGAGGAAGTTGGCGTGGTCGGCGGCGATCTCGATATCGGCAAATTGACCGAGATCGTGAACAGCCTCGATCTCGGCGGCATCGGCTATGCCTTCCTGGTCAATGGCGAGGGCGTCGTCATCGCGCATCCGGACAAGCAATGGACGTTGAAGCCGATGTCGGAGGTCTATCCCGGCAATCCACCAACCATCAAGGACGGCATCAACGAGGTCTCGCTGGCCGAGGGGAAGCGGTTGTTCGCCTTCTTTCCGATCCCTGGCCTGCCCACCGTGAAATGGTATGTCGGCCTCGCCATCGACAAGGATAAGGCCTATGCCAGCCTGACCGAGTTCCGGGAGACGGCGATCATCACCACCGTGATTGCCGTCGTCGTCATCCTGATCCTGCTCGGCCTCCTCATCCGCCAATTGGTCTCGAAGCCGGTGGTCGCGATGACCGGCGCCATGAAGCGGCTGGCCGATGGCGACAAGAGCATCGTGGTTCCCGGCGCCGGCCGGCGCGACGAAATCGGCGCCATGTCGGCAGCCGTCACGATCTTCAAGAACAATGCGCTGGAGATGGAGCGGCTGGCGGAAGAACAGGACCGGGCCAAGACGCGCGCCGCCGACGAGCAACGGGCAGCACTTCACAGCATGGCCGACATGTTCGAAACGAGTGTCGGCGGCATCGTGAGTTCGGTCGCCAATGCCGCCACCGACATGCAGAATTCCGCGCGCAGCTTGTCGGCCACGGCGGAAGAAACCAATAAGCGCGCGATTGCCGTCTCTGCCGCGGCGGCCGAAACCACCAGCAGCGTGCAAAGCGTTGCTGCGGCGGCGGAAGAGCTTGCCGCCTCGATCACCGAGATCGGACGGCAGGTCACGCATTCCACGCAGATTGCCGGGGACGCCGTTGCTGGCGTGGACCGCACCAACGCCACCGTCAAGAGCCTGGCCCAGGCGGCGCAGCGTATCGGCGAGGTGGTAAGCCTTATCCAGAGCATCGCTGCCCAGACCAATCTGCTGGCCCTCAACGCCACCATCGAGGCGGCCCGCGCCGGCGATGCCGGCAAAGGCTTCACGGTCGTCGCCTCCGAGGTCAAGGCGCTCGCCAATCAGACGGAGGGAGCGACCGGTGAGATCAGCAATCA
Source organism: Dongia sp. P2_B8 (assembly GCF_056404715.1). Lineage (NCBI taxonomy): Bacteria > Pseudomonadati > Pseudomonadota > Alphaproteobacteria > Rhodospirillales > Dongiaceae > Dongia > Dongia sp. P2_B8. The sequence goes on along the minus strand of NZ_JBFUDM010000001.1, from coordinate 354,570 downwards.
GATCTCATCCATTCAAGGGGTGAGCAGTGACGCCGTCAAAGCCATGGACGGCATCAGCAGCACGATCCAGAAGATCAGCGAGATCGCCAGCGCCATCGCCGCCGCCGTGGAGCAGCAAGGTGCTGCGACGCAGGAGATCGCCGGCAGCGTGCAGCAGGCGGCCGATGGCACCAACGAAGTCTCGATGAACGTCTCGGCGGTAACGCAGGCCTCCGGCATGGTCGGTGATGCTGCTGGCAGGTTGCTCAATTCAGCAAGCGACCTGTCGACACTCGCCGGTCAATTGCGCCAGGAAGTGCAGACCTTCCTGGCACGCGTCCGGGCCACCTAGCTGCGCGCGTGGATCTCTGTCTTGCGCCTGGCGACGAACGCTTCAAGTTCTTCCGCCACGGCCGGGTCAAGGGGCGGCTCTTCATAGGTGCGCAGGAGATCCTTCCAGATCAAATGCGCGCGCTCCGTCCCGGTCTTGGCGCCGCTTTCCGACCAATTCTCGAAATTCCGCCAATCGGACAGCATCGGTTCGTAGAAGGCATGGTCGAAGCGCGTGAGAGTATGCTGCGCCCCGAAGAAATGCCCGCCCGGTCCCACTTCCTGCATCGCGCTGAAAGCCAGATTGTCTTCATCCACTTTGAGAGGATCGAGGAAGCTGCGCATCAATTGCAGCATCTCGGCATCCAGGATCAGTTTCTCGAACGAGGCGGTGAGACCGCCTTCCAGCCAGCCTGCCGCATGCTCGATGAGGCTGACCCCGCCCATGATCGTGCTCCACAGTGACATGCCGCCTTCATAGGCAGCCTGCACGTCGACGCAGTTCGACGCCGTCACATTGGACGAGCGGAACGGCACGTTATAGCGCCGCGCCAATTGGCCCGAGGCCAGCTGCGCCTTGGCATATTCCGGTGTCCCGAAAGCAGGCGCCCCGGTGCGCATATCGACATTGGAGGTGAAGCCGCCATAGAGCACCGGAGCACCCGGTGCCACGATCTGTGCCAGCGAGATGAGTGCCAGCGCCTCGGCATTCTGCTGTGCCAAGGCACCGGCGATGGTCACGGGGCTCATGGCACCGGAGAGCGTAAAGGGCGTCATCGCCACCGGCTGGCCGGCGCGCGCCATGGCGCAGAGCCCCTCGCCCATCGGGATATCGAGCCGCAGGGGAGAGTTTGAATTGACGATGGTAAGGGTCGCCGGATTGGCACGCAGCTGCTCACGCGTCTGCCCCAGCGTGATCGCCAGCATGTCGATGGCATCTTCCACCCGGTAGCCGCCCAGCGCCCAGCATTGCCAGTTTTTGTCGGTGTATCTGATGGCCGCGAGATAGAAATCGAGATGCCGAGAATCCGCCGGCAGATCGGTGGGTTCGCAGGGACAGCCGCCTTCCTGGTGGATGACGTTGAGTGATTGCACGACCTTGATGTAGTCGCACATGTCCTGGTAATTGCCGGCGCGCCGGCCGCGTTCGATATCGTGGGCGAAAGCCGGACCGCCGGTCGCAGCAAAAATCATGCTGCCATCGCCGATATGGAGGTTCTTCGCTGGATTGCGCGCCTGCAAGGTGAAGCTGGAGGGCGCGGTCTTGATCTTTTCCTCGATCATGGCCGGATCGAAGCGCACGCGCTGATTGGATTCATCGACCGTGGCACCCGCCGCCTTCAGCAGGTTGCGGCTTTCGTCATGCATCACCTCCATGCCGATTTCGGACAGCAGGCGCAGCGAGGCGACATGGATCGATTCCAGTTCGTCGGCGCTGAGCAACGCGATCGGCGGATAGCGGTTGACGACCTTGCCGAAAGGCATCTGGCGGGGGCCGGTCAGGACCGGGCGGCGCTCGCGGCGCTTGGTGGCTTCGCGTGACATGGCCTTGATCCCTCTATTTCACAAACACGAGTTCGCGCTTGAACGGGAATTGATCGGGATCGATCGCCTCGCCGAACTCGCGCGCCGCTTTATGGCCGGCATAGACCGCGTGCACGATGGCACCCGGCACGTCGGCGTCGCCGATATTCTTGAGCGTCACGATGCCAGCCTGGGCGCGACCCGCCTCATCGGCCTTCAATTCCAGGAACAGTGCATCGTTGGAAATGCGCGAAGTGACGCTGACCAACGTTGCAGCGACGATGCGCTTTTCCGTGCCGGTATAGTTGCAGGCGAAAGTGCCGTGATCGCCCTGCCAGCCGATGAGCTTGTGGGTGAGGACCGGCTTCACGCCGAGTTTCATCAGCCTGGCCTGGGTCTTGAACTGCTCGTCGGTGAAGACCGACCAGGTGGCGACATCGGTGCCCGGCGTCACCAGCGTGACGTCATGGCCCTCGAGGCGCAGCTTCTCGGCAATGACGGCGCCCATGTAATATTGGTCATCGTCATAGACGATGATGGGACCAGCCACTTTCTTCCCCGCCATGATGTCGTCGGGGCTGAGCACGTTGGCGGCATCCATGCCTGGGACCGACACATAGACGTTATGGCCGACCCCATCGCGCCGCCAGGCGGCACCGGTTGCCAGGATGATGTGGCGATAGTCGGACTCCAGCAGCGCTGCCTTGTCCATCTGGCTTTCACGGAAAATCTCGACGTTCGGCAGCTTGGCGATCTGGCCCAGGCGATAGTCGCGCACCCGCGCCCAGGCGGACAGGCCCGGCAGTTTCGGCTCGAAATTAAGCCGGCCGCCAAGTTCGCGCGATGCATCGGCCAGGGCCACGTCGTAACCACGCTTCGCCAGGCTCATCGCGCATTCGAGGCCGGCGGGACCGGCACCGACGATCAGCACCGGATCGTCGCCATGACCGCTCTTCGAGTTCATGATCTCAGGATGCCAGCCGCGGCGATATTCCTCGCCGATAGTGGGATTCTGCGTGCAGCGCAGCGGGACGCCGGAATTGTTCTGGGCGCGGCAGATGTTGCAGCCGATGCATTCACGGATATCGTCTTCCCGCCCCTCGTCGATCTTGAGCGGGATGAACGGATCGGCGATGGAAGGGCGCGCTGCGCCGATGAAATCGAGGATGCCGCGCTTTACCTGGTCGACCATGGTATCGGGCGAAGTGAAACGGCCGACGCCAACCACCGGCTTGGTGGTGAGTTTTTTCACGAAGCTGGTGAATTTTTCCTGATGCGCCTCGGCGCCGAAGCGCGAGGAGAGCGAGTCATTGTCGACATAGGAGACGTTGACATCCCAAAGGTCCGGCAACTCGGCCAGCAGCGAGATGACAGCCTCGCCCTCTTCCGCTGCCTGGACACCGTCCGGGCCCATCAATTCATCGACCGCGAGACGGACGGCAACGGCGCAGCTATCACCGATCGCCTCCTTGGTATCCTCGATCATCTCGCGCAGCAGGCGCGACCTGTTCTCGATCGATCCGCCATATTCATCCCGTCGCTGGTTCCAGCGCTGGGTGATGAACTGGAACGGCAGATAGCCATGGCCGGCATAGACATAGACGATGTCAAAGCCGGCGCGCTTGGCCCGCTTGGCGGCCTGCACCTGCCATTTGCGGACATTACGGATATCTTCCCGGTCCATGGCGCGGCTCTGCATCGGAAAGACCGCATGCTGGCTGGAGCCGGAGGGCGACATCGGCGTTTCGCGGCTCCAGCGGTTGGGGCTGTGATTGCCGCCGTGCCACAGTTCAACGCCAGCGAGCGCACCATGCTTCTTGATTTTTTCGACGGTGAGCGACTGGGTCTTGACGTCGTTCTCGTCCCACAGCGCGCAGAGGCGGTAGGGCGCATCTTCCGACGACCAGTGCATCGAGCAATATTCGGTATTGATGACGCCCCAGCGGCCTTCCGATTTCAGTTCCCGAAGGCGCGATACGGAGTGTGGCAGGTCGTATCCCATGCCGGTGCAATGCGGCACCTGATAGAAGCGGTTGCGGGCCGTCACCGGCCCGATCTTCACGGGTTCGAACAGGATGTCGTAACGAGGATTGCGCGGCACCGTCAGTCTCCCCAGCAACGCCGCTGGATCAGCTCCCCGCAGCGCCTAGTTTCTTACGTTGTTTCAGAAGGTTGATTAAGCTGTATACAGCTTGCGGCGAAGAGTCAATCGCGCCTGGCGCCAAAGCCATCCGGACGGGGCCGCACCGGGAGCTCGGCCGGGTCGGGAAAAAAGACCGCCACGTCCGCCAAAGTCACAAGGGCAGCGTCAACTGGCAGGGCGCTGATCAGCCCGTCCTTGAGATAGGGCGCCACGCTGGCCACGTTGACGGCATAGGAGAGGCCGGTCTTCGCGTTCAATCCAAAGGCGGCAAAAACACCGATGAGGCTGGGCCTGCCTGCCTTATCCAGCAGGATCACCGGTCCGCCGCTATCACCTAGGCGGATGATGCAGGTCGTTACCAGCACGCTCTGTTCGTAGACCGGCATGGCGTCCATGGGTTCGACGATCGTGCAGTGACTATGCTGCTTCAGCGACTTCATGCTGCCATAGCCATAGCCGGCGGTGAACAGCCTGGCACCACCCGCCAGCCGTGCCCGGATGTCGGCAGAGGTGAGAGGGGCGAGCGGGATTGGCAGCACCTTGGTCACGGCCGGGCTGATGGCGACCAGGGCCCAGTCCGCCGCGACCTGTTCCAACCCCTTGAGGCGGCCATCGTGAATGGCACCGCCCTGCGCGCGGAGTGCTATCCCCTGTGTCGCCTGCAGGTCAGGCTTAGCCCCGAAATTGGGTTCGAAGTGCAAGCTGGCGGGATCGGCCGGCACCGCCAATTGATGCAGGCAATGCGATGCCGTCAGGATGACGTCCGCCGACACCAGAATGGCAGTACAAGGATCAGCCCCATCGACCAGCAGTTTGCCGATGGCGGCCGTCCAGGGCATGGGCGCCGGCGCTGTGACGGTGGGTGGCACAGCCGGCTGCCGCGCAGCACATCCAGCAAGGCAGGCCGCCAGAAAAAGGGCGATGAGGCCAAGGCGGCTGGAAGGTCTGCCCCGCGACATCGCTCAGGGTGTCGATTTGGCTGTGGTATCCGCCCCGATCTTGTCGGCGAAATAGACGGACGCCGGACCGAAGCTGGAGAAATCCTTGCCGCCATGGGCACCCCAGAAATTGGTCACGACACCCACCACATGATGCTGGCCAGTGGGATCGGTGAGCAGGATGGGTCCGCCGCTATCACCGGGAATGACGTCGCAGCTGTTGACGATGACGTCGTGACCCGTTTCCAGGATTTCTTCGGCATCGCGGATGAGATTGCAATTGTCGCGCATCTGCAACCGCTTGCCGGAAAAAGCGCCATAGACGCCATAGCCGGCGTGCGACAGTTTGCTGCCCGTCTTCATGCGCTGGTAGATGCCGCTGACGTCCAGCTTTTCGACCTGAAGTGGCGCCACATAGTCGATCGGCGGTGAAATGCGCAAGGCCGCCCAATCGTCTTTTGGCGCGCCGCGCAGCTTGCCGCTGGTATCCGGCGTGATCGGCCAACCCATGGCGAGAACTGTCGTAACCTTGACCGGCTTCAACCGTTCGCGCCCGACATCCAATGCCGGGGTAAAGGTGAAGTCGGTGATCTTGGTGGCGTTGCCGCGGCCGTAAAGGCAATGCGAGGCCGTCAAGATCACGTCGGGACGGATCAGCGTCGCCGAACAGGACCCATCCTTTGCATCCAACCGGCCAATCGCCGCAGACCAGGGCAAAGGCGCACTCGGCCGGTCGACGGTGCGGATGGGAGTCGCACAGCTTGTCAACAACGCGGCGAGGGCCAGGATCGCCATTCGGCTGGATGCAGAAGCGGCCAGCGTCGGGAGCGGTGATTTCTGCATCAAGGGTTCCTAGCGAGATGGGGTCGACGGAAGGACATGCGTATCTATGTCTGAATGGGGCGTCAGGCGCGTCCGGCCGCGCGGCGCTTGCCGGGATCGGCGATGGGAATCGCCAGCAAGGCGGCAAAGGCCGGCCGGTTCTTGAGGACATCGGCCAGCGTGTAGCGGTCGAGCACCTTCATGAAAGCTTCCAGTGCCTCGTGCAAGATGCCCGTCAAGCCGCACACAGGAGCAATCGGGCAGGTATTGTGTTCGACATCGAAGCACTCGACGATGGTGAGATTGCCCTCGGTCAGGCGCACGGTCGCACCAATATTGATTTGCGCTGGCGTCAGATTGAGGCGCATGCCGCCACGCCGGCCGCGCACCGTGTCGATGATGTTGAGCTTCCCCAACTTATGAACGACCTTGGTCAGATGGCTTTCCGAGATGCCGTAGGCGCCGGCGATCTCCTCGATCGTGACCAGTTCATCTGGCCGCAGCCCCAGATAGATCAGGGTCCGCAGCGAATAGTCGGAGAACTGGGTCAGTTGCATCTTGCGCACCATAGGCCTTGTTCGGGCAGAGCTTATCGTCTTGCGGCAGCGGTTGGAAGGCTGGTTTCACAGCCACTGCGGAGGCTAAAATACTGAAAATCCGCGTCAATCCGCCACCCCGGCCGCCGCCCCGGGTGACGCTGGCGATATTATAGGTTAAAAGCCAGCCGGGATGACCCGGCAACGGGCTTACAGTCAAGGAGATCCAGCGTGGGCAGCAAAGGGCAAGTTCTGGCGGCACTCGACACCGTCTCCGTCAACGAAGCGGTGGATTGGGCGCATCGTCTGGATGGCGCCGTGGCCGGCGTGAAGCTTGGGTTGGAATTCTTTCTGGCCAATGGTCCGCTGGGCTATCGGCGCATCTCCGCGACCGGCTTTCCGATCTTCCTCGACCTGAAACTCCACGACATTCCCAATACCGTGGCTGGCGCCTTGCGGGCGATCGTGCCCTTGCAGCCGCATATCGTGACTGTCCATGCCGGCGGCGGCAGCGCCATGATGCAGGCAGCGCGCGATGCCGCGGCCGAGAACGCCGACGCGTTGAAGGTACGCCGCCCCAAGATCGTCGGCGTTACCGTCCTCACATCGCTCGACGACCAGGATCTCGGTGCTGTCGGCCAGAACGCGCCAGTCAGCGACCAGGTCAAGCGGCTGGCACTGCTGGCCCGCAGCGCTGGTCTCGATGGCGTGGTTTGCTCACCCCATGAGATCGAGGCGCTGCGGCGCGAAGTCGGCGAGGATTTCCTGCTGGTGGTGCCGGGCGTGCGTCCCGATTGGGCAGCCAGCGGCAAGCAAGCGGGCAGCGATCAGAAACGCGTTCGCACGCCAGGCGATGCTGCCAAGGCAGGTGCCGACTATCTCGTGATCGGTCGACCGATCACCCAGGCTGCCGATGTGCGCGAAGCTGCCTGCCGCATCGGCCTTGAGATCGACACCGCCCTTGGGGCCAAGGCCTGACCATCGTTGCCCAACACTCTTGCAAGAATCCCGTTGCGCCCATGAATCGCCCAAGCCAGCCATATCTGCAGCCCTTTCCCCTGGCCATTGCCGCCTGTCGCCGTGTCTGGGCAGAACGGGATGATTTGCTGCGCCTGGGAATCATACCCTTCGTGCCCCTCTATTTGCTGTTCCACGGGCTCGAAGCGACCCAGGCCACGATGTATGAGGAATTGCGAAAAGGTGTCGGTGCGGACCCGTCAGTCCTACTCGACATGATCCTGCGCATGACCTTGTCGAGCCTGGGTCTCATCGCTGTGATCTCCGTCTTCAGCGTCAATTGGATCCGCCAGATAACGATGGGGCACGTGGCAGTACCGGGTCTCGGCCTCAGCCTCAGCCTGCGGCATCTGAAGTTTGCTTTGGTCATGGTGATGCTGGTGGCGATTTCTTTCGGCGCCTCCCTGGTCATCAGCATCGTGCTGTCCTTGGTCGGCCTGGCGACGATCGCCTTATTCGGTTCGATGCTGGTGATGGTGGTTGGCTATCTGGCGCTTTTCACGCGCCTGTCACCAGCCTGGATCGGCATCGCCCTTGATGCGCCGATGCCATACAAGACCGCCTGGGCACGGACCAAGGGCCAGGGTGGGCGGCTGGTCGCTGCCTTGATGATCCTGGCGTTCCCGGCCTTTGCCGCACAATCCCTGCTGGCGCTTCTGTTTGCCGGCCTCGGTCTCTTGCAGGCGGCACCGCTTGCCTTCAGCGCTCTCTCATCGTTCATTTCGCTCGCCTATATGGCGGTGCAGGTGACGCTCTTCGTGCTGGCCTATCCCCGCTTCGTCTCGGAGACCGTGTGATGCCGGTCGATGTCAAGATCTGCGGTCTGAAGACACCGGCCACAGTAGCGGCGGCGATCGATGCCGGTACCTCCATGGTGGGCTTCAACTTCTATGCAAAGAGCCCACGCTACCTGACGCCGGCGCTGGCCGGTGAGTTGGGCAAGCTGGTGCCGTCAAGCGTCACCAAGGTCGGTCTCATCGTCGATGTGAGCGACGAGGTCATTGCCGGCATTCTTGCCGCAGCGCCGCTCGACCTGTTGCAGCTTCATGGCCATGAAACGCCGGCGCGGGTGGCTGAGATCCGGACCCGTTTCGGCCTGCCGGTGATGAAGGTGGTGAGCGTCGCGGACGCTGCAGATATCGCCACCGCGCATGATTACGAAACGGTGGCCGACCGCCTGCTGTTCGATGCCAAGCCGCCCAAATCCATGGCCAACGCCTTGCCGGGCGGGAATGCCCTCTCCTTCGATTGGGCGTTGCTCAAGGGCCACAGCTTCAATTTGCCCTGGATGCTGGCCGGCGGGCTCAATGCCGGCAATCTCCGGGAGGCGGTGACGCGAACCGGGGCCGCTGCGGTCGATACATCGTCTGGGGTCGAGGATCGCCCTGGCGAGAAAAATATAAATAAAATCAAAGAGTTCATAGCGTTGGCGCAGAGCCTCTGAGGGGCTCTGCGGGTGGCGTTAGGGCTTTGACCTTTGCCCGCTGCTATGGTTGATTGCGCCCTTCGAGCGAATCTACTTGTTTTGACCCGATTTTCCCCGCGTTTCGGAGCTTTGATCCCGTGAGCACAGCCGCCGCCACCCCTCCCAATTCCTACCGCACCGGGCCGGATGAACATGGCCGGTTCGGCATCTTCGGTGGCCGGTTCGTGGCCGAGACGCTGATGCCCCTCATCCTCGAGGTGGAGGCGGCCTATAACGCGGCCAAGATCGATCCGAAATTCGCCCAAGAGATGGATTATTACCGCGCCCATTATATCGGCCGGCCGAGCCCGCTTTATCTTGCCGAACGCCTCAGCCGTGAGTTGGGTGGCGCCAAGATCTACATGAAGCGCGACGAGCTCAACCATACCGGCTCGCACAAGATCAACAATTGCATGGGCCAGATCCTGCTGGCCAAGCGCATGGGCAAGACGCGCATCATCGCCGAGACCGGCGCCGGCCAGCATGGTGTGGCGACGGCGACCGTGTGCGCGCTCTTCAACCTGCCCTGCACGGTTTATATGGGTGCCACCGACATCGCCCGCCAGCAGCCTAACGTCTTCCGCATGAAGCTGCTGGGCGCCGAAGTCATTCCGGTGCATAGCGGAACGGCAACGCTCAAAGATGCGATGAACGAGGCGTTGCGCGATTGGGTCGCCAATGTCGAGAACACTTTCTACATCATCGGCACAGCTGCCGGCCCGCATCCCTACCCTTCCATGGTGCGCGACTTCCAGTCGGTCATCGGTGTCGAAGCGAAGGCGCAGATACTGGAGGCCGAAGGCCGCCTGCCCAATACGCTGGTCGCCTGCATCGGTGGCGGTTCAAATGCCATCGGCCTGTTCCATCCCTTCCTCGATGATCGCGAGGTCGAGATCATTGGTGTCGAAGCCGGTGGCGATGGTGTCGAGACCGGCCGTCATGCCGCCTCGCTCACGGGCGGCCGCCCCGGCGTGCTCCATGGCAACCGCACCTACCTGCTGCAGGACGGTGACGGCCAGATCATCGACGCACACTCCATTTCGGCTGGCCTCGATTATCCGGGCATCGGGCCCGAGCATTCCTGGCTCCACGAAATGAAGCGCGTGAAATATGTCTCAGCCACCGATTTGGAGGCGCTCGATGCCTTCCAGATGCTGGCCAAGGTCGAGGGTATCATTCCGGCCCTGGAACCGGCCCATGCTCTCGCTTATGTGCAGAAGCTGGCGCCGACCCGCCCCAAGGACCATATCATCATCATGAATCTGTGCGGTCGCGGCGATAAGGACATCTTTGCCGTTGCCGAACGTCTGGGAACGAAACTATGAGCACGCGGATCGAACGCCGCTTCGCCGATTTGAAAACGGCGAAACGCGGTGGCCTGGTGGTGTTTGTGACTGCCGGCGACCCCACTTACGAAGTGTCACGCGAAATCATCCTCAGCCTGCCGAATGCGGGGGCCGACGTGATCGAGATCGGCATGCCGTTTACCGATCCAATGGCGGATGGCCCCGCCATCCAGGCATCGTCGTTGCGCGCCCTCAAGAACGGCCAGAACATGCCCAAGACGCTGAGCCTGGTGCGCGAATTCCGCGCCAAGGACCAGAAGACGCCGATCGTGCTCATGGGCTATTACAATCCGATCTATTCCTATGGTGTCGAGAAATTCCTGAAGGACGCCAATGCCGCCGGGGTCGACGGATTGATCGTGGTCGACCTGCCCCCCGAAGAAGACAGCGAATTGTGCTTGCCGGCGCTGAAGGCCGGCCTGAACTTCATCCGCCTTGCCACCCCCACGACTGACGACAAGCGCCTGCCGACAGTGCTCAACAACACGTCAGGCTTCGTCTATTATGTCTCGATCATGGGTATCACCGGCACCCGCACGGCATCCGACGTCGATATCACCGCTGCGGTCGGCAGGCTGAAGCGCCACACCGATCTGCCGATTGCGGTTGGTTTTGGCATCTCGACGCCGGAACGCGCTGCGGCGGTTGCCAAGGTCGCGGATGCTGCCGTGGTCGGTTCCGCCGTGGTCAACAAGATCGCCGCCGAGATCGGCAGCGACGGCAAGCCCGGACCGCACGCTGCCCAGGCAGCACTTGACCTTGTGAAGAGCCTCGCCGCCGGCGTCCGCGCCGCCAGGGCTTAAGTCGTTACTGGCCTGATCGGAGAACAACAAGATGAGCTGGCTCACCAATTTCGTCCGGCCGAAGATCCGCAAGCTGGTCCAGAAGACCGATGTCCCGGAAAATCTGTGGGACAAATGCCCGGCCTGCGGCCAGATGATCTTCCACCGCGAGCTTGACGCCAATCAGCGCGTTTGCACCCATTGCGGCCATCACATGCGCATCGATGTGAAGACGCGCCTCGAACTCATGTTCGACGAGGGCAAGTATGAGCGCATCGAACTGCCCAAGGTCGCCATCGACCCCCTGAAGTTCAAAGACCGCAAGCGCTATGCCGACCGCCTCAAGGAGGCGCAGGCCAAGTCCGAGGAGCAGGATGCCATCGTCGTCGCCTATGGCACCATGGCCGGGGCCGACGTGGTGGTAGCCGCCTTCAATTTTGAGTTCATGGGCGGCTCCATGGGCATGGCGGTGGGTGAAGGTCTGGTGGCTGCCGCGGGCCTCGCCGTGAGCCGCAAGGCCGGGCTCGTTGCTGTCCCGGCGTCAGGTGGCGCGCGCATGCAGGAAGGCATTCTCTCGCTTATGCAGATGCCGCGCTCGGTCATCGCCGTCGACCAGGTCAAGGAAGCCGGCCTCCCCTTCATCGTCCTGCTGACCGACCCCACCACGGGCGGCGTCTCAGCTTCCTTCGCCATGCTGGGTGACATACAGATCGCCGAGCCCGGCGCCCAGATCGGCTTTGCCGGCGCCCGCGTGATCGAGGAAACCATCCGCGAGAAGCTGCCCGAGGGCTTCCAGCGCGCCGAGTATCTGCTCGAACACGGCATCATCGATCTCGTGATTGCGCGCAAGGACCTGCGCGAGCAGATCGGCCGTGTCATCTCGCTGCTGACCAAGAGGCCGGCTGCGGCCTAAAATTCATGGCGAAAAGTCCGACCAGCGACATCGTTCTCGAACGTCTGACCAAGCTGCATCCCAAGCTCATCGACCTGGAGCTTGAGCGGACGCAGCGCCTGCTCGCGGCCGTGGGGCACCCTGAGCGCCAATTGCCCCCGGTGATCCATGTCGCTGGCACCAATGGCAAGGGCTCGGTCATCGCCTACCTGCGGTCGATCCTGGAAGCTGCCGGCTACCGCGTCCATGTCTATATCTCGCCGCATCTGGTGCGCTTTCATGAACGCATCCGCTTGAACGGCAAGCTCATCGACGAGAATTTGCTGATTTCGCTGCTGGAAGAATGCGAGCATGCCAATGGCGGCGTGCCGATCACCTTCTTCGAGATCACGACCGTGGCGGCCTTCCTCGCCTTTACGCGGGAACCGGCCGATATCGTGCTGCTGGAGACCGGCGTGGGCGGCGAATTCGATGCCACCAATGTGATCGACCAGCCGATCGCCACCGTGCTGATGCCGATCTCCTTCGACCATATGCAGTTCTTCGGCAACACCCTCACGCTCATCGCCAAGGCCAAGGCCGGCATCATGAAGCAGGGCCGCCCGGCGATCGTCTCGCCGCAGCCCGATGAAGCTATGGCCGTGTTCGAGGCCAAGGCCACCGAACTCAACGTGCCGATGCATCGCTTCGGGCGCGAATGGCAGTGCGACGGCGATTTGAAGAATGCCTTGCGCTTCACCGACAGCCGCGGTCCGCGTGTCTATCCGGCACCCGGCCTTGCCGGCCGGCACCAGTTCCGCAATGCCGGTTGCGCCATCGCCGCCACGGCGGTCCTCGATGGTTTCAAGATCACCGACGCTCATATCGCGGAGGGCCTGCGCAACGTCACCTGGCCCGCACGCATGCAGCACCTGGTCAAAGGCCCACTGGTCGACATGCTCCCAAAAGACGGCAAATGGGAATTGTGGTTGGATGGTGGGCATAATGCCGAAGCCGGCGAGGTCATCGCCGCTATGCTGGCCGATTGGCGTGCCCAGGACGGCAAGCCGGCACATCTCATCTTCGGCATGCTCAACACCAAGGACCCGGTCGCCTTCCTGAAGCAGTTGGCGCCCCATGCCGAGGATATGGCGGCCGTCGCCATTCCAGGCGATCACGCCAGCCTGTCGGTCGAGGATTGCGTCACCGCTGGCGCCGAGGTCGGGCTGCTGAGCCAAGGCTATCACTCCGTCGAGGCCGCCTTGCGCGCCCTGGTCGATGCCCATGGCGGCAGCACTGAACCGCGCCGCGTGCTCATCTGCGGCTCGCTCTATCTGGCCGGCACCGTGCTCGCCGAGAACGACTGAGCGTCAGTCCGGAAAGCTGAGCCGGAAGTCCTGTTCCTTTGCCAACGCAGCCAGCGTCGCGAGCTGCTGGCGGGCCCTGCCATCCGACGGGTTGCGCGATAACCGTGCCAGCAAGCGCGCCCGGTCGACGATCATGTCGACATAGGGCAGCGGGTCGGCTGCCGTGAATTGCGCAAGATCGCCAGCATAGCGTTCGACCCGGTCCCATTCACCCACGCGCATCGCCCAATCGATCGCAAATCCCCGGAAGAAGATGTGATTGTGCGCCATGTTGGTCTGGCGCAACAGATCCTCGCCCCGGTTGATCGCCTCGTTCGCCGCCGGTTGCGCGCCCAGGATATTGGCGCGGATACTCATGATCAGGGCGCCGGCGAAACCGACACCCGTTTCCAACGATAGCGCTTCGGAACGTTGCGAGAGTGCCTCCGCTTCCGCCACCTCGCCCGCATCCATCAGGCTCATCGCCAGGATGATGGCGGTAATGGACTCGTAGCGCCTCGCGCCGATCTCGATGGCGAGATTCATGGCGGCCCGTGCCGATATCGCCGCCTCCTTCCAACGCCAGGCCGCCATCAGGATAAAGGCCGCAGATTCAAGACCGAACATTTCGCCAAAGCGATCGCCGACGCGAAGACCGGCAAGGCGTGCGGCTTCGACATCTTTCAGGCCCTCATCAAACCGGCAATAGAAGACATGGCAATTGCCGATCATGCCGCGGTTGGGCGGCAGGATGCGCAGCAGGCCGGCCGCCTCTGCGGTCTCGACCGAAGCTCTGAAATGCTGCTGTGCCAGCCCATAATGGCCCTGCAGGTAATAGGCATCGCCAAGCCCACTTTCCGCCCGCGCCAGCCATTCCGGTTGACCTGCCCGCCGCGCCGCGTCCAGTGCCACGGTATGTGCAGCCAGGCAATCATCCGCTAGGCCGCGTGCAAAATGGAGATTGCCGCGGAGATAGCTGATCTCGGCCAGGAGGGCGGCCTGGTCTTCGGCAGTAGCGATCGGCTCGGCCGCGGCGAGGCAGGCCAGGGCCTTCTCGATGTCGCCTAACTGCCGGTCGCAGGCAGCCAGGCCGATCAAGATGCAGCAGCGATCAAGTGGTTCCGGTTCGGCGCCCAGCGCGATCTCAAAGGCATTGCGCGCCATCTGCGCCTCGCCGATGTCGAGGTGGCGTCGTCCGGCGGCCAGGCCCAGCTGACACCGATCCCGTGCGCTGCGCGCAAGGGCCAAGCCGCGTGCTGCCAGCCGGGCGGCGCGATCGAGGTGATGGAACGACGCTTCGTGCTCGGCGGCGCGGCGATAAGCATCGGCCGCCTCTTCGACCTCGGCCCGGTCGAGATGTTCGGCATGGAGGATCGGGTCCTCCGCCACATAAAGGTCTGCCGCCTTGCGGTGGAGCGCGCGACGGCGCTCCCGGGTCAGCGCGGAGTAGATCCCATCATGGATCAGCGCATGAGCGAAGAGGAAGCCGCCCGGCACCGGGCGCAGAAGCTGGCGCCGCAGCATGGAGGTCGCATCGACATGCGCGCGGTCCAGCAGTCGTGCCAGATCCGCGCCACTGAACTGCTGCCCCAGAATGGAGGCCGCCTGCAATGCCGCGCGCTCGCTTTCCGGCAACTGGTCGAGGCGCGCCAGCACAACATTCTGCAGCGAATCCGGCAGGTCGTCGGCATCCCCGCTCAAGCGGTTGCGCAGCAATTGCTCGAGAAAGAGCGGATTTCCCTCCGCCCGCGCCACGCAATGGTGGGCAAATTCGTCGAGCGTGACAGCAATATGCCGCGACATCTCCAGCGCCTCGCCTTCCGAGATCGGCGCCAGGTCGATCGTGATAACGTGACCGACGCGCAGATTGGCACGCCAGCTGGCATCGATCGGATCCGGATCGATACGACTGGTCATGAGCAGCATGGCAGAGGCTGCCGCCACACAATCCGCTATGACGGCCAGGGTCGCCATGAAATTGGCATCGGCCCAATGAATATCTTCGATCACCACCAGCATGGACTGCTTCGCTGCCGCAGTAATTAGCAAGGCAGCCAGCGCCTGGGCCCGGACGGCATGACGGTTCGCGTGGCTCATTGCTTCCAGCCGCCGCTGCTGGTCTGGATCGAGCGGCCGATCAAGGAGAGATGCAACCAGCGCCAGCTGCAATGGATCGAGATGGTCAAGACCGCCGGACACTTCCACCAGGGCGCGGGCCAATTGCCGGTGTGGATCACGCTCGGCGCCGGCACCAAAATCGAGAATACGCACGACGATCGCATGGAAGCCGCGTCGGCGGGCATGGCGTATCACTTCTTCCGTCAGCCGCGACTTGCCGATTCCGGGGACACCCCGGATCAGCAGCGCAGCACCTTTGCTATCGTTCCGGCAGGCAGACAGCATCGTATCAATCTGGGCAATCTCGGACCGGCGGCCAACGATGGGGCGGTGGCCCTTCTGGGCGACCAGCGGTGCGCCCACACGGTAGACCGCGACCGGGTTCGGCAGCCCCTTGATCATCTGTTCGCCGCACGCTTCGGTCTCATGGCTTTGGGTGAGGTGCTGGGCGATTTCCGACGATATCAGGGTCTCGCCCGAGCCAGCCAGTTCCATCAGCCGGGCGGCGAGGTTGACGGCTTGACCGACGACCGTATAGGTGCTGTGCGCGGCGCTGCCCAGGCCACTTGCCAGGACCTCGCCCACTGCCACGCCGATATGGACTGACAGTTCCTGGCCGATTGTGGCCGACAGGCCCGGCATCGCCTCGTGGATGGCCTGCGCGGCGCTGACGGCACGTTGCGGGTCGTCGCCATGCGCCACCGGCGCGCCGAACAGGGCCATGACATTGTCGCCCATATGCTTGTCGATGCGCCCACCGAACTGCAGGATGATCTCGTCGGCCATGGCGAAGAAGCGGGCCAGCAGCGCATGGGTCTCTTCCGGGTCGACCCTTTGCACCAGCGCGGTATAACCAACGAGATCGACGAACATGACGCTGACCGGACGTCGTTCCGCCGCCTCCTCGGTTACCGGTGTCTGGCGGCGAAGGTCGCGGCCGCAACCGCCACAAAAGGCATCGCCGCTGTCATTGGCAAATCCGCATGCAACGCACGCGCGCGGGAGTGCTGCGCCGCAAGCAGCGCAGAATTGTCGTCCCGCTTTGTTTTCGACAGCGCAGGCAGCACAACGCATGGCCTGTCCCAATTTTGCAGCACATCCGTGCAGACACTAGATTGCGCCTGACGCCACCGACCGGCAACCGGCAAAAGAAAACCCCGCCGCGGCAGGGCCGGGCGGGGCTGTCGATCGCGATGGATGCGCGGTCAGATGACCGAGTTCACCCAGTCGAGCAATTTGCGCTTCGGTTCGGCACCGACCTTGGTGGCCGCAACCTGACCGTCCTTGAACAGCATCAAGGTGGGCACGCCACGGATACCATATTTCTTCGGCGTCGCTGCGTTGCGGTCGATGTCGACCTTCACGACTTTCAGCTTGCCGTCCAATTCCTGCGCGATCTCTTCCAGCGCCGGTGCAATCGATTTGCACGGGCCGCACCATTCCGCCCAGAAGTCGACCAGCACCGGCTGCGTGGACTTCAGGACGTCGGTGTCGAAGCTCGCGTCGCTAACGTGGGTCGTGCTCATCCCGTCTTCCTTCCCAAAGGACTTGCCAAGAGTATCGGCCGTCCAATTCTACACATGAACGATGCTTATTAGTGAAGCTTCGTATGGGGTGAATCTATGGACGCCTGGAGGCAGCGTCAAGGTGAGGCAACCGCACAAATCGGCAGGGCTGCTCAGGACGCATAACTCTCCAGAGCCGCATCCGGGATCGCCATCAGCCGTGGCTCGGCGCTCCAAAGCAGATAGCAAGAGACTGTATGGTTTGGATAAATTCCCATGATCGCAGCGCGGTAAAGAGCCAGCTGCCGGAGATATTGTTTTGAGACCTGCTCCGGCTGCATGGCTGGCGGTCGGTTACTTTTGAAATCGACGATATGGCAGTCGGTTGCCGTCACCAGCAGCCGGTCGATCTGCCCGCTGACGACCTGGCTGCGTCCGTCTTTTCCCAGCAATTCAGCGACGATCGGTACTTCGGCGCGCGACAGAGGCGTGAAGACATGGGCGAATCGCGGATCTTCGAGAACGGCCATGACCTCGGCCACCAACTCGTCCAAGGCGGCATCCGTCGCCAGCAATCCGCTCGGCCGGTTGATGGCGCCGAGCCAACGCCGCGCCGCGCTGCGCCGTTCGGCGACAGGCAGATCGGGCAACAATTGAAAGAGCTTGTGAATGACCAAGCCGCGTTGAAAGCGGAAACCCTGATCACGCCCCAAGGGCGAGAGCAGCGGACCGCCGCTCTCTGCCGTTCCGGCCTCGCTGCTGGGGCGCGAGGGAATGAGCGGGCGCGGCGGATCGGGTTCAGCTTCCGCCGGCTGCAATGCCCAATCCAGGTAGGGCAATGTGAGGTCGAGCGGCAAACCGGATTTCGCCGCCATGTCGCGTGGTGCGTCCTGCTGCGGCGTCGTCACCTGCAGCCAATCGCCATCCCACCCTTCTTCGCCACGCCAATCGCTGGCGCCCTGGCGCAGGCCAGGATCACCCAGCCGCAACATGTCAGTGAGCGCGTCCGACACATGATCGTGCCAGCTCGCCTGGGCCGAGTTCCGGTCGCCACGCCAGCCGCACACATAGAGCCGATCTTCAGCGCGTGTCAGCGCCACATAAAGGAGCCGATTCTCCTCCTCCTGCCCGCGCCGGTCAACTTCGCCCCGTGCAGAGGCAGTGACCTCAACATCGAGCTCGCGCCGTGCGACCCAGACGGGAATTTCCAACGCCGGCAGATCCATCCTTTCGCCCAGCCAGAAGAGACCCGGCCGGTTCGGCTTCTGCCGCCTTTGTTCAGCAACGAAGACGATCGGCGCCTGCAGCCCTTTGGCGCCGTGCACTGTCATGATCCGCACCTGCCCGCCGCCATCGTCGCTGAGTTCGCGCTTCACTTCCGCCTCGCTGACCTCGAGCCAATGCCGGAAGCCTTGCAGCGACGGCGCGTTGTTCTGCTCGAAGCCAAGAGCAAGGTTGAGGAGTTCGTCAATCGCCTCGCCGACCTGCAGGCCAAGACGTGCGAACAGAAGCTTGCGTCCACCGCCCGCGGAGAGGAGATCCGCCAGCAATTCATAGGGGGTCAACCGGTCGGCACGTGCGCGGTAATCGCTGAGGCGATCATGAATGGCGCGGTGACGTGGTGACTTGGCGGCTACCCGGCCCAACTCCTCCCACAGGCTCGAGGTTCCGCGCTCCACGCAAAGGTCGAACAATTCGGTTTCATCCAAGCCAATGAGCGGTGACTTCAGCAAGGCTGCCAGATTGAGATCATCTTCCGGCAACAGCAGGAAATCGACGAAGGAGAGAATGTCCCGCACCGCAAGCTCGGATAGCAACTTCAACCGGTCGATGCCGGAAACCTCAACCCCTTGCGCCTTCAAGGCCCTCACCAAAGCCGGCACGAAGGCGTTGCGCGAACGCACCAGCACCAGGATATCCCCGGCACGGATCGGCCGTCCGCGCGCCGGCAGGATCTCACTGCTGCGGATCAGCGCCGCTACCTTCCCGGCGATGGCAGCAGCCAGTCGCGTGATTGGATCTGTCGGATTGGGATCGATGGCCGGCGTCGCCCAGGGCAACGGGATCGTGGCATCCAAGGGAATGGAAAGCGGCCAGACCTCGACCAGGCCGGCCGCACCACCGCGCGATGCCAAATGCTGTATCGGCCCGGCTCCTGGCTCCATCACGCCCTGGCTGGCATCGCCGGCGAAGACCCGGTCGACGACGGACAGGATCGCGGGGCTGGAGCGGAACGAGACATTCAACTTGATGTTCTCGAACGGTGTCCTGGTGTCCGTCTTGTCATGCGGACGCGTCAACTGCGTATCGAAATGATCTCGCGCATCCAGAAACGCGCGCGGCTCAGCACCCTGGAAGCTGAAGATCGACTGCTTGAAATCGCCGACTGCGAAGATCGAGCGCGGCTTCTCCGCAACCTTGCTGGCCTCCGCGCGTCGTTCCGCACCTTTGCCGGAGATGAGTTCCTCGGTGAGAGACTTCAGAATATCCCATTGCACCGGGCTCGTATCCTGCCCCTCATCGATCAGCACATGATCGATACCGCCATCGAGCTTGTAGAGCACCCAGGGAGCAATCCCGGGCCGCGCCAGCAGATCGCGCGTGGTCAGGATGAGATCGTCGAAATCGAGCGCCGCCGTCAGCGCCTTCAGGCCTCGGAACCGTTCCATAAGATCGAGACCCAATGTCATCAGGGCGCTTGAGTCGGCCAGAATCTCGACAGCATGCAGTTGCGCAACGATCTGGGTCAGCCGCTCGGCCTCCCGCGCCATGACTTCCTTGGCATCGGGCATGATCTTGACCGCCTTGGCCGTCGCCAGATTCTTGCGGACGTCACCTTCCTTGGTGAAAAACACAGCAACATAGGCATCGAAACTCGCCGCGCGATCGGCAACGGCCCCGGCCAACCAAGACGCCATCACATCGGCGCGCTTGATATCGGTCTCCGAGCCCGACAGCAGAGCCGCAACGACGGCACGTAACGCTGTACCATCGAACGCCGCCTCGATCACCGCCTTGGACAGGATCGTTTCGCGGCTGCTGTCCGGATCGATGCGCAGCAGGCGCGCCAGGGCATGGCGATAGCCAGCAATGCCGCCCATGCGCCGCTGCAGGGCAATGAGCTTGGCGCGTTGGCCCAGGAGATCGCCCAGCACCCGGTCACTGGTGAATTCCCCAGCGCGCTCGGCAAGATGCCCGAGAGCCGCGGCCAAGGCAGGATTGGTGCCCGTCCTTGCTGCACTCAGCATCGCTTCGCGTGCATTGAACAGCAGCGCATCCGAATCCCGCTCTTCAATCAGGCGGAAATGCGGTGCGATCCCCGCTTCCAGCGGAAAGCGGCGCAACAGCGATTGGCAGAAGGCATGGATGGTCTCGATCCGCATGCCACCCGGTGCATCCAGCACCTTGGCAAAGAGACCACGCGCACGCGATTTGAGCGGGGTCAGGCCGACATCAATACCGACCAGTTCCCGCAACTGTCTCTGGAGATCGGCATCCGGTATCGAGGCCCATTCCGCCAAGGTGGTCGCAACACGGTTCGCCATTTCCGCCGCACCCGCCTTGGTGAAGGTGAGGCACAGGATGCGCTCCGGCCTTGCCCCTTCCAGCAGCAGCCGCAACACACGGTCACGCAGCACCTTGGTCTTGCCGGAACCGGCAGACGCCGAGACCCAGGTCGACAAAGCGGGATCCGCTGCGCGGCGCTGGTCACGGGTAGCAAGCGCGGTCGGCGATTCTGATGTGCCCGCCGTCATGCCTCGCCCTCGTTCGACCATTCGGCATAACGGGCGAGATGGGCATAATCGTTGAAGACGAGGGCAAAGGATTCACGAGGTGCTGCCATGTAGGCGGCATCGTCGCTGCTATAATACTGCACCAGTTCCATGAGCCCCTGATAGGCGTCATCAGCCAACACCATCGGGTCGGCATCGGATTTCGTTTCTGGATCCTTGATGGGTACGATTGTAGATCCATCGCGGCCACCTTTGAGGTGCCAGAACTCCAACCCGGCAACCAGCGTTGCTGGAATGTCTTTAAAACCGCCTTGCCAGGCGATCGCGGCCTCCAACGGCAGTTGCGGCGAGAAACCAAGGACAACATCGCGCGGATTGGGCGGCCGGCCGGTCTTGTAATCAATGATCACCAGTGCGCCATCGCGCCGCACATCCAGGCGATCTGCCTTGGCGGTGAGCGTGAAGGGCGGCGACACTTTGTCGAGTATCATCTCACCCGTGCTCTCCGTCACGATGCGCGCAAGATTGCCTTCACGGGCACGCATTTCCGCAACGAACCAGCTTGCCATCTGGCAAAAGCGCGGCCACCAGAACGCCCAGACGGCGGGTCGCGACATATGCTGCTGGAATTCCTCCTCACCCACCTTGATGAGCCGCGGTTCAGCATCCGGCGGCAATGGCAGCGGGTTGTCCCGCAGGAAGCGATCGAGAATGCCATGGAACAGATTGCCAAGATCGGCCGCACCGGCATCCTGATCCAAGGGGTCGAGCGGCTTCAGCTTCAGGATGCGCCGCGCATACAGCACATAAGGATCGCGCATCCATTTTTCGATGTCGGTGACCGGCAACCGATCCGGCCGGTATCTGGCGCCAGGCTTCGGTGCCGGACGGCCGATCGCAGCAACACCTGTCAGCCAATCGAGCCGCGCCTGCCAACCGCGATATTGGCTGGGGCCATCGATCGGCTCGACGATGCCCAAGGCACGGAGGAAAGCGTCAAGGCGCAGCAACCAGCGCGACGGCACGCTCGGCTTGCCACCGACGCGTTGCGCGCGCGTCATCACCACGCGCGGTGCACCCAATGCCTGCTGGAAGTCATGGGCCGCGAGACCGATCTTGCGTTCCAGCGAGGGCAGGCCGAACTTTTGCCGCATCGGACGGCTGAGCCAGGGATCGATCGCCACATCGCCGGGCCAGATACCTTCGTTGAGGCCACCCAGCACCATGAGATCGACTTGTTGCAAGCGCGCTTCCAAGGGGCCCCAGATGAAAAGGCGTGGGTGCAGGCCAAAGCGCGGCCGCACGTCGACGCTGGTCATCAATTCTGTGATCAGCGCCGCGTAGCTGGCCGCATCGATCGATGCCATGCCGCGCGCTGCCTGCAACATCTCAGACGCAAAACCGGCGAGCGCCTCGCCCGCCTCGCCTTGCCACAGAAAAAGACTGCCCTCCCCTTCCGGCCGCGCCGCCAAGGCTTCGGCGAGGCGGATATGCGCGGAGAGCCTGTCGGCCAAAGGCATAGGCTGATGCCAATCCGCAAACGCCGACAGCAAATCGGTAAGCCGGTCGAGGATCGCGCGCACGGCCTGTCGATCCGCCCCTTCATGAAGTTCGGCCGCGGCAAAAGCCTCTTCCAAACCGTTCAAACCCGGTGCGGGCCGTGGCCCGCGCAGAACCTTGCGCTCCAGCACGCGTACCTGCTGCTGAAAGGTCGCGTGTGGCAGGCCAGCCGCCGCCAGGGGATGTTTCAGCAGGGCCAGAAGCGGCACCGGCGCCAGCTGTTCCGCCATGGCCTCGGCAATCAGGCGAAAGAACAGGCCAGGGCTTGTCATCGGCAAGGGCGTGCCGGCGGAATCATCGATGACAATGCCCCAGCGCCGCAGTTCCGCAGCGACCCGGCGCGCAAGGCCACGATCTGGCGTCACCAGCGCCGCACGATAAGGCGCCGGCTGCGCCACGGCCTCGCGCAATCTCAAGGCGATGATGCCAGCCTCTTCCTGCTCCGTGCGGCAATCGATGCGCTGCACGTCGTGCCAGGCCAATTGCGCTATTCCCGTCGGCTTTTTCAAGGCATCGGCGATGGCGGGCCAATCGCTCGTCACGTCCGCCGGCAGCAAAGCGGCACTGACGATGCGGTTGCGGGTCGGCGGTGCTGACCGCTGCGGTCCCTCTGGCAGGGTATGCGGCCACGACCACACGGCATCCGGTGTGATCTCCAGTCGATCCAGCAAGTGCGCCAAGCCGAATTGCGGATGGGCAGGATCCAGGACGATCTCGTCCCAGATCTTATTGTCCGCCGTGCTGTCGAGGCCCGGCAGGACCACAAGACCCTGCGGCAGTCCGGCAATGGTGGCGATGAGATCGGCGCTGGCGGGGATCGAGCCGGTCGAACCCGCCGCAATGATGGGATGCTGCGGTGGCCGTTCACGCCACAGGCGGCACTGCCGTTCCAGCAGCATGTTGCGGCGCTTCGCGGCGTCGACAGCGCCTTCGCCTTTGAGAATCTCCGGCCAATTCTGCTGCAGGATATCGAGAAACTGGAGGGTCAGCTGCCAATGCGCGGCCAGTTCCTCGGGCGCCAGATTGCGGATGTCGGCAAAATCAAGCCGCTCGGTTTCGACCTGATCGAGAAGACGCGCAAGTTCGGCCGCAAGCCGTGCCGCCTGGTCGAACGAYATGTCGCCACCGCCCGGCAAGGTCGCCGCCGCTGCCTTCTGCACCAACTGCGCCAAGAGCAGATGCCGCCGCATGGCCGGCATGGAAGGCGGCAATTCATCGCCGAGGCCTTCGCCCAACGAGAGATCGAGCGCGATGCCCTGCAGGCCCAGCTCGCTCTCGTCAAGATCGCCGAGCGGCATCAGGCGCGGCAGCATGAGAGCGCGACCGCCACTCGCCCCCAAGCGCAGGAACGCTTCCTGCACCGCACGGCAGGCACGACGATTGGGCAGCAGGATGGTGATGGCACTGAGGCTGAGCGGATCGCCCGCCGTTTCGCGCAGCAATCCGAACGCCAACGCATCGACGAAGCTGACGCCGGTCGGAATGCAGCAAATGCGCGAATCGCGGTCGAACAACCCCATGAGCCCACCTATTCCGGGAGGGGAGCTTGGCCTAGAATCTGATGCCGTGGAAGCTCAAATGCCGCTCGACATCAAGGAGGTGCTGCGGTGTCGAGACGTGATACCACTCGCCGTCATGGCGAAGACCGAAGAGGCGGTCTTCCTCGATCGCCCGGTCCCACACGACATTGGTCGAAAATGCACCTTGCGGCGGATCGCGGAACAGGCGCGGATGGCAGATCTGGATGCCGGCATAGAGGAACGGCGCCACGGCCCAGGAGTTGCGGCGGCGCACGCGGCCTTCCTGGTCCATGGTGAAATCGCCCTTGCCGTCATAGCCTACGGCAGACACCGTTGGCTGCAACAGCAGCAGCGCGTCCATGCGCGCATCGTCCCAGTTCGCCGCGAGCCTTTCCAGCGCATCGGTCTTGCCGTTGAGCCAGATGATCTTGGCGTTAACGGCATAGAACGGTTCATCGCCCAGCAAGGGCAGCGCTTTGACGATGCCGCCACCGGTTTCCAATATCTCGCTTTCCTCGGAATAGACGATGTCGAGATCGCGCCGACCCTTGAGATGGTCCCGGATCTTCTCTCCTAGATGGTGGAGATTGATCACCACCCGCTTTACCCCCACCGCCTGCAGCCGGTTGAGCACGACATCGAGCATCGGCACGCCCAGCACCGGCACCAGCGCCTTGGGAACCGTGTCGGTATAGGGCCGCAGCCTTGTGCCGTAACCGGCTGCCATGACCATGGCGGTACGCGGCACTTTGACGTGGGAGTTGGGCAAAATCGACATCCTCTATTCGGTCTTGAGAGCGACGCGGTCGGCAAGTGGCAGATGCCGCGCATACCAGGCGGCAACCGGGGCCATCACCGGGTGCTGAATGTCATGCGCGATCAGTTCCCATACCCGCGGCATGAAGCGCTGGTACCAGGGTTTGCCATCGCGCTTCAACAACCGCGCGAAGGTGCCGGC
The DNA here is from genome assembly GCF_056404715.1 of Dongia sp. P2_B8. Classification (NCBI taxonomy): domain Bacteria; kingdom Pseudomonadati; phylum Pseudomonadota; class Alphaproteobacteria; order Rhodospirillales; family Dongiaceae; genus Dongia; species Dongia sp. P2_B8. Next base: position 330,076 of record NZ_JBFUDM010000001.1, on the reverse strand, counting down.
GATGCGGGTGTTGCGTTGCGCGCCGATGATCGCATAGGCCGCCATGTAAGCATTGCGATCGAGTGCCGGATTGGCCGCGAGATAGCGCTCGATCATCCGGTCCATCAGATCCCAGGGCACATTGCGCCGCACGTCTTCCAGCAGGGACACGAGATCGAACGTCACTGGCGCCAGCACCGCATCCTGGAAATCAAGGAGGCCACAGGCAGCGATCCCCTTGCGGTCCTTGAGAACGAGGAGGTTGTCGACGTGAAAATCGAACAAGGCGATGTTCTTCGGTGCCTTCTCGCGTTGTGGCAACACCTGGTTCCACGCGGCCACGAAGTCGGCACGAACATCGTCCGGTGCCGGGACGCCGAAATGCGCCGGCCAATACCAGTCCAGCACCAGCTGTACCTCACGGAGCGCACGGGCATCTTCAAAGACCGGCAGCGTATCGAGCTCCGCCTGCGGCATCACCCCATGCAGCGCGACGAGCGCATCGGTCGCCAGCGCATAGAGCTCTTCGGCATTGCCGCCGGCATCGAGCTCGCGGGTATAGGTCTGGTCGCCGAGATCTTCCAACAGCAGGAAGCCAGCTTCGGCATCCTCGGCATAAATCTCCGGCGCGCTGAAGCCGAGGCCCTTGAGCAGGCGGCCGATACGGATGAAGGGGCGCACATTTTCCATCGGCGGCGGCGCATCCATCAACACGGCCGTGCGGCCATTCAGGTTCAGCCGGTCGTAATGGCGAAACGAGGCATCGCCGGCCAGCAGCCGGATGTCCGCCTTGCCCCACCCGGCCTGTGCCAGGAACGCATCGCGCCGTGCCAGGCGCGCTGCGGCATCGGCCGCCATCGTCGATCCGTTCATATCCCCGCAACTCCCCCGCTCAGCGACGCCTTCAATGATGCCAGGCGCGCCGCCCATTCCGTTCCGCCCGCCAGGGTCAGGCGGCGCGACTCGGCATCCTTGCCGGGCGCCAGAGTCACGTCCAGGCGCTTGCGTGGCAAGAGAGAGCCCAGCCGGTCCGGCCATTCGATCAGGGAAACACCACTGTCAAAGGCCTCTTCGATGCCGACCTCATAGGCCTCTTCCGCCCGTTTGAGACGGTAGAGGTCGAAATGCCAGATCTCGGCCGGCGCGCCGGCAATGGTCGCGGGATAGGTCTGCACCAAGGTAAAGGTCGGGCTCGGCACCGATTCTTGGGTCTCCGCGAGGGCGCTGATAAAGCCGCGGGCAAAAGTGGTCTTGCCCACCCCCAGATCGCCCCACAGCGCCAGAATATCGCCGGATCTGACGATTTGCGCCAAAAGACCCGCGAACCGTCCGGTTTTGTCCGGATCGGCGAGAGTGATTTCGAGCAGAATATCTGGCGCGACTGGCTTCATGGCGTCGGTTTGTAGCCGCCCGGCGACCTCACCGCAACGGCCATTGCAGTGCTGGATTTGCCCATTGATTACAATGTGCTAAAGGATGCCCCGCGGGATTGATCGGGGAATTTTGGAGGGTGTCATGAGTGCAGTTCAGCAAACCGATGTCGTGATCATCGGCGCGGGGCCGGTCGGCCTGTTCGCGGTATTTGAATGCGGCATGCTGAAAATGCGCTGTCATGTCATCGACGCGCTTGAGAGCACCGGCGGCCAATGTGTCGCCATGTATCCGGAAAAGCCCATCTACGACATCCCAGGCTATCCCGCGATCGACGCCGCAGCCCTCATCCAGAAACTTGAGGAACAGGCAGCGCCCTTCCACCCGACTTATCATCTTGGCCAGCAGGTCGAAAAGCTGACCCAAACAGGTGACCGCTGGCTGGTGGAAACCAATACGGGCACCAAGATCGACACCAAGGCCGTGATCGTGGCGGCCGGCTGCGGCGCCTTCGGCCCCAACCGCCCGCCGCTCGATCATCTCGCCGAATATGAAGGCAAGAGCATCTTCTACCTGGTGAAGCGGCGCGAGGATTTCCGCGGCAAGCGCATCGTCATCGCCGGCGGTGGCGATTCGGCGCTCGACTGGACGATCTCCTTGGCCGACCTCGCTGAGAAGATCTATGTCATCCATCGCCGCCCAAAATTCCGCGGCGCACCGGAATCTGTTGCCCGCATGGAGGCGCTGGCCAAGACCGACAAGGTCGAGCTGGTGGTGCCCTATCAGTTGCACAGTCTGGAAGGCCAGTCGGGCCAACTCTCGGCCGTCAATGTCGCGACCTTGGAAGGCGATATCCGCCGGCTGGATGCAGACACGTTGCTGCCGTTCTTCGGGCTCGCCATGGATCTCGGCCCTATCGCGCAATGGGGCCTCAATCTTGAGCGCAACCATATTGCGGTCAACCCGCAGAACTGCGCCACCAGCGCGCCCGGTATTTTCGCAATCGGTGATATCGCTACCTATCCCGGCAAATTGAAGCTCATCCTGTGCGGCTTCTCGGAGGCAGCCATGGCTGCCCATGCGGCGCATCCGTTGGTCCATCCGGGCGAAGCGCTCCATTTCGAGTATTCGACCTCGAAAGGCGTTCCGGGTAGTTGATCGTTGCGGCAGCGTCACGCACTAGGTACCATTTCCCACTACTCCCGATGCGTGACCGGCATTTATTTGGCGTTAACATTCTTTTGCCAAGGTGATGAAAGACCAACATTTGTTCGGTCGGGCGACGTTGCCTAACGTATTGTCAAAGCAGGGTTTCCACCTTGAATACGGCGGTCTCACGTCAGAGCGATACGAAAGCGGACTCCGACGACGATTTCGGCGAAGACCCGACGCGTCCGGCACCTTGGCAAATCCTGATCGTCGATGACGATCCGGACGTTCACCTCACCACCGAATTTGCCCTTGGGAATGAGATCATCCAGGGGCGCAGCCTCAAATTCCTGCACGCCCATTCGGCGGCCGAAGCTGAGCGCATCCTGGCGGCCCCCAACGACATCGCCGTGATCCTGCTCGACGTCGTCATGGAATCGGATGATGCCGGGTTGCGCCTGGTCCGGACCATTCGCGACACGCTGGGCCTCATCGTGCCGCGCATCATCCTGCGCACCGGCCATCCGGGCTATGCGCCCGAGCATGATGTCATCCGCGATTACGATATCGACGATTATCGAACCAAAGCCGAATTGTCGCGCGCGCGCCTGTTCACGTCGGTCGCCACGGCCTTGCGCGCCTTCGATCGGCTGCGGCAGCTGCAGGAGGCCAATCAGCGCCTCGAACGCCTGACGCGCGACCTGGAAATTCTCAACATCGATTATCTTGAGCAGCGCGAGGCCGCCTTGGCCGCCGCCTTGGCAAAGTCCCGCTTTCTCAACAATGTCAGCCATGAACTGCGCACCCCGCTCAACGCCATCGTCGGCTTCAGCGAACTGTCGTTGCGCGCAGTCAACGAGCATCGCCCCATTCCGCAAGCCTATCTCGAAGACATTCTGGAAGCCGGCCGGCGACTTTCGTCCCTGGTCGATGACATTCTCGACTTCAGCCAGCTTGATGCGCGCAAGCGCCAGCTGGTCTGGGAACCGGTCTGTATCCAGGAGCTGATCGACTATCAGCAAGAACTCTATATGACGGAAGCGACCAGGATGGGGCTGAAGCTCGACGTCGTTACGGGCGACAAGGGCTTGCATTGCGACCTCGACCGAAGCTCGCTCAGCAAGGTCCTCGGTCATATCATTGGCAACGCCCTGCGCTATTCGCCGCGCGGGCAAACGATCGGGATCGGCTGGGGTCATAGCGACGGTGCGCTCAGTATTTCGATCAGCGACCGCGGTCCAGGCATTCCCAAATCGATCAAGGAAAATCTCGATGAGCCCTTCTCGATCGGCCAGGAAGTCCTGACCAAGGATGCCAGTGGCTTGGGGCTGGGCCTGACCATCTGTCGGCACCTGATGACCATGATGGGTGGCCGTATCATGATTCAGGATCGTGATGGCGGCGGCACGCACGTCAATCTCCTTCTCCCTGCTGCCGCACATTAGAGATGGCGGTGAGCACCGCGCCCACAACTTCCAGCCTGCCCGACGCCGTCTCCGCCGAGACGGTGGCATTTCTGGCCGAATTGGCACGCCTGCCAGCCATTCAGAATGGCGATGTCGAGGCGGTCGCATCCCTCATCTGCGAACGCTGTCTCGGGCTGACAGATGTCCGCTACATCAGTGTCTGGATGCTGGATCCCGATCAGGCCATGCTTCGCAGCATCGCGCGCTATGACCGAACGACCCGCAGTTTCTGTGCCGAGATTGCGATATCGGGCAGCGATGTCACCGAGGAGCTCGCCATCCTGCGCAATGCCACGCAGATTGCCAGCGACGACGCCCTGACTGATCAGCGACTTGAGGGTGTCCGCGAAAGCTATCTGCGGCCGCAGGGAATCACGGCCGTCCTCGAACATGTGATCCGGGTATCCGGCAAAGATGTCGGCCTGCTCAGCCTCGAGCAGACCGGAAAGCCGCGACCGTGGAAACCAAGCGATTCAGCGCTGACACGCGGATTGTGCAGCTATCTCGCCTTGACGTCGGTCAATCGGCAGAAAATCGCGCTGGAGCAGCAGGCGGCTGAAACTTCCGCCCTCCAAGCGGCGATCCTCGAAAACGCCGCTTATGCAGTCATTGCGACGGACGTCGATGGTCAGATCACCTTCTTCAATCGGGCCGCTGAAAAGATGCTTGGCTACCAGGCGGCTGAGCTGGTCAACAAAACCGGTCCGATTTTGTTTCATGATCCGGAAGAAGTCATCGCGCGCGCAAAGATCCTGTCAGATCACATGCAACGCAGTATCGCCCCTGGCTTCGAGGTTTTTATCGCCAAGACCTTGGCCGGTGAAGCCAATGAGGACGAATGGACCTACATTCGCAAGGATGGCAGTCGCCTGACCGCCCTCCTCTCTGTCACCGCCATTCGTGACGCCCGCGGCCAGGTCACAGGTTTCCTCGGCATGGCGTCCGACGTTACCGAACGCAATCGTGTTGCCTCCCGCCTGCGGCAATCCGAGGATATTCTGTCACGCGTCCTCTTGCAGTCGCCGGATGCCATTCTGGTCACCGCCTTGGATAGTGGTCGCATTCTCGACGTCAATCCGGGGTTCGAGCAGATTACCGGCTATCGACGCACCGACGTGATCGGCAAGACGACCGTCGATCTTTCCATCTGGGTCGACCTTGCCGAACGCAATGAAATGCTGCGGCAAGTGCGCGCCCATGGCGAAGTGCGTTCGATGCCAGTGCAAATCAGCCGGCATGGCGGAGATAGACGGCAATGCATCTTGTGGGGACGCATTTTCGAATATGCTGGCGAACAAGCCCTTCTAACCTCAGTTCACGACGTCACCGATCTGCGCGAGGCTGAGCAGGCGGCCAGCGAATCTCGGCGCATGCTGCAGGCCGTGCTGGATGCCGTGCCATCTCACGTCTTTTGGAAAGACAGGAATTCGGTCTATCTTGGGTGCAATCGCCAGTTTGCCTTGGACAACGGCTTTACCGACCCGGCTGAGGTTGTCGGCAAGACCGACTACGATCAATTGAGTGGGCATAGCCCGGAGCAATTGGCAGAGAACGAGACCATCCTTGCAACAGATCGGCAATTGGTCGCCAGCAAGCAGCCGGCTGCACCGCGCACCGCGCTCTTTGTGAAACCCGACGGCAGCGTCCGTTGGGTGAATGTTGCCAAGACTCCGTTGCTCGATCAGGATGGTGACGTCATCGGCATCTTGGGCGTTCAACACGATGTCACCGAATTCCTGGAAAGCGAAAAATCAGCACGCGACTCACAGCAAATGTTGCGGTCGGTACTGGACACAATCCCGTCAGGCGTTTTCTGGAAGGACCGGAATTCCGTCTATATCGGATCGAACCGGCAGTTTGCCAAAGACGCCGAACAGGGCGATCCAGGCAACATCGTGGGCAAGACGGACGCCGACATGATTTGGCGGGACAATGCCAAGACGCTTGTCGAGGATGACCGGCAAGTCATTGCAACTGCGCAACCTATTCTGGACCAGATCAGCTCATACGCTGCAGTAGACGGAAAGATTCGATGGTTCGAGACTGACAAGGTACCTCTCATCACGGAAGCTGGCGAGGTCAAAGGGGTTCTTGGCGTCCAGCATGACATTACCGAACAGTTGCGCCGTCAGGAGATCGTGCGGGCCGGAGAGGAGAAATTGCGTGCTCTCTTCACCCTCAGTCCATTCGGTATCAATCTTCAGAACATGGACGGCCGGTATCTAGAGGTCAATGCCGCCTTCCTGGATATCGTCGGTTACGATCTCGAAGAGATTAAAAAGCTGACCTGCTATGATCTGATCCCTGACGAATATCTGGATATCGAACCAGATCGACTGCGCGCACTGCGCGAAACCGGCCTCATCCCGGCCTATGAAAAGGAATATCGGTGCAAGGATGGCTCCCGGGTCCCCGTGTCGACCACCACCGTTCTGGTTCCCGGGCTGGATGGCGAACACTATAAATGGACGATCGTGGAAAATATTACGGAAAGACGGAAAACCGAGGAAGCCCAGCGGCGCCTGAATGATGATTTGGAGCGGCTGGTCACGGAGCGAACCTTCGAATTGAAATCTGCCATGGAAGGCTTGATGCGTGCCGAGAAACTGGCATCGCTCGGCAGCCTGGTGGCAGGTGTCGCCCATGAGATCAGCACGCCGGTCGGCAACGCCAGCCTCGCCTCTTCTACTTTGGTGGGTGCCATCGGCGAGTTTGAGCAGCAAATGGCCGGCAAGCTGTCGCGCTCGATGCTGGAAAGTTTCGTCAAGCAGATCAAGCTCGGCGTCGATATCGCCAACCGGAATATCGAGCGGGTCGCTGGCCTTATCCAAAGTTTCAAACAGGTCGCGGTCGACCAGACCAGTTCCCAGCGCCGCCAGTTTCAGCTCACGGAAGTGGTTGATGAAATCCTGACCACGATGCACCCCAGCCTGAAGCGCCGTGCCGTGACGACAACGGTTTCGGTACCGCCGGATATTGTCCTCGATTCCTATCCGGGTCCGCTCGGGCAGGTCTTGACCAATCTCATCAACAACAGCCTGCTTCACGCCTTCCCCAGCGATGCATCTGCCAAAGATAAGGTGTCCGTCAAGGATCGACCGCGGACCATTCGCATCAAGGCGGCGCTCGTCGACCACACTCATCTGCGCCTTGAGGTCAGCGATGACGGCAGCGGCATGGCGGCATCGGTCCTGGGGCGTATTTTCGACCCATTCTTTACCTCCAAACTGGGTCATGGCGGCAGTGGCCTGGGTTTGCATATCGTCCACAGTATCGTCGCCGACATGCTGGCCGGCACCATAGCAGTCGCAAGCGAAGTCGGTGTCGGCACGACCTTCACGATCATCATGCCGTGCAAGACGCCAGTGTCTGCAATGGCCGAAGCACAGGGGATGTTGGCATGACCGACGAACCATCCTTGCCAACGACCGAGATCGACGGGACAGCGCGCTGGGTACTGTTGCGCCTGAAGCCGCACAAGGACGATGACGCGCTCGATTTTCTGGCCGAGGACGAAACCGACGCAGCGGCTGGCACCGTGTTGCCCTGGTCGATCCTGGTGGTCGATGACGATGCCGAGGTCCACCGTGCTGTCGACCTTGCTTTGATGATGGTCAAGGTTCATGGCCGGCCGCTCCAGCTCAGTCACTGCAACTCAGCCGCCGAGGCGCGCACGCTGTTGTTGGAGGGCACGGAGGCGATCGATCTCGTTCTGCTCGACGTCGTCATGGAGACCGCCGATGCCGGCCTGACCTTGCTGGATGAAATCCGTGCACTTCCCGCGATGCGCGGCTTGCCGGTGCTGTTGCATACCGGCCAGCCCGGTCACGCACCGGAACGGATCGTGCGCATGCACTATGACATCAGCGGTTATCTCACCAAATCGACGGTAACACGACAGACGCTGATCGATGCGCTCGGCATCATTCTGGGTGGGGCGAGGCTTAGCTTTTAGTCCGGCCCATCAGCGTGTGACCGTGGCGGCCAGCGGCAAGGCACAGACGATGCGCCGTCCCTGTGGTCCGGTTTCGGTCAACAGACGTCCGCCATGCAACTCGATCAAGGTACGCGCCAACGCAACACCAAGGCCGCGCGTCGAACTGCGTGCCTGCGACGAATCGGAGTCCGGCCCGACATCGACGCCGAAATCGTCCTGCGCTCCCTGCACCGCAACGCCGATATCCATTGTTTCCTCGCCGCGCGTTGCCGATACCACGATGGTGCGGCCACCGGGGGCAGCGCCGATCGCCGCGCTGAGCAGATTGCCGAGCGCCTGCTTGAGGCGCTGCGGGTCGGCCCGGATAGCACCGATATCGGGTGCCACTTCAATCAACAAATCGATGTTGCGACTACGGGCGCGCTGCTGGAACAGGCGGGCGATGGATTCCGTCAGCTGGCGCACATCGACCATGGTGGGTTCCAGATGGATATAACCGGCCTCGATCGCCGCCACATCGATCACGTCGCCGATCATCAGGATCAGGTTCTGCGCTGAATCGAGGATGGCCGAGGCATATTCCAGCTGGCGCTCGTTCATGTCGCCGAAATATTGCCGTGCCAGCAATTCGGCATAACCGATGATGGCATTGAGCGGCGTGCGGAATTCATAGGAAACGTTGGCGATGAATTCAGACTTCAACCGGTCGGCTGCCATCAGCGCCTCGTTGCGCTCGGTGAGGGCTCGCTCCATGTTGATGCTGTCGGTGACATCCGTATATTTGAACAGGCGGCCGCCGTCGGCGAGCGGTATGGCGGCGATGTCGATGATCTTGCCGTCGACGCGCTCCAGGCGCCAGTTCTTGACCTCGCGCTCGGCGACGTCGGTGACGATGCGCCGGCGCAGATCCTCCCAATTGGGCCGACTCTCGAAGAACGGCTTCACCGCCTCGACGATATGGCGCACATGCGGCTCGCCCTCGACGGTCTCCGCCTTGAGGTTCCACAAGCGCACGAAAGCCGGATTGTAGAGCTTGAGGCGCGCATCGCCGCCGAACACGGCAATGCCTTCGAAGAGATGATCGATGGTTTCCTTCTGCACTTCGATCAAAGTGTTGTAGTTCCGCTCCAGCGCCAATTTGTCGGTGACATCCTCGAAAGTCAGGATGACGCCACCGAACGGGTGGGGTGAGGCCAGCATGCGGTAGGTGGCACCGCTCGGCACATGCATGAGATCCTCGAACGGCGCGATCACCGACATGATCTGCCGGCTCCATTCCTGTTTGAAGGACCGGAAATCCGCCTGTTCCGGGATCTGCCGCCGCTCGCGCAGCATGTCCAGTACCTGATCGACCAAAGGCTCCTGGCGCAGAAAGCCGGCATCGAGGTTGAACATTTCGCGGAAGGCCGTGTTGAAGAACTTGACGCGCTTGTCGGGGCCGAAGATGACGATGCCGGTACCCAGGGCCTGCAGCACATCGTCATGGGCGGCGATGTGGCGTGCCAGCTCGCCATGGCTTTCTTCGAGCTGGGTCTGGTCGAGGGCAAAGCCGATGACCGAGCCGTCCGGCAGCGGCACTTCGGTCAGGTCATAGAGCCGCCGCTGGCCCTTCACGACCAATTGCTGGCTTTCCGATTGCGCAAGGCCCACCCGCTGCGCGCGCTTGGCCAGCGCCTTGGCCGCGGCATTGATCTCGCGCCGCTCGCCGATGACGCGCTCGACCGGCAGATCGTAGATATGGGCAAAGGCCGGGTTGCACCAGGCGATGGACAGTTCGGAATCGCGCCGCCACACCGGGTAGGGCAGTTGCTCAAGAAGTTGTGCAAGTGACCCGGCCGTCTTCAAGGCATGGCCAGCGGCCTGCTCGACCGGCTCCACCACGTCGCTGACATCGCTCAGCCACAGATGGCAGGTCTCACCGGAACGGTTGCCGACCCAGCGCAGGCGCATGCCGACGGTGGGGGCCGGCACGAAGGAGAAGCCCTGCCCCTCTTTCTCCAGCGCCATGATGGCAGCCAGCAATTCCACCTGGTCCGCCGGCTTGATGCGCGCTACCAGATCCATCCGGGTACAGTCGCCGGCCGGCAGGCTGAGCCAGCTGCGCGCCTTCGCATCTGCCGTGGCGCGGCCGCCTTTGGGCCAGGAAACATGCGCAACCGGCGCCGTCGCCCATTGCGCTGCACTCTCTGTGGCAGCTGCGTCGGCGGCCACGGCTTGGGCCTCTAGGTCGCTGACCTGCCGTGCCAGCACCGCCTTCGCCTGCGTCAGCTGCCAGGCATAGGCAGCGGCAGCGATAAACCCGCCGCCCAAAACCCCAAGGCCCATCCAAAGCTGCAGCGAGTCGCTCATGAGACGACACTTTACGAGTGCGCGATTCCGGTGACAAGCCGCCCGTCCGGCACCGCTCAAAGAGAAAGGGCGCCCGACCCATCGGCCAGACGCCCTTTTCAACCTTCGCCCCTTTCAACCCTGGATCATCACAGCATCAGTAGCGGTAATGCTCCGGCTTGAACGGACCGGAAGCGGCGACGCCGAGATAGGCAGCCTGCTTCTCGCTCAACTTGGTGAGCTTGGCGCCGACCTTTGCGAGATGCAGGAAGGCCACCTTCTCGTCGAGATGCTTGGGCAGCACATAGACTTCGTTCTTGTAGGCCTTGTGGTTGTTCCACAGCTCGATCTGCGCCAGCACCTGGTTGGTGAAGGACGCCGACATGACGAAGCTGGGGTGACCCGTGGCGCAGCCGAGATTGACCAGGCGGCCTTCGGCCAGCACCAGGATGCGGCGGCCGGTCGGGAATTCGACCTCATCGACCTGCGGCTTTACATTGTGCCACTTGAAGTTCCGCAAGCCGGCGATCTGAATTTCGCTGTCGAAATGGCCGATATTGCAGACGATGGCCCGGTCCTTCATTTCGCGCATATGATCGACGGTGATGACATCGACACAGCCGGTGGCCGTGACGAAGATGTCGCCGCGGGTGACGGCATCTTCCATGGTCGTTACTTCATAGCCTTCCATCGCCGCCTGCAACGCGCAGATCGGATCGGCTTCGGTCACCAGCACGCGGCAGCCGGCATGACGCAGGCTTTCGGCCGAGCCCTTGCCCACGTCACCGAAGCCGGCAACGACGGCGACCTTGCCGGCCATCATGACGTCGGTGGCGCGGCGGATGGCGTCGACCAGGCTTTCGCGGCAGCCATACTTGTTGTCGAACTTCGACTTGGTGACACTGTCGTTGACGTTGATCGCCGGCACCTTCAGCGAACCGTCCTTCTGCATCTGATAGAGGCGGTGGACACCGGTCGTGGTCTCTTCCGAGATGCCCTTGATGTCCTTGAGGATGTCCGGATGCTTGTCGTGGAGGAGAACGGTGAGATCGCCGCCGTCATCCAGCACCATGTTGGGCTTCCAGCCACCGGGGCCGGTGACCGTGGCGTCGATGCACCACCAGAATTCCTCTTCCGACATGCCCTTCCAGGCGAAGACCGGAATGCCCTTGGCGGCGATGGCCGCGGCGGCGTGATCCTGGGTCGAGAAGATGTTGCAGGACGACCAGCGCACTTCGGCGCCGAGGTCGATCAGTGTCTCGATCAGCACGGCGGTCTGGATGGTCATGTGCAGGCAGCCGGCGATGCGGGCGCCTTTGAGCGGCTGCTTCTTGCCGAATTCCGCCCGCAGCGACATCAGGCCCGGCATTTCAGTTTCGGCAATCGCGATCTCCTTGCGGCCCCATTCTGCGAGGCTGAGATCTTTCACCTTGAAGTCATTGGCGGCGGCCATAAGAGGGTCTCCATCAGATAAGGATTTATTTATATGCGCCGTATAGCAGGCCGCCGTTCCAGCGGCAAGCGCTGCTTTTGCCAATCCTATACGACTATTAAATGGTTGATCAGATTATAGAAATTAGACATAGCGCAAGGCTAATAGGCCCATCGGCTGTCGGGAAAAGGGGAACCGCCGCCCAGGAGAATGGGTCGATTCCAGCCGCGATCAGACCGCGAGCGCGTTGAAATCGTCGAGCAGCATGGCAATCCGCCCGGTATCCCATTGGTCCATGATGAGGCGCGCACAGCGGGTCGCCGCCAGATAATCGATGTTCCGGATACGCTGCTTCACACGCGGCAGATTGACCGGCGCCATGGAGAGATCCTGGATGCCGAGGCCGAGCAGCAGCGGTGCAAATTTCGGATCGCCGGCAATCTCGCCGCAGACGCTGATGGGAATGCGGGCGCGGAGCGCAGCTTCGGTCGCGAACTGGATGAGGCGCAGCACCGCCGGATGCAGCGGATTGTAAAGATGCGCCACCTGCTCCTCGCCACGGTCGATGGCGAGCGTATATTGGGTGAGATCGTTCGAACCCACGGCGAAGAAGTCAGATACCTGCGCCAAGGCGTCGGCGGCCAGTGCCGCGCCGGGCACCTCGATCATGACCCCCATCGGTGGCAGCGGATCCGCCATTCTGACACCGCGCCGCTTCAGGCGCTTGGCAACCTGCAGCAGGATCTCGCGCACCTGCTTCACTTCCGAGAGCGACGAGATCATCGGCAGCAGGATGCGTGTCGGCCCAAAGGCGCTGGCGCGCAGGATTGCCGCCAGCTGCGTTTCCAGCAACGGCCGCTCCTGCAGGCCCAAGCGAATGGCGCGGAGGCCCAGCGCCGGATTGGCCGTCTCGCCCAGCCGGTCGCGCAAGGACGGCGCCAGCTTGTCGCCACCCACGTCGAGCGTCCGGATGGTGACGGGCTTCCCCTCCATGCCCTCGACCAGCGCGCGGTAGGCCTCGGTCTGTTCATCTTCGCTGGGCAGATCGACCCGGTTCATGAACAGGAATTCGGAGCGCAGCAGGCCGATACCCTCGGCACCCGCCGCCAGCGCCATGTCAAGCTCGCGCGGCAGCTCCAAATTGACCAGCATGCCGATGCGCTGGCCATCGCGCGTGATGGCCGGCAGCTTCTTCAAGCGCGCGAGGATTCGTTCGGTCTTTTCCAGTTCCAGCTGGCGGCGATGAAACTCATCCAGCCGCGCCGACGTCGGATTGATGAAGATGCGCCCGCCCGCCCCGTCGATGATGACCGTGTCACCGGTCCTGACCGCATTGGTAAGGCCGGCAAGGCCGAGGACGGCCGGCAAGGCCAGCGAGCGCGCCATGATGGCGGTATGGCTTTCGGCACCACCCAGCTCGGTGGCAAAGCCATGAATGCGCTTGGGATCGAGAAGGGCCGTATCCGCCGGCGTCAATTCTTCGGCGATGACCACCGCCCCTTCTGGCAGATGCTTGAATGCCTCGAACGGCGTCTTGGTCAGGTTGCGCAGCAGCCGGTCGCCCACCTCGCGCACATCCTTGGCGCGCGCCGAGAGATAGGGATCGTTGAGATGTTCGAAATCATGAGCGACAGCGTTGATTTCCGCCTGCACCGCAGCTTCAGCATTCTGCCGTGTCTCCAGGATGCGCTTTTCGACGCCGCGCACGACGCGCGAGCCGGACAGCATCTGCAAATGCGCATCCAGCAGAAATTCGAGTTCTTCGGCGGCAGCACCGTGCAGTTCGGCGCTCTTCTTCTTCAGCTTGCGAAGCTGGCGTTCTGATTTCGCCAGAGCGTCTGCGAAACGTTCCATTTCGGCAGCGACCGCGCTCTCGGCGATTTCATAATCGGGCACATTGACGACGCCGATCTCGACCACATGCGCTTCGCCGATCGCGATGCCGGCGGAAACGCCTAGCCCTTCGAGCAGAATCTCGCGTGCAACAGAGTTTTCGGGCGCGGCTTTATCCGTCCCGGATTTTGACTGGCGACGCGGCGGGCGCGGCCCATCATTCTTCATCGAATTTTCGTTCGATAAGATCGACCAGGGCGTCGATCGCCGCCTTGGCATCTGTACCATCGGCACGGATTTCCAACTCGGACCCGATGCTGGCGGCCAGCATCATCAGCCCCATGATCGAGCCACCGCTCACATCCATCTCGCCCTTGGCGACGCGGATGTCGGAAGAGAAAGCACCGGCCGTCTTCACGAATTTGGCCGCGGCACGCGCATGCAAGCCCTTTTGATTGGAAATCTGGGCGCGGGCAATGAGTGTGTTAGGACCCGACATCATCGCTCCCGCCTAGCATTCGCTAGCTTTGAGCAGCTGCGACGCCACGTTGATATATTTGCGCCCCGCTTCCTGTGCCGCTGTGACGGCACCGGTCAGCGGCAGCGTACCCCGCACACTGGCAAGTTTGATCAGCATCGGCAGATTGACCCCTGCCACCACCTCGACATTCGCCTTGTCGAGAGTCGAGATCGCCAGATTGGAAGGCGTCCCACCGAACATGTCGGTGAGCAGCACCACACCCTTGCCTTGATCGCATTTCGCCACGGCGTCGAGAATTTCCCGGCGGCGCTGTTCCATGTCATCTTCCGGACCGATGCAGATCGCCGCGGCGGCGCTCTGTTTTCCAACCACATGTTCCAAGGCGGCGAGAAATTCGGCGGCAAGATTGCCATGCGTCACGAGGACGATGCCGATAAGTTGTGTTTGAACCACGCATACCCCCAATTCAACGAGCCGTTCCGGTCAGCACGCACCGGATCATGTCCGGGCGGCGACCCATGCGGCCAAAATCCCAAATCTCTCGCACCGGACGCAGATCGCTCATGCAAGAGGCCGACCCACATCCCGATGCCGCAGCGTGACCGACCGGCCGCGTTCCCGCAGCCATTCGGCCAACCGGCCGGCGACAAAGACCGAACGATGCCGGCCGCCTGTGCAGCCGATGGCGATGGTCAGATAGCTCTTTCCTTCGCCCTCATAGCCCGGCAAGAGGGGCCACAATAAGGAAGTCAGGGCCGCAAAGAAACCGGGGAAAGCAGGGTCCGCCTCGATCGCCCGCCCAACCGCCGCATCCTCTCCCGAAAGAGGCCTAAGTGCCAGATCATAATAGGGATTTTCCAGAAACCGCACATCGAAAACCAGGTCCGCTTCGCGTGGCAGGCCCTGCTTATAGGAAAAGGATACGATCGTGAGCGCCAGATCCGGGCGGGCGGCGAGGCCGAAATGCCCGATCAGCATGGTCTTCAAATCGCCGATCGCCGTGTCGCTGGTGTCCAGCACCAGATCCGCTTCCGCCCGCACGGCGCGCATCAGATTACGCTCGCGCCGAATGCCGTCGCTGACCGGCCGGTCCTGCGCCAGCGGATGACGTCTGCGCGTTTCGGTATAGCGCCGGCGCAGAACTTCATCGTCGCAATCCAGAAACACCAAGGTGACGCGGAAGCGTCGATCGGCCTTCAACCGCTGCACCAGATCGATGAACCCGTCGCTTGAGAAACCGCTGGTGCGTGAATCGATGCCAAGGGCAATCGGCTTGCTGAAATCCGGCAAGGCCGTTTGCGCCAGCCCATCCACCAGATGCGGCAGCAGATCGAGCGGCAGATTGTCGACCGCTTCGTAGCCGATATCTTCAAGGCATTTCAGCGCCGTCGAGCGCCCTGCTCCAGCCAGGCCCGTGACCAGCAGGATGTGGCGCCGTGTCGAGCGGGCCGACTTTTCCTGCTGCTCTGGCTCCGGCTGCGATGAACTGAGGCTGGTCATGGTGATGTTCGTTCCGGTCCCTTTCATTCCCGGCCCATTATAAGGCCCGGCCCGCATTTGACCGCAAGCCGCAGCTTGGCAGTGGCCGAGACCGCGAACGGATCCAGCGCCAGCAGCGGGATGGCGACACCAAGATAATCGGCTTCGCGGGATGCTGGAAGCCGGTCGATGGAATCCGGGGCCGCCATATCGATTACCCACGCCAATGCTTTGGGCTCAGTCACGTGCGGCACCGGCACCAGGCCCAGACCGCGCGCCTCGATCCGGCCACGCAGGTCCGCCGGCATGGCCGCGGGAGCACCAACGAACACCAGCTCGCCACGGCGCTGCAACTCCACCTGCTCGTCGCTGATCAACCGGGCACCTTCATCGATCAGGCGCAACGCCAGATCCGACCGTCCACTGCCGGATCGTCCGCGCAGCAGAATAGCCTGATCATTGATCGCCACCGCCACGCCGTCGATCCGCAGCCTTTGCCCGCTCGCGTCGCTTGTCGGCATGTCGCTCATTGGCATGCTGCTCATGCCACCAGCAGGGTCACAATGAAGCGCGCACCGACGATGCGCGCCTGGTCGTCCACGCGATTCTCAGCCCGCAGCGCGCCACCATAGGCCTCGACAATCTGCTTCGAGATCGAGAGGCCGAGGCCCGAATGCGTGCCGAACTTCTCGCCTTGCGGCCGCTCGGAATAGAAACGCTCGAAAATCGCGGTGAGCTTGTCGGGTGGAATGCCAGGACCATCGTCTTCCACCGTCAGCACCACCTGCCGGCCGGAACGCCGCACGGCGAGGAGGATCGTACCCTCGGGCGGGCTGAACGAGATGGCATTGGCCAGGAGATTGCGCACAACCTGACCCAACCTGCCCTCCGTTCCCAGGACAGCGAGATCATCATCTTCCGGCAAACGCGTCTTCAGGCGCGCGGCAGCTTCCTTGCCGGTCGCGGCATGAATGTCAGCCATCGCCAGCACCATGTCGCGCAATTTGACCGGCTCAGCTTCCGCCCGCGACATTTCCGCATCGATGCGCGAGGCGTCCGAAATGTCGCTGATCAGGCGGTCAAGGCGCTGCACGTCATCAAGGATGATGCTCATCAACTTTTTTTGCTGCTGCGGATCTTCAACCCGGGCCACCGTTTCCACGGCACTGCGCAAGGATGTCAGGGGATTCTTGATTTCATGGGCGACATCGGCGGCAAAACCTTCGATCGCATCCATGCGCCGCCACACGGCTTCCGTCATGTCGCGCAAGGCGCCGGAAAGATCGCCGATCTCATCTCCGCGCGCCGAAAGATCGGGGATGGTCTTCTGCCGCCCCTTGGCGCGGCGCACGCGGTCGGCGGCATCTGCCAATCTATGGATCGGCAAGGCGATCGTGCTGGCGAGATAAAGCGACAACAGGACGGTGACGCCCAGTGCGATACCGGACACGCCAAGAATGGTGAGGCGCGTATCGCGCAGGGTCGATTCGATATCATCACCTTGCTTGGTCAGCAGCAGGGCGCCAAGTACCTGGCGATAGCGCTGGACCGGCACGGCCGCGGAAAGGATCATCTTGCCCTTGCCGGCATCGCGCACGAAGGTGGCTGAATCGCCGCCCATCGCCTTGACGACTTCCTGATAGTCGGCAGCATTCTGTACGGCCGCTTCCTGATAAGGCTGCAGGATGCGGCTGCTGGGCAGGCGGTCGAAGATCCAATCATAGGCGCCGGCAACCCATTTCCAGACCATGCCGGCATCGGGATCGAGCGGTGGCAGGGGTGTCACCGTGACCACGCCGCCAGGGCCCGACAGCAGGAAACTGTCGGCGATCAGGGTGCCGTCCGGTGTGAACAGGCGTGCACGCGTCTTGGAAACGTCGACCAGGCGCCGGATCGTCTGGCGCGAAATTTCCGGCACCAGCTTTTCATCGCCCAAGGGGCCAGTGACGACGCCGCTCGCCGCCAGCGCGCCGGAGAACAGCGACCCTTCGGTCTTCAGCAATTCCAGTTCGGATTGCAGCAAGCTGTCGCGATAGGTCGGCAGGTACAGGAGACCCAGCACCGGCACCAGCAGCGCCATGATGTTGAGCACCAGGATGCGGCGGGTGAGCGGCGACTGCCACAGGCTACGGCGCGACGCTGGCAGGCGCTTGGATTTCGGCTTCTCCTCAGCGGGCGCTATCGACGTCGCGGGGACCGGCCGTGATGCCGGCGGTACCGCCGGGCTGAAATCGGGTTCGCTGCGCTTGGGTGCCACATCTGGTCCCGACCCACGGCGGCGCCAGAAGCCTTTTGGAGATTCGTCCTTGGCTGCCGCCCGTCCCGAAGACAAAGGCAAACGCCAGCGGTCGAGCTCGTCGCTGCGCGAGGCCTCGCTCATCGCCGGCGTCGCACAGCGTGCATATCAGTTCTCTTTGTAGCGATAGCCGACGCCATAAAGGGTCTCGATATGGTTGAACTCGCCGATCACGGCTTTGAATTTCTTGCGCAGCCGCTTGATATGGCTGTCGATCGTCCGGTCATCGACATAGATGTTTTCGCCATAGGCGGAATCCATCAGCTGGTCGCGGCTCTTCACATGCCCCGGGCGCTGCGCCAGCGCCTTCAGAAGCAGGAATTCGGTGACCGTAAGTTCGATCGGCTGCCCGTCCCAGGTGCACAAATGGCGCGTGGGGTCCATCATCAGCGGGCCGCGCAGCAATGCCGCCTCGCCGGTCTGGGCAGTGGAGTTGCGGCTTTCCTCGCGGCGCAGGATCGACCGGATGCGCTCAATGAGCAGGCGCTGCGAGAACGGCTTCTTGATGTAATCGTCAGCACCCATGCGCAGGCCCATGAGCTCGTCGACCTCATCGTCCTTCGACGTCAGGAAGATCACCGGCAGTGCCGAGGTCTTGCGCAGTTTTTCCAGAAGCTCCATCCCATCCATGCGCGGCATCTTGATGTCGAGGACAGCAAGATCCACCGGCTGGCTGGCAAGCCCACGCAGCGCCTCGGCCCCATCGCTATAAGTGCGCACGGCGAATCCCTCCGCCTCCAACGTCATGGTGACGGAGGTCAGGATGTTTCGGTCGTCGTCAACCAGCGCAATCGTCTGTGGCACGGGGCCCTCCTAGGCGTGGGAACAAGTATAGAATTCAGCAGGCCTTGCCAAGATTGACGCCAATGATGACAGAAATGGGGCGCAATCGGCACAATTGCTAGGCCGCTCAAGGATTTGCGTAGATTGTGGCAAACTCAGTGCAGCGCCTTATTGAAGCAGGCAAGAAATGACCGAAACGATTGATCCAAAAGACGAAATTCGCCGGTTGATGAACCTCCCCAAGGCCTATTTCGGCACCCTGGCGGCGCGCGAGGGCGGCAAATATCCTTTCGTCAGCCTCGTGGTGCCGGCGCTGGATGCTGAAGGGTGCCCTCTTTTGCTCCTCTCCGACCTCTCGGATCACGTGAAGAATCTGAAGGGTGACTCGAAGGTATCGCTGCTTTTTGACGGGACCGAAGGCCGCAAGGAACCGCTGACCGGCCCGCGTGTCACATTGCTGGGCGACATTGCCGTGACGGAAGACGCAGCCGCGCGCGCCGCCTACCTCGCCCGCCATCCGGAAGCCGAGCTCTATGTCGGCTTCGGCGATTTCCGCTTCTACCGCCTGACGGTTCGGGAAGCCCTGCTGGTGGCGGGCTTCGGCAAGATCCATCGGTTTGCCGGCAGCGATCTCTAGCCACCGAAAGAAAAACCCCGCTACCTGGCCGGCAGCGGGGCTTTTAATTCAGCAGATCCGTTCGGGATCAGGCTTTTTTGGCGAGCACCGAACCCTGGCGCTTGGCCATGAAGGCCTTGGCGGTTTCGACGGCCACGGCCGCGTCGCGGCAATAGGCATCGGCGCCGACCGAATTGGCGAAGGCTTCGTTGAGCGGTGCGCCGCCGACCAGCACGACATAGTCGTTGCGGATGCCCTTTTCGATCATCGCATCAACGACGACTTTCATATAGGGCATGGTGGTGGTGAGCAGCGCCGACATGCCGAGAATGTCCGGCTGATGCAGTTCGATGGCTTCCAGATACTTCTCGACGGCATTGTTGATGCCAAGGTCGATCACTTCGAAGCCAGCGCCTTCCATCATCATCGAGACGAGGTTCTTGCCGATATCGTGGATGTCGCCCTTCACCGTGCCGATGACCATCTTGCCGACCTTGGGCGCGCCGGTTTCGGCGAGCAGGGGGCGGAGGATGAACATGCCGGCCTTCATGGCGTTGGCAGCCAGCAGCACTTCGGGGACGAACAGGATGCCGTCGCGGAAATCGACGCCGACGATGCGCATGCCTTCGACCAGCGCCTTGGTCAGGATGTCATAGGGGGTCCAGCCACGGTCGAGGAAGATGCGGACCGCCGTTTCGATCTCTTCCTTGAGACCGTCATAGAGGTCGTCATGTACCTGCTGAACAAGCTCTTCGTCATTCAGCGTCGAAAGGTCAAGATCACCGTCATTGGCCATGGTCACACCTTCGCCTGTGGCATGTTGCATTCTGGAACCGGCGGCGACTGTGCACTGCCGATCCTAATCTCTCGTTAAGAGCCGGCGACAACCTGCCCGCTCATTCGAAATTTCGCAACAGGCGTAACGGCTTTCCGGAAATGGAGGCCGTGCCGCCGCGACACCCACTATCCGGGTAACGACAGGCTTTTCGCGCGAGCGCGTCATCCGCGGTCGATCAATCACCGGGTATCATCAAAGCAGGAGAAGAATTCATGTGAGTGCCCGAGGTCACTGCGCGCCCTCGGGGAGGCCCCCTCAGAGACAAGGTTGCGAGTCGCGTCGGCAACTTGTATATACAAGATAAGACAAGTGGGCGAAAAGCATGCCCGGAACGGCCTAATTTTGGAGATTTGTCATGGGAATGACTTTCACTCTCACCCCCGGCGACCTGTCCCTGGCAACCCTGCGGCGGGTCTGGCGCGAGGGTGAGCAGCTGGCGATCGACCCGAAGGCATTCCCTGCCATCGATGCGTCCGCCGCCACGGTCCAGGCCATTCTCGACCAGGGGAAGACCGCCTATGGCATCAACACCGGCTTCGGGTCCCTTGCCCATACCCGCATCCCCGACGATCAGGTGACGGAATTGCAGCGCCGCCTGGTGCTCTCCCACGCCGCCGGCACCGGCCCGCTGCTGGGTGACGAGATCGTCCGCCTGATCATGATCTTGAAGATCAACGGCCTGGCGCGGGGCTTTTCCGGCATTCGGCGCGAGGTGATCCAGGCGCTGGTGACATTGCTCAATGCGGAAGTCTATCCGCTCATCCCCTCGAAGGGATCGGTGGGTGCGTCGGGCGATCTCGCACCGCTGGCCCATCTCTCGCAGGCATTGCTGGGTGTGGGCGCCGTGCGCCATCGCGGTGAGGTGCTCCCAGCCACCGAGGGCCTGGCGCGCGCTGGCTTAAAGCCGCTGACCCTGGCCGCGAAGGAAGGCCTGGCCTTGCTCAACGGCACCCAGGTCTCGACGGCGCTTGCCGTCGCCGGCCTGTTCGCCGCCGAGGACGTATTCCTGGCCGGGCTCGGCAGCGGGGCGATGACGACCGATGCCACGCTCGGCAGCGACACGCCGTTCGATCCGCGCATCCATGCGATCCGCGGCCAGTTGGGGCAGATCGAGGTGGCCGCAGCCTTGAAGGCCTTGATGGATGGCAGCCCGCTCCGTGCCAGCCATGTCGATTGCGACCGCGTGCAGGATCCCTATTCCCTGCGCTGCCAGCCGCAGGTCATGGGCGCCATCCTCGACACGTTGCGCCATGCCGCGGGCGTCATCGGCCGCGAAGTCAATGCGGTGAGCGATAACCCGCTGGTCTTTGCCGAGCAGGGCGACATTCTGTCGGGCGGCAACTTCCACGCCGAGCCCATCGCCATTGCAGCCGATTGCATCGCCATTGCCGTGGCTGAAATCGGCGCCCTTTCCGAACGGCGCATCGCCATGCTGACCGATTCCCGTATGAGCAATCTGCCGGCCTTCCTGGTGCCGGAGCCCGGCCTCAATTCCGGCTTCATGATCGCCCATGTGACGGCGGCCGCCCTGGCTTCGGAAAACAAATGCCTCGCCCACCCGGCCAGCGTCGATTCCCTGCCGACCTCGGCCAATCAGGAAGACCATGTCAGCATGGCAACCCATGGCGCGCGGCGTCTGCTCGACATGACCGACAATACCGCCGGCATCGTCGCCATCGAGATCCTGTGTGCCGCGCAGGGCATCGACCTCAGGCGTCCGGTCGAAACCAGCCAGCCCCTGCGCCGGGTCATGGAGACCTTGCGGGCCAAGGTTGCCTTCTGGGATATCGACCGCGAAATGGCCCCCGATATCGCCGCTGCCAAGGATCTGGTGAACAGCTCGCTGTTCCACGAGATCACACCGCTGCGCGTGGTGGCTTGAGGGACTATGACGGCTGGGATTTCGGCTCGACCTTCAGCACGTGATCCATCTCGGTGAGGCTGAGGTTGAGATGCTCGTAGGCGATGGTGTGATCAACCGTCACACCATCGTTTGAGAGGGGAAAGACAGCAACCCAATAGGGCCGGTCGAGATCGGCCGTGCGGAACAGGCAGGTGCCGCCAATGGGCTGCTTCTCGCGCACGATCTCCTCATAGATTGCCAGCCAATCGGTATCGGTTTCGGAATCGAAACGCAGTTCGTCGAGATAGCGGCCGGTGAAATCGAAGCCGGCGCTGCGGGCGCAGGCCGTGCCAACAATGGTATATTTGACCCGAAGCGGCGCGTACTCGATCCGCGCCATGATGATCTGCGGCAGCAATTCCTTGATCTCGGCGGGATCGATATCAGCGCGAGACGGCATCAAGCGGCCAGCCCGCTTTCCCTGCCAATAGGTCTCCAACCGCGAGAGCGGCTCTGATTCCAGATCGGCAATCTGCGCAGCGCGGATCATGCAGCCCTGCCCCCGTTAAACCGCTTACGTAGCCAACTATCCCCTAAGGTGCCGACGACCGCAACCAACCCGATTGTTAGGATCAACCGCCCAACTGATTTTCGGGCATTGGCGCCATTTTGCCACGGCTGGGCCATGTTGCGGCCTGGCACCGGCTCGGTTAGAGAAGGCCAGCCTCTTTTCAGCACCGGATGCCAGCACATCATGCAAGCCTTCCTGGTTTCGACCGGTCTCGTCGCCCTGGCCGAGATCGGCGACAAGACCCAGCTCCTGGCCCTGGTCCTGGCCTCGCGTTTTCGCCGGCCCTGGGCGATCGTGGCCGGCATCCTGGTGGCAACCTTGGCCAATCACGCCCTGGCCGGCGCCCTCGGCCGTTGGGCAAGCGTCTTCCTCATGAACCATCTCGATCCCAATTGGATCCGCTGGGGTCTCGCCGCGGGCTTCGTTGCCATGGCCGCCTGGACCTTGATCCCGGACAAGCTCGACGATGACGACAAGCCGCAGAAAAGCTCGGCGGGCGCCTTCGTCACCACGTTGGTCGCGTTCTTCCTGGTGGAGATCGGCGACAAGACCCAGGTGGCGACCGTGGCACTGGCCGCGCGCTATCCCGATCTCGTTGCGGTGGTGGCCGGCACCACACTCGGCATGATGCTGGCCAATGGGCCGATCGTGCTGCTGGGCCATAAGCTTGCCGACCGGCTGCCGACCAGCGGTGTCCGCTACACGGCAGCAGCCTGCTTCCTGCTGCTTGGCATCTATCTCGCGATGGGGTCCGGCCCCATCGCTGGCTAGCGATCGCCGACCACCGTGAAGGTGATCACCATGTTGACCCTGTGTCCGTCTTCGGAGAGCGGCAGGAAGATTGTTTCCTGCGAGACCTGGAAACCGCCGGCGGCCGCATAGCGCGCCCAATCATAGACCATCCAGCCACCGTCGATGGTGAGGTTGTAGTTGCGCAGCGCCTCTTCCTTGCTGACGGCAAAGAATGCGTTTGCGACCTCATGGCCGGCATGGTTGAAGCCGCGCATCTCGACCTCGACCTGGCCCACCAGCCGGTAAACCAGCTTGCGCGGATTCTCGAAGACATCGATCAGCTGAATGCCGGGCAGCCAGTTCTTCATCTCGATGGGATCGAGATCGCGGCGGGCCGGCATCTTGCGCCCTTGCCGCTTGCTATCCCAGTAAGCAAAGAAAGCGCGCGTATCCGCGGTCGCCCGCAGCCGCATCTCGGTGACATCCGTGGTGCGCGGATAGGGTTCGAAGAAGCTGCTCATGAGGCGATGCTGAGATGATCGACGCGCCTCAAGCAGCGTCCTTGGCCAGATGATGCTGCAGCAGGATCAGCCGGTCATTGCCCCAGAAGACCTCGCCATCGACGACAAAGGTCGGCACACCGAAGGCCCCCGCCTCGACCGCAGCTTCGATGGTGCGGCGATGCAGCGCGTCGGTTTCCTTGTCGTCGATCAACGAGACGAGCTTGCTGCCGTCGAGCCCGGCTTCGTCGGCCAGGCGTATCAAATCATGGTCGGTGATGAGTGTCGCGCCAGCACCGAAGGCTGCATCGAACAGGCGGCGCGAATAGGCACCGACATCGCCGACGCGGGCGGCCGCCACCGCCGCCATGTTGATCCGCCGCCAATCAATGGCCTTCCAGCTCGGCTCGCGATAGGGGATGTTGTAGAAAGCGGCCCAGCGCGCCGCATCTTCCGACCGGTATTCGGGGAGATACTGCACCGACACCGCCTGATCCTTGAACGGCGTCAGGCCGCGGGCGCGCATCAGATCCTCACTGAGCAGCGGCCGCCAGCGAATGGCAACATGCCCGATGGCTTCCAGACGCTGCACCTGGCTTTGTGCCAGATAGCAATAGCGGCTGCCGATCGCATAGTAGAAGTCGACGATACGCGCCATGACGGGACGTCTCCGGCAAGTGAAGATCGGATGACAGATCTAATCTTTGGCTTCTGGGCGAAGAAGGTCAAGAGGCTGGCCGCGACCGTGCGCCTTCAAGAAAGCGTGACCGAAACCTGGCCGAGCCCAAGGAATTCCGCCATGATCGCATCGCCCGGCGCGATCTCCAGCGGCGTGATGCAGGTGCCGGTGGTGATGATTTCGCCAGCTTTCAGCCCGCTACCACGCATCACCCGCTCATTGGCCAGCCAGGTGAGCGCCAATCTCGGATCACCCAGGGCATTGGCACCCTTGCCCTCGGCAGCAATCTGCCCGTTCTTCAAAACGCGCACCGGTTGATTGGGAAGATCGATCTCCGCCCAGCTTTTGACCCCGGGGCTTTTGACCTTGGGACCGAGCACAAACCAGGACGCGAAAGCATCGTCGGCAACGATCTGCGCCGGGCCGATCGTGTCGAAGGGCTCGAAACGGGCATCGGGAATCTCGATGGCAAGATGGAGATCGGCGACGGCCGCACAGACCTCGTCCATCTCATACTTGCCTGTACGAGGACCGAGATCGCGGCCCATACGGAAGGCGAATTCCGCCTCGACCACGCGCATCTGCAAAGGTGCTGCCGGCAGGCTGGCACCATCGCGCAAGACGAAATCAACAAACAATCTTCCTGCGAGAGGCTCAGTGACACCGATATGCTTTTGGCCGGCGGCACTGGTGGCCGCAATCTTCCAACCAAAGATCGGCTGGCCAACAAATGCTGCCATGGCATCCTGCACGGCATAGCCATCGGCAAGGGTCGCCGGCTTGCAATCCGCCGGCAAGGCCGACAGGCGACTTTGCGCGAGGCGCGCGTCCCAGAGAATGCTAGCTGCTTTGTTGATTGCTGCCGCGTTCATAGCCATGTGCCCCTCTCATTTTGCAACCGCATCATAGTTGGCCAGCCTGCATCCGGTGACAAAAACGAGGCGCGCAAAGATGTGGGCAAATTAACATTTTTTCTGTTTTGCGAGAGTCCTGCGGAAAATACCACTCCGACTCCTATTTTTCTCGTGACCCTGATTTTTCTCGGATTGGGAAGTGGTAGGAGGTACAAGTTCAGCGGGTCTCGAAAAGGCTACGCTAGTGGCAACACACTTTATGGGATGCCGGGATACGCAAACGGCAATGCGCCGCCCACCTTCAGAAATCCTGGTTGAAATGTATTCTTTCCTTCGGCGGCTGCGAATACCTCGATCTTCTCGGTGGTAATCATCACCGCCTTGAAGGCCTGCCGAAATGTGACGAAATGGCCGGTCATTTGGCTATCGGCTGATGCCTTGCTTGAATAGGTAAATTGAGTGGACACTTCCTTTCGACCCTGTCGCAGCGTGTCGGGCGGCCCCAACATGGTCAACATATCGGTCGGAAGGGTATCTGTTGCTGGGTCGTGGTTGGAGTACCAGCGAACGAAGACACCACCTTGCTGCGGAATAATGCGCTTAGTTGATTCATAATGAAGCGCGAAAGCAAGCTTGGCGACGAACAACAGCATCGCGCTAGAGACAAGCGGCCCACCAACCCACAGTATCGCGCCGCCTCTTGAGGATTGACGCATCACTGCTTCACCGTTGGGACCGATGACTGTATCTCTGTGCATCTCAGCGATAAGGCCTGGGTGGTTCGAATGAACCTCACGCAGGAGCTTCGCTACCTCTAGTGCTCCGGCCTCTGTCTCGGGGTCTGGATAATGTCTGGAGATCAAGCTGGCGACCTGTTCAGCTAAACTACTACCCCGATTGCAAGCTTCGCAACTGGCGAACTCCAGGCCTTTGGGTCGCTGCCTGAATTCGAACATTGTGCGTGGTGGCATGTGGTCAAGTGTCACCGCTGGTGTGTCGCCACTGCAGTAAATACAAGAGGGGCACGCACCTAGAACTATTTCCCGGAGTTGCTGCTTCCGTTTGGCCTGTCCCATCGTGGCCGCCTTTATGACTGCGCGAAATCGGGGTCAGACACCAATTTCATGCAAATTACCATACGCCCGGTTCGGACTGTTGCCGACATCGTAGAGCACCTTTAACTCGCGCGTCAGCCCTTCGGTCGATGACATGGCCGATCTCGTGGCTGTAGACGCCGGGAAGTTGGTCCGGCGTCAGCTTGATCACTAGCCCCCCAAGACCGAAGAACAGCGTGGCGATATCGTCGTCTCGGCGCAATGAAAAGTCCCGTCAAGGCGGCCGCTCCTGCCTCAAGGGGCAGCGCAATAGCCGACGCTATCCTCGTATAGCAGGCAGTGAGTGCCACCAAGCTTGGCAATTTGTCGAAGTGATGCCGTCTATTTTCGTCCGGCGAGCTTCTTGTAGTCGTCGTAAGACCAAAGCGTTCCGGCACTGTCCACCATACCGTTTTGGGGCAACTGACCGATCACGTCGTTGTGCAGAGCACGTTCTCCATCCCAGACATAGATATCGCCTGTCGAATAATCTTTGGCCGCCCGCGCTGCACCACTCACTGACGCTTGACGAAATTCCGCCTCTGTCGGGTTTCGAAAAATATCGACCATTCCACCGCCCTTTGCCCATGATGGTGCGCGAATAAAATTATACCACATTCCGGCGCTGTTGGCTGGCAAGGTTGCCCGCGCTACTGGCGTGCCACCACCCATCACCACTAGAGCAAGGTTCAGCGCGTCCTCATCCGATATCGGGTAGCCATCTGCGGCAACACCGGGCGCCATGAAGGCCCGGGCTAGATCGTAAAGCGCTTGCGGCGCCGTCCATCGCGACACGTCCCAGGTCGGCGCCCCATCGACACCCCTTGGATCCGGTAGCAAGATCGTGCGCGGTATGTTCGGGGACATGCCAAAGACGCGTTCGACTTCCGCTTCCACCGGCGTCCTCGGACGTTTGGCTGGGGCGGCGCCGGACGTGCCGACGGCACCGGCGGCGGCACCTTCATCGACGCTGGCAGCAGCGGCTCGCCTGAGATTGTCGACATCGACCTTCTTCAAGTCGATCGGAACGCCTGCCTTGGCAAAGGCTGCATCGACACGCGCCAGGAGGTCGATGCAGCCTTTGCCAACAGGGCCTCGTTTTTCTGGCTTTTCTCGATGGCGGAAATGAGTTGCGGCAGGCGATTTTCAATCGCGGCAGTTTGCAGGATCGGTGTCCCGGCATCTGCGGCGGATTTTGACGAAGGTGCCGCAGACTTCTTCTTGCCATAACTCTGCGCCACCGCCTCATCGATCTCTGGATCATTGTCGTTGGTGACTATGGGCGCCACGTCGCTTTGGGCTGCGGTCTTCTCCGCCGCCAGCTTGCGCCGCAGGGCCTGGATTTCAGCGCTTTCTGCCGTGCCTTCGTTGGCAGCGTAAAAATAGCCGTCGTCATAGCCGCGGTAGATGCCGGGGATGCTAAGCGGGATGTCGCTGCCGTCGGCTGCCTTGGTGACTTGTTGCAGGCGTTGCTGCATCGGCATGGGCAGGGGATCGCCGTCATGCGCCTTGGCGGGGTCGATGCCGAAATTGGCGTAGTGGAGATTGAGGGCGTGGGCCTCGGCACTGTCCGGGCGCCCATGGGTCGTGCGGGGGGCATGGGGCCGGCCGAGGGGATGCTGGAGCGGCACCTTGGTCACGTCGACCAATTGTTCGACCGGTTTCGCCACCGCCCCCAGATAGACATCGAGCGCGTCCTGCCCTTGCGCCTGGTTGGCAGCGACGGCTGCTGTGGCTTTGTAGAGACGGCCGTCGATTTCGAAATGCCGGTCATCCGGTTTGCGGCCGGTGTCGCGGAAGGCTTTCTGGGTCGACCAGCCTGCCGGTTCCGCCTCCGCCCAGCGTTCCGGATCGATGCCCCGGTCATGGAGATGCTGGGCCAATTTTAGCTTTTGAGCGTATTCTTGCGTGATCTTTTCCGGCGCAAGCTGTTGTGATTCTTCGCTCTTTCGCGTGATACTTGCTGCACTGTTACTCGGTATTGGTCGATTCATCGCTGGACCTCCCACGGCTTGTTGTTACGTAAAATACAACACGCTAAAAGCCTAGGTCAACCACAATGTTCGTTATATGTTCTCATTCCTTGACTCTGCCGCCAATGAGAACAAAAAGGGGGTATGAACGACAACCGCCCCCTGCCTCGCCGCACGCTCCCTGCTCCGCCAGCCGCCCCTCCGGCGGGGTTGGCTGCTTTGCGGCGGCAGATCGCGTTGCTAGAAAAGGCGCCACATGGTGGGGCAGCACCTACCGGCGGCAACCTCCGTTGGGGACTTGCTGCCCTCGATGCGCATCTGCCGGGTGGCGGTCTGGCTGCGGGGGCCTTGCATGAGTTTGCCGGCCACGGGCCGGATCTGGAGGAAGCGAGCCTTGCTGCCGCCGCGGTCGCTCACCTCATCGGCCGCGGGCAATGTGACAATGGGCAGCGTGACAAGAGGCAGGGTAGCTTCCTGTGGATCGCCCGGCAGCGCGATCTTTATGCTCGCGCCTTGCCAGCACAGGGGCTCGATCCCGACCGGCTGCTGCATCTCCGCGTGAAGCGCAACGAGGATGCGTTGTGGGCGATGGAGGAAGCGTTGCGCTGTGCCAGCCTCGGCGCCGTGGTGGCGGAACTCACCACACTCGATCTCACGCAAAGCCGGCGCCTGCAATTGGCAGCGGAGAAGAGCGGTGTCCCTGCCCTGGTGATCCGTCGCGGTGGCCGCATCGATCAGCTGCGGCAGCTGGCGGCGCAACCGATCGCAGCCCTGACACGCTGGCGCATCGGCCCGGCATCCTCTCTGGGCGTCGCTGCTTTCCCGCATCCCGCTTTACCCGGCCCATCCCGCTGGCAGATCGAGCTGTGGCGCTGCCGCGGTGGGCGACCCGCAACCTGGCTGGTGGAGGAACATGATGATGGATGGCGAGAAGCGGCGATTCCTCAGCCTGTGGCTGCCCCGCTGGCCGACCGACCGCTGGTGGCGGCGGTATCGTCAACAGCGCCAGGCCCCAAGCGCGCAGCCGGCTGAGATGCCGCCGCTGTTGCTGGTGTACAGCAACGGCAATCTGCGCCTGGTGCATGCGGCCGACGATGTCGCCCTGGCGCGTGGCCTCTTTCCCGGCCAGCGCCTGGCGGATGCCTTGGCCTGCGTGCCGGAGGTGCTGGTGGAGCCGGCCGATCCCGAAGGCGATCAGGGCGCCCTCCATCAGCTGGCGCAATGGGCAACGCGCTTTTCGCCGCACGCGACACCCGATGCACCCGATGGCCTGGTCCTCGACATCAGTGGCTGCGGCCATCTGTGGCAGGGCGAAGACCGGCTGATGGCCGATGCAGTGGCACGGCTGACCGCGCAAGGCTTTCATGCGCGCGGCGCCATCGCCGGCACCATTGGTGCCGCCTGGGCGAGTGCACGGTTTGGTGGGGACCGCTCCATCATCCCACCGGGCAGCATATCGGCAGCGCTCGCTCGCCTGCCGGTGCGCGCCTTGCGGCTCGACGAGGGCACGGCCGTAGGGCTCGATCGCCTCGGCCTGCGGCGGATCGGCGATCTTTATCCGCTGCCGCGCGCGGATATCACCAAGCGGTTCGGCGCGCATCTCCTGGAACGGCTTGACCAGGCTTTGGGATATGCCGCGGAAAGTCTCTCGCCCCTGGCGCCCACGCCCGATCACCGGGTCAGCCTGGTCTTTGCCGAACCGATCGCGCATGCGGAAGCGATCGCGGAGGCGAGCGGGATATTGCTTGACCGCCTGCTGCGCGACTTGGAGACGCAGGAACTGGGTGTGCGGCGCCTCGGCCTCATTGCTCATCGCCTGGACAATGAAGCGCCAGGCCTCATCATCGGGACAGCGCGGCCCAGCCGCGATGCCAAGCATCTGCTCCGCCTCCTCACCGAGAAGCTGGACATGATCGACCCAGGTCCCGGCATCGAGCGCATGAGCTTGAGCGCCCTGGTCTCGGAAAAGATAAATGCGACCCAGGTCGATTTCGAGCGGCGCCAGGCCGCGGTGGCCGCGGCCGACCTTGCCCCTTTGGTCGACCGGCTGACCAATCGCCTCGGCGCCGGCAGTCTTGGCGTACCCCGCGCCATCGCCAGCCATGTGCCGGAACGTGCCGTCGCCTTCATGCCACCCTTGCAGAAGAAGCAGCCGCCCAACGATTGGGGGACGGATCTGCCACCGCGCCCGATCCGCCTTCTGACACCGCCGGAGCCGATCGATGCCATCGCCCCGGTGCCGGATGACCCGCCGCTCTCCTTCCGCTGGCGCCATGTGCAGCACCGCATCGCCAAGGCCGAAGGACCGGAACGCATCCGGCCGGAATGGTGGCAGGCGACAGATGACAGCCCAAGATCTCACGAGGGGGATACGCGCGATTATTACCGCGTCGAGATCGAGGATGGCCGCCGCTTCTGGCTCTATCGCAGCGGCCTTTACAGCCAGGAGACGACGCGGCCGCCGCGCTGGTTCCTGCATGGCATCTTTGCATGAGGGGATTCGCATGAGAGGTGGCCGCACGCATGAGCGGAAGGTCCTGCCCTTCCCGGCGGCGGCTGGCGCTGCCGATCGGGAGGCGCAGGATGTCGCCATCGATGCCGGCTATGTCGAGCTGTCAACGATGACCAATTACAGTTTCCTGGAAGCAGCCTCCCATGCCGATGAACTGGCACTGACCGCAGCAGCACTCGGCATGACGGCACTCGGTATCGCCGATCGCAATTCATTGGCCGGCATCGTGCGCGCGCATGTCGGCTGCAAGAAAGCAAACATCCGCCTCATCGTCGGCTGCCGCTTGAGCTTCCGAGACGCGCCGGACATCCTCGTCTATCCCATGGACCGCTTGGCCTATGGGCGGCTATGCGAATTATTGACCTTGGGCCGCAGGCGGGCGCCGAAGGGCGACTGTCATCTCGACTATGCGGATTTCGCGGTGGCGAAGGAGGGTTTCCTGGCAATCGTTGTGCCGTCCCTACCACCTGACCCTCTCAAAGCCTTCCTCCACCGCTTCCGCGCTGATTGCGGTGAGGCCGGCTACCTCGCCCTTACCCATTTCTACCGGGGTGACGATGTCAGGCGGCTCCGCACCTTGCAGCAGATCGCCGATGAGGTGGGGTTGCCGACCATCGCCATCAACGAGGTGCGCCACCATGCCCCGGCGCGCAAGGCCCTGTTCGATGTGCTGACCYGCGTGCGCCATCATTGCACCATCGACAATGCCGGATTCCTGCTGGAGAAGAATGCCGAGCGGCATCTGAAGCCGGGAGGCGAAATACGCCGCCTGTTCCGCGGCCTCGATGATTCCGTTGCCCGCACGGCCGAGATCGCCGCGCGCTGCACCTTTTCGCTTGATGAATTGAAATACGAGTACCCGGAGGAAGTGGTCACGCCCGGGGAAACGCCGCTGGAGAGTTTGAAGAAATTCACAGCAGCCGGGGCAAAGTGGCGTTATCCAAATGGTGTCACGCCAGACATTCAGCAGAAAATTGATCATGAACTGGCGCTGATCGAGGAACGGGATTACGCACGTTATTTTCTGACCGTTTACGACATCGTGCATGAGGCCGAGAGGCGCAATATTCTGCATCAAGGTCGCGGCTCCGCTGCCAATTCAGTCGTCTGTTATTGTCTCGGCATCACCTCCATCGACCCGATCGAAAGCAACCTGCTTTTCGAGCGCTTTATCAGCATGGCGCGGGATGAACCACCCGATATCGATGTCGATTTCGAGCATGAACGGCGCGAAGAGATCATCCAATATATTTATAAGAAGTATGGCCGCGACCGTGCCGGTCTCGCCGCGACGATCATCTGCTATCGCTCGCGTGCGGCCCTCCGCGACGTGGGACGCGCCCTCGGTATCTCCGACGATATCATCAACCGCCTGTCGAAAACCGTCTGGGGCTGGTCGGACGAAGGGCTGACGGACAATCAAATCCGCAATGCCGGGCTTGATCCCAGCGACCCTCGCCTGAAGCTTGCCGTGACATTAGCCGGCGAGCTCATTGGCACACCGCGTCATCTGTCACAGCATGTGGGCGGCTTTGTTATTTCCAAAGGACCGCTTTCCAGCCTGGTGCCGATTGAGAACGCCACGATGGCAGACCGCACGGTCATTCAATGGGACAAAGACGATCTCGATGCCGTCGGATTGATGAAAGTGGATATCCTGGCGCTTGGGATGCTGAGCTGCATTCGTCGTGCCTTCGGCTTCATCGAAAAATACTATGGCGAAAAATGGACCCTCGCCACCGTTCCGCAGAACAACCGGTTGACCTATGAAATGCTCTGCCGCGCCGATACCATCGGCGTGTTCCAGGTCGAGAGCCGCGCACAGATGTCCATGTTGCCGCGCCTCAAGCCGCAGAAATTCTACGATCTGGTGATCGAGGTCGCGATCGTGCGGCCGGGACCGATCCAAGGCGATATGGTGCATCCCTATCTGCGGCGGCGGAATAAACTGGAAACAGCCGATCCCCCCAAAGAGGAATTGCGGCCGATCCTCGACAAGACTGAAGGCGTCCCCCTGTTCCAGGAACAGGTCATGAAAATCGCCATCGTCGCAGCCGGCTTCACACCCACGGAAGCGGACGAGCTGCGCCGGGCGATGGCGACCTTCAAAAAGGTCGGCACGATCACGAATTACCGCGACAGATTTGTCAGCGGCATGCTGAAGAATGGATATAAAGCCGATTTCGCCGAAAACTGTTTCAAGCAGATTGAAGGCTTCGCCAATTACGGCTTTCCGGAAAGCCACGCCGCGAGCTTTGCACTCCTGGTTTATGTTTCTGCCTGGCTGAAATGCCATTACCCGGCAGTTTTCGCGGCAGCCTTGCTCAACAGCCAGCCGATGGGCTTCTACGCGCCGGCGCAGATCGTGCGCGACGCGGCCGATCACAGCGTTCGCATAAAGGGTGTCGATGTCAATCTCAGCCAATGGGACAATGATCTGGCGGTCGTTGGCCGTGGCCTCCGTGAGCATGCCTACGCCGAGGATTATGATACCAACCGCCACCTCGCCGCACACGGTCCGATCATGCGTCTCGGCTTCCGCCAGATCGATGGCGTGAAGCTCGACGATATGATGCGTCTCGTCGACGCGCGTGGCGGTGGCTATACCAGCATCGATGATCTATGGCGGCGTGCAGGGCTGACGCCAAAGACGCTCATCCGCCTCGCCGAAGCCGATGCCTTCCGCTCACTCGGATTGGATCGCAGGCAGGCCTTGTGGGCCGTAAAAGCCCTGGGCGAGGCACCTTTGCCGCTCTTTGCCGAAACAGAAGCCGATGACCTGCAACCGGCCTTACTGCCGGAAATGCCACTGTCGCAACATGTGGTCGAGGATTTCCAGACCCTGCGCCTGTCGCTGAAGCGCCACCCGCTATCCTTCCTGCGGGCGGTGCTCGAGCGGCGCGGTGTCCTGTCCTGCAACAAGCTCAGCAAATTGAAGAATGGCCAGCGTGTGTTCGTGGCTGGGCTGGTCCTGGTGCGGCAGCGGCCGGGAACCGCCAGCGGCGTCATCTTCATGACGCTGGAGGATGAAACCGGTATCGCCAATCTGGTGATCTGGCCGCGCATTTTCGGCGAAAGCCGCGCCATCGTCATGGGCGCAAAGCTAATGGCCTGCGTTGGCAAGGTGCAGATCGAAGGCAAGCCGCCCCACCAGGTCGTCCATGTGGTGGCCGACCGGGTGATCGACATGACCGACCTGCTGACCACCCTGCATGAAGGCAAAGGTCCGGCCCTCATCCCCCCCACCGCCCATGCCGACGAGGTGACCCATCCCAATGGCGGCGATCCACGGCAACGTGAAAAGCCCGGCCTTGTCATCCGTAGCCGTGATTTTCACTGAGAATCCTGCCCGAAAAGCATGAATATGATAGTTTCCAGGGGATTGGCGATCGGCTGGCGGCACCCCATATAAGCGCCATCGCCCATCTGGAGGCCCATCATGTTCAGTTTTGCCCGCAAGACCATCGAGATGCCCAGTGCCGACACGGCCCTACCCGGCCGCGCCACGGCCATGCAATTGCCCGACCCTCACCTCATCACGGGCCACAAGATGACACCGCCCTACCCCGCCGGCCTGGAAGTCGCCGATTTCGGCCTGGGCTGTTTCTGGGGTGCCGAGCGCAAATTCTGGCAGGTGCCAGGCATCTATGTCACCGCCGTCGGCTATCAGGGCGGCTTCACGCCCAACGCCACCTACGAAGAGGCCTGCAGTGGCCGCACCGGGCACACCGAGGCGGTGCGCGTGGTGTTCGACCCGGCCAAGGTGAGCTACGAAACACTGCTGAAGACCTTCTGGGAAAGCCACAATCCGACCCAGGGCATGCGCCAGGGCAATGATGTCGGCACACAATATCGCAGCGCCATCTACACCCATTCGACGGCGCAGCAGGATGCGGCACTGGCCAGCCGCGATGCCTATCAGGCAGCTCTTGCCAAGGCGGGGGTGCGCGACCCGATCACGACCGAGATTGCCGCGGCACCGCCCTTCTATTTTGCCGAGGATTATCACCAGCAATATCTCGCCAAGAATCCAGGCGGCTATTGCGGCCTGGGCGGCACGGGCGTGTCCTGCCCGATTGGCGTCGGGGTCAACGCTTAGGCGGCAAGGGCTGCCAGGAAGTTGCGGCAATAGGCTTCGGCCGTGCTCGTGAAGACGCGGGCACGGAGCCGCGCCATCCGGTCCTGGCGCTCGTCGAGCGGCATGATCAGCGCCTGATGCATGGCCTCGGTTATTTCATCGGGGTCGTAAGGGTTGACGATCAACGCCTCAGCCAGATCCTCGGCAGCGCCCGCAAAGCGCGAGAGCACGAGAACGCCTGGATCATTGTGATCCTGTGCCGCGATAAATTCCTTGGCCACCAGATTCATGCCATCGCGCAAGGGCGTCACCAGCCCAACCCTTGCTGCGCGATAGAATCCGGCCAGCATGGCGCGGCTCATGGGCCGGGTCATGTAACGCAACGGCACCCAGTCGAACTCGGCAAAGCGCCCATTGATGTTGCCGGCCTTGCGGTCCAGTTCGCGGCGCAAGGCCTGATATTCCGAAACATCTTCGCGGCTTTTGGCCGCGACCTGCAGGTAGCTCACCTTCTGCCGGTGTTCCGGAAACTTTTCCAGCAACTTCCCGAACGCCGTGAAGCGGTTCGGCAAGCCTTTGGAATAATCCAGCCGATCCACCCCGATCACCAGCGCGCGGCCTACCAGGCTGGATAACAAACGGCGCGTCTCAGTCGACCGTTCAGCCTTGGTCGCCATCGCGGCAAAGGCCCGCGCATCGATGCCGATGGGATTGGCAATGGCACGCGACGAGCCTTCGGCGGTCACCAGCACGCCATTGGCGTCCGGCTCGATGCCCAGCACCTGCTTGACCGCATCCAGATAATCGCGGCGATGCTCTTCCGTCTGCAGGCCGACGATATCGTAGGCCAGAAAGGCGCGCAGCAGCGTTTCACCCTGCGGCAAGGCCGCAAACAGGCTGGCCGGCACGAAGGGAATGTGCAGGAAGAAACCCAGGCGATTGCGAACACCCAGGCGGCGCAACTCGGCACCCAGCGGGATCAGGTGATAATCGTGAATCCAGACCACATCATCGGGCTGCAACTCCAAGGCCAGGGCCGCAGCAAAGGTACGGTTGACCGAGAAATAACCTTCGAGATCCTCGCGCTTGAAATCGATAAGGCCAAGACGAAAATGCAGCAGCGGCCACAAGGTCGAATTGGCATAGCCGACATAGAAGCGGTCGTAATCCTCCTGATTGAGATCGATGGTGGCGTAGGTGACGCCCTCCGCCTGAATTTTGCGGACGGGATTATGCGGCGATTTCGAAATGTTGCCACTCCAGCCGAACCACAGGCCGCCATCCTTCAACGCATCGGCGATGCCGATGGCAAGGCCACCAGCGCGTGGGCCGCGTTCAGTCGGCAATGGTACCCTGTTCGAGACGATTACGACGCGCGCCATAGACCCTCCTCCCAGCTCCGGCTCAAGCGCATGGCGGAGAGGATCATGCCAACCATAGAAAATGTCTGCGGAAAATTGCCCCAGAGCGTGCCGTTGATCCCGTCGAGATCTTCCGACAACAGCCCCAGATGATTGCGCTTGGCCAAGATGCGCCGGAACATTTCCTCGGCCTGTGGGCGACGACCGACAGCGACCAGCGCATCGATGAACCACCAGCTGCAGACCAGGAACGCCGTCTCAGGCTTGCCGAAATCGTCGGCCTCGTCATAGCGCATGATGAAGCCGTTATGCATGAGGCGCTTCTCGATCACATCCAAGGTGCGCAGAAAGCGCGGATCGCTGTAAGGCAGCAGCCCGATCTCCGGCAGCATCAGCACGGCCGCATCGCAAACCTGTGAATCGAAAGCGCCAGCCAGCCAGCCGTCGGTCGCTGACGTCGCGCGCTCGAGAATGGTGGTGCGCAAGTCGGCAGCCAGCTTCAGCCAGCGATCGCGATCCGCCGTTTCGCCCACCCTGCCGGCGATGAGGCCAAGCCGATGCAAGGCCGCCCAGCACATGGCAGCAGAGTGTGTGTGCACACCCGTGCGCTCGCGATACTCCCAGAGACCGGCATCGGGCGCCAAGGCGGACGCCGCAGCCAGATCACCGATCGGGCGCAATTGGCGATAGAGATCGAGATCACCGATGATGGGCAGCCGCTCGTCATAGAACATCTGGGCAGCGGTCAGAATGATCGAACCATAGCCGTCATGCTGGCGCTGGACCACGGCTGCATTCCCGATGCGGACCGGACCCATGCCCTGGAATCCCGCCAAGGAGTCGGCGGTGCGCTCTCGCACATCGCTGCCGGGCACGATCGGATAAAGCGGTACCTCTGGTGAGAAACCGGCATTCAGTACCGCGTTCAAGATGAAGCGTACGTGAATTTCCATGGTGCGCGTGGCGCCCAGCCGATTGAGCGCGGTGACGGTGAAATAGGAATCGCGCAGCCAGCAATAACGATAATCCCAATTGCGTCCGGAATTGGCTGCTTCCGGGACGGATGTAGTGAGGGCCGCAACGATGGCACCGGTATCCTCAAAGGTGCACAGCTTCAAGGTGATGGCAGCACGGATGACGGCTTCCTGGAAGTCGAACGGTACCGCCAGATCGCGCACCCAATCGCGCCAATAGGTGATTGTCTGGTCGAGGAAATCGCTGACCAGGGCCTGTGGCGTCTCCGGCACCGGATCGTCGCCGCCGAAGATCAGATTGACCGGCCGGTCGAGCATGAATTCGACCTCGTCGGCAAGATAGCTGACGGGCATATCGGTTGTGACGCGCAAGGTCGCATCACCCGCAATGAAGCGCAGATGATTGCTGCCGACCACCACCCGCGGCGCGGTCGCGCCATAATCGAAGGTCGGCCGCACGCGCACCGTGACGTTGCAGCGCCCTGCCACGGGTTCGATGCGGCGGATCAACATCGGCGGACAGAAGAAACGGCCAAAGCGCATGAAGCGCGGGGCAAAATCGGTGACCCGGCAGATACCGCCGTTGGCGTCGGTGAAAATGGTCTCCAATACCGCCGTGTTGCGATGATAGGTCTGCGTCGTGGTCACTATGTCGCGAACGACAATATCGGCAAAACCACTCGCGGGCTCGACACCATTCACCAGGGCGTTGAACAGCGGGTCACCATCAAAGCGGGGAAAGCAGAACCATTGATGCCGGCCGCCAAGATCGACCAGGCTGGCGACCGTTCCGTTCCCGATGATACCCAGATCCAACTGCGCCATTCAGATACCTGCCATTCAAATACCAGGCACTCATATGCCTGTTTGCATTGTGCTGCCCTCGCAGGCAGCAAGATCCGTCAACCACGCGCGCACCCGCGCCGGTTCGCCGTCAAAAGCTTCCGGGACCCGCAACCCGATCCCGTCCAACTGATGCGCCATGCTGATCGCATCTTCGTCGGTCACGTCGTCGCCGATGAAGAGCGGGCGGCGCCCACGAAAAGGATCCGCAGCCATCAGACTGGCAAGCGCGTTCCCCTTGTTGATCGACCGGTGCCGCAATTCGCGCGCCAGCAAGGCCGGCAACACCTGGAACGCAGCGTCGACCTCGATGAAACTCTCAAGCAGTGCCATGACCGGAATTGCGGCACCAAGATTGGCGCGGTAGTGAACAGCAACACCGTGGGACTTTTCCTCGACCAGGACGCCCGGCCAATTTTCCGACTGCGCATGGATGATCTCGCGCCAATGTGCCGGCACGACCGTCTCCGGTCCGGCTTCCGCTATGTCACCACTTGGCAGGCGCAGGACGGCCCCATGTTCACCCCCCGCCGCCACTAAAAGTGGGTGCAGCAGGCGGTCGATGGTGCGGAGCGACCGGCCGGACAGGATCGCCATCGCCCCCGAGAGCCGCGTGCGGAGTGCTGCCAGCGTCTCGACCAGGTGCTTTGGAACGAAGACGGAATCAGGCGACGCCGCAACATCAAGCAGCGTGCCATCCAGATCCAGAAACAATGCCCAATCGTTGAAGTTGATCAGATCGGGCTTCGGGGGAAGGTTGTGGCCTCGCTGCAACATCATCGAAAAATATTATTCATAGCCATACCAAGGGGTTCATCGGTGCAAGCCATTGAAAAACGGCTTATCCGGTTCTAAACACCAGATTCGGAGGCCGGTTCCCCTTTGCCGCCCCAGGGATGCCATGGTCGCGACGGCAAGTGCCTGTCCTGCTTTCGCCTTTGGTTTTCCGCGGCCCTCGGTTACCCTGCCTACAACGCCAAGATGTAAGGTCCGACCCCGTCTGATGACAGCAACGTCCCCCACACCGGGTCTTCTTCATATGGCCAATGCCACGGCGGCCGATGCATTACGGAATGGCAATTATTGCGACGATATCGTCGCCTTCCATAATTTCTGGACGGCCAAGTGTGGCGGGCGCGTGATGCCGGCACGGCGCGATTTTGACCCGGTGGAGATGATTGCTTTCCTGCCTGGAATCGCCCTGATCGATGTGGTCGAGGACGCACGCTGTTTCGTCTATCGCCTGCTTGGCACGCGCGAGGTCGCCATGCGCGGCAGAGATTCCACCGGCAAGGGCGTTGCCGAGGGCTTCTTTGCCAGCTCCGCCGAGACCGCGCTCGCCTCTTACCGCGATGTGCTGCAGCGGCGCGCACCGCGCTTTGAGCAACGCCGCTTCATCACGCCGGACGGCCGCATCGGCAACGAACAGACCGTCATCCTGCCTTTGTCGGAAGATGGGCAATCAATCAACATGATGATCGCCTATACCCATCATTATCTGATCTAGCCGACCTAGAATTTGTCCTTGGCCGCGCGAATGGCGCCCAGCACATCGGCGTCAGTTGCCCCGGCACCGCCGAAACGCTTGCGCAAATCGGGCTGATCGGCGCGCAGGAACGGATTGCATGCCTTCTCGACACCGAGCGTCGAGGGAATGGTGAAGCGCCCAACAGCGCGTGCCTGCGCAACCTCCGCGACCTTGGCCGCCAGCGCGGCATTCTCCGGCTCGGCGGTCAGTGCAAAGCGGCAATTGGACTGCGTATATTCATGGGCGCAATAGATACGCGTCGCATCGGGCAGCGCACGCAGTTTCAGCAGCGACGACCACATCTGCCCCGGCGTGCCTTCGAACAGCCGACCGCAACCGATCGAAAACAAGGTGTCGCCGCAGAACAAGGCCTGGTCCTCGGCAAACCAATAGGCGATATGGCCGCGCGTATGACCGGGCACGAAGAACACCTGCGCGTGACGGCCGCCGAAATCGGCACCGCTCGCCTCATCGACCGCGATGTCGAGACCCGGAATGCGGTCACGATCATAGGCCGGCCCAATGACGGTGCAGCCCGTCTCGGCTTTCAAATCGAGATTGCCGCCGACATGGTCGCCGTGATGGTGGGTGTTGAGAATATGCGTGAGATGCCAGCCCTGTTCCGCGCAGGCAGCGAGGACCGGCGGCGCCTCGGCCGGATCCACCACGGCGGTGGCTTGGCTCGCCGGATCATGGATCAGGAAGCCGTAATTGTCCGACAGCATCGGGAAAACCACGATCTCCAAGGGCATCGCATTGATCGGCTGGGCGGGTGCGGTTTGCGGCATCGAGCTCGTTCCAATCACTTGGGGCCAAATCACTTAAAGGCTGACGATAGCAGCGGATATGCCATAATCAAAGCCAGCAGGATCAGGAACTGGCGGGTTCACGCGTGTTTCAGGATGTGGTCGATCTCCGGGACTTTTACCAGACGCCGCTGGGCGCGGTGACGCGCCAGCTGTTGAGGGCGCGCATCCGTGAAATGTGGCCCGATGTGCGCGGTCAATCGGTACTGGGGCTCGGCTTTGCGACACCCTATCTGCGCCAGTTCCGCAGCGAGGCGGAACGGGTGCTGGCCATCATGCCGGCCGGGCAAGGCGTCGTGCATTGGCCGTACAATGAGCCCAACCTCACCGCCCTTGCCGACGAGACCGAATTGCCGCTGCAGGATTATTCGGTCGATCGCATCCTGATGGTGCATGGGCTGGAAGGATCGGATCATCCCGGCGACATGCTGCGCGAAGCCTGGCGCGTGCTTGCCGGTGGTGGCCGTCTGCTGCTGGTCGTTCCCAACCGCCGCAGCCTGTGGGCGCAGCTGGAACGCTCGCCCTTCGGCTTCGGCCAGCCCTATTCCGCCGGTCAATTGTCACGCCTGCTGCGCAATCATTCCTTCACGCCGCTCCGGACCGCGCGCAGCCTGTTCTTCCTGCCCCTGCGTAATCGCTCCTGGTTGCGTGCTGCCCCTGGCTGGGAGACATTCGCCCGCCACGCCATGCCGGGCCTTGCCGGCGCCATCCTGATCGAGGCCACCAAGCAGGTCTATGGCGCCATGCCCGTGAAGAGCCGGCGTCGCCACATGCCGGCCATGGTCCCGGTGACGACGACCGCCACGCGCAGCCTGTCACGCCAGAATTTGCGAAAGTGACGGCGCCGGTTTTCTCAAAACAACCCTTAAGCACGTACCTTTGTGCCACGCCCCGAAGGCGGCGAGACCAGGCCCGTTGCCAACGTCTCCAGCAGGGCTTCGCGTAAACGCTCCGTGGCTGGTGGCGGGTTCTCCATGCCTGTATGGAGGAAGAGATCGATCGAAGGCATCATCACCGGCAATCCGCTCTCGGTATCGAGAAGGCGCAGGCGTGATGGAATCCCCTCCGCCGTACGTGGTGTGACGCCGAGGCCAGCTTCGACCGCCGCATAGAGGCCGGCAAGGCTCGGACTGTTGAAGGCGATCCGCCACGGCATGCCGGCAGCATCCAGGGCCTCGATGGCGCGGGTACGGAAAGTACAGGGCTGCTTGAAGGCAATGAGCGGCACCGGTTCGCCGGGCACAAGGCGATAGTCGCTGGCGCCGATCCAGCGCAGTGGAATCTCCGCAACTTTGCGGCGGCGCGGACTCGGATAGTCACCCCAGCATAAGGCGAGATCCAACTCGCCCTTCTCGACAGCCTCGGCGAGATTGACGCCGCGCTCCACCAGCACGTCGACCCTGATCTGCGGATGCGCGCGGGCAAAACGCCCCAGCAGCACGGGCAGCCAGCTTTCGGCGAAATCCTGCACCAGGCCGAGCCGCACCCATCCCTCGA
Source organism: Dongia sp. P2_B8 (assembly GCF_056404715.1). Taxonomy (NCBI): domain Bacteria; kingdom Pseudomonadati; phylum Pseudomonadota; class Alphaproteobacteria; order Rhodospirillales; family Dongiaceae; genus Dongia; species Dongia sp. P2_B8. The sequence goes on along the minus strand of NZ_JBFUDM010000001.1, from coordinate 288,243 downwards.
CCGCCACGCCGCGGGTGGCTGCCAAGGCTTCGTCATTCAAGTCGAGAAGACGCTTGGCATAGGACAGCATGATCTCGCCGGATGCGGTGAGAGCAAGACCCCGGCCATCCTTGCGCAGAAGGGTCTCGCCGACCTGTTCCTCCAGCTTCTTCAATTGCAGGCTGATGGCCGATTGCGAGCGTCCCAGCCGGTCCGCGGCCTTGGCAAAGCTGCCCAGCTCCGTGCCTGTCACGAAGCTGCGCAGCACATCCATGTCCAGGTTCGTCAGCTGCATATCGTTCAGTTATTCAAAAGCATTGGTTTAGAACTACCAATTTTTCAAAACAATCATGCGGAATTACATCTAGGCCGTCAAGCCGCTCAAACCTGAACGATGGAGCTTAAAATGACGGATTCGACCCATAGCCTGTTTCGCGACGACCGCCTGCTTGAAGACCGGGCTCCGGCCAATGTGGCGAGCCTCAGCTTCGGCGCGGCCTTGGTCGCCATGCTGATTGTCGCCGCCTTGGTCCTGGCCGCTCTTAAACTGAGCACATTTCCGGCCCCCGACCTGCCCTCGCTGATCCCGATGGATCAGCCGGCCCTGCATTCGGGCTTCACGGCCTAAATCCGTGGGGCATGACCAGGCGGATGGGCATGCTTGCAATATCGATGATGGCGGGCAGATGGCCCAGGATGTCGCCATCCCCCTGGATGGGGTCCTGGGCTGGCCCGTCGATCACGACATGGCGCCCTTCGAGGATGCGATAGCCACGCGCCCTCGGCAATCTGCCCAACGCCAGCGCCATCGCATAGCGCAGCATATGAAAGGCGCCCTTGCGCTCGAACAGGCACACCTGGAAGGACGGCGCCGCCAACTGCGCCAGCGGTGCCACCACATGCCTACCACCATAGAAACGGCCTTTGGCAACGATCACTGACGCTGCATCGAGGGCAGCATTGTTGTCGATCTGCACGCGGTAGGTGGGAAAGCCGAAGCGGAACAGCTGACGCAGCGCACCGATGACATAGGCCGCCTTGCCGATCCGGCGCTTCAGCGCCACGTCGAGCTCCGCCACCACATGGGCATCGACGCCGACACCGGCCATCAGCGTGAAGGCCCGGCCATTGGCACGGCCGATATGAACCGTCTGTGTCCGCCGGGCATCGAGCGCCGCTGCGATCGCATCGACATTGACCGCAAGCCCGATCTCCGCCGCCAGGACATTGGCCGTCCCCATGGGAATAATGCCGATCGACATCGGGTTGGTGGCGGCGACCAATCCGTTGATGGCCTCGCCAATCGTCCCGTCACCACCTGCCACAGCCAGGAGATCCGGCCGTGTCTCGGCCGGCAGATTGGCAATCTCGCGGGCAAAGCGCTCAGCATCGCCCCTGGCGCCGGTGGGCTTCAGCTCAACCGCCCAGCCCCGTGCCACCAGCCGGTCGCACACATCCTCCAGCACCAGGCGGCGGCTGCGCCCGGCAATGGGATTGAAGATAATGGCGATGCGGGGCGGCAGGCTCAAAGGTGGCTCGGTTGGCAGGAATCGGTAAAACGCGGCAGACCCTAGCCCGATCGGATCACCTTCGCCACACCATGGCTAAGGTGTGTCGGGAAGAGCAGAAGTAAATATTCATGATCGATATATCATAGTGTGATCATCCCAGGACTATACGGCGCCGCTCCGATCCCCTATAAGCAGCGCCTTGCGGCCGTTTCGGTGGCCGGTTGATTGACTCTGGACGAGGCTTTCTTTATATAGCCGCGCCAAACCACAACTGATTGAATTCTTGGAGATAAACTGTGAAACGTACCTTTCAGCCCAGCAAGCTGGTCCGCGCGCGCCGTCATGGCTTCCGTTCGCGCATGTCGACTGTGGGCGGCCGCAAGGTCATTGCCTCGCGTCGTGCCAAGGGCCGCAAGCGTCTCAGCGCCTAATCTGGCGCTGACCTTGTTCCTTGTCGCTACCGTGAAGTCTGTATCCGCGCGATGACCAGCATCGGCCGCCTGAAACGGCGTGCCGAATTCCTGGCCGCCGCCGCTGCGAACCGCAAATGGGTGGCGCCAGGCCTGGTGCTGCAAGCCCGTGCAAACGAGGCAATGGCAGCCGAAGCTTCTCTCATTCGTCTAGGATTCACGGCCAGCCGCAAGGTTGGCAATGCGGTTGCGCGCAATCGCGCCCGCCGGCGCTTGAAGGCTGCCGCGGCCGAGGTGTTGCGCGAAACGACCGTTGCCGGTGCACCGACTGATCTGGTTCTCATCGCGCGCCCAGCCACGGTGGTGCGCGATTACCAGGCCCTCAAGGAAGATTTCCGTCGCGGTCTGAAAAAACTGGGTGTCGCCCAATCAACTCAGCCCCAATCGACTCAGCCCCAATCGACTCAGGCCGCGTCATGATCCATAAAACGGCCCAGAAAACACCCGGGCCCTGGTGGCTGCTGATTGGCATTCTGCCGATTCGTCTCTACCAGCTGACCTTGTCGCCCTTCATCGGCTTTCATTGCCGCTATCAGCCGACCTGTTCGGCCTACGGTATCGAAGCGATTGAGCGGCATGGCCTGGTCAAAGGTGTTGCGCTGACACTGCGCCGTCTCGGCCGCTGCCACCCCTGGGGTCGCAGCGGATACGATCCGGTACCAAATACGCAAGATCACCGCCACGACGCCACACTTTGCAGCCACTCGGCTGCCTCTTCCCGCCATTAACTCTCTTTCTGGGATTCGATCGTCATCATGATGCCGCAGACCGACAAGAAGAACATGATCATCGCCATCGCCTTGTCGGCAGCGATCATCTTTGGCTGGCAATTCTTTTACGAAATGCCCAAGGCCGAGAAGCTGCGTGCGCAACAAGCCCTGCAGGCGGAACTCGCCCAGAGCCAAGCCGCAACCAGCAATGCGACGGCGACGACGAGCACGACGCCCGGCACCACGACCGCGGCTGCCGGCGCCGCAGCGCCTGGCGATGTCGGCGTCAACCAGCAATTGCCGCGGGCCGACGCCCTGGCACAAAGCGCGCGTGTTGCCATCGATGCGCCCAAGCTGAAGGGCTCGATCTCGTTGAAAGGTGGCCGCATCGACGATCTGGTGTTGAAGAATTATCGCGACACCATTGCCGCCGACAGCCCGAACGTCGTCCTGCTCTCGCCCGCCAACACGCTCCACGGCTACATTGCCGAAACCGGTTGGGTCGCAGCTGCGGGTGTCGCTACGCCGACGGCCGACAGCGTCTGGACGGCCAGCGGCACCACGTTGACGCAGCAAGCGCCACTCACCCTCACCTGGGACAATGGCGCCGGCCTCGTCTTCACGCGCAAGATTTCCATCGATGACGGCTACATGTTCAAGATCGAGGAGACGGTCGAGAACAATGGCGGCGCCAATGTAGCGCTGGCGCCCTATTCCCGCGTCGTTCGCTTCGGCCTGCCGCCCTCACCCAGCCAGACCTATGTGCTGCATGAAGGCCCGATGGGCGTCTTCGACGGGACGCTCAACGAAGAGAAATACAGCAAGATCAAAAGCCATGCCGAGGATGCCGAGGCCAATGAGGCCAAATCGCTGAACTTTACCAGCACCGGCGGCTGGGTCGGCATCTCCGACAAATACTGGCTGGTGGCCCAGGTGGCGCCGGCTGATGCAAAGATCAGCGCCCGCTACATCTACGAGCCGAAATTCGATTCCTATCAAGCCGACTACACCGGTGACATGCGCGACGTGGCTGCAGGTGGTGGCTCGACCAGCTTTGCGCATGAGATCTTCGCCGGCGCCAAGGAAATCACGCTGCTCGAACATTATCGCGACACGCTCAACATTCCGCTGTTTGAGCGCGCGGTCGATTTCGGCTGGTTCTTCTTCCTGACCAAGCCGCTCCATGCCTTCCTCGACTGGATCTATCATCTCATCGGTAATATGGGTCTTTCGATCCTGTTCCTCACGGTGTGCGTGAAGGCCGTCATGTTCCCGCTCGCCAACAAATCCTACGCTTCGATGAGCAAGATGAAGGCGCTGCAGCCGCAGATGGCCGGCTTGAAGGAGCAGTATGGCGAGGACAAGGCGCGCTTCCAGCAGGAGATGATGGCGCTCTACAAGAAGGAAAAGGTCAATCCAGCCGCCGGCTGCTTGCCGATCGTCGTGCAGATCCCGGTCTTCTACGCGCTCTACAAGGTGCTCTACGTCACCATCGACATGCGCCAGGCGCCGTTCTTCGGCTGGATCCATGACCTGTCGATGCCGGACCCGACCACGTTCCTCAATTTGTTCGGCCTCATCCCCTGGGACCCGACGCTTTACCTGCACACGCCGGTGCTGGGGTCGCTGATCCATTTCCTGTCGATCGGCGTCTGGCCACTGATCATGGGCTTCACCATGTGGGCGCAGATGCGCCTCAACCCGACCCCGCCGGACCCGGTGCAGGCCAAGATGTTCGCCGTCATGCCGTTCATCTTCACCTTCATGCTGGGCACGATGCCGGCCGGCCTGGTGATCTATTGGGCCTGGAACAACACGCTCTCGATCGCCCAGCAGCGCTACATCATGTATCGGCAGGCGAAGAAGACAGTTAAGCAGCCACAAAAGGCTTAAGTGGCCGGAAAGTCGAAACAGTGAGCGGCGAACGAAAAGCGGGCGAACGCAGCCCCGGAGACAAGCTGTTCCAGCGCGAGTGTGTTTTCGTTGCAGGCGCGATGAAGCTTGATCAATTGCCGCCGATGGGACCGGTCGAAGTCGCTTTCGCCGGCCGGTCGAATGTCGGCAAGTCGAGCCTCTTGAACGCGCTGACCGGCCGCAAGGCGCTGGCGCGCGTCTCGCAGACACCTGGCCGTACACAGCAGCTCAATTTCTTCGACCTCAATGGCGAGCTGGTGCTGGTCGACATGCCGGGCCATGGCTATGCCAAGGTCGGTCGCGCCAAGGTCGCCGAATGGTCGGAACTGATCGAGGGCTATGTCCGCGGCCGTGCCAACCTGCGCCGCGTGCTGCTGCTGATCGACAGCCGCCATGGCTTCAAGGAAAGCGACGAGGCCCTGATGAACCTCCTCGACCAGTTCGCCCTCTCCTATCAGGCGGTCATGACCAAGTCGGACACGTTGAAGCCCTCCGCCCTCGAAACCAACCGCAAGAAATTCACTGCCATGATTTCGAAGCGCCCAGCCGCCCACCCCGAGATCCTGATCACCAGCTCGGAAACCGGCGCTGGCATGACCGAACTGCGTGACAGTCTGGCGACCTTGGCGGCGCAGGGCTGAGCCCCGCCAAGCGACCCTGCCCCAACGACGTCATGACGGGCCTTGCCGATCGTCTCAATCGTTGTCATTCCGAGAGAAATTGCTTTGGCCGAGAGAAATTGCTTTGGTCGAGAGAAATTACTTTGGCCGAGAGAAATTACTTTGGCCGAGAGAAATCACTTTGGGTAGCCAGGCATGAGACGTCCAGCTTGGCTCGCGGCGGCTTTAACCGCGGTTGTGATCGTCGTCTTTCCACATCTGACATTTGCCGACGGCCAGAGACCTTTGAAGCTGCCGCCCAATGCCATCGCCGACTATCAGCTCGGTGGCAGCTATACGCCGCCGGCGACAGTCAATGTCGTGGTACGCGACAGCACCGAGTTGCCGGCCAAGGGGCTCTACAACATCTGCTATATCAATGGCTTTCAAACGCAGCCGGACGTGAAGTGGCCAAAGGATCTCTTGGTTCCTGGCGCCGATGGCGCGGCCTTGATGGACCCGAACTGGCCAGACGAGCACCTCCTGAATATTTCTTCGGCTGGCCTTCGGGGTCGCATTCTTGCTCGCCTCAAAGCCACAATATCTATCTGCGCCAGAGCTGGATTTGACGCGGTCGAATTCGATAATCTTGACTCCTATACGCGCTCAAAGGGTGCGCTGACTGCGAAAGATGCAGTTGCTTTTGCAAATCTTCTTGTCCGCGCGGCTCACGACAATGGATTGGCAGCCGGGCAGAAAAACGCACCGGACTTGAGTGACGTTGGCAGAAACCAAATCGGCTTTGATTTCGCCGTAGCCGAAGAATGCCATCGCTTCGACGAATGCGCTGCGTACACCCGGATATACGGCGATCAAGTCATTGATATCGAATATGTTGGAAGATTGCGCGGCTCTTTCGCAGATGTATGCGCTCATCCCCAAACGCCTCGGGATACCTTGCTGCGCGATCTGGAACTATCGCCACCTGGCAAAGAGCAGTACGCTTATGACCATTGCTAAATGACCGTCCCCTCCCGGCATGACCGAACTCCGCGACAACCTTGCCACCCTGGCGGCCCAGGGGTAAACCGCCCAACGTCTCCTTATTCCCCGTCGTCACCGCCCTCCTACCGTCACCCGCGGGCAAAGCCCCGGGGATCCACACGTGCCGTGGGGGAGCGTGGATGCCGGTTCTGGCCCGGGCATGACGGACGAAGAGACGACCGTCATATAATTCCCTCTTGATTTTAGGGGGCGTGGACCGCAACTTGCGCCCCGAATAACCCTTCTTCACCTCCCCAGATAGGGACGAACCGGGCAGCGATGGCGCAGATGAGCATCACCGACACCAAATATTGGCTGAAGACCGCACGGACGCTGACCGAAGCGCTGCCCTATATGCAGAAATATGCCGGCAAGCGCTTCGTCATCAAATATGGCGGCCATGCCATGGTGGACAAGGAATTGTCCCACATCTTCGCCAGCGACATCACCCTGCTGCGCCAGGTCGGCATCCTGCCGGTGGTAGTCCATGGCGGGGGGCCGCAAATCGGTGAGATGCTCAAGCGCCTCAATATCCAGTCGCGCTTTGTCGACGGCCTGCGCGTCACGGACGCTGCCGCCATGGAAGTGGTCGAGATGGTGCTCTCCGGCTCGATCAACAAGCAGATCGTGGCCGCCATCAACGCGGCCGGCGGCAAGGCGGTCGGCATTTCCGGCAAGGACGATAATCTGCTCCATGCCAAGAAGACCGAGATGACCAAGGATGGCGAACGCGTCGACCTCGGCCTTGTCGGCGAGCCAGACAAGGTCAATCCCAGCATCATCCGCTCGCTGGAGCAGGCTGGTGTCATCCCGGTGATCGCACCGGTGGGCTTCGGCCCCGATGGCCAGACCTACAACATCAATGCCGACACCGCGGCCGGCGCCATTGCCGCGGCCATCGGGGCTTCGCGCCTCCTCATGCTGACCGATGTCCCTGGTGTGCTCGATAAATCGGGCCAGCTGGTGCAGCAGCTTACCGCCGGCGAAGTGCGCGCGCTCGCGGCGGACGGCACGATCTCGGGCGGTATGATCCCAAAGCTGGAAACCTGCCTCAGCGCCGTCGAAAGCGGGGTTGAAGCCGCCGTCATCCTCGACGGCCGCGTGCCGCATTCGATGCTGCTGGAAATCTTCACCCCGCAGGGCATCGGCACGCTGGTGACCCGGGGCTAAGGCATCGCCAATCATGCGGGCACCTCAGTAGAGCGTGTTCCCGCCCATGCCGTATTTTTGCAGGATCGGCGCATAGCCGCCATCCGAGCGCATGACATCGAGCACGCGTTCGAATTCCGACAATTTCGCGGCATGGGGTGATTTTTTGCCGAGACACAGTACGTACTCGAATGTGTCGACCACCAACGGCAGCATCACCAGCTTGGCAGCCAATGCGGGCTCCTGCAGGTAGTAGGAACCGGAGGTCGTGGTACCGAGGGCAAGGTCACCGCGCCCTTGTGCCAGACCGCGCAGCGATGATTGGAAGTCCGTCGCGTAATAGACGTCGAACCCAGCCAGATTCTGCTTTGCCCAGCCGTTGCCGAAATAGCTGACGATATTGAAGCTGCGCAGATCGGCAAGGCTCTTGGCCGCCTCAATGCCAGCCCGGCGCGGATTGTCCTTGCGCACGATGGGATGCAAGCCGGCACGCAGGACCGGGATCCGGCCGCAATTGGCATAGGCGGCACGTTCCTTGGTTGCGACGGTGATGAAGCCGTCGGCTTCGCCGGCACGCACCATCTGCTGCGCGCGTTCCCAGGGATAGAGGGCGGCATCGACGGGCTGGCCCAGGCGCACGGCAAAGACCTCGCGCGCGATATCGACCAGGATGCCGCGGACCTGTCCCGCTTCTTCGAACGAGAGGGGAGCGAGTTCCACCGCGAAGACCAATCGCACCGGCGGAGTGCCTGTCTCGGCCACAGCCGGGCGCAGCTGCGCCACAGATGGTGCCAGGGCCAGCACCAGCATGGTCAGGATGGCGCCCTTCACGAAGCTTCGTCGCGGCATGGCTGGTCTTCCCCATCCTTCCATGGTCGATCTTACCAAAGGATTGCCTGGTGACGAAACGGGTTCGGCTCGATCGACACCAAAGAAGGTGATCCCCATGCCTTCGGCCTTTGCGGTGCAGCAGAGGAGATGGCTATAGTAGGCACGACCGGCGGAACGCGCCGCGTGCGGCACGGCCCAAGAGGTTATTTGGGCCTGAGAATAAGAGGTTACAGCGACTTGGCGTTCATCAATCAGCTCATCTTCCTGGGAGCCCTGCTGGCGCTCATCAGCATCATGCTAGGGCAGATTTCCTCCCGGCTCGGGGCGCCCTTGCTGCTGGTGTTCCTGATCCTAGGCATGCTGGCCGGCGAGGAAGGGCTGCTCGGCATCCAGTTTGAGAGCTACCAGACGACGTTTGCGGTGGGATCCATCGCCCTTGCCATCATCCTGTTCGAAGGCGGCCTGCGGACGCCGCGGGAAGTGGTGCGGTTGGTCTTCTGGCCATCCCTGACGCTGGCAACGGTGGGCGTCCTGCTGACCGCCCTGTGCATGGCCGGCATGGCGGTGGTCGTCATGGGCATGCATCCGCTGGAGGGTATCCTGATGGGCGCCATCCTGGCCTCGACCGATGCCGCGGCGGTGTTCATGCTGCTCCATGGCCAAGGTGTCGCGGTCAACGCCCGTGTCGGCGGCACGCTGGAGCTTGAATCCGGCATGAACGACCCGATGGCGGTGTTCCTCACCCTGATGGCCGTCCATGTGCTGCAGGTCGGGTCCGAAGCCACCGGCCTCTATGTTCTGGGCAGCTTCGTCCTGGAACTGGTGGGCGGCGGCCTCATCGGCGCAGCAGGCGGCTTCGCCCTCCGGTGGCTGCTGCAGCGCCTGACGCTGAGCGCCGGCCTCTATCCCGTGCTGGCGACCGCAGGCGCCCTGCTGATCTTCGGCGGCACGAACGCCCTCCATGCCAGCGGCTTCCTCGCCGTCTATGTGGCGGGGATCATGCTGGCCCAGGCACCCTACCGCGCCCAGCAGGTCATCATGCGCTTCCTGGATGGCCTGGCCTGGCTGGCGCAGATCGCCATGTTCATCATGCTGGGCCTGCTGGTGACGCCCTCGGCACTGCTGGCTGACCTCGCGGCTGCCCTTGTCCTCTCCCTGGGCCTCATCCTGATCGCCCGGCCCGGCGCCGTGCTGCTGTGCCTGCTGCCGTTCCGCTTCAACTGGCGTGAACGCGGGTTCGTGGCCTGGGTGGGACTGCGTGGCGCGGTGCCGATCTTCCTCGCCTCGATCCCGATCCTGGCCGGCGTGCCGAATGCCCAGGTCTTTTTCAATGTGGCCTTCGTGGCGGTGCTGACCTCGCTCCTCGTCCAGGGGTGGACAGTGGGCCGTGCCGCCCGGTTCCTAGGCCTCGAGGTGCCGGCGGCAGCACCGCATGGCCAGGATCTCGACATCAGCCTGGGTCATGGCGCCACGCGTGAACTGGCCGGCTTCCGTGTCCAGGAAGGTGCCCGCATCCTCAATTATGATTATGGCGAGGTCGATCTGCCGGCGCAGGCTGACATCGTCAGCGTCATTCGCGAGTCAGCACCGATCGCCCTCTTCCGCGAGACCCGGCCCAAGGTCGACGATTACGTCATCGCCATCGCACCGCCGGCAGAGATCGCGGGCCTCCATCAGAACTTCGCCTATCACGAACCCGACGAAGCGGTGGCTCCGGCCGGCTTCGGTGAGTTCGTATTCGAAGCCGATGCACCGGCGAGCGACCTTGCGTTGATCTACGGGCTGCCGCTGGGAGCCGATGCCAAGGGTCAGAGCCTGGCTGATTACCTCCATGACCGCCTCGGCGATCATGTGGTGGCCGGTGACCGCTTGAAGCTGGGCGAGATTGAATTGGTGGTGCGCGAGGTGAAAGATGGGCGCATCGTCCGCGTCGGCCTGGAGCTTGAGGATACCCGCGTGCACCTGCCGGTCACACGGGCGCTGCGCAAGCTCAAGCACCCGATGAAGACCTGGCGTGCCTTCCGGCGCCTCACCGGCATGTAGCGCCAGTCAGGGATTTCAGTCAGTCAGGGATTCTTGCCAGTCAGGGATTCCTGTCAGTCAGGGGTGGACCTGGTCCAGCACGTCGCGAATGCAGCTTGCCAGTTCATGGCGCCGGTAGGGTTTTGACAGCAGCCGCACCTGTTCCGGCACATTGCCGCGATCGCGCGCGGCGCCTTCGGCAAATCCCGTGACCAGGATGACCTTGATCTGGGGGTGATTGTGCAGCACATGCTTCGCCAGATCGAAGCCGCTGAGCCCGCCGGGCATGGCGATGTCGCTGAAGACCAGATCGATCCGCACTTTCTTGGCTAGGAGATCGATCGCCTCTCCGGCATCGCGCGCTTCCAGCACATGATAGCCGAGATCCTTCAATCCCATGACGGCTGTCTTGCGCACGGCGTCCTGATCATCGACCACCAGGATGGTTTCGTGGCCAATACGCGACAGAGGGAACTTGTCATCCATGGGCGCCACCGCCGCAGCTTCCGCCATGGCCCGCGGCAGATAGAGATTGACCGTCGTGCCCAGGCCCATCTCGCTATACGCACCGAGATGGCCGCCGGATTGCTTGGCAAAGCCATAAACCATGCTGAGGCCAAGCCCCGTCCCGTGCCCTGGCTTTTTCGTCGTGAAGAAAGGCTCAAATACCCGCTCCAGAATTTCGGGCGGCATGCCGGACCCCGTATCGCTCACCGCGATCCTGACATAATCGCCTTCCGTCACCTCCTGCTTGCTGCCGGCATAGGAGGCGTCGAGATGCACATTGCTGGCCTCAATCGTGAGCGCCCCGCCATCGGGCATCGCATCGCGGGCATTGATGGCCAGATTGAGGATCGCGGTTTCGATCTGGTTGGGATCGGCCAGACATGGCCACAGGCCCTGCGGCGTATTCACGGTCACCGTGATCGTGTCGCCCAGCATACGGCCGAGCATCACACCGGATTCCTTGAGCAACCGGGTGATATCCGTGGGCGTCGGGTCCAGTTGCTGGCGCCGTGCGAAGATCAGCAACTGCTTGGTCAGTTCGGACCCACGCAGGGCGCCGCCGATCGCTTCTTCTGCCAGCTCGCGCGAGATCGGGTCGGCCAGCCGGCCGACAAGTGATTCGAGATTGCCCACCACGATGCTGAGGATGTTGTTGAAGTCGTGAGCAATGCCACCCGTCAGCTGCCCCACCGCCTCCATCTTCTGTGCCTGGCGCAACTGGTCCTCGACATGCTGTTGCCGCGCGGCGTTCTGCTTCACCTCGTCATAGGCGCGGCGGATTTCTTCGGCCTGTTCGGTGGCCGCCGCTGCCATCTCGCGCAACGACGCTTCCAGATTGACATTGGCAATGGCGGTCGCCGTGGCGCGGGCGAGACTCTCCAGAAGGGCCACTTCCTCTGCATCGGGTACGTAGTGCCGGGCCCAATAGGCGCCGATCGCTGCCAGCGGGTCTTCGAGGCGCACCGGAATCATCACCAGGCTTTTGACAAAGGTCGGGCGATAGGCGTCGTGGGGAATACGTGGATCGGCATAGATATCCGGCACCACGACTGACTGCTTGTTGAGCATTGCCCAGCCGGAAATGCAGGAGCTCATGGGAAATTTGTGACCCTTCCACAAGGGCCCGATCGCCTCTTCATCGACATAGTAACAGGACTGTCCTTCGCGCAGGACAATGGTGACACCGTCGGCACCGGAGATTTTCCTGGCTGCGTGCTTCACGATATCGATGACACGCGCAAAATTGCGGGCAGCAGACAGCTGTTCGATAGCATCGATCAGTGTGTGCCAGGTCGCGCGCTGCAGAACGGCAATATCCTGATCTGGATCACCTGATTGGCGTACCGGCAATTCTGGCGTCATCGAATCCGCTCACCGCCGAATGGTTCTAACTGCACCTAGGTACTCAACCGGGATAACTCGGCTCTCACGACATCAACGTCACAGAGGAAGCCTAGTGAACGCAGCAAGTGCCGTAAATGGTAATAAAACCGAAAAAACAACCAATTAGAGTTAATAAAAAGTGACTTTTGATCAATATTCGCGAGATCAGAACAAGAGCACGCTCCCAGGGAACCATCGTCCCATGGCGCGCGTTTGGCTTATTCACTTCACACCATCCCACCGGAAACCATCTCATGAAAATTGAAAATCAGGTGATCGGCCAGGTGATCGGCCAAGTGATCGGGTTGGCAGTGCTCGCCTTCCTCCTGCCGATCCTTGGCGACAGCCCAGCACGCGCGAGTTCAGACGCGGCCTGGGCGGAATTGGCGGCGAAGGCGACCAAGGCCTGTCTGCTGGCAAGTGATCTGGATGCTGCGACCGTCACATGGTCGACGCTCGATTTCGAAACCAAGGCTGCGGCGCTGGTCGCGGGTAAATGGAAGCCGAAACACATGAAGGGGCAGAAGGCCGCAATGCTCTGCCTCTATGATAAACGCTCCGGCCTCGCCGAGGTGCAGGAGTTCGACCGGAATCTGCTGAAATAACCGATTGCCTTCAGGCCGCCTCGGCCACCTGCTTCAACAGCCAGTCGCGAAAGGCGCGGATCTTGGGCAGATTGCGCCGCTCCTGCGGATAGACCAGCCAATAGTCCACATTTTCCGGCGCCACGATCGGCAACACCTGTACGAGCCGGCCGGCGGCGATATCCGCCCGGAAGAAGGCAGGTGTCAGTAGTGCGAGCCCCTGGCCGTTCGCCGCCGCAAGACCCAGCATCACTTGGGTCTCGACCATGATGTTGGGGCCGGATGTCGGCTGCGGGTCATTGATCCCGGCAAAGGCGAACCAACGTCGCCAGGCATTGTCGGTCCAGTCGAGCAGCGGCAGGCGCAGAAGATCGGCTGGTCCCTCGATGCGACCGGCACGCGCCAGAAAATCGGGACTGGCGAAGACGGCAAGCTCCAAGGGCATCAGTTTGTGGGCCGCAAGGCCCGGCCAGACGCCATTGCCGCTGCGAATGCCGACGTCAAAATTCTCCTGCGCGAAATTGATCCAGCGCGAGGAGGCATCCAGGCGCACAGCAATGTTGGGATGGGCAATCTGGAAGGTGCCAAGACGCGGCACCAGCCAATTGGCGCAGATCGTGTGCACGGCCGTCACCGACAAGACACCTTCATCGCTGGCACGCAGAGCATCGAAGGCAAGCGTCAGGCGCTGGAAGGCTTCAGCCACTGCCGGCGCCAGGCGTTTGCCAGCCTCCGACAGCACCACCTTGCGTGCCTGGCGCAGGAACAGGGGCGATCCGACCCGATCTTCCAGTTGCTTCACCTGGTAGCTGACCGCAGCCTGGGTCAGGCCCAATTCCTCGGCTGCCTTGGTAAAACTGCCATGACGGGCCGCTGCCTCGAAAGCACGGATGGCGGCAAGCGGCGGCAATTTCGACATGGTCTATCCATAAGCCAAATTGATGAATTACCCCAGAGGATCGATTTGTTTTCTCGACCTGTCCAGCACAAACTGAAGGTGAAAGATAAAGGTGATTAGGCCTTATCCACAATTCCAGAGGTGCAGTGATGAGAGAGAATGCTGGCTTTGCGACCGTCCGCTGGTTTGCCGCGAGCCTTGCCGCCTTTTCCTGGCTGGGAAGAATCCGCCTTGGCCGCCGCACGGATTGCCGGGAACAAAGCGTCCGCTTCGAAGACCTGTCGCCACACATCCTGCGGGATCTCGGTTTTTCCGCGCAGCATGCCCGGGACTTGGCCGCCCAGGAACGCACCCGTTTCCTAAGCTAGGCGCAGAGCTTTGACGGTCGTCACGCGCTGACGGGCAACGTCGAAGCCGGTGGTGGTCACGGCCATGAACAGCGAGTTGAGGATCGCCTCCTCCGTGGCTTCAATCGCGCCCAGGAACAAGGGGGACATCTGCTCATTGGGCAGGTCGGACAATTGTGCCACGCGCCGCCGGCGCTCAGGCGTGCGGCGCACGCTGTCAGCGGTGGAAAAGGCGAGCGCATAGTCGCCCGACCCGTTGCTGAGCGCTGCGCCTGTGCGCGCCAGGCCGGCGAAGCATCGCTCTGCCAGACGTTTGAGATTGCGATCGGAAAGCGGCGCATCGGTTGCCAGCACAATCATGATCGATCCGTCGGCGTCAGCAGTGGCAATGTCGCCGACCGGCCGTCCGTCGATCCGCAGCGCACCGCCATAGTTGGACTGCACGAGGACACCGACGTGATAGGCACCGCCCTCGGTATTGACGCGCCGTGAGCTGGTTCCGATACCACCCTTCACATCGAAAGCCACTGTGCCGGTACCGGCCCCGACACACCCTTCAGCCACCATCCCGGCACTGGCGGTTTCAATCGCCTGCACAACTTGCTCCGATGTCGGCCAAGTCGCGCGGATGTCATTGAGATGGCCATCATTGGTCTCGCCGACCACGGCGTTGACCGACCCCACGCGCTCATTGCCGGGTTGCGCCAGGGTCCAGCGATTGATGCCCTCGATGGCGCGGCCGACCGCGAGCGTATTGGTAAGGATGATCGGCGTTTCGATCTCGCCCAGTTCCACAAGCTGCGTCGACCCGGCGAGCTTGCCGTAGCCGTTGAGAATCGCAAGCCCGGCAGGCACTTTGTCGCGATAGAGGTTGCCACCGTGCGGCAGGATCGCCGTCGCACCCGTGCGCGTACGCTCACCCTCTTTCAGAGTGACATGGCCGACCAGCACACCAGAAACATCGGTGATGGTGTTGAGCGGTCCGGTCGGCCATGAGCCGACGACGATACCAAGGTCGCGGGCGCGCTGGCCGCGGGCTGGTGCAATTTGATCGGACATCGTGCGGCATCGTCATTGTTTCGGTGAGTTGCCCGATCCTAGCGCGTGCTGGGGACGATATGAATAGAGGCGAGCTTCTGGGCCGAAAATACAAAATAGTCCCAAAAATACAAAACCCGCTTCGCACCCGTGAGGGTGCCGGAAGCGGGTTCTGCTGTCAGTCATCGACTTTAGGTGGGAATCACCGGGGCCGACAAACAGACGGTCGTGAAAGGTCGGTTTAGACCGATTCTTTCAATTCCTTGGCGGCGCGGAAGGCAATCTTCTTCGACGCCTTAATCTTGATGCTCTCGCCCGTGGCGGGGTTCCGGCCCATGCGCGCGGCGCGCTTGCGAACCTGCAGGATTCCGAGGCCGACGAGGCGGATCTTGGCGCCCTTCTTCAGCTGCTTGCCGACCGAGGCGATGACATCCGTGAGGATCGTCTCGACCTGCTTCTTCGGCAGTTCATGCGCCTCGGCGGCTTCCGCGGCGAGATGCTTCAAGGTAATGACGGCCTGTTTGCCGGCTGCTGCTTTGGGGGCGGCTTTCTTGGCCGCGGCTGCTTTAGCCATGATAGTTAGCTCCTTGTGTCTTGCGGTTAATCCAGATGAGGGGACCACACCACGATGATCAATTCAACGATTCGCTGCACCAGAGGGCGGGAATCGGCCTGATTCAGGCTTAGCAAGAGCAAATTGCACGATCATTGGCGAGTCGGCTACTCCACTTTGTACACTGCACGGTCCACCACCGGGACCATTTTGCTCGGGTCAGCATCCTCGCGCCGCCCCATCATATAGGGGCATGGCCCCTCCCCCTGGAGCGTCAGCTCCACCCCCAGGGACTGCCCAAATGCGATCAGTGCCTGCTCGTCATCCGCCGCCAGCTCGGTATAGGTATAGTCGTCCACTTGTCGCCAGAGCGCATAACGCGGCATAGATCATCTCCAGAGGTCATGTCTTCGCCCAGTCACATCTTCACGCAGTCACAACACCCGAAAACGGCATTCGATGCGTGTCGAAATGACCCGCAGCTGATTTTGCCCGCCTTTCTGGGCGGATAATGGCCGCAGGCCCACGTTCCGGTGCTACCCTGCCCGTCCAAACTGCGCAGCATCTCCAGCAGCGACAGGCGCCTGGAACCGGCGCTCTCCCAAGGAGTTCCTTGTGGACAGATATCGAGGCCCCGGGCCGACAATTACGGGCCGATAACCACGGGCCGATAACGAGGATCAGTATGCGATACGACATTTACCGCCGCGACAATGCGATCATGGTGATCGAAAGCGCGAAGCCACCCCAGAATGTGGATATCATGAAGTGGACACGACTTCATATCTCGGCAACACATTATGTGCTTGCCGGCAAGGCGAAGACGGTCGCGTTGATCGACGAGGAAATCAAGGCCCACGGCATGAGCACCTTCCCGATGAAGGCTGGTGCGCGCAGCTTCTAGAACTCACCCCTCCCCAAGGACATATTCTGGGGCGCATTCTGGCTCACACATAAAA
Organism: Dongia sp. P2_B8; assembly: GCF_056404715.1. Classification (NCBI taxonomy): domain Bacteria; kingdom Pseudomonadati; phylum Pseudomonadota; class Alphaproteobacteria; order Rhodospirillales; family Dongiaceae; genus Dongia; species Dongia sp. P2_B8. The sequence goes on along the minus strand of NZ_JBFUDM010000001.1, from coordinate 271,745 downwards.
AAACCTGGATCTATTGGCTTCCCAACAGATCCAGGTTTTTCCGTCTACTCGGTGCGAATGGCAGAGCAGATCCCCACCGACCTCGCGCTCGAGCTATCTGTTAGCTCGCAAGCAGTAGTGCCAATTCATGATCATTCGCCGTGGTCGGGATATGCGCCATGGCACTTGCATGAGACTCGTCCACCGCGGCCAGCGACGGCACCGGTGTGTCGACAATCGTAATCACGAGATCAGCGCCACCCGGCTTGCTGTTGCTGTTATCCGCGTCTGTACCACCGATGAGGTCGACGTCGCCGTCAGCATCCTTCGTCTCGTAATGGAAGACAACATCCGTATCGGCCTTCACTTCAGTCGCTGCGAAGGTATAGTCGCCAGTCTCGAAATCGAAGGTCATCTTGCCATATTCCGTATCGAACGACACTTCGTGGTTGTTCACGGTAACATTCTGACCGCCAGTATAGGTCGCCGCCGCCGCCGAGCCATCCCACTTGACCTCAATCGTATACGCCGGATTGGCACCGACATATGACAGTACATCGATATGCGTGGTGCCATCACCACCGACATCGGCCTGACCCGGCACGCCATTATCGCCCACACCAGACGTATCGACGCCGGTGAGAACATTGCCGGAGACTGGATGTACCTCGATGGTTGAAACGAGAACCGAAGAAAGGTCGGCCGCCGGATCGGTCACAGATATAACGTCTCCGGGAGGCAAGCTGTCACCATCCGGGCGCGCCACACTTATCAGGTCCGGATCGCTGGCGCTGACATCATCACCGATGCCGACGGCATAAACATGATCGATGCCATTGGCGGGATGCTCAAGGAAGCTATCCCATGCATCCTTCTGCGCATCAGTCAGATGGACATTATGAACATGACCGTCGGGGCCTCTCTCTTGTGGCAGGCCATCGGAGAGGAAATAAACGACGTTGTTGGTATCGCCCGGCAGCTTGCCGCTTGCCCCCCAAGCATCCGCCGCCGTGTCGAGCGCCGCCGCGTAGTTCGTCAGGCCTTCAGCAATCAATGCAGGCGCGTTCAAAGCAGCGATCGCATCTGCCACACTACCCCAGCTGAAATACTGCGACGCCCCCGTGTTGAAAGTCACAATGGTAACAGCCACATCACCCAGTGCTTCATAGGTCAACAGCAGGTTCGCGAGGACCTCTTTGGCGACATCGATGCGCTTCTGCACGCCAGGCAATGTTTGGTCCGCATCCTCATTCATTGTGAAGGACGTATCCAACACGATCATGATGTTCGTGTCGCGATAGGTCGATTCTTCGCCCGTATTGGCGTCGTTGTAGTTGATCGGCACCAAGTTTTCAGGCGTGGTGGCAGCTGCCGTCTCAGGCGCATCCTCCGGGATGAGGACCCGGTTCTCGACCTGGATCAGACCATAGCTTAGGGCCGTGGCACCGAGGCCACCGATGGCATTCAAGCCACCAATGCCAGCCGACGGATCGAACGGTGTGAATACGCCGCCATTGTTGTCGACGCCCGTCCCGGGATCGCCAGCACCCGGGCCCGCCGCTGTCTGAATATCGAGATTGGGATCCGTTGTGGCAACGGTTGCGGCCACGTCGACGGGGTCCCCGCTCGTGTCCACGACATTGACGCCGCCATTTTCCACCGCATCCGCATATCCCTGCAGAATGATCGTCGTGTCGCCGGACTTGATGGCCACGTTGCCATTGTCGTCGCTAAAGCGCGCGCTCAGATCGTCATCCTCGAAGGGCAGGCGAATGGTCGAACCGGCAATGACGGGGATGCGCACGACGTTCTGCCCTGCCGGCACCGTGACATCCACGGTCTCAGACCCGGACTGGGTCAGATAGGTCCGCTCGACATCGTCTTGCGAAATAGTACCGGAATCTCGATCCAAATTGACGATCACGGGATGGGTGTCAGCGTTCATGGGGTGGTCCTTCCGGTGCGTTGGATGGATATTTAGCTGTGCAACTGCTTATCATTTGCGGCTGAAACTACGTGAGCACGACCAACGTAGTGCAGCGCAAAAAGTTGCTTGCGGTTAGCTAAACTCCGCAGGTGGGATTCGGTCAACGGAACAATATGATTAAAATACCAGATTTGTTACTTATTCGGCGTATGTGACGCATGTGCCACAGTAATGTCTCAGATACTTCACAGCCGTTGCGCTCACTATTTTTCAAACTCGCACATGATTGCAAGTATTCCTAAAGCGGACAAACTGCTAGTTCAAAAAGCAAATTGCCCGCTTTTTAGTCACCCCACAAAGGAAGCTGCAGGTCATAGGGAATAGTTTCCGCTTGCGACAGGGGCCATTTTCGCAGCAACCTAAAGTCGCGTATTTGACGCAATGTACGGATCGCCTATAATCCTTAACGGCGCTAAAACGCTGCCAATAAGCTATCTTTTGACCACTACCGCAACGCACAAAACCGACGCGATTTTCGGGCGCTTGCGATCGTCGGACAAATGCATATTGTGCACTGCAATGTCCTCTGAGATCAGGCCCTGGTCATGTTCGCAACACCGCGTCGGCTTCCTGCGCTGGCCCTGATGGGCCTGCTTTTTTGCGCCGTGCTGGCCGGTTGCGATTCACCGGAGGAGCGGGCCAGCGATTTCACCAGCCGCGGCAAGGCACTCTATGAAAGTGGCGACGAGGTCAAGGCAGCGCTCGAATTCCGCAATGCGCTGAAGGCGAACCCGGTCGCGGCCGAACCGGCCTGGTACCTTGCCAAGATCGCCGAGAAGGCTGGGGACCTGCAGGGGGCGTTCGGCTATTACACCGCCGTTGCCGACCAGGACCCGCGCAATGCCGATGCGCAGCTGGCCGCCGGCCGTCTGGCGCTCCTGTTCGGTCGCACCGACGATACCGTCTACCGGGCTGACAAGCTGATCACCCTCACGCCGGAGAAGGCCGATGGCTATCTCTTGAAGGCAGCGGCCGAGATCGCCAGAAACAAGCCACCGGCAGCCGAGACATTGCTCCAGAAAGTCCTGACGCTTGATGCAGACAATGTCGACGCGATCGGGATGCTGGCGGAAATCCGGGCCCGTCGCCAAGATTATGAGGCGGCCCTCCAACTCTTGAACCGCGGCCTCACAATCGCACCACAGAATGTTGAGCTGCTGGGCGCCAAGCTGGCGCTGGCAAAGCTGCGCCACAATGATGACGAGGCCGTCGCCCTCCTCCGCCGTCTCCACGCAGCACGGCCGAAGGACCCGGGTTATGTGGATGAACTGGCGATGGCTCTGTTGGCCACTGGGCGCGAGGATGAAGCGAAATCGACCTATGAGGCGGCGATCCGTGCCGGCGGCGCCAATCGCGCCATGACCGTGAGATATGCAGCATTCCTCGAACAGAATTTTGGGATACAAAGCGCCCTTGCCGGCGTCGCGGGCCTACCGGACACGGCCATGCCGAAGGCACAGAAGCTGCAGTTCCTGGGCCAGATGGCGGTCAAGGCCGGCGATTTGGCGGCTGCTGAACGCAGCTTCCAGGAGCTTGGCGCCGAGGGCGGTGATCTGGCCAATCAATCGAATGCCCAAACGGGCCTCGCACAGGTTGCTCTGCTGCGCGGCGATATCACCAAGGCACGCGCGAGCGTCGAGGCAGTGCTCGCCAAAGACCCGGGCAATGAGCCGGGCCTGCTGGTGCGGGGTGCCATCTCTTCGGCGGAGCAGCAGTTTGATGCCGCCATTGCCGATGCCCGCACTGTGCTGCGTACGGATCCCGATTCAGCGCCGGCCTTTTCCCTGCTGGCGCGGACCTATCTTGCCATGGGCGACAGGACGATGGCGGCGCAGTCTTTGCGCGACCTCATTCGAGTTGATCAGTCGGACGCACAGGCCCGCCTCGACCTGGCCGGCCTTTTGGCAAACACAGCTCCAGGTGAGGCTATTTCTCTGCTGGACCAAGCCATTGCGCTGCGCCCCAACGCCCCGGAACTGCGGGCGCAAAAGGCCCTCTACCTCCTGCACCTGGGCGAGCGCGACAAGGCCGAGATCATCGGTGGCGAGCTTGCATCCAAAGATAAAGACAATGCCGCTCTCGGCAATCAAGTCCTTGCAGAAGTAGCGATGGCGCGCGCGGACTTTACCACGGCGATCGATCGTTTTCAGGACGCCATCAAGGAAGGCGGCAGCTTCACGACCCTCGGACCGAAGCTGACACAGGCCTATGTCAATCTCGGCCGAACGGCCGATGCTGAGGTCATGCTGAAGGATCGCATCCACCAGCATCCCGATGAGGCCGCCAGCTATCTGCTTCTGGCGTCGATAAGGCGCCATGCCGGGGCGCTCGACGAGGCCGATGCGCTCCTGATGCAAGCCATCGAATCACGCCCTAGCGATCCAGCATCTTATGTCGCCATGTCACAATCCATGATGGCGCAGGGTTATGCCGCCGATGCCGCGAGGTTGATGCAGATCGCCGCCGACCGTTTCCCGGAGAGTGAGAATGTCCAGGCCATCTCGGCCGCGGCAGCCGACTCCCTTGGCAACTTCCCGGCAGCACAGGCTGGTTATGAGAAAGTCCTGGCAAAATGGCCAGAGAACGCCCTCGCCGCCAACAACCTCGCAGCCCTTATCGCTGACGTCTCCGCCACCGATTCGCCGCAGCTGACGCGCGCACGGCAGTTGGCAGAGCGATTCCGCGGCAGCAATAACCCGCAACAACTTGATACACTGGGCTGGGTCCTGCTCCGCCAGGGAGAAGTGCAGGACGCCACGGTCGTCCTTGCCAAAGCGGTCGATTTGGCGCCCCACAATCAACAGATACTCTATCACTACGCCGTGTCGCTCAGTCAGAAGGGGCTGAAAGACAAGGCGCGCGCCACGGTCGCCCGCGCGATTTCCGATAGCCCGACATACCGCGGCATCGAAGATGCACGGCAACTGGCCGACAGCCTGCAATAGACCCGTTGGCCGCCGCAGATACGATAGCGATGTTACCCAAAAGCAACAGAATCGCGGCTTATCCAAGAATTTTAAAAGGACATACGAGCGTGTGTTCGATCGTGCCTTTTATGATTGGATACTGGCAAAATTTGCCCTAATTATTGATCCAATCAGTGTATGGGCGAGCTATGGGGGACATCTTGAAATTTCTGTCGCGCGGGTTGACGGCGAGTGCTGCGGGCGTGCTCTGCGCCCTGGCTATTTCTGGAGCGCCTGCCTTGGCTGCGCCCATGAGCGCGTCCGAGATTTTGAACACATACAATCTCGTCGTCTTTGGCGACCTCGACAGCAGTTCGCATGTCGACGGCAGAGCCTTCGTCAGCGGCAATGCTGCCGGCGGCGATTATGGCCAGCATTACAACCAGTTGCCGGTCAGCCCGGAAAGCACGTTGACGGTCGGTGGCAACTTGACCGGCAGCGTCAACATCAATGGCAAGGGTCTGACCGTTGGCGGCAACATCGCCACCAGCAACCTCAATGTTAATGGTGGCGGCGACGTCTTTGTCGGTGGTGACCTGAAGAGCAGTTTCAACGCCAATTTCAATGGATCCGGCAATCTTTATGCCAAGGGTTCGGTGACCAACGGCGCCAACATCAATGCCAATGGCGGCAGCATTTATCTGGGCGGCACCGTGCAATCGGGCACCGCCAACGGCGCGCATGTGAACTCGCCGATCCCAGCCAGCGTCGTGCCGGATGTGGCTGCCCAAGCCAGCGAAATGCATGAGACGATGACCAAATACTCGTCCTATCTTTCGACCCTCGCCGCCAACAGCTCGACCGGCGCCAATGGCAACAAGGTCACCTTCACCGCGACTCCCGACGAGAATGGCTTGGCGATCTTTACCATCAGCGATGCCGTCAGCTTCTTTAACGGTGCCGGCGAATTTCAATTCGTCCTCAACGGTGCCACCTCCGTCGTCATCAATGTTCTTGGTGCCGGTGGCCAAGCCATCAACATCGCAGCAAACTTCCTGAACGACATCGCCAAATTGTTGGCGACGAATACCATCTGGAATTTCGTCGATGCGACGGAAATCAACATTCAGAACCAGTTCGGCGGATCCATCCTGGCCTTGTTGGCGCACGTCACCAACTACAACAATATCGAAGGGACCTTGATCGCCGGTTCGGTGACGCAGAAGGGTGAAATCCACTATAACGGCAACATCAACGTGCCGGTCTCGCAGACGCCGATCCCGCCGGCCCTGCCGCTCTTCGCCGCGGCCCTCGGTGGCTTGGCGCTGGCTGGGCGCATGCGCGCCAGACGCCGCGCCGCCGCCTGAATGAGGCATAAAAAAGCCCCCGTCCAGCTATCTGGGCGGGGGCTTTTTCTATTCAGGCCGACAGGCGTTTCAGGCTGACAGGCGTCGTGGGCGCCCGAGGCTGGCATACCGGAAACCGGCATCGGTCATCTCCTCCGGCCGGTAGATGTTGCGCAGGTCAACGATGCTGGGGGCCTTCAAGAGGCGTTTCACGCGCGCAAGATCGAGTGCCCGATAATTGTTCCATTCCGTCAGAATGACGAGCACATCGCTGCCGACCATCGTCTGGTAGGGATCTTCGCAATATTCGATCGTATCTTCAAAATGCTTGCGCGCTTCGTGCATGCCGACGGGATCATGGGCGCTCACTTTGGCACCGCGCTTGATCAGCTCCGGCAGGACAACGAGACTGGGCGAGTCACGCATGTCGTCCGTATTGGGCTTGAAGGTCAGGCCAAGGACGGCAACCCGCTTGCCAGTCACACCGCCATCGACGGCGCTCTCAATCCTGTCGACCATTTGCAGCTTGCGAGCTTCGTTGAACTCCACGGTCGATTCAATGAGCGAGATAGGCGATTGGGCATCACGCGCCGTCTTCACCAATGCCAGAGTATCTTTCGGAAAACAGGAGCCGCCGTAACCGGGACCTGGATGCAGGAACTTTGACCCGATACGGCCATCAAGCCCGATACCACGCGCAACGTCGTGGACATCGGCGCCGACCTTCTCACACAGATCCGAGATCTGGTTGATAAAGGTGATCTTCATCGCCAGGAATGCGTTGCTTGCATATTTGGTAAGTTCGGCCGTCTCGAGATTCGTGAACAGGGCCGGCGTTTCCAGCAGAAACAACGGGCGATAGAGCTTCTGCATCACTTCTTTTGCGGCTGCCGTCTCACAGCCAATGACAACCCGGTCCGGACGCATGAAATCGTTGATGGCGGAGCCTTCGCGCAGGAATTCCGGATTGGAGACCATGTCAAACTTGGCATCCGGATTTGCCTTGCGAATGATCTCGGCGACCTTGCGCCCAGTGCCGACCGGCACGGTCGATTTCGTGGCCACAACCGTATAGTCGCGGATGTTCTTCGCGATGGTTTCCGCGGCGGCGTACACATAGCTGAGGTCGGCATGTCCGTCGCCGCGCCGGCTGGGCGTGCCAACGGCGATAAACACCGCCGCAGCCCCTTCCATGGCCTTGTCCAGCTCTGTCGTGAAGGTGAGCCTTTGACGCACCACATTGTTATGCACGAGCGTGTCCAGTTGGGGCTCGTAGATCGGCATCTTCCCCTCTTGGAGCATGGCGATCTTCCGCGGGTCTTGGTCGACGCACACGACATCGAAACCAAACTCGGAAAAACAGGCACCGGAGACAAGGCCGACATAACCGGCGCCGACGATCGCAATTTTCATCTCGAATCCTTCATGTGATGATGGCGCGCCTCACCGCGCGGTAAGCAAATCCGTTGTCAAATGCCGCCGAAGCGGCGATACCGACGACGATACTCGTTCACTGCCGCCAGCAGATCTTCCGCCGTGAAGTCCGGCCAGAAGCGATCGACAAACAACATTTCTGCATAGGCAATCTGCCATAATAGGAAGTTGCTCACCCTCTTTTCGCCACTGGTTCGAATGAGAAGATCCGGGTCGGGCAAGAAGGCGCTCTGCAGCTTCAAGGCAATGCAAGACTCGTCTATGTCAGCCGGGCTCAAACGACCGGCCGCGACGTCCCGTGCCAGTTCTTGCACACACGCAACGATCTCCGACCTGGCGCCATAGTTGAGTGCGATTGTGAGATTGAGGCCGATATTGTCGCGCGTACGAATTTCGGCTCTTTCGATCAGCGCCACGATATCGCCCGGCAGCCCGGCGCGATCGCCAATCACTGCCAAGCGCACATTATTCTTATGTAGCTGCTCGATATCCTTCTTGAGGTAGTTCCTGAGCAACCCCATCAGATAATCGATTTCGCTGGTTGGCCTCTGCCAGTTTTCGGTTGAGAAGCCGAAAAGCGTCAGGTGGGTCACGCCAATCCTGGCCGCTGCTTCGATGACCTTTCGTGCGCTCTCGGCACCGAAATAGTGGCCCATCGTTCTGGGCAGGCCGCGCGATTTCGCCCAGCGGCCGTTGCCGTCCATGATGATCGCGACGTGGAATGTCGTTTGGGGACCGCCGGCGGACGACCGTACGGAGGATGTCAGCGCTTGAGGCACACTTTCAAGCTGCGCAGCCGGCGCGCTCGACAGCCTAGTCATGAAAGCCTCTTCTTTTTCTTATTGGCATTTGCCTCATGGCCAGACGTCAAAACCGCAATACGGTTTATGCCCGACGAGACGATCTAGAAAGCGTTCTTCGTCCGGATCAACTCCACCGCCGTCATGATGAGGATGCGGAGGTCAAAGGAGAATGACCAGTTATCGATGTAGTAGATATCATGCTGCACACGGGCGACCAGCAGCTCGGGCTCCTCGATGGCACCGCGAAGGCCGCGGACCTGGGCCCAACCGGTGATGCCTGGCTTCACCCGATGCCGGACTGCATATTCACGCACGATCTCGTCACACAGCTGATCACCAACCTGCATGCCCAAAGCGTGCGGACGCGGGCCGACAAGCGACATTTCGCCACGAAGGACATTTAGCAACTGCGGCAACTCGTCGATGCTGGTCCGGCGGAGCAAGGCGCCGACACGCGTGATCCGGGAGTCGTTGCGCTTGGTCTGCTGCTTGGCGTCAAGATCGGCGCAATCGACATACATCGAGCGGAATTTATAGACACTGAAGCGCTTATTGTTGAACCCCATACGCGGCTGCAGGAACCAGACCGGCCCGGTACTGTCCAATTTGATTGCCAGCGCTGCGATCAGAAAGACCGGGGAGAGCAATATGAGCAGGCCAAGCGCGGCGACGAAATCAAAACACCGCTTGGCCACCCGGCCCAGAGCCGACTGCGCCCGACGACCGACATCAAGCAGCTGCGGGTACGGGTCGCGATTGAGTTGCCGGTCGACACGTCCACCGACGAATTCCGGCACCAGGGCGACGTCGACATCGAGATGCCGCAACCGCTGGAGCAATTCCAGGATCCGCTCTTCGGCGCGCATCGGCAAGGCGATCAGGACCTTTTCGATGTCCGGATTCTCATGGACCATCGACAAGAGGCGGGTCATGCCGCGTTCCACGGGAATACCGTCAATTTCGACCGGCACCCGATCTATACGGTCGTCAAATACGCCACGAACCTGCACGGTATCCGGATAATCGTCCCGGATCATCTGCATGAGCCGCTGCCCGATCGCGTCCGCGCCAAAGAGAACGACCTGGGTCGCCAGGAAGCCCGACGATTGCAGGCTACGCAGATAGCCGATGATCAGCAGCCGTTCAAAGCAAAGCGCGCCGGCCGACAGGCCAGCGAACGTCAGTTCAAGAGACAGGAAGTCCGCAGAGGCCGCCTTGGCCTGCATGCCGGCGGCAATGTTTCCAGACATTGCTACGCTCTGCGCCAGGGTCCACTCAATGCCGGTTGCAAACAGGACCGCAACCAATGTGATCAGCGCCGGCACGAGCGCAAACTGGGTGCGCGAGACACGCGAGATCCGAAAATAGCTTTCGCCGCGATAGGATTGCGCCAGGGTGTGCGCGACGACAAAACACATTGCACTGGTGACGAAGAAGTGCAGGAGCTCCGGGCGCAAATACAGATCGACGGGCGCCAAAGTACTCGCGGAGACAATTACCATCGTCGCAATAAATACTGCGAAATCGCACAAGGCGAGGACAATGGCGCCCAGCTTGGGATCGCGCGGTATCAGGCGCCCAAGAACGAGGCGCGACGACGCATTCCCACCCGGGACAGACACCACGGATTTCGTATTAAAACTCGGGGCTGTGTGCAGTTGCAGCATAGCGACACCTGTTAATTTCCCCCGACCAATATTTCCCGCGGAGTAATTTTTTTTGCTTATTTATTAAACACATCTGATGAAAATAGCAGCAGACCCTGTTTTCGTCAGAAGGCAACAACGCTGGTTTGGTGAGCATTCTTACCGCAGATGCGAACCGAGCATACCGCAACGCAATAGCTGAGCCAAGACACTTTTTACCTTCTGTAAATCATAAGGGGTTTCCCAGTTAACCGGCGCACAGAGCATGCACATGATTACTAGGCGTGGCTGAGATAATTCTGGGACAAAATCGTGCCGGTTGCCGGGGATATTCCCTTTTATTGCCAGGCATTCTTCACCTGCACCCTCAGTTGTTTCTGTAGCCGGGATAAACCCGGTAGAGCCTGGGCGAGTTCCCAAAATTTCTGCCCCATGCCACGAAAGCCTCAAACCATCTTTACCTGCCTTCATGACACGGAAATGTCGCTGCCGTGAAAGGTGATCTTGCCCTATCGATACACACGAATGTTTGCGCCCATGGCGCGATGCGGGTACATTTGCGGCAACGACTGTAAATATTTATTTCAAGTCATCATGCGGGCGGGGCCAGCAACGGTCGCGCGCTTTCCACGGGGAAACTCAATGTTGAACGGATTCAGGCTATTCTTCGTCGCGTTTGCGACTCTGGCAACGATGGCTTCGGTTCAGGCGCGGGCCGACGACGATTCCTACCGGATAAACGGCGGGGACCAGATTCACATTTCGGTCTACGGGGAGCAAAACCTGAATGATGACGTGACGGTCCAGCCGGACGGCAGACTGTCCTTCCCCCTGGTTGGCAACATCACCGCCTTGGGGCTCACCCTGGAAGAGTTGCAGGCCAAGATCGCCGACAGTCTGCGGCAGAGCCAGTATTTCCCGAATCTGACCAATAACGAGGTGACCGTCGCGCTGCGCAAGGCGACCGGCAACTCGGTTTCGGTCATCGGCCAGGTGAAACAGGCCGGCACCTATACCTTCGACACGCGGCTCGATGTCATGCAGGTTCTGAGCCTCGCGGGCGGCCTCACCCCCTTCGCGGACAAGGAAGGCATTCTGATCCTGCGCCGAGATGCGAGCGGCAAGCAGGTCAAGATCCCGTTCGACTACGAAACCGTGGAAGAAGGGGATCATCTTGATGCCAACATCATACTGAGGGGGGGCGACGTCGTCGTCGTGCCGCAGGCTGGGTTCGGGTTCTAGTGCTCCGGTTCAATTTTCTTCCCCGCAGGCGTCGGCAGCGGAAATGGGCCAATGCCGGCCTATCCGTTGCGGCCTTGTTAGGCACGCAGGTCTTTTGTCACGCCGCCGCGGCGCAGGAATGGAAGCTGGACACCAGTATTTCGCAGAGATTTCTCTATAGCGACAACCTGCTGCTTGGCCGTGACAATGAGATCAATACGGCCGGATCGGTTACGACGCCGACACTGCGTCTGACACGCAATTCTCCGACGCTGAATGTCTCGTTGGATGGTGCCTTCGATTTTTCTGAGTATTTCAGCGCATCCGATTTCAACTCCCAGGACCAGCGGCTGCGCCTGAATGCCACCAAGATTCTCAGCGAAAGAAGCTCGCTGTCTTTGGGGGGCGGCTTCATCAACGATACGCTGCTCAAAACCGAACTCAATGAAAGCGGCAGATTCGTCAATCACCCCATCGGCCTCATAGCGTGGGACGTGCGGCCGAGCTGGAGCTATCTTCTCTCGCCGGTCGACCAGTTTACTTTGTCGGGAAGCTATCGCTCCAACACCTACGACAGCAACGACAAGGTCGACTACACCTATTATGGGGCCACGACACAATACGGCCACAAGCTGAGCGACATAGACCAGCTCACAGCGACTGCCAGCTACTTTCGCTATGTGCCCGATGGCAGTCGTGACAGCGGCGATGACGTCGCCACCAACACGTTCAGCGCACTTCTTGGCTATGGATACGAGCCGTCGGAAAGGCTCTCTCTCAGCGGCGCTGCCGGCCTCGGCTACAGCATACGCGAGAGCTCGAGCGGGTCTGGGCAGAATAACGACAATTCAGATGATACGGGCCTTGGCTATCGCCTCAAATTCAATGCCCGCTATGACATCAGCGAAGTGACATCGGTCCGCTTCGACCTGTCCCATGATTCCGAGCCAGGCAACGACGGTGACCAGACGACCCGCAACCGCTTGACGCTCGGTTTTGATCAGGCCCTGACGCCGCTCACGAAGTTTTCCCTCAACATGCAATATGTCGACACGTTCGACTATCTCGGCCTCAACAACGATCCTTCCAGCGACGGCAATGAAACGCGCTTTATCGCGGTCCGGCCGTCCTTGTCCTGGCGCCTCACGGAAGATGTCAGCCTCAATGCCGAATATAACTTCCGCTACAAGCTCTATGAGCAGGGCGACGATGCCGCCATGGCGAATGCGGTCTATTTGACGTTACGCTACCAACTGCCGACCTGGGCGTGGGACGGCTACTGAACACGAACCCGCGGCCGGTCTCCGCGAAAATCAGAAGACAGCGCTTAGCTCTGCCCAATAGAGATCCTTGGCCCGCGCGACGCTGTAATATTCAGCCCGTTGCGCTGCTTTAACACCATACGCCTTGCGACGCTCAGGATCGGTCATTGCCTGCAGCGCCCGCGCCATGGCCGCCGGATCATTGGGCGGCACCAGGACGCCATGCTCGGCAAAGACCACATCGTTGGCCACCGCTTCACGCGGCAGGTTCGCGAGAACTTCAGACGGGCCGGACGTACAATTCGTCGATATGACCGGAATGCCGAGGCTCATCGCCTCAAGAAGGCTATTCGGGAAACCTTCTGCATTTGATGGCAGAATAAACATCTCGGCTCCCCGCAGGGCTGAAAACGGATTGGCCGAGAAGCCGGCCAAAGTCACCTGCCCATCAAGACCGTGCTGCGCGATGAGTGCCGCCAACCGCTCTTTCTCCGGCCCTTCGCCGAAGATAACCAGGCGCTTTCCTGTCTTGGCAGCCGCCAGTGCCTCAATCAGCATGGCAAAATTCTTGTTTGGCACCAACCGCCCCATGGCCATCAGATATGGCCCGCCAGCGACCGCCGCCGGATCGCGTGCCGCGTCGCTGCGAATCCGCTCAACGTCGATCGGGTTTGCAATGACCGGAATCATGTCACGTGGCACACCAAATGACGTAACCAAATCGTCAGCGACACCTGGAGAGACGGCAATGATACGTTGCGCCAAAGGATAGACGAGACGCACCAGCCATTTTGCCAACGCCGCTGATCGGCCGGTTGCAAGATGCGTCGACGTGTTGACACGTTCGCTGATGAAAACCGGAATCCGCAACAGCCTTCCGGCAATGACATTCGCAAGATTGGCACGGGTCAGGAAGCTCAATGTCGTCGTCGGTCGCAAGCGCCGCAAGGCCAAGAACAGCTGCCAAGTACTCCGCAGCAGCGAATGCCGGCAGTCAAGCTGCTCGACCTTGACCCAGTCCGGAGGCTGATAGGCGGCCGGCTCCTGGTCCAGCAGGACCAAGGTGATGTCGTTGGCCTCGCTCTCCGCCTTGGACGCGCGCAGCAGCGTGCACATGACACGCTCGGCACCACCGCCAGCCAGAGAATTGATAATGAAGACGACACGCCTGCGCACCGTTGACATCTTAGCCATCTGGTCGGTCATATTTCCTCGTCGCGAACATCACGCATTGCGCCACGTCATCCTGCATCATTTCGGCACAGACGGAGCATTGTGACAAATCCGCTCATCATCGAGCGTTGAATTTTGATATCTCGGCCACTCCGCCAGATCTCTCGGGCAAAAGCACGGATGCATGTCAGTCGGTTGCGGCCCCTATAGCGGTAGATAGATTTGGCATAGACGCCGCCGGCGCCAAACAAATAATAGATCCTGCGCTGCCTTGCTTCGCTGCGATCGCGGCGGTGATCATGCGATACTTTTGGATCCGGGAAATAACCACCCTTCCAACCGAGGAAGGAGACGCGCAATGCCACTTCCCATTCCTCGCCAGCGAACGGCGTTCCAGCACCAAACCGTTCATCGAACTCTCCGACGCTCACCAGGCACTCCCGGCGAAACGCCATGTTCGATCCCTGGATAAAGCCATTCGGGACAAAGGCCCGCGCTTCAACCCATTTGATTCCTTCGTACTCAATGCACCCAAGAGTATCTTGTTCGGCAGTATGGCGCCGGATCATGCCCGAGGCGTAGCCGATCTCGGGATAGTCAGCAAAGACACGGATCCACGCCGTCACAAGGTCCCTGTCGACGTAACAATCATCATCGGTGAAGATCACCAGATCGCCCGCCGCCTCGCGCATCGCAACATTGCGCCCCGCGGAATTGCCAGGTGTCAGCGTTTGCAGCACGCGACACTGGAAGCGGGTTTCTTTTCCAAAATCCTCCAATATTTTGAAGGAGATCTGATCGGTGGAGCCATTGTCTACCAGCAGCAGCTGAAGATCACTATCCGCTTCAAGCGCTTCAATATGCTGCAAGCATGTCCGGAGGCGATCGCCACCGTTCTTGGTGCAGAGGATGAAGGTCACACGCAAGGAATGCTCCTACACGGCCATGAAGGGATATGTCGACGCGCTGCCATCACCAAATCCCTATCTTCTCAAGAATTTGCTGCTCGCCTTGCGCCACAACGCCAAAATCTCCTCCTCCGGCCCATTTGGCTTGCCCGCAAGAAGCCAAAGAACCACTGTACTGGCGATGTAGCAGCCAGCACCCACCGCCACCAGGACGGTGATGTACGAAAGAAGTTCTGTCGTCGTTTCGCCTGCACTCCAAACCATTTGCAGCCCGTAGACGCCGGCACTCATGATTGCCACAGCTGTCATGGATCGGAGATTGGCTTTCAACTGCACGAAGATAGGCAGCGCTATCAGCTTTTTTATGAGAAAGAGGTTGATGAACACAGCCACGAGGCCGGTAATGATGCGCGCATAGACCGCACCCTGCAGGCCATCGAAGTAGATTCCAGCAGAGATCAACGGCAGGCGAAGAAAGAAGAATTGCGTATCTCGAATGAAGAGCAGACGTGTTACACCCAACGCCATGCCCAGCGGCTGCACGAGAGTTCCGATCGTTTGAATGGCAAACACTGTCGCGAGCGCTTTGATAACGATTGTCACCGGCAGCCACTTCTCACCCATCGTGACCAGTACGAGCGGATCGGCGACCAGCGCCATTCCCACGCCGAGAGGCAAAGCAATGGCCGTGACCAGCCCTTGCGCTCGCTGATATGCACGCCTCAGGCGATCATGGTCGTCTCTCAGGCGCGCGAACGCTGGAAACAGCGTTTGCGTCAGTGGCAAAGTCGCTTCACGCGTCGGTAGCATGGAGAGATTGCTGCCGACGGTGTAATAGCCAAGCGGCGCGGCTCCCAGAAATTTTCCGATAAGCAGCTGATCAAAGCGCCAGATAATCGTGGTCGTAATCTGACTAAGGGACAGCCATATGGAGAAAGACCACAACTCCTTGGCATGCCGAAAGCCGATCTTCGGCCGAAAAGGCAGGACCGTATACGAAATCATGACCTGCGCCACCTGGCCGGCGATTGTGCCAGCAATGAGCGCCCAGTAACTATGATAGACGAGTGCAACCACAATACTGACAACAACACCGATCAGCTTCTGCGATACGCTCAGAACAAAGTCCTGCCAAAAAATCAGCTGCTTCTGAAGCATGATGCGTCTTGGATTGGCGAGTCCGCTCAGGACAACGCTGAAACCAAGCGCATACATGATGCTGGTCAGCCGCTCATCGCCGTAGAAATTTGCAGCCATCGGCCCTGCCGCGGCGAACAGACCACCGAGCACGACACCGCGCGTCATTCCCAGCGTCCATGCCGCATGAAAGTGATCGTCGGTCGGCTCCCGGTGATGCATGAGCGCTTGAGACAGCGAAAGTTCGGTGACGGCCTGAAGGATTGCCAACATGGTCGTTCCCAACGCGACCAGACCGAAATCTGCGGGTAACAGGAGGCGCGCCAGGACGATTGTCGAGATCATTCCCAGGCCATTCACCAGGCCGCGCGATGCACTGATCCAGACGCTTCCTTTCAACAATCGCGTTGAGAGATTGCTCACGGACGCTTCCTCAGTAATGATTCAGGCCGAAGGGCTGCCTGAAGGCAGTGTGGATGATTACAGCCTTCAGGTGGTGTCTCTATGACCATAGTTGTGTTCAGGCTCATTGCCGGTATGCCGACGTCAATTCTTTGTTGCGATTATTTGGACGTATCAAATCAATGAAGAGAAATCTTCATGAGATGTAGAGATCATCCATCTCGCCAGCCCGCTACCCGGTGATGAGCATTTTGCGATCGGCGTTCTTGACCGGCAGCTTCACGCACGGTTGCCGGCCCAGCTTTGCCGCAGCCAAGCCCACGCATAGCGGGCGGCGCCATAGCTTTCCCAATACCCACAGGTCGGTCGCCATCTAACCCGGCGCGGCAGACCGATCCAACCACGCAATGCGTGGCTTGGCGCTCCACAGCTCAGCAGCAGCTTGGCATGGTAGGCACCACGCCCAATGTCGTAATCCCGGTGCAAAGCTGCGATCGAATCTGCCTTGCGCCCATGATGATGCGCAACCACGATCGCCGGATCGTACTTGCCGTGCCATCCGGCCAAGCTGGCGCGGGCTGCAGCATCGCAATCCTCGGCAGGAAACGGCGCACCGCTGCCGAACAGCGGATCGAACCCATCGATCGCAGCAAGAACCTCGCGCCGGAATGCCATATTGGCGCCTTTGAGCACGCCGGGCACGACATACTGGCCCCGCGGCAGGAGCTTCGGCTCGGTGGAGAGGCTGATCGTTGCCGGAAAGTCGGTCGGATCATGCAGCAGAATGCGACCGCTCACGTATCCGAGTGCTGGATCCTGAAAAGCAGCGACTGTCGCCGTCAGAAACGTTGGCGCGACATAACAATCATCGTCCGTGAAGGCGATGATCGCGCCTTTCGCGTTGGCAATCCCGGCATTGCGCGCGTTGCTCAACCCCTTGATCGGCTGCCTGACATATTTGACGGCCATCGGCGCCGAAGCGGCGAAGCTTGAAATCACCGCAGCAGTGTTGTCGCTCGAGCCGTTGTCGACCACGACAAGCTCCCACGCGCCGTCATAGTCGATCGCGGTGATCTTCTCCAGGCAAGCACCCAGCTGTGCGGCACGATTCCTTGTGCATACAACGAGAGAGATATCCATAGGCACTTCCTGTTGACGATCTGCTGCAGCCTTCATCGAACTTCTCTATGGTCACATGTGTTCTTATGAACCAGATGTTCGAACGCTCGCATTCAAAGCTCTCCCCGGCCCAGCAGCTTTTGCACCCGATGCGATATTCGCATCGAGCGGATGTAAGTTCGCGTCATCTGCTTATCCAACAAATGACGGATCTTGAGGTGCGGCGGCATCTTCTGCGTCTTGTAACGATCGAGGCCGATCGCTGAGTCTGCCGATTCCTCCATGACGGAGAACGGAAAGACTGAGAGATTACGGATGCCGTGCCGCCACGAACTATCGATCTGGTCATCGATCGGGCGGCGAACATGCTTGCAATACTCCATAAGAGTCTTAGCAGCCGGCTTGGCGATGACATAACCCTGCGTGCCGCTGGCATAGCCAAACAACTCGACGATACGCCGATTGTAGTTGATGAAGCGCCGCTTCACGATGCTGCTCTTGACCGGCACATTGTAACACAGTCGCAAATAGCTGATGTCGAGTTCCGAAAGATCAAATGCCGCAATCTTGGCGACCAACTCCCAATCAACGATGACATCATCCTCTACAATGACGTACTGGTCGTATGAGCTCTGCAACAGGCTTTCCCAAGCGGCGTAGTGACTCGAATAGCACCCAAGTTCGCCAGGGCTGAGCGTGCGGCCCTTGGCTACCAGGGCGTCGGCGTCGTTATACGTCAGCGCCGGATGCAGCGTCGTATAGGCCGAGAAGAATTCCCAGCCGATTGGTGTATTCTGCGAACGCTCCGCAAAGCGGCGGCGTCGCTCGATTGAGCTATCCATGCTGATGACCACCACCTTGGTGGCGATTTTTGCGTCCGACGTCATACCGCTCTTTGCTCCTGTCGGGACAGCGATTCCGAATTTTTCAGTCCAGCCGTCCCGGCATGTTCCTGAAGCACAGTATCGTAGATGTCTTCCAGGCGTTTCGATTGTCGCATGATGTCAAAATTCGCGTGCACATGCGCTCGTCCTTTCCGCCCCATGTTCCGCGCCAATTCGGCATCGTCAAGAATGGCCGCCAATGCCCGCGTCAGGCTCTCGACATCTCTATCAGTGGCCAGAAGGCCCGTCTCCTGATCGGCGACTGCTTCGGGGACCGGTCCTTGACGAAAGGCAACGACTGGTACGCCGAGCATTTGTGCCTCCAGATAGACAAGACCCAACCCCTCATTGTCACCATCTGTCGCCTGGGTGCTGGGCATGCAGAAGATGGTCGAAGACTTCATCTCCCGCAGCACCTCTTGATGCGGTTGCGCGCCTCGAAACTCGATTGGCAGGCTACGATCACGGGCACTTCGTTGCAGATGATCGGCGAGCGGGCCCGTGCCAATGAACACGGCATTCACCTTCTTCCCTTGCTGGACCAGTCTTTCGATGGCGTCGAGCAGGAAAAACACGCCCTTTTTCTCAACCAGTCGGCCGACAAACAGGACTTTATTGCTTCGCGTTTCACCCTCGGCCATTTCGTTGGTCGCGAGAGGAATACCCAGATAGTGCCGCGTCATTCTGGCTGCGGGAAAACCGCGCTTCTTGCATTCAGCCAGCAGGTAGTCCGAGACCGGCAAAAACCGCGCGACCGTTTCAAGTAATGTCTTCTGCAGAAACTGTCGAGAAAGGCGGCGCCGAAGGGAAATACCTGCCGCATTGCGCAGCACATCGGCGCCATGGAGTGTCACCAGCAAAGGTATCCGCTTCCGCGCCGCGTAGCGCGCCAGCAGGATGCCGTTGTCGAGAAAATGCGCATGCAGAATGGCAATCTCATTGTCTTCGACGAGCTTGTCCAGCGGCCGGCAGATTCCAAAGAAATACAGGCCGAGTTTTTCAACAACATTGAGTGAGAGAATCCGGGTCTTGGCCGGATCCGTCGCGATGCCGGCCACTTTCTTCAGCCCCACCAAGAGGGAGTCGAAGCGCCGCAAAGAGCGGGCATGCTGATCGATAAACGTCTCCGACGTCGGCAATAGGCTTCCCGTAAAGACCAGCACAGTCGGCATTATTCGTCCTAGATTTTGGCTGGCAGCCGCCAATGCTGCAGCGCACAATAATTCCCGCTCAGCGCTCTTTTGTCCAACGAAAAAGAGGTCACAGCACCAGCAATTTGGTGCGCTATGAGCGGTCGACCAGAGCTGGGCTGTATTCGCTAATGAGCGCCGCGAAAGGCGCGCCGGAACCAGGACGGGCGCACCTGCTGAGTACGCTCAACACGATGCCCTGCATATAGCTCGTCATCAGTAATGGCTTTGACCGGCATCGCCAGGCTTTCCATCTTGCTCGCTTTGGCGACCTGGCTTGCAAATGGCGGCAATTCGGCCCGCGCTATGTTCGCTTCCTTCACGAAAGACGAGATATCCTTCACGACATTGGGATCTGTCGGGTCACCACTGCCCGGAAAGGCGGACAGGCCGCTCGCCAACCGATCTCCAATCACACGAAAGATCGTATCGAGATCGATGGACCGGCGCTGCTCGGCATAGCCATACACCAGGGCCATATCGCAGATGGAATTGATGACACGAGGCACGCCCATCGAGAAATAATGGATCCCGCCGATCGCCATGTCATTGAAGATCAAATCCGGAGCGCCCGCCACATTGAGGCGATGTGCGACATAATGCAAAGTCTCCGCACAGGAAAGCGGAGACAGGTGATAGGAAACACTAATTCTCTGGGCGAATTGACAGAGCTCCGGCCGGCGCAGTTTTTCCAGAAGCTGTGGCTGCCCAACAAGAATGATCTGCAACAGCAAGTCTTTATCGGCATTGATGTTGGAGAGCAGCCGCAACTCTTCCAGTGCTTCGATGCTCAGATTCTGCGCTTCATCGACAATAAGGACGCATCGCTTGCCGGCGCCGTATTCCTTTATCAAGTACATCATCAATTCATGATGCAGATCGGCATTGGCGCGCATATTGGTTGGTTGTCCAAATGCAGCAAGCGCCCAGCCAGCGATGTCGGAATGCGTACTATGGGTGTTTGAGATCAAACCGATGGTCAGATCCCGCCCCACCCTACGCAGAAGAGCCCGGATAAGCGTCGTCTTGCCCGAGCCAATCTCGCCGGTAATCGCACAGAACCCGGCCTGCCCGGCCAGGCTGTACTCCAGCATGTTGAGCGCCAGAGAATGCTTCCCGCTCAGAAACAGAAAGTCGGGATCCGGCAACAGAGAAAATGGCTTCTCGCGCAGATCATAGAAGGCTTCATACATGATAGGAGACCACCCGCATGCAGCCAAACAACTGAGCTGGCTGCGTTCGCGCAAGCAGTTCCGTTGCCGCATCAATGAGCATTCAGCAATGTCCCTACAATTGGCTTGCTGCCCAACAACTGGGCCGACTTTTCAACATCGGCTTTCGTCGTATTGCCGCTTCTTGTCACAAGAAGAACTGCATCGACATTGGGAAGGAAGCCCAGCGTATCGCCCGACGTCAGCAGTGGCGGCGTGTCGTAAATGATGATCCGGTCCTCGTAGCGATTCCGCAATTCGGCCGCCAGCGCCGTCATGCGTGGCGAACTGATGATCTCGGCTGCCTCGCTGCTTGCCGTCCGTGCCGGCAGCATGACGAGCCGGGAGACACCCGGGCTGATCAGGCATGATTTGAGGTCAGCCTTGCCGCGCAAATAATCATCAATGCCAGCACGCGGCGCGATGTGAAATTTTTCGTGCAGCCCGGGATTGCGCAGATTGACGTCGACAAGAAGGACCGTCTGATTGACGTCGAGTGCAATCGCGAGCGCCAGATTGGCAGCGGTCGTGGTAACGCCTGCCGATCGTTTGGGGCTGGTGACGGCGATGGTCGACATCTTGTTGACCTTGAGGCGCTGAAGCACCTGTGTCCGCAGCAATCCGTAGATGTCGGAGACGGGGTGTTCCAATCGGTCGCCGATCAGCCGCGCTTCGCTCACCCGCCGGCCATTGGGGGCCGCGACAGCCGTTTCCGTATATTCCGGGGCTATGCCGTTGCTGGACTCGTCGTGGCGGTTATCGGCCGTTCTTTGGCGACCACCGAGATGGGCGACCCGCGCTTCACGCGCCAGCGCCATCGCCTTTTCAATTGCTTCCATATCTGCTCCACGAATATCCAGTCAGCATCCGGTCGCAGATTTTGCTGCGCCTGCGAAGAGTATAGCCAGAGCTGCGTTGGATCGTAAGACCCGTCAGTCAATTGGTCACAAAAATCCAACGGAATCCGGGCCCAGATCCTTAACCATCCCTCATCAGGTAAGTTCCCGGCGGCTCCGTGGATAATCGTAAACGGCCAGCCCGGTTTTGCGGCCTATTGCTGGACCGGCAGGCCCCTCCTACGCCGCGGCGTAGCCCCGGTACCAGTCGACGAAGCGGCCGAGTCCGGTCTCCAGAGAGATACTGGGCGCATAGCCGAGCTGCTTCCTGCTCGCATCGATATCCGCCCATGTGGCAGGGACATCGCCTGGCGACGGCGGACCATAGTTAATTTGGGCCTTCCGACCACAAGCTTGTTCGACGATCTCGATCAGCCGGGACAGGCGTTCCGGCTTGTCATTGCCAAGATTGTAAAGGTGATGCGGTATGTCGCCGCTTGGTGGCCGGTACAGTGCCGCAACGATGCCATCGACGATGTCGTCAATATAGGTGAAATCGCGGCTTTGCGCCCCGTCCCCATTCACCTCGATCGGCCGTCCAGCCAAGATCGCAGCCGTAAATTTGAAATACGCCATGTCCGGGCGGCCGGCAGGCCCATAGACCGTAAAGAAGCGCAGCCCGGTTTGGGGAATCCGATAGAGGCTCGCATATGCCGCACTCATTAGCTCGTCAGCGCGCTTGGTCGCCGCGTACAACGATACCGGCTGCGCAACTGGATCCTCGATCCTGAAGGGGACGTTCTGGCTTGCCCCATAGACCGAGCTTGAACTGGCATAGACCAGATGCGCCAGATGCGGCATCGATCGCGCCAGCTCCAAAATATGCAGATGGCCGGCGAGGTTGGCATTCAGATAGTCGAGTGGCTGATCAATGGAATGCCGAACACCGGCTTGTGCCGCCAAATGGACGATGTGCGAGATACTGCCCTCGCTGGGGGCCAATGTTGCGCGCAGTTCTTCGACCTTGGCGATATCGGCAAGGTGGAAAGTAAAAGCTTGCGATCGCTGCAGTTCCGCAAGGCGCGCCTGCTTTAGCCGCGTATCATAATAGGCATTTATATTGTCTATTCCGATAACACTCTCACCACGCGCGATCAAAGCTTTGGCGACATGATAGCCGATGAATCCCGCCGCCCCCGTTACCAGTATCGCCATTCCTCAAACCTCTAAGTCGATCAAACTGTGTGAATGATTTTGCTGAATATGCCGTGACGGAATTTATGACGGATGGTCAACAACGTGCCGCCAGGCAAAGAAAAAGCCCCCGGATAATATAATCCGGAGGCTCTTACTTCATTGCCTATGCCACGCGACGAACCGTCGCGCGCAACCCTCAGGCCGCTGTGGCAGCCAGCTTACGCTTGCGGTAACCCGCGAAGCCAAGGCCGCCGAGTGCCGTTGCAAACAGCAGCAGAGCGGGCGGGATCGGCGTTTCGGTAACGTCGACGTTAAACTTGTAAGTATAGCCGTTGCCAAGCGGCGCACCGGTTGTGCCAGCAATACGGAAGAAGTAGTCACCCGACGCGAGATCCAGATAGCTGAAGGTGATGCCAGTGCCGGTCACATCGGTGAAAGTCCCAAGCGACGTGCCGGGATCTGCTGTGGTGAACAGGTCAAGCTTGAAGTTCAAGCTATCGAGCACGATCCCGAGAAAATTCGTGAGGTCTGAAATCTCGCCATTCAGCGTCGTGCTGACTGCCGCGAGCGAGAACGTGATCGTGTCCTCAAATGCGGTGATGCCGCTACCAATATTGACCACAAAACCGGACTTCCCGGTTTCAGTGATCTCGCCAAGGTCCAGCGACGAAGCCGACGCCTGCGTGCTCATCAAACCCAAGCCCATCAGGCAAGCTGCAAAGGCAAATTTTAGCGACTTCATCTGCTTAATCCCCTCAAGTCTCAATTAGGACGCCGTGAGTATTCCGGAGCTCCCTTAATGCCTGCATGTTACGGCCGCCGTTTATTAAAATACAAGTGACTTTTCGCAGATGCAAAAATAATATTTCTGTGATGAGATCTTGCAACACCTTTCGCTCCTCCGATTATTATCGTTTTTTAACATATAGTTACGATCTGCGTCAGATTTATGGCTCGCAGCCAGAAAGGTCAGCAACACATACTAATTGTTTAATGAATTCGTTAATATCGGCGTTAGCAATATATACCCCTCTATGAGGCACTTTTTGGTGCCGAAAAACCGACGACGAGGCATGCGCAGACCTCGATCACGATGGACGATCGGTCGTTTCTTTTGCCCCGCCATGCTGTAGAAACTCGCTGTAAGCTGATGTCTTCTTGGCGCGCTATGACGCCACATATACGGAATTCAACCATGCAACTGCGCTCGGCGGGTGCCCTTCTCGTGATTCTCGCCAGTCTTGCTTTAGGCGCCTGCGACTCTCCACAGGAACGGGAGGCCGAGCACATCAAAAATGGCAAGACGCTCTACGAAGCTGGCCAGTATGCCAAAGCCGCGATCGAGCTGCGCAACGCGCTCCAGATCAACCCTACCAGCACTGAAACGAAATACCTGCTTGGCCAGGTGCTCGAACACCAGGGCAATCTGGCCGCAGCCTTCTCGGCATTCCAGGAAGTGTCATTCCAAGACCCCAAGCATCGTGATGCCCAACTCAAGCTGGGGCAATACGCGCTGATGAACGCCGATGCTGCTGCCGCCACCCTCCATGCTGACAATGCCATCGCACTCGACCCGCAGCGCGCAGACGGTCACACAATGAAGGCAGCCGCCTTGTTGTTGCAGCGGAAGTTTCCGGACGTTGATGCCGAGATTCAAGCAGCGCTTTCACTCAAGCCACATGATGAAGATGCGCTCATCGTGCAGGCGAGCGAACGCTTGCTGCAGGGCCGGGCCGCCGATGCGGAGGCGGTTATCGCTGACGGCCTATCGGCAAGCCCCAAGAGCAAGCAATTGCTCACCTTCCGCGTCAAATTACTCAGAGATCAAGGGCGCACCCAGGAAGCGGAGACCACGCTTCGGCAGTTGATTGCCATCGAGCCGGATAACCCCGACTTCATCCTGGCCCTGGCCAAGGATCTACATGACGGCAATCAATTGGATGCGGCGATCAAGCTGTTCCGTGAATCGATCGCGCATAGTTCTGATCCGCTGCGCTTGCTTGGCGCCTACGCCAACTTCCTTGAGACGACCGCCGGCGTGCCGCGGGCGATCGATGAAGTTTCGGCCTTTTCCGGCACGTTCGGCGACAAGTCGAAATACAAATTTCTCCTTGCCCGCTTGCACGTGAAAGCAAAGGAGTTCGACAAAGCCATCGAGATTCTTACGCCGCTGGTCAACAGCCTGCAGCGCGAAGACGAGAAGCTCGACGTGCGCGTTGAATTGGCTCGCATCGAGCTCCTGAAAGGCAACCGGGACACGGCCATCAAGCAATTGGATGCCATCGTCCAAGAGGATAAGAGCCAGTATAATGCCCTCTTGTTGCGAGCCACCATAGCGCTCGAAGACGGCAGATATGACGCCACCATCGCCGACGCGCGGTCGGCCTTGAATGAAGACCCGCAGTCCAGCGGCGCGCTCGCGGTCCTGTCGCAGGTCTACCTGCGGACTGGCGAACAAAATCTCGCCGTCGATGTGTTGCGCAACCTGACCAAGGTGGCACCAAACAATCTAGACGCCCATTTGCAGCTCGCGGGCCTGCTGCTCCCAAATTCCGCTGACGAGGCCCTTCAGCACATAGACGCCGCAATCAAGCTCGCGCCGGACAATTCGGAGCTTCGTCTCAAGAAGGCCCAAACTCTTATCTATTCGAAGCGCTGGGATCAGGCGGAAGTAATTGGGCATGATCTGCTCAACAACCCGCCGACGGCCGGGATCGGGCATCAGATTCTTGGCGAGGCAGCGTTCGTCCGGAAGGATTACAAGACAGCCATCGCGGAACTGAAAAGTGCGCTCGACGCTGGCCGCCATTTTGACGATATCGGTCCCAAATTGACCCAGGCCCTTGAATTGTCAAAAGGCGCCGCCTCGGCAGGCGGCGAGGCACAGGATGGCGGCTCGGCGGAACAGCTGCTCAACGATCGCATTGCCGCCAATCCGAAGGATGCCATGGCTCTCATGCTGCTGGCGGATTTGCGCCTGCACGCGGGCGATCCCGCCGCTGCCGAACAGGCTTTGCGACGCGCGGTTGAGGCCGATCCTAGCAACAACATGGCCTATCTGAATCTGTCGCGTGTCCTGAAACAGGGCGGCAAGATAGATGAGATGGCGGCGGTTCTGGCGCGGGCGGCAAAGCAGTTTCCTGATGACCGGCTTATGCAGGAAAGTGAAGCGATCGGCCGCGAGATAGCAGCTGATTATACTGGCGCCAGGACCGCTTATCAGCAGGTTCTCGCAAAATGGCCGAATAGCCTGGTCGCGGCCAACAATTTGGCGCAGTTGGTAGCCGATGTCTGGCCCGATGACCGGGATCAACTCAATGCAGCAAGACAATTGCTGGAGAAGTATCGGGACAAAGACAATCCCGCAATCCTCGACACGCTTGGCTGGGTTCAAACGCGCCTTGGAAACGGAGAGGATGCCATCATTCTTCTTGAGCGCGCGACCTCTCTTGCACCAAACAACAGCGACGCGCTCTACCACTATGCTGTTGCGTTGTCGCAAAAGGGCCTGGCGGAGAAAGCGAAAACCACGGTGCAGCGGGCGCTGGCCAGCGGCGTCAAGTTCCGTGGCATCGAGGATGCCCAAGCCCTGGCCGAAAAACTCCGTTAGCAAGCGGCCTAGCGAAGATTGGCGATATCGACCGCCGCACCAGGATGAGAGCTCAGGATATTGGGCCGCCTGGGCGGTCTCGCATCTCCCTTCGGTGGCTGTGCTGGAATCTGCGATAGACCGACAGGGACGGCATGCAGCCGCATGTAAACGGTATAGCCGCACATCACACCGTAGAGAATATTCCCTTCCAGCATCCAATGCGGCATGGTTGCCATGTTCAGCAAGAGAAAGCTGAAATGGGCCATGATCAACTTGCCCCGCCCTTCCCGCCGCACGCGTATAGCCGTCAGAAACATGGCTCCCCATAGAAAGCAGAAAGCGACAATACCAAACACGCCATATTCATAGAGTGCCGAGACAAGGGTGTTATGAGCATAGACAGTCATGACGCCGATCCAAGAATCGGGGCCATATCCCACCAAGTGATTGGTTAGCGTGCCGTCGATATACGCGTCGATATAGCCCGCCCAGATATAAGGCCGTCCGGACAGCAACTGCTTCTCGTCCATCGTATATTCATATTGTGGCTTGATGAGATTGTCGAAGGAATCGGCAACAACGGCCATATCCTCGAATCTCTCACGCATCGTCCAACCGATTGCCACCACGATAACGCCACTCGCGACCAAGGCCACCGCAGCAATGATACTGCGCTGTCGCGACGAAAAGCGGCTGATGAAATCCAGATTGAATTGCGCCACAACCAGAGGCGCGAATGCCAGAATGACGGTCCGATAATTTGCCGCCAGGATGCCAAGCACGAAAACAACCAGCAATGTCCATCTTGCCCACAGGCTCAAGCCGCTGGCAAAACATGTAATGAACAGGCCGGTCGCCAGCACCACCGAGAACGCGGCTTCGTGATTGAATCCGCCAATATAGCTGGCAGAACCGTCCGCTTCATTGGCCTTGCCGGCACCGATGGCAATCGAAATGATCTGCAGCGACAAGGGAATGAGAAATGCCCATAGCAGGAGATTGGACATGCGCTTCTCGCCCAACGCGCACAGTCCCTCGTAAACGCTGATTGTCAAAACGACGAGATAACCGAACTTCACGCCGACATCGACGATGCTGGATATATCATGGTTGGCAACACCACTCAGCACGACCACGGCGATCAGGAAATAGCAGGGGATCAGCTGCTTAAGCAGCAGATGACGCGCCTGGATAAGCAATATTCCCAGAACGAAGACAGCAGCCGATCCCAACGCATTCCACGACAGGCCAATCGGGGACGAGCTGAATGTGAATGTATGATGGGCAGAGGCCAGATAGCGGAAACTGAGCGCAAAGAGTGCAAATGCGGCCGCAGCGGTGCTGGCGAAGCGAAGCCGGTAGCCGATCACGATCAACAGGAGAATGGTTACCGGATAGAGTATGGCACCCGGTAGCGTTGATCCTCCGCCGATTTCATCAATCATGCTCGCTATCCTCACACGTCAATCGATAACCCCGCTCGCTCTTTACATGTTTGATGCGGAAAAGAACGCCCGGTATCTGTGAAAATTCCATACTAATCTGCCCGCGCCAGCGTCACGAAGCCACAGATATAGAACGGATTCCAGGTTGACTATACCCGACCTACGACTCAGTCTAACCAAAATTGATAAGCTGACACTCGCGCCATTCAGTCACATATCAACAGCGGCAACACCTGTCGCGGAAAGCCATTGCACTATGGGACCTTATTGCAAAGTAACGGCACATGACAATCGAAACGCCGCCCTTTCCGGCACGGATTTGCCACGGCGCGCGATGCTCCGATTTGCGCTGGCCGCTGCCGTTCTACCTCTCGGATTGCGATTTGCATTTGGGCAGTCGAGTTCCGTTCCGTTTGAAAAGATTCTCGCGAGCACCAAGACGATCAAGCGCTTCACCCAGGCTGGCGGCGGTGATCTCGATGGCAGCAGCTGGACCAATGCCATGCCCCTCTCCTGGCTCTCCAAATCCCTGGCACTCGCGGACCCAAATTCCGCCTTCCTGCTCGGCATAGATCTCGACCGGGAAAAGCCCGCCACATTCGGGCGGGACAGGCAAATTTTCATCAAGACATCTGGCACGCCTGAGGCTCCGATCATATTGCTGGCGGGCAAGCCGGCCGGCGACCTGGAGACAGTCTCCCCTGACAGCAAAGCTGTATCGCCGCTTTTTTCAGGCACGCCAGCCTGGACCATCGAGACATTCGGCAAGCAGAAAGGGCCGCCCTGCTTCATCGCCGTTGGCGGCAGCGCTTCTCATCTCATGCTTGGAGGCTTTTCGTTTTCCAACACATCCGGCGACGGCTTTATCAAATTTCGCGCTGGCAAGGACAAGCCGGCGACGTTTGACTCCGTTCATATCGCGGGCTTGACCGGCACGTCGATTGGCCGTGCCATCGAAACAGATCGCGGGGCCACCCTGACCAATCTCCTGGTCGAGGATTGCACAGCAACCGGCGTTGTGCGCGGCTTCGGCAGGTTCCGGCAAATTAGTAAGGCCACCTTCCGGCACTTGATCATTGATGCCGATCACATGGATGCCGGGGTCAAGAACGCCTGCCAGCTGATTGCCATCGAATCCGGTGACGACATTCTGTTTGAGGATATCGTCCTGAAGAACGCCATATCCACGAAGAAGGATTCGTATGTTCAAGGCGACGGCATTGTTTGCGAACGCAAGACGCGCAACATAACACTGCGCCGTTGCCAGGGCACTGGCATGGGCGACGCCGCTTTCGATCTGAAGACAACCGATGTCACGATGGAAAACTGCTCCACAGACGATTGCAAATTCGGCGCACGCATCTGGACGCAGGGCAACAATGTCATCCGCGACTGTTCATTCACCAAGCCCACGACACGTGGCAGCACAAGTGGTGCTTGCGTGCAGGCATCGGGCACCTTGGAAATTACCAACACCAAATTTCAGGCCGGCAAGGGCACCTCTGCCATCGCCCTGCATATGCTCGATAAGAACAAACCGCCCCACGTCAGGATAAAAGGCGGCTCAATCCAACTCGACGACACTGCCGCTTTGGCCACAACCAACGGAATCGCTACACTTGAGCTGCAGGATGTCTTAGTCAACGGCGAGAAGCGCACCCAGGTCTATCAACTTGACCACAATCTCGTCAGGTAGGAGCGCGTCTGTTACGAAGCCTCGGCGCACACCATCACAGTGGCGCCAGACGGTTGACGTAGTCAGCTGACCCCTGCAGAGAAAGGACCTTGGCTGGAATGCCGCCGACCACAGCGTTTTCCGGCACATCCTTGGTCACGACTGCATTGGCACCAACGACCGCCCCATTGCCCAGCGTGACACGGCCGATCACCTTCGCACCAGACGCAAGGAAGACGCGATCACCGACGATGGGCGACCCCATGAGCTTCCCGCGGTTGGCCTGTCCTAACATGATGCCGTGGGTGAAATTGACGTTGCTGCCGATAATGGCGTCGCCGTTCACATAGATCCCGCCAAAGCGGTTGATGAACAGCCCAGGTCCGATAACGGTGTATTCCGGAATCACGATTCCGTACTTGTACCGGCAACGCAGCAATATCCATTTCGACAGGGGATAAAGCAGCAAGATCTTGGCCCAGGCATGAACGCGGAAGTAGCCGCATGTGCGCATCCAGACCGTATATTTAAAGCCGGGCGTGAACAGAAAATGCCGCATGAATGACTTGAAGTCGGCCTTGCCTGCATAGCGAAACAGATCCGCACGGAGCAGTCTTGAGAGTTCGGCAAACGAGCGTGCACAGCCGGCGGAATGTGGCTTTGCAAGATCGCTGAGCGCGGCCGGTTGCGATGTCGTGCCAGGCTCAATGTCAGCCATCATCTTCTCCTCAATGGTCAATTAACTTGCCTCCATCGTACTTATGGCTGATCAGGATCTGGCAGCACCAGACCGAAGGCCCAAAACAAAACGTATCGCCGCTCCAACGAGGCCGGAAGAAAGCGTCGCCAGCACGAGATATTTCGAAGGGTCTTCCCAAGTGTGGAATCCCTTCCATGTCGACGCCTTAAGCTGGGCCGATTTCACGGTACGGATGCAATATTTGTAAACTTCCAGATTATAAATCTTGCGCAACAGCAGCTGCACGGCAGCGGATGAGCCTGGCAACATCGCCTCGATTGTCGCGCACATGCAATGCCGTTCGTTGACCGATTTGCGATTGGTCACCATGTTGACCGAATCTTTATGGTAGATCGCGCTCATCGTCGGTGTGATCGCAACAGCGCCAAGAGCGGCAATACGGAACCACAGATCCTTGTCGCCACCGCGCGAGCACCTGCCCGCTGGGAACAATCCGGCCCGCTGCAGGGCATCTTTTCGGCACGCGGTTGCCGATGTCCAGATCGGTGACCCGCCCAGATCCAGCCATTTCTGCAAGAAGGTGCCAAAATCCAAGAACTCCGGCGTCTCGCTATTGCGGCTGCGGGAATAGATATCTGGCTCGTCGGGCCCACCGGCCACGACATTCTTGTAACCGGTACTGACCGAAACTACGTCATGATTTCCGGCCAGTTCCAGAGTCTGCCGCAGTGTTGCCAGATGTTGCGGCATCCATTCGTCATCTGCATCGAGGAACGCGATCCAGTCGCATGTCGCGCTCTCAATGGCCAGGTTGCGAGCAGCATAGCCGCCAGGCCCAGGCTGCGTCCGTCGCAGCAGCGTGATCGCCGGGTCGTTCAAGCTTTCAATATATTCGTAGCCGCCGTCGGTCGACCCGTCATCCACGATGATGATCTCGCGCGGCGCCAGCGTTTGTGCCTTCAACGAGTCAATACAGCGCTTGATATGTGGTCCTTTGTTATAGAGCGGAACAACGACGGAGAACTCAATCATGGCACTCGTTTCTCTTTAGGCGGCCACCGCCGCCACCTGACACAAAACTCATTTCCAATAGCACTTCCGAGACCCTGCAATAGATCATCGGCCGTACCAACTCATCGGCACGGATGTTCACGACACCGGCATCAACTGGAGCAGGACGATCGATCCAACAACCAAGACAGTGCCGATCGCGAGGCTGGTCACACCCGCAACACGCAATCGCCGACTGCGCAGCTCAGCACGTGTATGGATGTATGGAACTGTCGCCAATGGCATCTCACCGAAGGTGCCGAACAAGGCCTTGGCGTCGTAGATGCGGGAATCAAGGAGATCGAGACCCAGCATCAGCGCCGCCCCAAGCAACAACGCCAACAGGCTGCCGGCAGCATAGAAGAGCTTACGATTGGGCGAGACCGGAACGTCCGGATATTGGGGCGATTCAATCACCGAGAATGTCTCGCCTTTGCTCTGCAGCTCCATGGTCTCGGCCACCTGGGCGTCAGCTTCCTTGTCCTTGAAGGACTGATAGCGCTGGAGTGCCGCCGCATGCTGCTCTTTAAGCGTATTGTATTCCGCCTCGATGGTCGGCGTTTGCAGAATTCTCTCCTGCAGCTGCTTGATATTGTCTTCGATCGTCGCAGTACGCGTGCTGATCCCCGACAATTGGGCGGTTACATCAGCAAGCTGGCTCTGCAGCTGCAGATAATAGGGATTGTCCGGTGGACCTTTAGGTGCGGAAAGCTCGGAAATCTGGGGAGCAGCGGCGCCTGCGGCACTGAGCTCCTCCAACTGCCGGCGCAAGCGCTGCACCTCCGGATGCTTTTCACCATAGCGCTGCAAGGCATCATTCAACTGGCTTTGCAGCGTTTCAAATTTGGCGCGGTCCAGGGAAGCGTTGTCGATATGCCCCAACTGCTGGCGCAGAATTGATATCTGGCGCTCAAGCCTGATGACGTCGGGATGCTTGGTGCCGTACTTCGCTGACATATCACTGTGCTGCAGCTCGAGGGCGAGCAACTGCGCCTGCGGAGTTACGGGGCGGCCTTCGGAGGTCATCGGCGTATAAGGGCTGACCTGCGAAAGTTGGGCCTGCAGGAAGCTCTTTCTGTCGCTCAGAATCTGAATATCGCTACGATTCTGCATCAGCTGGGCCTGTGCCTGGCTGAGCATTTGCGTGTTGAAATTGAATTGCTCGGGCAGGCTGCCATTGTACTTCGACTTCAGATCGAGCAATCGCTGCTCAAGCGCCGTCACGTCACCATTCAGCTTGTCAGCCTGCTCCGTCAGAAACACTGTCGTGCCGGCCGCCTTCTCCTGCCGAGATCGATTGTTTTCGGCCAAATAGAGATCGGTCAGTCGGTTGGCGACCTGCTGCGAAATGTTTGGATTCTCATGATCGAAAGAAAGTGTGAAGGCGATTGTCGCCTGAGGTGCCTGCCGGGACTTATTGCCCTGTGGCGCACCCAGATTTGCACTGACGACCGACAGGGCAACCTTCGTGCGCATCTGCGCGATAATCGCTGAGCGCGGCTGGACCTTTTGCAGTTCGGGATAGAGCCCGAAGCGATCGATGATCTCGTTGAGATGCTGGCTCGTCATCACTCTCTGCTGAATGATCTGCAAGCGATCATTCGCGAAAGTCGACACGGTCGATTTGATCAGGTCTGTCGGAACGTCCGGTTCTTCGATCAGAATCGTCGCCACCGATCGGTAGACCGACGGCAGATTCTTGACAACGGCATAGGTCGCCACAATGCCAACCAAGGCAAGGGCGATGCCATACCATTTCCGGCGACGCAGAGCGCCGATCACGTCGATATTGATCAGCCGATCATCCGCATGCAATGCCATCGGATTTCCTCACCTCTCCTAAGGTGCCATGCAACGGCGCAACGACAGCCGTATCATGGCAGATATTCCGTCAACTTTGGCGCAGCCTGCGCCACAAACCTGCTTATCGTTCGATCCGCGGCGTCGACATCACCATTCTTGATCGGCGTAACGAATCGCACCAGCGCACCGTCGCGCCGGTTGTACAGTATCGAATTGGCGAATAGCCGAGCTTTGGCGATGTACTCATTGGTCTCGACGACGCCACCCTCAATAAACCAATAGTAGACCAGCTGCCGTTCTGTGCCTTGCGCGATAATAAGCCTGTTTATCTTCATTGTCTGCGCGCCGGCGCCCGAAGCAATAGGGATATCGCGGGCACCAACAGTTTCGATCTGCCAGCCACCGCCGGGAATGCATATCAAGGGTGAATGGGCGGCGCTGCCGCTGATTTGAGAGCGATAGTACGCCGACCATACATTTACGATTTCATCGTCGCCGGCCACAAAGTTCACACTCAAATAGTCAGTTGCAGCAAGAGCCTTCAGCGATTCATCGTCGATCGGCTGTGCAATGCTGCTCCATTCATCTATCTGCCGCGGGAAGGAGTCGAACGACGCCCGAGCCGGCAAGTTCTCGCTCCGGGTCCCCACGGCCAGGATGATGCCCAGGCAAAGCACGCACAGCCCGCCAACAGCCGATACCGGCAAGATCCCAAGAAGCGTCCGTCGTGCCTGCAAATCCGGCTGACCGGCTGCCTTGTGCGGGAAATCCAGATCCAGCCTGCGCAAGAGAGAGCGATCGCCTCGACCGACATAGCACAAGGCCTTCATCTCAATCGCGAGCAGCAACAGGCAGCCGCAGTAGATGACCCAGCCTTCGAATTCGTGAAAGAAGCCCTCCGCGGCCGCGGCGCCAAAATCGTCAACCAGGATCCCGGTTACGGCAATGCGGATGATGTTCATCAGAATCGTGATCGGGATGCTCGACAAGAAGATGGCGAGCCGCTTTACAGGATGACCGACAAACAGATAGGCGCAAAGAAACGAGAAGGTCGCCAGCGGAAACAAATAGCGCAATCCGCTGCAAGCCTCCGCCACCTGCAGCTTGATCGAACCGAGATCGATGATGTTGCCTTCACGCAGGACCGGAATGTCGAAGGCGCGGATGACCGCGACCGCGCCGATCGACGAGACCAGTTGCAGCGCAGAGGTCAGAATGACCTGAATGCCGTTGGCCAAAGGCAGGCCGAACAACAGAAAGACCAGCCCCGGCCATACCTGGCGCGATCTCGCTTCGCCTTGCCAGGCAACGAACAGACCAATAGCAGTCAAGAACAGGCCAACCAGTCCAGGGAAATGCGTTTGACTGAGATACTCGATCAGTCCGAGCAGCAGGCCAACAATAACGATGGCCACACCTGACCAGCCGCCGCGTATGGGAGCATCGGCCCGCCGCATGTCGCGCCACAGCATGAGGGCAACAACGGGTGGCACCAGAAGACCGTAATTATACTCCGGCGAATGTTGCCAGGTATCCAACGTGCTCAGTATCGAGGTCCAGAAGATCGCCGTGATCAAGCCCGCCGACGCAGCCAACAGCAGCAACGTGGCTGCGCTGGCCCGTGTAGGCCAGTAGCGTCCTTGGAATGATGATGCGGCTGACTGAACGAACATCGCTGATGATACCTTTGCCAATGCTTCAGCCGGTCGCAACGGCAGCATAAACTTTTTGTGTGGCCACGGTTATCGGCCCCCAATCAAAGCGGCGGCCGATATCAACGGCGTCGACACGGAAATCGCCGCAGTCTTGGCGCAGTTTGGCCGCCAGTGCCTGCGTATTTCCGCTTTCAAAATAGTTATGGGCCGGCAGGCCGATATCCAGATTCGGTCGGATATCGCTGAGCAAAGTGGGCACTCCAAGGCTTCCCGCTTCCAGCGCCACAATGGGCAACCCTTCATGGGTGGAGGGCAGCACGAACAGTTTGGCGTTACGATACAAGGTCCGCAACATATCCCGCCCTTGGAAACCGCAGAATACGATCTCGTCCGTCGCCTGCGCCATCAATCGCTCGGAATACTGATCGGCATGATCTGCCTTGCCGACAATGGCCAGCTTGCCGCCCGGCTTGGCAATGCGAAACGCATCGATCAGAAAATGGAACCCCTTTTCGGGCACGATTCTGCCAACCGCCAGAATATACTTGCCGGCTTCCAGCCCGAGGTCCCGAAGTGCGGCGGTATCGTCGCCAACACCCGCCTCGCCCGAGAGAGTTATTGCACCGTTCGGAATATGTTCGATCCGATCTCTTCGACTTGGATTCTGATCGCGCAAATCCTGGGTTACCGATTTCGAAACCACAATGACTCGATGCGCCGCTCGGATGGCGCATTGCTCACCTAACCGCAACACCATCTTGGCAAAACCGTTCCACTTCTCACGTTCGAAATCTTGCCCATGATGGGTGACAACGACTTTCATTCCCAAGAGACGGGCCAGGGGGCCGAGCAAAGCGGGGCCGATCCCATGGATGTGGATCAGGTCGGCCTTCTGAATGAAGCGGGCGTGGAGCACGCCGATGGTTGTGCTGGTGATCGCTTCGAGAAACTTGCTTCGTGCCGCGGGGAGAGGAACAACGTTGATACCCCGATATTCGAACGGCGCGCGCGCGAGATAGGGCCGGCGCGCGATGATGGTTATGTCGTATTGCTGCGCCAATTCAGCCAGACGCGGGAAAATCTGCTCGCAATGCGATTCGATCCCGCCCATGACACCGGGAACGCCTCGCAAGCCCACGACGCATATTTTGATCTTAGGTTCCGGCCTCATATGCCCCACAAATTCTTAATTTCTTTATCAAGAGCTCATGAGCTCAAAAGCGGCCATGCCGCACCGCAACTATAGTTTATTGTGCATCGCACTATCAACCGAACTCAAGGGCGGCAACGCCAAATCTTGCCAGCACCATAATGGTCGGTGCCTGCACGGTCAGACCTCACAAATCAAACCATCGCCAAGCCATATCCGTATAACACATTGAAATATATCGCATTAATTCGGCAACACTCACCATCAACGCGGCGTGGTCGAGCGCGGTGGCCAAGGACCCGTCGTTACATGATTGAGGCTGGGAATACCTGTGGCATTTTTGTAAAGAGCAGGTGAAAAGTAAGGGATAAGGTGGAACATTGCGCAAACTCTTGCACTGCAGCATTGACGATTCCGCAGCTGCGGCGTTTACTAATCAATGAGCAGATCGTTAATAAATGCGTCCCGCACAGAAAAGAGCCGCTCGGCGTATCGGAGCCTTCTTCGCGCCGACCCGCCGATTGAACGACATGGAGTGCGAAAATGGATGTCCATAGCCTCGATGACCGCGACAATCCCGGTGGGCGTGAGATCAATTTGTATTTAGACGCCTATGCCGACATGCCGATCTATCGCGGCGCGGCGCGGGGACGCTCCTTTGCGCATGGAACCGAGACCGACGCCGAGGACGAGCAGAAGCCATTCGACCCGGAAGGTCTGGAAGCCGATCCACCCGCCATCAGCTATGTCGTGCGGGAGGCAACGCCCCTCTTTGCCAGCCTCGGCGGAAATGTCGCCAATGCCTCGCCAATAGTCGACGAACGACCGGCACATCCCTGCTACCACAACACCAATCTTTTGGTCGTTCTGGACCTCGGCGTGCTGCGCTCGACAGATCCCGACCGGCGCGGTGACGTCTTGAACGCGCGGCTCAAGACCGCGCAAGCAGCGCTCGCCAATCTGCTGAATGCCTACAGCATGTTTGGCGTTTCTCGCGTCGCCATTTGCGCGTTTGCGGGCGGCGCGGCACTGCATTTTCCTTGGGGCCAACTCTCCGCAGCGCTAGCCTCGCTGGAGTCTCTTCAGGTCCATGACGTCTTCAACGGCGCCAATGCGATCGAAATGGCAGCGCACGCCTGGCATGCGGAAGGCCGCCTGCCGGACAGCGCCCACAACGTCGCCTACTTTTTGTCAGAAGGACATTCAAACACCAGCGACGGAATTGGAGAACATTTGGCTGATGAAGAAAAGGCCCAATGGCATAATTTTCTCCACGGCGCTGCCACCTTCGATCGCGTCTTTGCCATTGGCCTCAATCATCGCCCGACTTCGCTGTAGCCAGGAACAAAAACGTGGCGACGCGGTTTCCCACCAATCTCATGCCGATCATGGCCAGCGCGATGCCTGTCGAATTGGCGAGCTGGTCCCACACGGACGCTTCTCTACCGCCGATAATGCCCTGCAAGACCTCAATGGTCGCGCCGAGACAAAATAGAAAGAAGACCATTGTCCACCGCATACGCGTGCTTGTGAAGATGACGTAGCCGAGGCATGTCAGTGAAAAATAGGCAGAGGCATGAATCATCTTGTCGATGACATGCCCAGACGGCGGTGCCAGCTGCGGCGAAAGCGATCCCACAATGACCGAAACGATGGCCACACAAAAGACCACAAATAGAACGGCGCGCATTAACATGGCGCGTCAGTGGCGTTCATGGGCACTGTACTTCCTGTCCCATGCCACAGCTCCTGCAACAATTTCGTCAATCTTGCGGTATCGGGCACTCCAGCCCAGCTTCTCCGCTGATAATTCGGTTGCCGCGTATAGGGCGGCTGGATCGCCCAGGCGGCGCGACGCCTCGACCACGGGAACTTTTGTCCCCATGGAAGCCTCAACGGCATTCAGAACCGCCCGGACGGATACGGGCTGGCCGGTTCCGACATTGACGCAATGTCCACCCGTATGCTGATCCAAGAAACGCAGCGACGCCAGGTGAGCTGCCGCCAGATCGCTGACATGAATGTAGTCGCGCAAGCAGGTGCCATCGGGCGTGTCGTAATCGGTGCCGAAGACGCTGAGCGGCGACGATTGCAGGCGCGCAGCCCGGATCGCCAAAGGAATAAGATGCGATTCATGAACATGCGCTTCGCCGATGGCCAAGCTTTCGTCAGCTCCTGCGGCATTGAAATAGCGCAAAATGACGGCGCTCAACTTCCCCGCCTGCGCCATATCGAGGATTGCATTCTCGGCACCGAGCTTCGAGCGGCCATAGGTATTGATCGGCAATCGTGGCATGTCTTCACGGATCGGCAGCGCCGGCGGAACGCCATAGACCGCGCAGGTACTCGAAAAGACGATCTTCGTAATGCCTGTTTCGACCATCGCCTTCAGCAAAGACAGGGTCCCGGAGACGTTATTGTCGTAATACAGCCAGGGTTCTGCACTCGATTCCCCAACCAGCGACAGGGCGGCAAAATGCACGACCGCCTTGATCTCGTATTTCCGCATGACGCCTGCCACGAAAGCCGTATCGCGGATATCGCCCTTTTCAAACGGCCCCCATTGCACGGCCCACTCATGCCCCGTCACGAGGCTATCGAGGGTGACCGGAATCCATCCGGCTGCAGCAAGCGCCTTGCAGGTGTGGCTGCCGATATAGCCGGCGCCACCGGTTACGAGAATGTGCAAGCGACTACTCCTATCTCCAAGACAAACAAAAAATCACCGATGAGTTTGATGATGAACATGCGTTGCCCCGAGTTAAACAGATCGATTCACAAAGCACCAGACGTTCCATTCGATATTTTCAGAACGAACGGACTCGGCTCGATTGCAGGTGCTGCTCGTGAGTAAGGTTGGCAATGGTTATCGTCCTGACATCGATGGGCTTCGCGCACTCGCCGTCGTTCCTGTGGTCCTTTATCATCTGGGCTTTGGCTTGTTCCCCGGCGGTTATGTCGGCGTGGACGTGTTCTTTGTCATTTCCGGCTATCTCATCACAGGGATCATTCAGCGCGAAATCGATGCCGGGCAGTTTTCGATCATTACCTTTTACGAACGTCGCGCCAGGCGCATTCTGCCAGCATTGTTCGCAACACTCGCCGTCACGTCCATCGTCAGCACCTTCATTCTCATGCCGGACGAATTGCGGGACCTGGGCTATAGCCTCATCGGTGTCGTCACCTTCTGTTCCAATATCCTATTCTGGAAACAAACTGACTACTTCGCCGGTCCGGTAGAATTCAAGCCGCTCATTCACACATGGTCTCTCGCGGTCGAAGAGCAGTTCTACATTATCTTCCCGATTTTCCTCATGTTGATCGCCCGGTTCTACGGCCGCCGCTATGTGCGATCCACGTTGATATTGGCAATCATCTCGTTTGCTCTCAGTGTCATCGCCTTGGACTACGACCCCACCGGGAACTATTATCTTTTGCCAACGCGCGCCTGGGAACTCATGATTGGCTCCTTGCTCGCCTACCGCCGCGCGACACCGATGACAACGCCCTATATCCGTGAATGTGGTGCGGCCGTTGGGTTCGCATTGATAATCGGCTCTGCTCTCTTGCTCACAGAGCAGAGCCCATTCCCCGGCTACAATGCGCTATGGCCGTGCATTGGCGCCGCTCTTATCATAGCGACAGGCGAAGGTAGCCAGGCGCCGACCTTCGTTGCCCGCCTTCTTGGCAGCCTGCCGTTTCGCGGCGTCGGCCTCATTTCCTACTCCCTCTACCTTGTGCATTGGCCGCTCTTCGTCCTGGTGAAGTATCAGTTGCTGCGCGATCCGACCGTCATGGAGCAGGTATTGATGGCGATTGCAGCCTTCGCCCTCGCCTATCTGTCCTGGCGATTTGTCGAACAACCGTTTCGCAATCGCCAGGCCGTTTCACAAAAGGCGATTTTCGCCACGGCGTTATTCTTGGGCCTCGTCACGAGCGGTGCTGGCGCTGCCGCCTACAAGTTCGATGGATTTCCCGATCGATTCGGCTTGCCGCGTGTGGAAAAGGCAAGCGAGCAAGCCAACGCACCCGGCGCGCCGACATGTTTTCTCAAAGGCGATTGGCAGGTATGGTCGGGCGCCGAGTGCCTGCTTGCGAAGGGCAAGGGCGGCAACATCCTGTTTTGGGGAGACTCCCACGTAAATCATTATCGCGCTGTCATTCTGCGCGCCGACCCGCCGCTCGACGTCAATATATTGATGTATGCCTCCGCCGGCTGTTTGCCGATCTTCGACTATGGCCGGAGCGATCGTCCCTATTGCCGATCAAACAACGACCATGTCAGGGACATCATTCGCGACTACCACATCGATACGGTCATTCTTTCCGGATATTGGTGGCGCAGCTTGCGGAGCAACGACCTCACCGTGGCGGATGTCGCGAAGACGGTCGACAAGCTCAAGGCCCTTGGTGTCCAGGTGAAAATCGTCGGTGACAATCCCGACTTTCCATTCGCCAATCCCCAGTTTCTTGCCTACCGTCTCGGCCAGAACGGTGCGGCGGAGACCGCCTATTACATGCCAGTCAGGAATGACTTCTCGATCAATCCGCAATTGTCGAAGCTGGTACCTGCCGAAGATTTCTTCGATCCGATGACAGTGCTGTGCAAGGAGAAGGAATGCCTTGCTTATGATCACGGTCAGATTGTCATGGTCGACAATTCTCATCTCTCAGGCTATGGCAGCCGCATCGTGTTTGCGAAGATGCGACCGCTTTTTGTCGGCAATGCCCATTGACGTGCAATGGATCTGCCATGTGGTCGCCCCTTCAAAAGCTCAAATGACAATCTAGGCGCTAGCAGCCACCGCTAGGATACACGTGCCGGCATCAGTAGATACCGGACACGGGAGTCCGGCGGGAAAACGAGCAGGATGTTTCCAACCAGCAGCGGCAGCGCCAGGGCAAATACGAACTTGATCAACCCGGTTGTGTTCGCGGGCAGCAGCCAGAGCGGCACCGTGTGCAGAACGATGATTGGCGTCCCCATGCGAACGAAACCGGTGATCATACGTCCCACCATGGCCGGCAGCAGGCGCGCCAGCGGTTTCGACAGAATGATGGCGGAACACGAGATCAGGATCGCACCCGCGATGCTGAGCATGGGTGTGCCGAAATCGCCTGCCTTCAGCACCATGCGCTGGATCACATTCTCATAGATGAGCAACAGGCAGAGCCCCAAAGTGACCAGTGCCAGCGGCACCGGTATTGGCAGAGATGCCTCGATCTTGCGAAAGCCATGGCCGGCCGCAATGAAGACCAGGCAAACGAAGCCAACGCCTAGTGAGAGCGGCACTTTGCCGACATAGGGGAAGGCAAGGCTCGTTAGCAGTGCGAGAGCCAAGACACTGAAATAGACGATGCGCGGCTGGTTTCGGAGATAGCGATAGAGAACCGTCGAGAAGAAGATTGCCGTCAAAAACCAATAGGCTGTCAGCGGCGTCACGATCCGGTTGCCGCCCAGGACATAGTTGGCCAGCAGCTTGGCAAGCTCCAACGGCGTCTCACCTTCAATGACCTTGCCGACGAAGTTGGCGCTGCCAATGATGATCAGCCAGGAGACATAGGGGACGATGAGGATCCGGGCGCGATGCCGGACTTCCTCCTTCAGCGGCCGCTTGTCCGACCACAGGTAGCCTGCGATCACAAAAAAGACAGCAACATAGCCGACGATCGGCGAGTTCACCCAGACATGGCCGCAAACGACGATGAGCAGGCCGAGCATGCGAACGATATCAATGGCGACCGATCGGCTGGCCACCGCCGACGCGACGGACGTAGCGGCCTGGTCCCGGCCCACGGGGTTGGCGTGTTCGTTCGCATTCACCGGCGTGCCTCCAACTATATTCACGCTTCCCAAAACCGGGCGGCAGTCAGGTGGCGGGCTTTCCCACGCCCAAGCCAGTTGCAATCGCGCCGGCCAACAAGATTATCCCGAGAAATGCTGCGACGCACCCAAAATAACACCAGAATATTGCATTGCGTCATAAACACTTAACACCGCAGTAACGCGGCAGTTGCCGACTGTCTCACTATTTTTGAAGGGGATCGCGCCAGACCCGCCAAAGGTCAGCCGCATGGCCGTTCTTGACGACCGCATCAAGAGAATAGCGTTTCAAAAAATATCTTAATAATTTAACATAATCAAATACTTAACAAAACCCGAACCGCCGCGCCGTGCCCGCAACCCGGCGCCTGGACATCAGGCGCCGAAGCGCGGTTCCGGTACGCCCTTGATCCCCAGATCATGGATGGCGAACAAACTGCCGCGCAGCACGCCATCACCGGGAAAACGCGGTAGCGGCGGCTTGGCCATCGACGTGACAAAGAGAATATCCATATTCGGCCCACCGAAATTGACACTGGTCACCTTCTTCACCGGCATGTCGATCACGCGATCAACCTTGCCATCCGGTGTATAGCGCACAAGCTTGCCGTCGTAGACCTGGGCATTCCAAAGATAGCCTTCTGCATCTACCGTGGACCCGTCCGCCGCCCCGCCGCGGCTGGTATCAATCTTGGTGAAGGTACGGCGGTTGGAGACGCCGCCGGTATTGATATCGTAATCATAGGCCCAAATTTCGCCCGACCATGAATCGGCGAAATAGAAGATCTTGTCATCCGGGCTCCAGCACGGGCCGTTGGAGACGATGATTCCGCTATCGAGCTTGGTCACCTTGAAATCCGGGTCGAGCCGATAGAGCTCACCATTGGGTCCGGCCTCCATCGTGTCCATCGATCCGCAGATAAAGCGGCCGCGGCGATCGACCTTGCCATCGTTCAGACGGATCGCCGGATTGTTGC
Organism: Dongia sp. P2_B8; assembly: GCF_056404715.1. Taxonomy (NCBI): domain Bacteria; kingdom Pseudomonadati; phylum Pseudomonadota; class Alphaproteobacteria; order Rhodospirillales; family Dongiaceae; genus Dongia; species Dongia sp. P2_B8. The sequence continues at coordinate 229,233 of NZ_JBFUDM010000001.1, read as the reverse complement.
CGATCGGATTATAGATGAGCGTGCTGTCGCCGGTCTTGAAATCCAGCGTATAGAAGCCGTCCTGCAGCGCGCAGATGGCACCATTGCCATCCTTGCGCAACGCCATCGACCCGATCTTGCCCGGCACATCCCAGGCGCGAATCTCGCGACCATCGGCGGTGCAGCGAAAGACATTGGCACCGAAACTATCGATCCAATAGAGACGCTGCTGTTCGACATCCCAGAGTGGCCCTTCACCGAGGATCGTCTTCACGTCTACCAAAACGTCGATGCGCATCACCAATTCCCCTTTTTCTAACCTTTGAAGCGCGGCTCGGCGATACCACGCACGCCCAAGCCATGTACCGCAACCGTCATGCCCGCCTCGCGCTCACGCGGATAGTGGCCTTTGAACGGCCGTGCCATCGACGTCACGAAGGCAATGTCCAGATTGGGTCCGCCGAAGCTGATACTGGTGGACGAGAAGACCGGCAGGCCGACCAAACGATCGATCACACCGTCCGGGTTAAAGCGCACCAGCCGCCCGGCATAGACTTCGACACTCCAGACATAGCCTTCGGCATCGACCGTGGCGCCATCAGGAAAACCCTGGAGCTCCGCGAAACTCCCGAAGGCGCGCTTAGAGCGCACATCGCCGGTAGCGGTGTCGTAATCATAGGCAAAGATGGTGCGCGCATAGCTGTCGGCGAAATAGAGAATCTTACCGTCTGGGCTGAAGCACGGACCGTTCGAGCAGATGATTCCCGTATCGAGGAGACTGACCTTCAGATCCGGATCGAGCCGGAATAGCTTGCCCACCGGCTCGCTCTCGAAATAATCCATCGAGCCAGCGACGAAACGTCCCTGGCGGTCGACCTTGCCGTCATTGAGGCGCGGGCGCAATTCACCCGGCTGCGTCTCATTGATGCGGGTGACCTCGCCACTGTCGAAATCGAGGAAATGAAACCCGCTGCGCAAGGCGAGTACAGCGCCCCCCTGCTCGCGCAGCGCCATCGATCCAATCGGTTCCGGCACGGTCCAGCTGCGTCGATCACCGCCCTTGAGGTCGGCACGGTGCACCATGGGACCGTAGGAATCGATCCAATAGAGCCGCTCCTCCGTCACGTCCCACAGCGGTCCTTCGCCGAGAGATTCCTTGCGGTCGCTGAAGATCTCTATGCGCAGCATGGTGCACCTCCTAGAACTGCACCTTGTCGGCGCCTTTGAGGCTGAGTATTTCGCGCGCGTCATCTGGTGTCGCAATTTCCAAGCCGAGGCCTTCGATCAGCTTGCGCGCGGCTGTCACTTGTTCGGCGTTCGATATCGCCAGACGCCCCGGACCGGCCCACAGCGAATCTTCGAGACCCACGCGCACATTACCGCCCATCGCCACCGACATGGCTGCGACAGCCATTTGATTGCGCCCGGCGCCCAATACAGACCAATGATAATTGTCGCCGAACAGGCGATCGGCCGTGCGCTTCATATGGATGACGTCTTCCGGATGCGGGCCGATACCTCCCAGGATGCCGAACACCGTCTGTACGAACAGTGGCGGCTTCACCAAGCCACGCTCCAGGAAGTGATGAAGGTTGTAGAGATGCCCCACATCATAGCATTCGAATTCGAAGCGGATGCCCGTGTCATTGAGCGTATTCAAGGCATATTCGATATCCTTGAACGTGTTGCGGAAGATGAGGTCGCGCGAATTCTCCAGCGCTTCCCGCTCCCAATCATGCTTGAACTCCTTGAACCGGTTCAGCATCGGATAGAGGCCGAAATTCATCGAGCCCATGTTGAGGGAGGCGACTTCTGGCTGGAAGGTGACCGAGGGCATGATGCGCTCCTCGATCTTCATCCAGGGTGCGCCACCAGAGGTGAGGTTGACGACGCAATTCGAGCGCTGCTTGATCACTTTCAGGAATGGTTCGAACGCCTGCGGTGTCTGGTCCGGCCGTCCATCCTTCGGATTGCGCGCATGGAGATGGACGATGGCAGCACCCGCTTCCGCAGCACCTACCGCCGCATCCGCGATCTCCTCCGCCGTCACTGGCAGATAAGGCGACATGGAGGGTGTGTGAATGGCACCGGTGACGGCGCAGGTGATGATGACTTTGCGTTTCTTGGCCATGACTGATCTTCCCAATCCTTATGAACCGATTTCGCCCGCCGCCTTGCGCTTGTGCGCCGCCAGCGCCATCAGCCGCCGGTCACGCCAAGCCGTTCGCTTTTGCAGGTCGGATTCCGGCAATTGGGCGCGGCGCTCTTGTTCGACGGTACCTAGCACAGCTCCTGCCCAATCGACGCGGCGCTGCATGGACGGGAACAGGCGCTCATAGATTTGCTGGTAGCGCACGATGTAGTCCCGCACACCGCCCGGCGCATTGAGGTCAATGGTCTCGAACGGCCCCATGAACGACCAGCGCAAGGCCAGGCCTTCGCGAATGCCGATATCGACATCCTCGACCGAGGCATAACCATCAGCCACCAACCGGAAGGCTTCTTCGAGCAAGGCACCCTGCAGGCGATTCATCACAAACCCGTCGATCTCGCGCTTCATGACGATGGGTGCCTGGCCGGCTTCGGTCAACAAGTGCCGCGTGCGCTCCACCGTTTCGGGCGCAGTCCAGGGTGCCGGCACGATTTCTGCGGCCGGAATAAGGTAAGGCGGGTTGATCGGGTGTACGACGAGGCAGCGCCCGCGACCGGCCAATTCCGCGGTGAAATGTGACGGCAGCAGCGCCGACGTCGAGCTTGCCAGCACCGTCTCCGGTGCTGCCGCCGCATCCAGCTGTGCAAAGACTCGTTTCTTCGTCGCCAGATCCTCTGGCGTATTCTCCTGCACGTGGGCGGCACCTGACAGGGCCGCCGCCAATGTCGCCACCGGTTTCAATCGCTCGGCCACTTCTGCAACGGACTGGCCATCAAGCAAGCCTTCCGCCACCAACGGCGATAGAGCCTCGGCGGCAAAGGCCATCGCCTTTTCCGCGGCGCCAGGGAATTCGTCATAGATCCGCACCTCATGGCCAGCCCGGGCGAAGGTGATGGCCCAGGCCCGGCCGATCAATCCGGCACCGACGATCGCGATGACTGCCATCTCACTTTCTCCTAAAGCGTCTCGACATTGCCATCGACGCCAAGCGATTGGCCGGACAGATTCTCGCCCATCGGCGACAGCAGGAAGGTGACCATGCCAGCAACGTCATGCGGTGTCACCATGCGGCGCAGCGAGACCTTCTCCAGATATTTTTCTTCCATCTTGTCATAGGACAGCCCGACCTGCTCTGCACGAGCGCGGATGACAGCCTCCATCCGCGGCCCCTCGACGATACCGGGCAGGATCGCATTGACGCGGATATTGTGTGGCCCCAGTTCCTTGGCGAGGCTCTGGGTGAACCCGATCACGCCGAACTTCGCTGCGGCATAGGGGGTCCGGAAAGCATAGCCATGGCGGCCTGCCGCCGAGGACATGTTGACGATCGCACCGCCACCCGCCTGCTTCAGCATCGGGACCGCAAAATGGGTGCACAGGAACTGACCGGTGAGCCCTACATCAATGCATCGCCGCCAATCGGCGATGGCGATTTCTTCGACGCCACCCGTTGGGCCAGCGACGCCGGCATTGTTGATGAGGGCGTCAAGGCCACCGAGCACCGCTTGCGCTTCACTGAAGGCCCGCGCAACATCGTCATCGTTGGAGACATCCGCCAATACTGCGCCGTGATCTGGATGCTGTTTCTTGAAATCATCAAGGAGGTTTTGCGCAACATCGCAGATGAAAACGCGAGCGCCATGCAGGATCAGCATATCGGCAATGGCCCGACCGATACCCGACGCACCCGCTGAAATGAACACACGCAGGCCGGGCTTGATACCGTCGATGATCTTGCGACCGATGGGTGTCGCCATGAACCTCTCCTAACTGTCTCGTTCGCGCAGGGCCACGACCGCCGCCAGGACGACCAGGCCAAAAATAATGATACGGGTGGCATAAGGCAGCATGGTGCCCGCGAGCAGGGTCTGCAATGCCGTCAGCAGCAGGACACCGCCAACCATGCCGATATAGCTGCCGCGGCCACCGGTGATCAGCGTGCCGCCGACCACCACGACGGCGATCGAGGGCAGCAGATATTCGTCACCCATGCCGAGGCTGGCCTGGCCGGAAAAGCCGGTCAGCATGCAGCCCACCAGCGCCGAGCAGAAGCCGGAGAGCATATAGACCAGCAAGGTCGTGCGATTGACATTGATACCCGACAAAGCCGAGACACGCTCGCCGTTCCCCAGCGCATAGATCCGACGTCCGAAGGCGGTCCGCTTGTGCAGCACGACGGCAGCCACGACAAACAGCAAGATGAAGATCACGACCGGCGTCACGAATTCAGCCTTCGACGTCATGAACCAGCGCATCAAGGGTGCGGAGAAGCCGGCCGGCGTCCCTTGCGAATAGAGCAAGGCAATGCCCTGCAGGATGCCATTCATGGCCAGAGTCATCACGATCGGCGATATGCCCAGCATGGCGATACCAAAACCATTGACCAGGCCGATGAGGCAGCCGATCGCCAGCACCAGTGGCAGCGTATAGATCAGCGGCCCGTTCTGCCCGTTGACGATCCCGGCCAGCAGAATTCCGCACAGCGCGATGGTCCATGGCACGGAGAGATCGAGACCGCCAGTCAGGATCACGGTCCCCTGCCCCAAGGCCAGCACCAGCAGGAACGACGAAAGTACCAGCAGCGAATTGTAATACCCGCCATGGAACAGTGCGTTGCCCGTGACGAACTGCGTCATCAGCACGACGAGGACGAAGCAGACATAGGCCGGCAGCGCAAACCGGATCGTCTCGGCATGGCGCACGGCGAAGGGCGGCATGGTGGCCGCCGCTTTGGCGCTGCCGATGCCGGGCAACACCAGTCGTTGGGCTGGCCTCTGGCCCTGCCCTGGCAGCATGCCAAGGCGTCGCGCCTTGATGCGATTAAGAAGCGATCTCAAGCCCCGCGCAGCCGGTGCATTGCGGCCGAGGGCCCCCGCCATGACCGCCAAAATCAGGATGCAGCCTTCCGTGATGGTCGAGTAATAGGCCGACACATTGAGCACGAGGAGGATGTTGACCACGATCATCAGGATATAGGCACCAACGATCGACCCCACCGCCCCACCACGGCCACCGCCCAGCCGCGTGCCGCCGACAACGACCGCGCCGAATACCTGGAGGAGCATCGAATTGCCGACCAGCGGATCGCCTGCCCCCGTCTGTGCCGAGACGAACACGCCGGCAAAGCCATAACAGCCGCCAGCCAGCACGTAGACCATGAACTGCACCCAACGCACCGGAATGCCTTGTGCCCTCGCCGCATCCATGTCGCTGCCGATGGCATAGACCGAGGTGCCGAAGCGTGTGTTCTTCAGCCACAGCCACAGCAGGATGAGAATGCCCAGCACCACCACCGCCATGGGCAATAAGTTGGGGATCGCATCTTGCACCAATGCCTCGCTGAGGCCCGCCGGTACCATGCCACCCGGCTTGTCGAGTACCAACAGCGTGAGGCCTTGCGTGATGAACATGGTCGAGAGCGTGACGACGATCGGCTGCAGGCGGAAGAAGGCGACAAAAAAGCCGTTGAAGGCGCCGATCATCATGCCAACGCCAATGCCCGCCAGCGACCATAGGAAAATTCCCATCGGCGTGTCCGGCATGTTGGTGGCGAGCAGCACATTGACCAACGAGATGACCGCGCCGGCAGACAGATCGAATCCACCGGTCAGGATCACCAGCGTCTGCCCGGCCGCGGCGATGGCGAGTGTGGCCCCGCCGGTCGACATGAAGCTGAACTCAAAATAGCTCATCGGCCCTGGGCTCATCACATTGTTGATGAGCAGCAGCAAGGCAAAGACGATGAGCGCAATGATCAAGCCGCGGTAACGGCCAAGCCTGAATGAACCGGTGGCAGTAGATTTCATCACGCAGCTCGCACGGAAACGTCACTGCCGAGGGCGGCGCGGACGATATTGTCTTCAGTGAGGTCCGCCATGGCGATCTCGCGCACAATCTGCCCTTGATAGAGCACGATGGCGCGGTCCGCGAGATGCACCAGCTCCGGAATCTCTGTCGAATAAAGCAGGATGGCACCGCCCGCTTCGACATATTGGCGCATCAGGCGATAGAGCTCGTGCTTCGTCCCCACGTCGATCCCGCGGGTGGGATCGTAAAGCAGTAGCACGCGGCTCTCTGCCAGCAACCATTTGGCAATCGCAATCTTCTGCTGGTTGCCGCCAGAAAAAGCGCCGGCCCGCGTCCACAACGCCCGGTCGGCGATCTCCACACGCTGGAACACATCCGCCACCGCCAGCCTTTCAGCCGCTATATCGATGAGGCCGAAGCGTGAGAAGCGCTCGATCACGGGAATGGAGGCATTCTCGGTGCCGGACAATTTCAAGAACAGCGCTTCGGTCTTGCGATCCTCCGGTACCAGGCTGATGCCAATATCGGCACGTACCGCATCGGCTGGCGAGGCAATCACCACCGGCTTGCCATCGACATAGAGCTGGCCGTTGGCGATCTCCGCCATGCCGAAGCAGGAGACGAAAAGATCGAGCTGCCCCATGCCCTGCAGGCCGGCAACACCCAAGATCTCGCCGCGATGCAGGCTGAACGAGGCATCCACCAGCTTCCCGTCGGCGGCAAGATGCTCAGCCCGCAGCACTTCGGGGCCGGATTGATGGGTGCGGATGGGGCGTTCCGGAAAGGCCTGGCCGATCGACCGGCCGACGATCATGCGGATCACTTCCTCATCGTCGAACGCGGCCACCTCGCCGCTGGCAATATGCTGGCCATTCCGCAGGACCGAGAGGGAATCGCAGAAATCGCGCACTTCCTTCAGTCGGTGCGAAATGAAGATGATGGTGACACCCTTGGCCTTCTCGCGGGCGATGATCTCGCCCAGCCAATCGACATCGCGGCCGGTCAATGAAGAGGTCGGCTCATCCAGCAGCAGCAGCTTTGGTTTGCGGTAGATTGCGCGCGCGATCTCGATCTTCTGCTTGATGGCGAGGTCGAGATTGCAAACCTCTTCATGGAGATCGATATCCTGCAGGCCGAGGGCCGCAAAATGCGCCCTCACCTCATCTTCGGCGGCGCGGCGGCGGATCAGCCCCAGACCATTAACCGGCGCGTAAGGCATCAGCACGGATTCGAGCACGGTCAGATCACGCACCAGGGTCATTTCCTGGAACGCGGTCTGAATACCCAGCGCATGCGACGTGCGCGGTGATTTCAACGCGGCTTCGGTCCCGAAAATGCGGAACGAGCCGGTATCGGGCATCAACAACCCGCTCAGCAATTTGACGATGGTGGATTTGCCGGCGCCGTTTTCACCCAACAGGGCATGGACGCGGCCGGCCTGTACCTGGAACGACACATCATCGACGGCGATTGTCGCCCCGAAAGCCTTGCGGACATGGTCGGCTTCTATCGCCAGAACGGATTGCTCTGTCACGTGACGGGACCCTCAGATTGGAAAGGAACCGGGCGGCACGGGGCCGCCCGGCACTAGTCATGCGACAGTCAGAGTTCAGGCTGACCGACCAACGCGCCCTGGAAACCGATTTCCGGAGTCTCGGGCGAGAAGATGGAAGCGAACCAGCCGGGGTTGGGCACCAGCGACGGCGGGAAAGCATTGCAGCCCGCCTTCATTTCTTCCCAGGATCCGGTTTCGCAATATTTGATGGTCTCGTTGGTGACAAGTGGCAGCGGCAGGGTGATGCGATGCGGTACATCTTTGCCTTCCAGCTTTTGCACCGCAAGCTTCAACGCATAGCCACCTGAATAAGGCGGCGAAGCGTAGGAGATGCGCGGTGCGCCCAGCGGTGCATAAGGTGCTTCACCACCCTCGACCTTGGTGCCGATGGGCAGCATCTGGATGCGGCCGCCATTGGAACCTTCGCCAGCGCAGGGCAGCAGTTCTTCCGGCTTCTTGCCGGCTTCCAGTTCCATGGAGTTCGCGGTGAAGCAACCCACCTGCATCCACAGGCCGTCGATATCGTCCCAGCTGCGTGTCGCCAGGATCTTCGAGAGTTCGGTGCGGGCCGTCGCCTGGCTCCACATGCCGACAGCTTCGGCAATGATCTTGATGTCGGGATGCTTGTCGAAGACTTCCTTGGCTGCCTTGGTGCGCAAGGTGTCGACCGAGGTGCCGGGGACGCCGGTAATGGCGACGATATTGCCTTTGCCGTTGAGCTTCTTGACCAGCCATTCGGCAGTGACGCGGCCCGCCTCTTCCTGGTCGATCGAGATATTATAGGCGCAGGGCTCGGTGATCTCGGCATCGTAGGCAAAGATGAGAACGCCCTTGTCGCAGGCATTCTTCACGGCAGCATTGAGGGCCGTGGGCGAGATCGGGAAGATGATGATTGCCTGGGCGCCAGCCTGCACCATGGCGTTGATCTGCTGGATCTGACGCTGGGCATTGGGGCCGGCCACTTGCACCTGCAGATCGACCTTGTCGGCCATGGACGGGTGCGCCGCCATGGCTTTCACCATGTTGGCGGCCTCAGCCTGCCAGTCGTTGCCGATGAAACTCATCGACAGGAAAATCTTGAACTTGTCGGCGGCATGGGCGGCACCACCCTGCAGCATGATGGACGCGCCGAGCGCAAAGGCCAGCCCAAGCCTCAGCGCACCTTTCAAAGGTGTCATTGTTTCTCTCCCAAACATGCGACCGCGTTTTCCTAGACGCCCTTTGGGTGTCCGCGCCCCCGATCCACGGTCACATCAGAACGGGAGCCGATTGTTTTTGATCATTTGATCATAAATCACATATCATGGAAATGACAAGTCACAATGATGGCTTGACGGGATACCCGCCCACCGATAGCCGGTTCGACCAGGATGAAAGAACCCATGCCAGCGAGTCGCCCGCGCCGCCGCACCAGCAACCTGCCGCAAATGCAGGTGGCGCGCGTCACCCTGCCCGACGAGATCTACCGCCAGATCAAAACCATGATTCTCGACGGCGGCTTGATCCCGGGAGAATTGGTGACCATCCAGGGGCTCGCAACAGCGTTTGGCGTCAGTGCCATGCCGGTACGTGAAGCGCTGCAGCGTCTTACCGCCGAACGGGCGCTGACCGTCATCTCAGGACGGTCCGTGGGCATTCCGGAAGTCGACGCGCGGCGGCTGACCGACCTTTCACGCGTACGGGCCGAAATTGAAGGGTTGGCGGCGGAATGGGCGACGCCCAACGTGACCCTGGCCGATCAGGCCAAACTGGAAGGCCTGGTCAAGACGATGGCCAAGGCGGCGGAGGATGGCGATACCCGGACCTATGTCCGCGCCAACCACGATTTCCACTTCACCGTCTATGCCGCCTCCGGCTCCGAGACACTGCTCGGCACGATCGAGGGCATCTGGCTGCAGGTCAGCCCCTATTTCCACCTGCTGCACAGTTCGGGCAATTACCTAGCCGCCAATGAGGAACATAAGCTGATCCTGCGGGCGATCCAGAGTGGCGACGCCAAGGCCTGCGCCATGCACTTCCGCGAGGATATCAACAGCGCCACGCGCGTATTGCTTGGCTTGCTGAGCTAACTTAGCGCACCGCCACACAACTCAATTGACAGGCCGGTTGACGCGGGGCAGCGTGCATGCCCCGTCACCGACCGTGCGAAGGATCTGACCACCGATGGATACCGAGTTCCACCGTACCAAGCGCTTGCCGCCCTACGTCTTCGCCGAGGTCAATAAGCTGAAAGCTGCCGCCCGTGCCGCCGGCCGCGATATCATCGATTTCGGCATGGGAAATCCCGACCAACCACCGCCCAAGCATGTCAGCGACAAGCTCGCCGAGACCCTGCTGGATCCGCGGGCCCATCGCTATTCCAATTCGCGCGGCATCCCCGGATTGCGGAAGGCTCTGGCCGGATATTATGCACGCCGCTTCAATGTGGAAATCGACCCCGATCGCGAGGCGATCGTCACCTTGGGATCGAAGGAAGGGCTAGCCAATCTTGCCCAGGCCATCACCAGTCCTGGCGACGTGATCCTGGCACCCAACCCCAGCTACCCCATTCATGCTTTCGGCTTCATCATCGCCGGTGCATCGATCCGCTCGATCCCTTTTCAGCCCGGCCAGGATTTCCTGGAATCCATGGACCGCGCTGTGCGCCATTCGGTGCCAAAGCCGCTGGCCGTCATCGTCAACTACCCCAGCAACCCCACCGCCGAAATCGCCACGCTCGATTTCTATCGCGAAGTTGTCGCCTTCTGTCGCAAGCACGGCATCTTCATCATCTCCGACATCGCCTATGCCGAAGTCTATTTCGACGGCAACCCACCCCCCTCCATCCTGGAGGTGCCCGGGGCCAAGGAGATCGCGGTCGAATTCAGTTCGATGAGCAAGACCTATTCCATGCCCGGCTGGCGCATCGGCTTTTGTGTTGGCAATGACCGGCTGATCGGCGCGTTGACGCGGGTCAAATCCTATCTCGATTACGGCGCCTTCACGCCGATCCAGGTGGCGGCAACGGCCGCCCTCAACGGACCCCAGGATTGCGTCGAAGAAATGCGGACACGCTACAAAAGCCGGCGCGATGTGCTGATCGAAGGATTGAACGCCGCCGGTTGGCCGGTGACACCACCGCCCGCCTCAATGTTCGCCTGGGCGCAGATCCCGGAACGCTTCCGCGCACTCGGCTCCCTGGAATTCTCCAAGCTGCTGATCGAAAAGGCCGGTGTCGCCGTGGCGCCTGGTGTCGGCTTTGGCGAATATGGCGACGACCATGTCCGCTTCGCCTTGGTCGAGAACGAGCACCGCACCCGCCAGGCCATCCGCGCCATCAAGGCTGCTCTCAGGTAGAGTCCAGCGTCACAAACACGGCCAGCCCCCTAGAAGCCTGGCCGAGTTTGGGTCGGTGTCAGGTCAGGCGCCGTCCGCTTGCAGCGTCAAAAGCATGCAGGCGCTCTGGTGGCAGCGAGATCGAAAGCCGATCACCGATGGCGGCATCTCCGCGCTCAAGCGTGAAGGCCTTGAACGAGACGCCGCAGAGCCGCAGATGCAGGATGGTCCCGAGGCCGGTCGGCTCGACCAGTTCGACAACACCCTCAAAGCCAGCCGCATCCCCCAGCACGATATGTTCCGGGCGAATGCCGATCGTGACGGCGACCCCATCTTCGATTCTCGCAGCCTTTCCCGCTTCGGCATCAATCTTCTGCAAGGGCGCCTGCAGCGGTAGTGTCAATCCCTCTGACAGATCGATCCAGGCAGCGCCACCATCCCGACGGTAACGCCCCTCTATCATGTTCATGGCCGGCGACCCGATGAATCCCGCCACGAACAGATTGGCCGGTCGGTCGTAGAGATCCAGCGGGGTCCCCACCTGCTGCACGATTCCGCCGTTGAGGGCGACGATCCGATCGGCCAGGGTCATCGCTTCGATCTGGTCGTGCGTCACATAGACGGAGGTGGCGCCCAGGGAATGGTGCAGCTTCTTGATCTCGCCACGCATCTGCTCACGCAGCCGGGCATCCAGATTGGACAACGGCTCGTCGAACAGGAAGGCTTTCGGCGCACGCACGATGGCGCGCCCCATAGCGACGCGTTGACGCTGGCCGCCGGACAGCGCCTTGGGTCGACGAGCCATCAATGCATCGAGACCGAGAATATTGGCGGCGCCGTTGACTGCAGCAGCAATTTTTTCGCGCCCGGTCTTTCTCAGCCGCAGGCTGTAGCTCATATTTTCGGCAACCGTCATATGCGGATAAAGTGCATAGGATTGGAACACCATGGCGATATCACGATCGCGTGGCGGCAAATCATTGACCCGCCTGTCATCAATTCGGATCTCGCCAGCAGAAATGTCTTCCAATCCGGCAATCATGCGCAGCAAGGTCGATTTGCCACAGCCCGAAGGGCCGACAAGGACGACGAACTCGCCATCCCGAATCTTAAGGTCGATTCCATGGAGGATCTGTATAGGCCCGTAAGCCTTGCGGATGTCGACGATATCGATCGATGCCATGGAATGCTCCCTCAGCCCTTGACCGCGCCGGCCGTCAGGCCCTGCACGAGATAGCGCTGGATGAGAAGGAAAAAGAAACCGGCCGGAATGAGGGCCAGCACGCCAGCCGCCATCATCTGGCCGAAATCCACCGAGAATTTCGAAACGAAGGACAGGAGTCCAACCGGGAATGTGCTGGCGGCCGTGCTGGAGATCAACATCAAGGCAAAGAGCAATTCGCTCCAGGCGGCCGTAAAGACGAAACCCAAAGTGGCCGCGATGCCCGGCAAGGTCAGCGGCAGGATGATCTGCCGGAAAGCACGGAACCGCGAGGCGCCATCAATCATTGCCGCTTCTTCAAGCTCCCTGGGAATACCGTCGAAGAAGCTTTGCATCAGGAACGTGGCAAAGGGCACGTTGAAGGCGACATAGACGATCACCAACCCGGTCAGGCTATTGGTCAAACCCAGCGGCGACAGCATTTTGAAGATCGGCGCCACCAGCATGACCAGCGGAAACATCTGGGTCAGCAGCATCAATGCCACGATCCAATATTTGCCGCGAAAGGTGAACCGCGACAATGCGTAGCCAGCGGTGGCGGCGAGCACTGTCACGATAATTGCGGTCGCTCCCGACACGATCAGGCTGTTGCGGAAGAAGCGCGGAAAATCGCTGTGTTGAAGCACGAAGGCATAATGCTCGAAGCCGACGCGTGACGGCCACAGCCGAACACCTTCGGAATAGAGAAGGTCGTTCGGCGTCACAGAAACCTTCAGCAGCCAGTACAGGGGAAAGAGCGCCACGGCGATGTAGAGCAGAATCGCGAGGCGATGGGCGACAGCGGCGGCAATTTGGCGCTTGCGCATCCTCATGCCCTCCGCAGCAGGGATTGGCGCAGCAACACAATCAGCAGCGAGTAAGTCATCAACAAGACCAGCAGAACAACGGCAATCGCCGACGCATAGCCGAAATCCAACCGCCGGAATGCCTGGGTGAAAATGTAGGAGGCGACGATCTGGGTGCGATCCGCGGGACCGCCATTGGTCATCACGATGATCAGGTCGGCGAAATTGGCGATCCAAACGGTGCGCAAAAGGACCGTGATGGCGATGGTCGGTGCCAGAAACGGCAGCGTAATGGAGCGAAAACGCTGTACCGCATTGGCGCCATCGATCGATGCGGCCTCGTAGAGATCGCGCGGGATCGCCTGCAAGGCGGCCAGCAATGTGATGGCGAAAAAGGGGATGCCCCACCAGACATTGGCGATGATCGGTCCCCACATCGCCATGGTCGGATCGGACAACAGGTTGGTCGGCGCTGAGGTCAAGCCAAGGGCAAAAAACCAATGTGGCAGTGGCCCCACCACGGGATTGAACATCCAGGCCCAGTTGAGCCCCGACAGAAAGCTGGGAACGGCCCAGGGCAGGAAGACCAGAGCCTGCGCAATAGCGCGGCCACGAAACGGACGGTCGAGCAACAGTGCCAGGATCAGGCCGAAAATGAACTGCAGCGATACCGATGCGCCGGCCCAGAGAAAGGTATTCTTCAATGCCCGGGCAAAAGCAGGATCTGTGGTCAGGGCACGAAAATGGTCCAAGCCGACGAATCCGCCACTGAAGGGATCAAGCAGTTTCACATCCCGAAAGGCATAGGAAAGGCCAAGCGCCAACGGCACCAGCATTACCGTCACGATCAGGATCAAAGCTGGTGCCGCGTAGAGATATGGCTCGCTCGCAATTGCCAGGCGCTGCAGCAGGGAACGCCGGTCCGGTCCACGTCGATCTGATGGAATTGCGAGACTCATGAATTGATGAAGCTTTCCAAATCGAACGTCATACGGATCGCGTCCCGGGCAGAGCCTTCAGGCAAGCTCGCAGCGCAGGACGGGTTGAGCAGGGCAAAGTCCGGAAACTGCCGGTGCATGGAACTTCCATGCACCGGCACGCCGACCTGACGGACGCTGAGCGATAATTCTATCGCCCAGGCCACGCGATATTGCCGCTCCGGAAAAAGCGTCAGTCACTAGTTCACTTGTTGCTCAAGAACTTTTGCTGCGCTTTGGTCAAGTAATCAGCCCATTGCTTGGCCAGTTCTTCCGGCGTCAGATCGCCCAACAAGGCTTCCTGGCTCGTCTTGATCACCAGCGAGTCCTTGAAGAAGGCGAATTCCTCCAGATAAGTCGGCATGACTGTTGGCACCACCGACTTGTCAGACAGTTCCTCAAACCAGCCCTTGAACTGGTCGTTGGCGTAGAACGGATCTTTCTCCGCCGATTTATGAACCGGCAGCGCGCCCGTCTTCTGGTTCCAGGCGATATTGCCTTTCTTGCCCTCCAGCGCCGCGATCAGCTTCCAGGACAGGTCCTTATGGGTACTGTTGGCAAACATCGACCAGCCGGCGTAGCCAATGGTCGGGAAGGCTTTGCCGCTCTCCCCCTTTGGCATGGGTGCCACGCCGTAATCCTCGGGCTTCATGCGCTGGGCGATCGCGATCAGCGCATCAGGATCCTGATCCAGCATGGCGCAGGTGCCGGAATAGAAGCCGGCCACGATTTCATTAAAGCTCCAGTTCACGCTGTCCTTCGGCGCGTAGCCGTTCTTGTAGAGATCGATCAGGAAAGTAAGCCCCTTGACCCAACCCGCTTCAGCAAAGGTCGAGGTGCCGTCCGGTTTGAAAAACTCGTTCGAGCCATTGGCCGTTGCACCAAACATCACCCAACCATTGAGGCCGCCAGGACCACCGCGCAGGCAGTAACCGTACTTGCCCGGCAGAGCCGAGACCTTCTTTGCCGCCTCCATGAACTCGTCCAACGTCTTCGGCGGTGCTGCGACGCCGGCTTCGGCGAACAGCTTCTTATTGTAGAACATCGCCCGCAGATAGAACCCATAGGGCAGCATGTAGGCCTTGTTCTTGATGGCCCGGCCAAATTCCAATGCGCGGTCATTGAGATCGGCGGTCTCGTCCCATTTGGCGAGATATGGCTCAAGATCTTCGAGCGCGCCATTGTTGGCATAGAGCGAGAGCCAGGTATCCGGCATCTCCACCACGTCCGGCGTCTCTCCCGCCGAAACCATGGTCGCAAATTTCTCGAACGCCTCACCCCATGGCAGCGAGATGATTTCAACCTCGGCGCCGGGATTATCGGCTTCAAAATCCTTGACGATGGATTTCAGCGTTTCAGTACGCTCCGGGCTGGTAATCACTTCGACGATCTTCAGTGCTTCGGCCTGTGCGGCGCCGGTCAGCAACATTGTGAATGCCGTCGTGGCAATAAGTTTCTTGATCACATTGTCCTCCCTTTATCATCGTTTGATCGGTCGCGGTTTTTAACAGCTTCGTTGATGGCTTGCATGAGGTCGTTCCACAGAGCTTCGATCCCTTCCAGTCCGACATGCAGACGGACAGAATTCGGGTCGATGCCAAAATCCAGTGCTGAATTGGGTGCCGCCGCCTGTGCCCGAACGACCAAGCCGGGCACGATCAGGCTTTCATGACCGCCCCAGCTCACGCCGAGCTTGAACAGCCGCAGCTGGTCCGCAAAGCGCGGCACGTTCACGCCGTCGCGAAAGGTGAAGGAAAACAGGCCGGACGTGCCATGCAGGCCGGTCGGCAAATGATTGCCGAGGCCTGGGTGGCTGACGGAGACAATGGCAGGATGCGCCGCAAGTCGTCTCGCAATGGCAAGCCCGGCCGCTTCATGTGCCTTCATGCGGATCGGCAAGGTCCGAAGGCCGCGGATCAGCAACCAGGCATCGAATGGCGACATCTTGCCGCCGAGATAGGGCGACGTCGTCGAGCGGATTTTGCCGATCAGGTCGCGCGATCCGGCGACGACACCGGCGACGACATCGCTATGCCCACCGAGATATTTCGAGGCCGAATGCAGGACCAGATCGACGCCGAGGGCGATCGGCTGCTGGAACACCGGCGTTGCCCAACTGTTGTCGATGATGCTGAGAATGCCACGTTGCCGTGCCAGGGCCGCCAGGGCGCGCACATCATGGGTCTCCATGGTCCAACTGGTAGGGCTTTCCAGGTAGAGCAGTGCGGCACCATCGAGTGCCTGGCTGACAGCGGCCGGATCGCGCCCATCGACATAGATTACGGTGATGCCAAAGCGAGATAGAAAAGTTTGGAACAGTCGATAGGCATCGGGATAGACATGCCGCACGCAAACGATGCGATCACCGGGCTTCAGGAACGTCAGCACTGTCGAGGAGATCGCCGCCATGCCGCTGGCAAAGCCGAGCGCATCCTCGGTTCCTTCCAGTTCGGCAAGCTTTTCTTCGAAAACCCGCACTGTCGGGTTGAGACCACGGGAATAGGTCGGTCGCACCTTCAGGCCGCGATAGGTTTCCTCCATCTCGGCATAGGTCGAGAAGGTGAAGAGCGAGGTCTGCACGATTGGCGGCACCACCGCGTCGTAAGCGATAGCATCGTCATGAGCAACAATGCGGCTGGCGCGCTCGAACGGATCACTGCCGTCAAGTGTCGGAAACTCCCTTAACGAATCCGGCGCAGCAATCGTCGGTTTGGTGGGAATCGGGCCGTTCGTCATCGGGACATTTCCTTGATGTCTTCCTCAACGATCGCCAGGATCGCGAGCGTCATATGCCGGGCGCGGTCAAGATCCTGAGCCGCGATGGCATCAAATAGCAGTCGGTGAAATGGGAATGAGCGGCGGGCGAAATCCCAACGCTCGAAAGGTTGCTCCCAGAAACTCTTGAAGGTTTCGCGCATCTGTTCCAACAACTGCGGAAACATCGCATTGTGCGTGGCATCGTAGATCGCCAGATGGAAGGCGAGGTCTTCCGGCCCGGCAGTGCCCTTTTCGTAATGCACCGCTTCCATGGCCAGCAGCTTTTCTTCGATCCGCGCCAAATCTTCCGGCGTGCGCCGCAAGGCGGCCAAGGCGCTGGCCTCGGTTTCCAGACCGCGGCGGATGTCGAGCGTCTGCAGCAGGGCATCGCGCAGATGCCCGACGTCAAAAGAGAGTGGCAAATGTACGGTGTCGGCCGAAATGTTGCGCAGCAGATAAGTTCCGCTGCCCTTGCGGGATTCGACCATACCCAGTGCTTGCCATTGGCGAATGACCTCGCGCACCGTCGAACGACCGACTGCCAAAGAAGCCATCAGTTCCCGCTCCGCCGGCAGCCGGTCGCCGGGCTTGAGCTGTGACCGTCCGATGAAGTCAGCCAATGCCGCCATGACACTCTGCGCCCGATCGGACTTTGGCAGCGGCTGCAGCCTGACGGTCAAGTCGGTCATTTCTTCGGCACTGCCCCCCTCAGCTGTCCCTGACCGCGCCCAAAAAAACGCGAAACCAATCTTTGAGAAGGATCAAATTCCTCATTTCTCAAAATTGGTCTGACATCTGATAGATTTGACCGAGAAACGGAGCATGTCAAGCGGCCATCCCAGAGCGAGCGCCGCCGACAGACGCTTTATTCAAGGTAAGGGGAGTGAGCCGGGTCGGCTCCAAGCCTGCGGCTTATTTGGCGATCCGAAAGGCGGTCTGATCGATTCCGTGACGATGCAGCTTGTCATAGAAAGTCTTGCGCGGAATGCCGAGCGCCTTGATCGTCGCCTGCACGTCGCCGCGATGAGTAGCGAGCGCCGCGCGGATTTGTTCGGCCTCAAATGCTTCCATACGCTGCGGCAGGCTTGCGCCAGGCTCTATCGATTCTATCGGCGCGGCGGGCCCAATTGGCGCCGTATCATCCATGAGGCCAAGGGCGACACGTTCGGCATAGTGGGCAAGTTCGCGTACATTCCCTGGCCAATCATGTTCCTCCAAATGCCGTCGGACCACAGTACCGATCATGGCTGGCTCGCGCCGAAAGCGCTTGGCCGCACCTCCGAGGAAATGGCCAAAGAGAAGCGGTATGTCCGTTTTACGTTCCCGCAGGGGCGGAATACGCACCGTCGCCACATGCAGACGATAATAGAGGTCTTCACGAAACCTGCCCTGGCGCACAAGTTCTTGAAGATCTGCCTTTGAGGCAGCGATCACCCGGACATCCACACGGCGCACATCATTGGCGCCGAGCGGTGTGATCTCCCGTGCCTCGAGCACCCGCAGCAGCTTGACCTGCAGTGCCGGTGACATAGCTTCGATTTCATCGAGGAAAAGCGTGCCGCCATGGGCATGCTCGACCCGCCCAACGCGTTTCTTGAGAGCACCGGTGAAAGCACCCGCCTCGTACCCGAACAGCTCGCTTTCGATCATCGTCTCTGGCAGGGCGCCGCAATTGACCGCCACGAAAGGCCGATTGACCCGGTGACTCCAGCGATGCAACGCATTTGCCACGACCTCTTTGCCGCTGCCTGTCTCACCTTCGACGAGGACATCGACATCCGCGTCGGCAATCTGGCGCAACGTCTGCCGCAAGCGCACCATGCCCGGCGTGGTGCCAAGTAGAGGCATGTCGTTGCTTGCTGCTTCCGCGGCCCGCCTCAGTTCGCGGTTCTCAAGAACCAGATGCCGCTTTTCAAGCGCGTGGCGAATACTGCCCAGAAGCCGGTCTATGGCATAGGGTTTGGCGACGAAATCGTAGGCACCCTCGCGCATGGCATCTACCGCCATGGCAATGTCACCGTGGCCGGTCACAAGAATGACGGGCAGGTCCGGATCCAAACGCTTGAGGCGCCGGAATAGCTCCAACCCATCTATCCGCGGCATCCGCACATCGGTGACCACAATGCCGGAGAAACTCGCATCAAGCTCGGCCAGCGCTGCAGTCGCGGAAGGATAGGGTGCCACGGCAAGGCCGGCCAGCATCAAAGCCTGAACATTGGCCGCTCGCAGGGCATCATCGTCATCGATGAAAGCGACGTCCATCATAGGCTCCTTGGCAAGGTAATGCGGAAGACCGCCCCGTCGTGATTCTCTGCGCCAAACGTGCCGCCGAACTCGGCGATGATCTCATTCGAGATGACCAGGCCAAGTCCAAGGCCTTTCGGTTTCGTGGTGGTGAAGGGCATGAACAACTCCTTCATGACCTCCGGCGGCAGGCCGGAACCGTTATCGGACACCGTCACTGTGACCTGTTCCGCCGTCGCCACCGCATCGATCCGGATTCGTCCGTCCGGCTGCTCGGACAATGCTTCAATGGCATTTTGCAGCAAATTGACGAAGACTTGCTCCAACCGCACACGTTCGGCGGCGACCACAATATCCTCTGCCGCCATATTCACGGTAAGATCGATGGCTTGCTGCTTCAGCCTATGACCGACGAGCAGGCGCGTGCCATCAATGACAGCGCGGAGCGATACAGGTTCGATCTTGCTGGGTGTCTTGCGGGCAAAGGCGCGCAATTCGTCGGTGATGATTCCAATGCGCTCGGTCAAGGAAGAGATGGTCGAGAGATTGGTTGACACTGCGCCCGCTTCTCCCCGTGCAAGAAGCGTTTCTGAATTCTCCGCAAAAATACGGATCGCAGCGAGCGGCTGATTGACCTCGTGCGCGACACTGGCCGCGATCTGCCCAAGGACGGCAAGCTTGCTTGCCTGCACAAGCTCATCCTGCATGTCATGGAGTGCCATCTGGGCACGCCGGCGCTCGTCCATCTCAGTTCGCAACCGATCGTTGGCATCGCTGAGTTCCGCCGTACGGACATCGACGCGCGCTTCGAGGTCGCGGCGCGCGACGGCCTGCATGGCTCTTTCGTTGCGCAATCTCTTGCGACGCGACATCCACAATCCCACCGCCCCCAATCCGATGACACCGACAAGCAGGGCCAGAGACCGCGCAGCCGTCGTGGCAAGACCGATTGCCTGCTCCGTTGGCTCAAGGACATGAAGTGTCCAGCCGATGGTGGGAACCGGCGCGGTGATTTCGACAAACTCCCGGCTTCCCTGGATACCGGGCAAGCTTGTCGAAACCGTCGTGGGGGCCTTCCCATCCGGCCGGATTGGCAGAAGATCAAGCGTCGCGTCGCCAAATTGCAGGCTCGCCCGGATGTCGTTTCGTTGATCGAGGGGAATGAGCATCGTCGTCCGAAAACGCCACTGCGGCTCGCTCGTCACCAGAACAATCGCCCGCTCATCGGTGGCGAAGGTCGGTTCGGCAAAGCGCCGCCATTCGGCTTCGATCGCATCGAATTCCGCCTTGACGACCAGGACACCCAGCGGCTCTGCGCCATCGTCGATCCGCTGCGTCAAATAGAGGCCTGGCCGCCTGCTGACCGTGCCAAAGGCAAAGTGTTCGGCGCTGCCGTTAGCCATCGCACGCTGATAGTAGGGTCTGAACGCATAGTCGTTGCCGACGAAGCTGGTCGGCGTGAGATAATTGCTGGCGGCAATCGCGACACCCTTGGCATCGAGGAGATAAATGGCCCCTGCCCGCGTGCTCTCGGCCAACAGCTGAAACTTGGCATTGAGTGTGGCGAGATGTGCCGCGTCACCCTGAAGGAGCGCTGCCCGGACATCCGGGTCCTGCGCCAGAATGATGGGCAGTGTGCGCTGCTTCTCAATTTCGCTGCGGAGCGTTGCAATCCGCAACCCAACCGCCGCCTCCGCCGACCCTTGCACTTCGGATAGCGCCCAGCGCTCAGCACCGTATTGGGCGATGCGATCCAAACCAACAAGAATGGCGATGGCGAGCAGGAGCAGCACCGCCTGGAACAAGCGATGGCGCCGCGAGGTCTTGTTGGTCTGCATGTCGATCTGAGGCGGTTTCAACGGGCTGCCTCGCAAGTGTTTTGTGTGGATTTTCGCACACGACTTTCGAAAATTTGTGCGTAATTCCGCCAAGCTTGTCAAGCTGCTCCGATTGGCCAATTATTTTATATATATAAAACAGATACTTAAGTGAACCCCGCGGCGACCAGCGGGTTGGTACGGGCTTTGCTGAAGGCAGTTGGCCGGCTGGTCTTTTTTGCACCGGCAGCCACGCAATCAACTCGGCTCCGAACGATGCCCAAACAATGAGGCGTCGACAGCCCTTGGGAGAGGAACGACCTATGACACAGGCCATTTTGGCGCCGGCACCGACCGCGCCCCGCAAATTCTATCGTCACCTCTATTTTCAGGTCCTGGTCGCCATCGCGGCAGGCATCCTGCTCGGACACTTCTACCCAAGCCTGGGCGCTGACATGAAGCCCCTGGGCGATGCCTTCATCAAGCTGGTGAAAATGGTCATCGCGCCGGTGATCTTCCTCACCGTCGTAACCGGCATTGCCGGCATGCGAGATCTTGGCAAGGTCGGCCGTGTGGCCGGCAAGGCCATGATCTACTTCCTGACCTTCTCGACGCTTGCCCTCGTGATCGGCCTGGTGGTCGGCAACGTTATCCAACCGGGCGCCGGGCTCAACGTCGATCCCGCCACGCTGGACCCGAAAGCGGTCGCCGACTATGCCGCCAAGGCTCACGATCAGACGATTGTCGGCTTTCTCACCAACATCATTCCGGTAACGCCGATCGGCGCCCTTGCTTCGGGCGAGATCCTGCAGGTGTTGTTCTTTGCCGTACTTTTTGGCATCGCCCTTGCTGCTATTGGCGAGCGTGGCGACCCGATTATGACGGTGCTGACGGCCCTGTCGCAAGCGATGTTCAAGCTCGTCGCCATCCTGATGAAAGCAGCACCCATCGGCGCCTTCGGCGCGATGGCCTTCACCATCGGTAAATATGGCATCGGGTCCGTTGCCAATCTCGCCATGCTGGTGGGCACTTTCTATCTGACCGCCATTCTGTTCGTTGTCATCGTGCTTGGCGCCGTTGCCCGCTACAACGGCTTCTCGATCTTTGCCCTGCTCCGTTACATCAAAGAAGAGCTGCTGCTGGTTCTCGGCACATCATCGTCCGAAGCGGCCCTGCCCAGCCTAATGGAAAAGATGCAGCGCGCCGGCTGTCCCAAATCTGTGGTCGGCCTGGTCATTCCGACGGGCTATTCCTTCAACCTCGACGGCACCAACATCTATATGACGCTGGCGGCCTTGTTCATCGCCCAGGCTACCGGCATTGAGCTCAGCCTGTGGGATCAGATCCTGCTGCTCCTGATCGCCATGTTGAGCTCCAAGGGTGCCGCGGGCATTACCGGTGCCGGCTTCATCACGCTGGCAGCAACCCTGTCCGTCGTTCCCTCTGTGCCGGTCGCTGGCATGGCGCTGATCTTGGGTATCGATCGCTTCATGTCCGAATGCCGGGCGCTCACCAATCTGGTTGGCAATGCGGTGGCAACCATTGTCGTCGCCCGCTGGGAAGGGGAACTCGACGAAGGCCAGCTCAAGGCAGCCCTGGCCGGCAAGGCGATCGATCCCGAGCTTCTGGTATCGGCCGTCCCGGCGGAATAATCGTCCAACACAGACCGCAAAGATGATCGCCCCGCATCCCTCCGCGGGGCGATCAGGGACTAGAATTGGGTGGTAATGCCACCGACCACCGACCAATCGTCATCGACCAGATAGATCAACCGCCAGCGGTCGAACGTCGTGCAGGGATGCGAGATTCCGCAGCAGATCAGATCACCGACCTGCAGATCATCGCCGTCGCCAATCGTCAAATAAGCATGCTGGTCGTTCATGCCCTTGACTGACCAGCCAGCCGGAACCGGCCGTGGCTGCGCGTCATCGCCGGGCCGATAGCACAGCACCGGTTTCGGCAGATCGATGTCGAATGAGGCATCGCGCTTGCCCATAGTGAGGATCGCTAAACCCGGCTCCGGCCGCGACTGGACCATCGACCAGACGAAAAGAGCTGGCTGCAACCGGCCCATGCTGCGCCAATCCGCAGGGATGCGATCCTGCAACCGATCGAAAATCTCGTCATAATAATGGGAATCGTGTGTGAGGTAGCAGCCGCTGCGAATGACGACGCGCGTTTTTCTCGACAGGCGTATCTCGGCAAAACGCCGCGCCACCATGTCGAAATAGGCCGAACCGCCCGCCGTCAACATGACTTCATCGCTCGCAAAGGCCCCGCCCCGGTCGGCCGCAATAGCAGCCTCGGTCAGGAAGTCGAGGAATTTTCCGACCTGCCCTTCGTCGGCGGCCGCATCTGAGGTATGGATCAATCCCTCGAAGCAGGCCAGCCCTTCCAGCGACAGGTGCGCACGGCAATCAACGAGGGCATCGATGGTCGCCTGTACCTGCTGCAGGGATCGGCAGCCGGTCCGCCCCCCGATCATGCCGACTTCGAGAAGCACTCGGAGCTTGCCAGCGAACCCCGCATTGACAGCGAGATCATGAAGCTGCCGCGCGCCCACCGCGGAATCGACATAGCTCCAGAAGGCGAGGTCGGGATAGCGCATGAGCAACGCGATCGCCCCGAATATGTCAGCCTTGGACACCATCTGGTTGGCCATCAAGATGCGGCGGCAGCCCGATTCGGCGGCCACCACAGCCTGCTGGATCGTGGCGACCGTCAGGCCCCAGCAACCGTCTGCCGCCTGGCGTGCGAACAATTGCGGGCTCATGGTGGTCTTGCCGTGCGGCATCAACTCGGCACCGGTATGGACGAGAAACTGAGCCATCCATTTGCCATTGTGATCGACAGCCGACTGCAGAATGGTCGCCACCGGATAGGGCGTGTCTCCACGCAGCACGTTAAGGCCAAGCGTGCCGAGTTGCGTCATGCTCACCGCAGGAAGGTAGGCCGGGTAGCCCTTGGTCTGTCCATCGACGGACCCCTGCCCCGCGCGAGCCAAGGCAGCATCAAGCGCCGCTTGGTCGAACCCGGGCGCGGTCTCTTCTTGACGAAGATTCTTGTCGCTGCTTGGCATGGTCTCGTCCCGTCAGTTGCTTGGCTTGTTGATCGTTTGCTTATGACGCCAGAGCGCTCTTGCGTAGCGCCATTTCGCGCAGGAACGCGTCCTTGGGCACGATCGCCCCGCGATGCCCGACGACGATGGCGGCGCAGGCGTGGCCCATGCGGGCGGCTGCCTGCAATGTCGCGCCGGTCAGCAAGGCGGACAGAAAGCCCGCATTGAAGGAATCGCCGGCCGCGGTCGTATCGACGATGCGGTCGGCTGCAGCCGCAGGAATCACGTCGCGTCCGCCGGCACTCGATATCATGCAGCCTCGGGCGCCGTCCTTGACGATGACGACCCGCGATCCGGCGTCATGGATCAGGCCCGTCGCTTCTTCCAATCCAGAGACACCATGGAGCGCTCGCTCATCGTCGAGGCCGGCCAGCACGATATCGCTCTCGGCCAGCTGGCGGCGAAATTCCCGTCGCGCCAGTTCGACCGAACTCCAGCCACGCGGCCGGTAATTGTCGTCAAAGACAACCTTGCCGCCCTTTTTACGAAACTGCCGCAACAACTCGAACAGGCGATCGCGACCGTCGTCACCATAAAGAGAGAGACTAATCCCAGTGAGGTACAGCCAGTCATACGACATCAGGGCACGGCACAGTTCAGGCCCATGCGGATCGGCAAATATCTCGCGCGCTGGTGCGCGGTCACGCCAATAGAAGAAGCTGCGCTCTCCCTGCTCGTCCAACTCGATCGTGTAAAGGCCGGGCAGGCGTCCTGGAACACGCCGCACGAGGTTGGTCCCAATTCCTTCACTTTGCCAATCGGCCAGCATCCGTGTGCTGTAGATGTCGTCACCCAGTGCCGTGACATAGTCGACGGTGGTACCGAGGCGCGCCAGATACACGGCTGTATTGAGCGTATCGCCCCCGAAAGCCAAATGACGGGATCCGGACGCGAGATCGGCCGCCGAGAGCTCGATCATGCATTCACCGATCGAGGCAATGCGTGGGCCGCCGCGTGCGCTTGGCACTGGTACGGCTGGTACCCCTTCCCCCTTCGTCATGGCAGCCAATCCAAACTATCGTGCGCCGGGGCGCACGCCGCCGAGACGGGCCGACATCTCATAAGCAGCGTCGGTCAATTGCCGGCGATAGCGGCGATGATTCTGCAGCCCCTCTTCCCGCGGCGTCAGCAGGCAGAGCGTTGCAACACAATGCTGATGCTGGTCATGCACCGCTGCGGCAAAACAGTGGGTGAAATGCCCGTCCACACCGTCACAGGAGAAGAACCCTTCGGCGCGCGCCTGATGAACTTCGGCGAGAAAGGATTCCGCCTTCAGTCGCTTGCCTTGCGGCAGGATAAAATCTTCAGTGGGGATGAGATCCAGGATATCGGCGTCATCCAGATGCGATACCAGCAACCGGCCCGACGCCGTCCAGGGCAACGGCACCTGTTCGCCGACGTCGGAACTGATGCGGAAATGCCTCTCGCCTTCCTTCATCTGCATGACGACATATTTCCGATCTTCGATCATGCAGAACTGTGCTGTCTGCGTGGTACTCGCCGACAGGCGATCCAGATATTCCACCGCCAGACGCATGATGTCGAAATGATGAAGATAGGACAAGCCGAACAGATACAGACGGCGTCCGAGAAAGACACGGCCTTCAGCGTCCGTCGGCTCAAGCACACGGCGGCGCAGCAGCAGCCCGATAATGTCGTAGACAGTCGATTTCGGCGCACCGATGGCGATGGCGATCTCGTTCGGCCGCATCGGCCGCCTGGCTTCCTGGAGGAATTCGAGAATATGGAATGCTCGGTCGATGCCGCGCGCACGGGGACCTGCCTCAGCCGATGCAGTATCCGCCACGCTTGCCTTTGGTGCCCGGGCGGCGGGCCTGGCGCGGGGGGTGCGATCAGCAACCGACTCGACGCCGCCCTTGGCTGTGACCCTGCGGCGCGCCCTGGATTGCGGCAGATTGGGCGTCTTTTGCATGGAGATCCCTCTTAGAACTGAGCGCTTTTCAGGAACTCGGCGAGGCGCTTGGACTGGGGATTGCGGAAAAGTTCCTCAGGTTTCCCCTGCTCCTCGATCCGGCCCTGATTCATAAAGACTACACGGTCGGAGACCTCGAAAGCGAACTTCATCTCATGGGTCACCAGCAGCATGGTCATCCCGTCACTTGCCAAGGTCTTGATGACGTTCAGTACCTCGTTCACCAGTTCCGGATCAAGGGCGGAGGTAACCTCGTCGAACAGCATGACTTTCGGGCTCATGGCAACTGCGCGGGCAATGGCGACCCGCTGCTGCTGGCCGCCGGACAATTGGCCAGGATAGTGCCCGCGCCGGTCGAGCATACCGACCCGCGCCAGCCATTTCTCGGCGATCGCAACTGCCTCGTCCTGCGGCATTTTCTTCACCTTGGTCAGACCCAAGGTGACATTCCCGAGCGCTGTCATATGCGGGAACAGGTTGAACTGCTGGAACACCATGCCGGTCATCGCCCGCTGGCGCGCGATCTCGACCTCCTTTTTCGGCTTCCGGTCGGGGCCTGGCAGGTAGCCGATTTCCTCGCCATCGATGCGGATATGACCCTCCTGAAAATCCTCCAACATGTTGACGCAGCGCAGCATCGTGGTCTTGCCCGAACCGCTGGAGCCGATGACCGAGACGACATCCCCGCTTTCCATGGCAAGGTCGACGCCCTTCAGAACCTCGAGGTCCTTGAACTTCTTATGCAAGTTTTCGATCTGTAGAACGGGCATCCCCAACGATTCCTCCTCACTCATGACGGCAGCGCGACGCGGCGCTCAAGATACCGGCCCAGCCGCTCTATCGAGAAATTGATCAGAAAATAGATGATGCCAGCCAGGAAGTAGAATTCGAGGCTCATGAAATTGCGCGAAATGATCTGCCTGGTCGCAAGCATCAGCTCCACCACGCCGATCACCGACAGCAGGGTCGATGCCTTGACCATTTCAGCTGCGGTATTGACCCAGCTCGGCAGCGCTTGGCGCAGGGCCTGCGGCGCCAGGACATAGATGAAAGCCTGCCGGAAAGTGAGGCCAATGGCCTTGGCAGCCTCCATCTGTCCCTTCGGCAGCGCCAACAGGGCGCCGCGCAAAGTCTCGCCAACATGAGAGCTGCAGAAAATGGTGAGCGCGAAGACACCAGCCTGGAATGCCGTCAACTGAATGCCGATTTGGGACAGTAGGTAGTAGCAAGCCAGGATCAACACGAAGACGGGTGTGCCGCGGACATATTCCAAGACAGCCCGTACAACGAAACGTGGCACCTGCCGTCCATAGACCAAGACAAGGCCGACACCGATCCCGAGAAGCGTCCCCAGCGAAATGGCCAAGGCCGAGATCAGCACCGTCATGCCAACCCCCTGGAGGATGGGCCAGCGAGCAAGCCAGAATTCAGTGAAGAAATGCGTGAGATCGGACATTTGTTCGGTCATCAACGAGGAATTGCCAAACGCCGCTCTGCGAACCGCAGGCCGGCAGCGATCAAATAGCAGGCGGTGACGTACATCAGACTACAGACCGACCAGGTTTCGATCACACGGAACGTGTTTACGTTAATCTGCCGCGCATAGAAGGTGAGGTCCGGCACTGCGATCGCTGCCGCCAGGGACGTATCCTTGAACAGTGAGATGAAGTTGTTGGCGAGTGCCGGAAGAGCGTTGCGCAGCATGACTGGAAGGATGACCCACAGCCGGGTCTGCCGTTCAGTAAGGCCGATTGCCAGACCAGCTTCGCGCAAGCCTCGCGGCAGTGCCAGCAAAGCGCCTCGAAAAACCTCGGTCAGATAGGCGCCGGCATAGATGGCGAGGGTCGCGACGAAGGCCTCGACCTTGCCGATGCGTACGCCCAACTGCTCCGGCACAACGAAATAAGTGAAGATGATCAGGAAGAAGATCGGCATGTTGCGAATGATCGTCACATAAGTCGACGCCACCCGACGCAGCACAGCGTTCTTCGAGATCATCGCAAAGGCCGCTGTCAGGCCTATCAAACATCCGACCAAGATGGCG
Organism: Dongia sp. P2_B8; assembly: GCF_056404715.1. Taxonomy (NCBI): domain Bacteria; kingdom Pseudomonadati; phylum Pseudomonadota; class Alphaproteobacteria; order Rhodospirillales; family Dongiaceae; genus Dongia; species Dongia sp. P2_B8. The sequence goes on along the minus strand of NZ_JBFUDM010000001.1, from coordinate 201,528 downwards.
AATACCGCCATTGCCAAGCCGAGTCCCAGCCCGGATAGCAACAAGTCGAAGTCTCGCCAAACCGGTGCGAAATTGAGTTGATAACCCATGACAGCGGCCCCGTCGATCTTCTAACAGAGCTTACTTATACTCGACCGGAAAGCCAATCTGGGGAACCGGCAGGTCGACGCCGAACCACTTCTTAAAGGAAGCGGCATAGGTACCGAACTCGACACCAGTCATGGCTTCATGGAATACCGTATTCACGAAATTCAACCATTGCTGATCACCACGCTTAACAGCGCAGGAGTAGCTCTGCGGGCTCCAGCCATAGCCGGCATCCAGATATTTGCCGGGTTGCTGCACGATCAGCCATTTCACCGAGGATTGGTCGGTAGCCGAGGCATCGGCCTGGCCGCTGTTCAAAGCCTGATACATGAGATCGACGCTCTCATACTGATCGACTTTGGCTTCGGGTAGAGCAGCGTGCACCATGTCCTCGGCATAGACGTTTTGGAGGACCGAGACGGTGGCACCGCTGCCGGCGGCCTTCAACTCGTCATAGGATTTGAATTTGCCACCTTCCTTGAGCAACAGGCCGACGCCCTCACGGTAGTACGGGATCGTGACGGCCACCTGCTGGGCACGCTCAGCGGTCACTGTCATAAACTGGCAAGTGATGTCGACCTTGCCGGTGGTGACGTTCGGAATACGCGCGTCTGACGATTGCTCAACGAATTCGATCTTGTTGGGGTCATTGAACAGACCCTTGGCGACGAGATGCGCCATGTCGATGTCAAAGCCCACCAGGTTTCCGTTTTCGTCCTTGAAATGCCACGGAGCATTGGTGCTGCCTGTGCCGACGATCAGGTGGCCGCGTGCCAGAATTTCGTCGAGCTTGCTCACTTCCTGTGCGTTGGCCGGCAGCGAACTGGTCGCCGCAACCGCTACGAACATCGTCAACCCGGCCAGCGTTTTGCGCAGTTTGTTGGTCATAGATCCCCTCCCTCATGCGATGAAACGGCAATCTACCGAATTCCAATATATTGGAACTGATTACACAGTGGTAGACAAGAGGGACTATCGGATGATAGTCGAAAGCGAGTCAAGAAGATCGTCGTGCCCTCGTTCTTGGATGTTGGGAACGCGATCTCCATGTCGGCGCTGAAGGACTTCCCGCCTACCGGCAGCAACGCGAGTGCACGCGATGACTTCCGAGCTGGAAGAACAATTTCATGACGAGGGAGCAGACAATTATGGCCACGAAGCCCGCGACAAAGACGAAGGCGAAACCTGCTGGCAAGGCGCGGAAAATACCGATCGGCGTGCCGAAGGCGGGCGCCGGCGGCATGGCATTGCCCTTCAGCCCGGCGATACGCGCCGGCGATTTTGTCTATGTCTCAGGTCAGGTGGGCTTTGACGCACACAACGAAATCGTCGCCGGCGGCATCGTCGCCCAGGTGCGCCAGACCATCGAGAACATGGCCCGGATTCTGGAAGCTGCCGGCTGCTCGCTCGATGATGTGATCAAGGTGAATGTGTGGTTGGATGACGCTCGCGACTTCGCAAGTTTCAACCGAGTCTATGCCGGCTATTTCAAGGACGTCCCACCGGCACGCTCGACGGTGCAATCACCTTTGACGATTGACGCCAAGATCGAGATGGATTGCATCGCCTACCGACCGCTGTGAGGCACCGACGGAGGGTGTCAGGCAGCTTGACCGACAGCCACCGCACTCTCGGCCGGTTTGAGGTCGCATTTATAGAGGTCCGTTGACTTCTGCATGTTTCTACCGGCCTGGCGTCGATATTCTGACGGCGCCAGGCCGCAGAGCTTGCGAAATTGGCGATTGAAATTCGAAATATTGTTGAAGCCGGTTTCAAAACAGATGCTGGTAATGGGCTTATCAGTCTGGGCGAGCAGGTCGCAGGCCAGATTGATCCGCATCCTGTTCAGATAGTGAACGAAACCATGCCCGGTATTTCTCTTGAAGAAGCGCGAGAAGATGGATTCCGACATACCGAAATAATTTGCGACATCGGACAGGTGAATATCCTCGGCAATGCTGGCTGACAGGAAATCCAGAACCTTGTTGATTGTCTCCGACGTCCCATGGTCCAGCGTCGGGCAGTAGTGTCGGCTCGAGAGAATCTTCCGCTCAGACGAGCGGCTCAATTCGTAGAGCAGTTCGAACAAAAGCAGGACCCTGCGCATGGCGGTCGCCTTGCCGATTTCGCCAAGCAGCTCCGCTCCCAGCTCGGCCGCGGCACCAGAAAACTCGATTCCAAATACGGCCTCGCTGAGCAAGCCGTCGATCTCCTTGAACTCCGGCCATAGCCGCATCGCATCCTGCACAAAGCTGTCGCTGAACTGCACCAGCATGTCGCGGTCTTCGATACTCTCACCGATCGCGATGTCGCTGACCCAGTTGTGTGGCAGGTTGGGGCCAGTCAGCACCAGTGTGCCGGGGCGGAAATCACCGACATAGTCGCCAATGAACATCTTGCCGGACGATTCCTGGATGAGATGAAGTTCGTATTCCGGGTGGTAATGCCATTTCGCGAGTTCATAGGGGTAGCCATGGACGTTCCACCGAAACGATTCCCGCGGCCCCCCAACAATGAGTTCAAAATCCGGCGTGCTGGATTTTCGCTTGGTCATGCTTCACCCGCCTGCTCATTCGCCAGCCGTCGCGGATCGCGCGGCTCCAACTCGACATCACCCAGTTCGATATCATCTGCGGCTATGGTGGAGGCCGGTCCTGCCCATCTGCTTTTTTCGACTTCTATCTCCGGCCTCCGATCACATATGCAATGGTTAAGTCATCGGCAGCGCATGTCAATGAGGTTGGCCGATGCTGCCTATGCTGCAACGCGAAACTTGGAGATGGAACATTTCGCGATGAGACATTTTGCGCAATTCGACTGGACATGATCGCATGCTGCGATCGGTGAGAGCCCGGGCACAAGCAATGACCGCGGTGATCATGTTGAAATTTGGTTTGTCGAAAAAAATGCGAACTCACCTGCCAAAAAGCGTGTAGCACGCCCCGCCCACGGGCGGATAATGCCGCACCAATAAGAAGCACGTCGACCCGATCCATAGTGAGTCAGGGCGGATCAGGGATCGATAGCTGCGGCCAATCAGAAACCTTAACCACTTATGGGGGGAAGATAGATGCACGCCAGACTTCCACTAAGAGCCATCCTCGCCACAGCGTCCCTGCTGGCGGCGGTATCGGGCGCCCGGGCCGATTTTTGGGCCGACGCCGGCGCCCCTTACAAGGGCGTTACCATTCACGGCGTCTCGGAAAGCACGCCGCCATCCAATTACGTCAAGGATGTCCTCGGGCCGGCCTTCACCAAGGCGACGGGCATCAACGTCGAATTCGAAGCGACCTCCTGGGACCAGATGTACGACAAGGCTATCAAGGACATGGAGGCCAAGACCGGCATCTATGACTTCGTCTATATCGAGCAGGACATCATCTACAGCTATCTGTCGCGCGACTTCCTGGTGGACCTCACCAAGGAACTGAAAGCCGATCCCAAGCTGGCATCGCCGGACTTCAAGGTCGACAATTTCACCTCCTTTATCAATTACTTCAAGGATTCCAAGGGTGACGTCTTTGGCGTGCCTATGGAAGCGTTCCTGAAGGTCTATCTCTATCGGAAGGATCTGTTCGACGATCCGAAGAACAAGGAGGCCTTCAAGGCGAAGTATGGCTATGATCTGGCGCCCGCCAAGACCCATGCCCAGTATCGCGACATCGCCGAGTTCTTTGCACAGTTGGGCAAGGACACCGATCAAGAGCTCTGGGGGACAACCGTCCAGGCCCATACCGGCCACCCGTCCTCGTGGTACGAGTTCTTTGAAAGCGTGGCACCCACTTTCGGCGTTTACAATTGGGGCATCAACCAGGACGGTTGGGGCGCCAGCGTCGAGCATGGCGGCACCATGAACAGCCCGAAGGCCAAGGCCGCCCTCGAATATTGGCTCGGGTTGCTGAAATTCGCGCCACCGGAATCGACTTCAAGCACCTGGGACGAGGTCGCCGCGACCTTCGCCGCAGGCCGCGCCGCCCAAGGTCTTGTCTACGGCGAAAATGCTGCCTGGATCGCGACCAACGCCGACAAATCCAATGTCGTTGGCAAGGTGGGTGTCGCCCTGCCGCCGCTCGAAGACGGCGTCCTGGCCGATGCCGAAGCCGGCAAAGGCTATATTGGCTATTACGATGGCGGCGCTTTCGGCATTCCCTATTCGTCAAAAAACCAGAAAGCGGCGCTGCTGTTCCTTGAGTATGTCGGCCAGGCTTCGGTCCAGGCGGATTGGGCGGTTGCCGGCTCGCGCATCACCCACACCGCGACCTATGACGATCCAAAGGTCAAGGCCATGGATGAAAAGGTCGACCACTATTATACGCTCATGAAAGACGAAGGTAAGCTGTTCGCTGGTGCCCCTCCCTACCCGTTCCATGCCCAGGTCCGGGAAGCGACTGCGCCCTTCTTCTATCAGGCGATTACCGGTGAGTTGACGGCCTCTGACGCCCTCGACAAGATGGCGGCAGCGGCGGAAGCCGAACTGACGAAGCTCGGCTATCGCAAGTGATCCGATCCCGGCCGGGGCGGTGATTGCCGTCCCGGCCGATATTTTTTACGGCTTTCACTGAATGCTTTTCCTGGACCAGATATCCGTCCGGAAGCCTAACTCTCGACGGTGAATTGATGCGATCACAAAGCATCGGCTGGTTGCTGCTGGCGCCGACCTTGGTCATCCTGGTCATCTTTGGTGTTGTGCCATTCGTTTACGTACTGGTTGTCGGCTTCACCGAATGGAACGCCTTTGCGGCAAATCCTGGGGCGCATTTCTACGGGGTGGAGAATTACCGTCACCTCGTCTTCGATGAGCAGCTGCTCTATTCGCTCTGGGTTACCCTGCGGTTCGCCTTCTTTGCGGTGCTGAGCGAAGTTGTCCTGGGATATTTCCTGGCGCAGCTAATGATGAAGAACTTTCCGCTGAAGGGTTTCTTCCGGACGATCCACACCTTGCCTTTGATGGTGGCCCCCATCGCCGTGGGGGCGACTTGGCGCCTCCTCACCGTGCCCGGCCTTGGTCCCGTCCCCTATTATCTCGATCGCTGGTTCGGGATCGACTATCGGCTGGGCAGCTTTGCCGACCAGGCCTTCTGGACGACGGTGCTCATGGATGTCTGGCACTGGACGCCATTGGTGACCCTGACGCTACTCGCGGCGCTTTCTTCCTTGCCGAAGGAGCCGTTCGAGCAGGCGCAGATCGACGGCGCCAACAAGTTTCAGATCTTCCGCCATGTGACGCTGCCGATGCTCAAGCCGGCGATCCTGGCGACCGTCTTCATCCGCATGATGGACGCCCTGCGCACGGTCGACGAGGTCTGGATGCTGACTGGCGGCGGTCCGGCCGCCGCCACGCGCTATATCGGCCTCTATATCTGGCGGGTCGTATTTCCCAAGACCGATTACGGCTACGGCTCCGCGATGTCCCTGCTCACCCTTTACCTCACGATCGTCATGTGCTGGCTGCTCTATGTGGCGCTGGTCGCACGCCGTGACCTGCCGAAAGGTGACTGATGCACAAGCAACGCCCCTGGACATCCGTCTTCTTCTGGATCGCCGCCAGCTTCGTCACGCTGTTCCCGATCTATTGGATGTTCCTGATCTCGGCGAAAAGCCGCGTGGAGATGTATGGGAAGCCGACTTTTCTCATTCGCAGCTTCTTTTCCGAAAATTATATCAAGACGCTGACGGATCCTTCGTTTCAGCAGTACATGCTCAACTCCATCATCGTTTCCACGGCCAACGCCCTGCTGGTGACCACATTGGCGCTGTGCGCCACCTATGCTCTGTCGCGCTTCAAGCTCGTCGGCAAAGAGAACATCTTTTTCTGGACGATCACGAACCGCATGGCACCACCCGCCGTCTTCCTGCTGCCGCTGTTCCTCCTGTTTACACAGGCCTTCACGATCGGCGAGTGGAAACTTTATGACACGCGCATCGGCCTCATTCTGCTTTATTGCGTGTTCAACTTGCCTTTTGCCATCTGGACCCTGCGCAGCATCATCGATGGCATTCCCAAGGAACTCGACGAAGCCGCCATGATCGATGGCGCCAATACCTGGCAGGTCATGACACGGGTCATCCTGCCGCTGGCCCGTCCCGGCCTAGCGGTCACGGCGATCCTGACCTGGGTGTTCGCGTGGAACGAATATCTGTTCGCAGCGACCCTCACCAGCGTCAAGGCGCGCACGATCACCACGGGCCTAGCTGAATTCGTGACGGTGACCGGGACTAATTGGGGTCAGATGGCAGCGACAGCAACATTGACTCTGCTGCCGGCTCTTCTCTTCCTGGGCTTGGTGCAGCGCCATATCGTCGCCGGCCTCACCTTCGGCGCCGTCAAGGAGTGACCCGATGGCCGATCTTCCGGACAAAAACAGCACGAAGAAAACCGGCAACGGGAAAATTGGCTTCCTGCCTATTCATACCAATGCTTTCGATCGAGTCTTCATCGGCACGGTCATCTTCGTTGCCGTGCATTTGTTTTGGATGCGTTTCCTGGAAGTGCATCTTCCCCTCTTCTTCGCGACGATGCTCTCCCTGATCATCGGCTGGATCGTCGTGGCGCGCGGTTAAGGAGTATAAAATGGTGCAGGCACTGGTTCTCGAAGAAAAAGACCGACTGTCCCTCCGAGACATTCCGGTGGACGAAGCGCTGGGTCGCCGTGATGTTCGCATTGCTCTCAGGCGTGTCGGCATTTGCGGTAGCGACGTCCACTACTACACCCATGGCGGCATCGATCCCTTCATCGTGCGGGCACCCATGATCCTGGGGCATGAAGCCTCCGGCGTCATCGTCGAGACCGGCTCGGACGTCACGGAGCTGAAGGTGGGCGACCGGGTCTGCATGGAACCAGGAATTCCAGATCCCACCAGCCGCGCCTCCCGCCTTGGCAAATATAATCTCGACCCGGCTGTCCGCTTCTGGGCGACCCCACCGGTCCACGGAGTCTTGCGACCAACCGTCGTGCATCCGGCTGACTTCACCTTCAAGCTGCCGGACAATGTTTCTCTCGAACAGGCTGCCATGGTCGAACCGCTGGCAACCGGGGTGCACGGTGCCACAAAGGCACAGATTCAGCCCGGCGATATTGCCGTTGTGACCGGCGCCGGCACGATCGGCTTGGTGACCACGCTAGCTGCCCTCGCCGCCGGCTGCGCCCGAATCATCGTCAGCGATGTTGACGACAGCAAGCTCGCCCTCGCCGCAACACTTGGCGCCGTCACCACCGTGAACGCTCGTTCCCAGAAGCTGGTCGATGTGGTGAAGCGCGAAACCGATGGCTGGGGCGTCGAGGTCGTTTTCGAATGCTCAGGCAACCACCGCGTCGCTCCTGACGTCTTCGACATGCTCTGCCCCGGCGGCCGCGCTGTCTTCATCGGTATGCCGGGGGAGCCGATCTCCTATCACGTCACGCGCGCGGCCATCAAAGAGGCACGGGTCGAGCATATTTTCCGCTATGCCCATGTTTTTCCGCGCTGTGTCGCTATGCTGGCCTCCGGTGCGATCGACTTGAAGCCGCTGATCACCCGCACGTTTGGCTTCGAAGACAGCGTCCGAGCGTTCGAATTTGCCAAAAACCCACCACAAGGCTCCGTGAAGATCCAGATTGAAATGCCGAGCTGAGTCAAGGCAGTGCCTGAGGAGGGCCGATTTCACATGTATCTCGAAAAGTTCAAACTTGACGGTCGCATTGCCGTCGTGACGGGAGGCGGCAGAGCGATCGGCCTCGCCTGTGTCACGGCGCTGGCTGAAGCTGGCGCCAAGGTGGTGATTGCAGAAATCGACCCCAATGTCGCAGCGAGCGGCCGGGCAACGCTGCAGAAGCTCGGGCTCGACGCCGAAATCGCACAGTTGGACGTGACCAATTCGACCGAGGTTGCCAAGGTAGCCGATGCCTTGGCAGCCAAGCATGGCCGTATCGATATCCTTGTAAACAATGCCGGCATCGCCCGCAGCGGAATAGCCGCTGAAGATCTGTCCGACGAGCATTGGCTCAACGTCAACGACGTCAACTATAATGGCCTCTTCTGGTGCTGCCGCGATTTCGGCCGACACATGTTGGCGGTTGGCCGAGGCTCCATCGTCAACATCGGCTCGATGTCCGGCTATATCGTCAACCGGCCGCAGAAGCAGGCCTATTACAACGCCTCAAAGGCGGCCGTGCACCATCTGACACGCTCGCTGGGCGCCGAATGGGCCGATCGCGGGGTCCGCGTCAATGCGGTGGCACCGACCTATATCGACACGCCCATGGTGCATGACGTCCCGGGGGTCGATGCTATGATGAAGGACTGGTTGCGGGACACGCCCATGGGCCGGCTCGGCAAGCCGGACGAGATCGCTTCGGTCGTTCATTTCCTGGCCAGCGATGCCGCAAGCCTGTTGACCGGCTCCATCGTCCTCGCTGACGGCGGCTTCACATGCTGGTAAGTCCACGGTGAAAGACTACGATTATATCGTCGTGGGCGGTGGCAGCTCCGGATGCGTGACGGCAAGCCGCTTGGTGCAAGATCATGGCGCGCGTGTGCTGTTGCTCGAGGCCGGTCCGGCAAAATCCAGCCCGGTACTTGCCATGCCAGCCGGCTACATGAAGTTCCTCGCCAGCGACGCCTATCTGACCATGCATAAATCCGTGCCCCAGCCCCAGCTCGACGGCCGCGCGCCGATCATCCCGCAAGGCCGGGTGCTCGGCGGTGGCAGCGCCGTCAATGCCATGGTCTATATGCGCGGCCAGGCCGCCGACTATGACCGGTGGGATCGCTATCTCGGCCAGGGGTCGGGCTGGAGCTATCGTGACCTGCTGCCTCATTTCAAGCGGCAGGAAGACAATGACCATCTCGCCGGCGAATTTCACGGCGTTGGCGGGCCGCTCAAGGTGTCGCATCTGGGTCATCACTGCGCCATGAGCCAAGCCTTCGTCAAGACCGTCCAAGGGCTAGGCTATCCCCACAATCCGGATTTCAATGGTGCCGCGCAACGCGGTGTCGGCTTCATGCAGCACACGATCGATGGGGCAACCCGTCGTCGCTGCAGTGCTCGCGACGCCTTCCTTACCCCCATCATGCACGATCCGCGCCTCACCATTCTCACCGACGCAAGTGCGACCGGTCTGATCATTGAACAGGGTCGCGCCAATGGCGTGCGCTATGTCCAGGGCGGCCAGATGCAGGAAGCTTACGCGGCCACCGAAGTAATTCTCACTGCTGGCACCTACATCACGCCAAAGCTCCTGATGCTCTCCGGGATCGGCCCGGCCGCGCATCTCAAAGAGCATGACATAACCGTCAAGGTTGACCTGCCCGGTGTTGGGCAAAACCTGCAGGATCATCACGAAGTTCCAGTGATCGCCGCCGCCAACGGGCCCTATGGCTATTTTGGCCAGGACCGCGGCCTCGCGATGCTGCGCAATGGTCTACAATATCTTCTCTTCAAATCCGGCCCCGTCACGACCACCGGCGTCGAAGCCTGCGCCTTTATCGATCCCGATACCCATGGCGATGAGAGCACGATCCAGCTCTATTGCGTGCCGACCGTCTATCTCGATCGGGACATTTCCGGCATTGCGCCGTGCGAGGGTGTCACCCTGACGCCGGGTGTCTTGCGTCCAAAGGCGCGCGGCTCTGTCAAGCTGCGCTCCGCCGATCCGGCATCGCCACCACTGGTGGACTGCAACTTCTTCGGCCATTCCGATGATCTTCGGCTGCAGGTGGCTGGCCTTCGCTTCGCCCGCAGAATCATGGCGGCAGCACCCATGCGCGACATGTTGACTGGCGAACTCTTCCCCGGTTCCGATAAAAATTCGGATACCGATCTCGAGACACATTGCAAGCGCATGGTCAAGACCACCTATCATCCGGTGGGGACCTGTCGCATGGGGCCGGATGGCGACATCAGCGCTGTCCTCGATGCCAAGTTGCGCGTGCGGGGTGTCGACAAGCTTCGCGTCTTTGACTTGTCCATGATGCCGAGCATTACATCTGGCAACACGAATGCGCCGGCTCTGGCGATTGCAGATCGGGCGGTCGCGCTGATGATGGGGTAGCGATATTTCCGGCGGACGATCCAGCTGGATCGTGGTTGAATTCAAAAAGAATCTGATGGGGGCATGGTCGATGGCGTCGGTCGAAATTCGCGAGGTTCGCAAGTCTTTTGGTGGCATCCACGTTATCCATGGCGTGTCGATCTACGTCGCTGACGGAGAATTCGTTATCCTGGTTGGTCCTTCCGGCTGTGGAAAATCGACACTACTGCGCATGATCGCCGGGTTGGAGGAAATCAGCAGCGGCGACATCCGGATCGGCGGCCGGATTGTCAACAACCTGCCACCGAAGGACCGCGATATCGCCATGGTGTTCCAGAATTATGCTCTCTATCCGCATATGACAGTTGCGGAAAACATGAGCTTTTCACTGATGTTGAAACGCGCGGCGAAGGATGAGATCGATGGGCGGGTTAAGCGCGCGGCCGAAATCCTGGCATTGACACCTTTGCTCAGCCGCTACCCGCGGCAGCTATCGGGTGGCCAGCGCCAACGTGTTGCCATGGGACGTGCCATTGTGCGCGACCCCCAGGTTTTCCTGTTCGACGAGCCCTTGTCAAACCTTGATGCCAAGCTGCGCGTGCAGATGCGTGCCGAAATCAAGGAACTGCATCAGCGACTGCGTACCACCACTGTTTACGTCACTCATGATCAGATTGAAGCGATGACCATGGCGGACAAGATTGTCGTCATGCATGACGGCATCGTGGAACAGTCCGGCCCGCCCCTGGAGCTCTATGACCGTCCAGCCAACCTTTTCGTGGCGAGCTTCATCGGCTCGCCCTCGATGAACCTGATTGACGGGACGGTGGAATCTAGCGCCAACGGCCAGCCCAGATTCGTGACGCCGGAGGGTGTTTATCTTCCACTTAATACTGCACCTGCAGATTCTATTGGCAAGCCCCTGCTCTATGGCATCCGCCCAGAGCATTTCATCGTTTCCGATGCTGGCGTCCCCGTGAAGGTCGTCGTCATCGAGCCCACGGGTTCAGAAACACAGGTTGTGGCGCGCCTGGGAAACCGCGACATCGTCGGCCTCTTCCGCGAACGTATCGCGCTCCAGCCTGGCGAAACCATCCGCCTCGCCCCGGATGTCGGCAAAATACATCTCTTTGACAAAACAACAGGCGTGCGGTTGTAAGGACAACGGCGTTTATCCGGGGAAAACCGTGGCATCCACCGACTCGAAAGAAAAGCGCGCTGGCGCCCCGATCGGCATGACATTCAGTTTGCGGCTATCTCGCACCAGAACGTTTTGTTTCCAGCGTGTCTCAATTTCGTATTGGAATATTTCGCCGAGAAAAGTCGCGTCAACGATTGTCCCTTCCAGAGATTGAGTTCTGCCGTCGTCAGAAGAGTTGACGTCGTGCAGCGCCAGCCGTTCTGGCCGCACCATGATCTCCACCGCAGCGCCTTCATGCAGATTTCCGCCATCGACGCCCTGCAGCAAAGTGCCGTCGGCCAGTTCGACCGTCGCAATATGTTGCGAAATGCCCCTCAAGCGACCACGTAGCATGTTTGAATTACCGACGAAACCAGCCACAAACGCATTGGCCGGTCGGTCATAAAGGTCCGCCCCGCTGCCGATCTGAACGATTTTTCCCTGGTTGAACACGGCAATGCGGTCTGACATGCGCAAGGCTTCTTCCTGGTCATGTGTGACATAGAGGATGGTGACGCCAAGATCCCGGTGGATCCGCCGAATTTCCTGTTGAATGTCCTCACGCAGGCGCTTGTCCAGCGCTGCCAGCGGTTCATCCATGAGCAGCAGGCGCGGCCGGTAGACCAGAGCGCGTGCCAAAGCGACGCGCTGCTGCTGACCTCCGGATAGCTCGCTTGGTCGGCGCGATGCATAGCCACCGAGACGCACCAGGTCGAGCATTTCGGCAACGGCGCGATTGATTTCGTTCTGCGGCCTGCCTCGTACAATGAGCGGAAATGCCACGTTCTCCCCTACCGACATGTGCGGGAACAATGTGTAGCGCTGGAACACCATGCCGATATTGCGTTCATTAGGCGGCACCGAGAGGACAGAGCGGCCATCGATCTCGACCAAGCCGGATGTTGGATCCTCAAACCCCGCGACGATGAACAGGGTCGACGTCTTGCCGGAGCCGGAGGAACCGAGGAATGTCAAAAACTCACCATCGGCAACCGTCAGCGAGACATCGTCGACCGCCGTCACCTGCCCGAAGCGCTTAACTAGATGGCGGATTTCCACGGCATTCTTGGTGGGCATTGTCATCGGGCGGCTCTCCGTCGCAGAAAGGCCGCAACCAGCATCACGGCAATGGTCATCACGATCAACAGGGTGGAAACGGCGGCAATAACCGGGGTGAGGTCCTGGCGCAAGGTGGTCCACATCTTAACCGGCAAGGTCTGCATGCCCGGGCTGGCCATGAAGATGCTGAGAACGACTTCGTCCCAGGAAACCAGAAAGGAGAACAGGGCTCCTGACAGAATGCCGAGCCGGATCGCAGGCAACGTCACCCGCCGAATCGCCTGAAATCGCGTGGCACCGCAAATGATCGCCGCCTTTTCGACCGAGACATCGAAACCCTCCAGCGAATTGACAATGCAGATGACCGAGAATGGCAAAGCAAGAATCAGATGGGCAGCGACGAAAGCCAGGAATGTCCCATTAAGACCAAGCTTGAGGACAAGCGCATACAGGGCGATCGCCAGAATGATCACCGGCACGATCATGGGGCTGATGAAAAAGGCATGGAGGGCAGCGCGACCGGCGAAACGCCCGCGCACGATCGCAAACGCCGCCGGCAAGCCGAGCACCACAGAGAATGCCATGACGCATGATCCCACTTTAAGGCTGTTCAGCATGGCTTCGATCCAGCGCGGATCAGCGAAGAGTGCCCCATACCATTTGAGCGTCCAGCCGGGCGGCGGGAACTGCAGCCATTGCGACGAGCCGAAAGACAGAAAGGCGATAAAGACGACCGGCAGCATCAGAAAAATGGCTGTCCCGGCGGCAATGGCATAAAGCACGAAGCGCCCGGAACCCATGCGATTGAGTGTCAATATCATCGGCTATTTCCGTTTTCCAAGGCCGACGACACGGACATAGATCGCAAAGAAGACGAGCGTCACGGCCAGCAGAATGAAGGCTGCAGCACTACCCACCCCCCAATTGAGCAAGGACTGCACCTGCTGGGCGATGAGTTCGGCAAGCATCATGTTGGTGGTGCCGCCCAGCAGAGCCGGCGTCACGTAATATCCCAGCGCCATAACGAAGACCATCAGACAGCCGGCGCCGATACCGGGCATCGACAGCGGTAGCAGCACGCGCCAAAAGATCTGCCGCGGCTTTGCGCCGGTGATGGCGGCCGCCTGCATGATCGCTGGATCGATACCCGACAGTGTTGCATGTAGTGGCAGGATCACATAAGGCAGCATGATATAGGTCATGCCGATGGTGACGCCGAACAGATTGTTGACCAGGGGCAAGGGTTCGCTGATGAGGCCAAGATCCATCAGCGTGCGATTGATGATGCCGGTGCGTTGCAACAGAACCATCCAACCATAGGTACGCGCCAGCAGATTGGTCCACATGGACAGAAGGATGATGGCCATGAGGGCATGGGCGGCACGGGTGGGCAATATCGCCAGCAGCCAGGCGACCGGGTAGCCGATCATCAGGGTGACAAAGGTAACCACGCCAGCGACGAAGAAAGTATTGAACAGAACCCGCCCATAGGCCGCGTCACCCAACAATTTCGCATAATTGCCGAGGCCAAGGCTCGGTTCCGTGACGCTGAGCAGAAGCAGGCTGGACAGCGGCAGGACAAGGAAGAGAAACAAAAATACCAGTGCCGGCATGGCCGGCCCAAGACCGCCCAATCGCCTTCGCATATGTTGGGGCGCGCGCGTCGATGCTGCCACCGCCAAACTCATCGTCATTCCAACCAACCGAGCCATGCCGACGGGATGGAGCAACCTTTGTCGCCCCATCCCGTTCTTGTTAAACGATCAGATCAAGCCGATTGCCAAGCGTACCAACGCTCGCCGATGGCATCGCGATTTTTCGCCCAGTACTTCATATCGAGCGTGATCTGGCTGTCGGTATGCTCGGACGGCAGCATGGCGACCATATCCTTGCCAAGCAATGGGATCGCCGCCGTGTTGACCGGTGCATAGGCGGTCGCCGTCGCGAGCGCAGCCTGCCCTTCCGGGCTGCTGGCTTGGGCGATGAACTTCATGGCCGCCTCCTTGTTCTTGGTTCCCTTTGGGACAACAAGGATATCGGCCAAGGCCATGTTCTGCGTCCAGGATGTGCCGACATTGGCACCCGATTGATTGAGCGCAAACATGCGGCCGTTCCAGAATTTGCCCAGGGCGACTTCGCCCGAAGCGAGTTGCTGCTGCGATTCCGCACCACTCGCCCACCACAGAATGTCTTTCTTGATCGTGTCGAGCTTGGCGAAAGCGCGGTCCAGATCCAATGGGTAGAGCTTGTCGGCTGGAACACCATCTGCCAGCAACGCCATCTCAAGTACGCCGGGGCTTGACCATTTCCAGAATGACCGCTTACCCGGGAAATTGGCCGTATCGAAGATCGCCGCCCAGCCTTCCGGCGTCTTGCCGCCCGTCGCGTCCTTGTTGAAGCCGAGCACGAAGGAGTAATAGAAGCTGCCTACGCCATATTCGAAGGAGAAGCGGGGGTCGAGCGCATCCTTCTTCACGATCGAATAATCGATCGGCTCTAGCAATCCGAGTTCGGCCGCCTGGAAGGCGTAATCACCCTCCACGTCGACCACATCCCACACCGCATTGCCCGCATCGACCATAGCTTTCAGCTTGCCGTAGTCGGTGGGGCCATCCTGAAGGACGTTCATACCCGTTGCCTGCGTGTACGGATCTGCCCAGGATGCCTTCTGAGCGTCCTGCGTCGTCCCGCCCCAACTGACAAAGATCATATCCTGCGCCGCTAGCAGGCGGGACGCCGGCAGAGCGCTGCCCAATGTCAATGCTCCGACACCAAGGCCTGTCGTTCCAAGTAGCCTTCTACGTGTAATCATGTCGCTAGCCTCCCTGATTGGCCAATTTCGCGGGGTCTTATTTTCCAGGTCACAGTTCCCCGAGGTTTCTGCAACCCATTACGCATCGTCGGCACCTAGAGCAGAGGCGAGAATGGCGCCGGCGTTAGAATCTTGGTTGCCCCCTCCTCGATCAGGACCTGGATTTTCGGCAGGAAGCCGAGCCATTCCGGATCAGCCATCAGGGAGGCGCGACGCGCGGCCCTGTCCGCCAGATCTGCAAAAGCCCAGATATGTGTAATTTCGTTGAGGGGGCCGATTTCCGTCGTGAAATAGCCCACCAGCTGACCGAGATGGCGCCGCTGAATGGGCAACCCCTCGCCACCCACGAGACGCAGATAGTCACTTACGCTGCCGTTCTTCAGCCGATAGGTACGGTGCTCATAGATCATGTTCCCACCTCTCAGCGCATCGCGAAGGGATCGCCCATCGGCGCACTGCTGGTGTTGATCCACACCGTCTTCGTCCGGGAATAGTCGAGCAGGCTTTCGATGCCGGCCTCGCGACCGGCGCCGCTTTGGCCATAGCCGCCGAAAGGCGCCATCGGGGAGACTGCCCGGTAGGTGTTGATCCAGACGATCCCGGCTCGAATCTGGTGCATCATCCGCAGGCCGCGCGCGCCGTCGCGGGTGAAAATGCCGGCGGCCAACCCGAAGGCCGTGTCGTTGGCCAACTGCACGGCTTCCGCCTCCGTCTCGAAACGGAAGGCGCTGAGGACCGGACCGAACAATTCCTCGCGGGCAGAGGCAATATCGGCACTCGGGCAATAAAGGATGGTCGGCTCGAAATACCAACCTTGGCTGATGCCTTCAGGACGCCCGCCACCGCCGATGAGTTCGGCTCCAGCTGCCAGCGAGGACGCCAGCACGGCTTCGACATGGTCGCGCTGCGCCTTCGTCGCCAGAGGCCCCATTTCGGTCGTAGCGTCCTGCGGATCGCCGATGCGAATGCGACGCGCTCGCTCAGCCACGCGACCCATCACGGCATCGAACACACCAGCCTGAATAATCACGCGTGAGCCGGCAACACAGCTTTGCCCGGAAGCACCGAAATTCCCCGCAACGATCCCGTTGACGGCACTGTCGATATCGCAATCGTCGAAAACGACGATGGGCGATTTGCCGCCGAGTTCAAGTGTGACGGTGGCAAAGTTCTCGGCACTGTTGCGCACGACATGGCGGGCCGTGGCGGGACCGCCGGTGAAAGCGATCCGTGCGACCAGCGGATGCCGCGTCAAGCGCGACCCGCAGGGATCCCCCAATCCGGTCACCACATTCACGGTTCCTGCGGGAAAGCCGGCTTCCTCGCACAGTCGCGCCAGTTCAAGGAGCGGTGCTGGCCCGTGTTCGGACGCCTTCAGCACCACGGCATTGCCTGCGGCCAAGGCGGGACCCATCTTGACGGCGGCCAGCATCAGCTGCGAGTTCCATGGCACGATCGCAGCGACCACACCGATCGGCTCGCGCACGGTCATCACGAACATATCGCTTTTGTCGATCGGCAGGGTCGACCCTTCCAGCTTGTCGGCAGCACCGGCGAAATAGTGGAAATAGTCGGCCACATAGCGGATCTGGGCCCGCGTCTCGCGGATGAGCTTGCCCGTGTCCGTGGTCTCCACTTCGGCGAGCCTATCGGCCCGCTCCGCCAGCAGATCGGCCAGGCGCCGCAGCAGCTTGCCACGCGCGGTGGCCGTCATCCCGGCCCAGGGACCGCTGGTCATGGCCCGGTGCGCCGCCTCAACCGCACGGTCGACATCATCGGCGCTGGCCGCAGGAAATCGGCACCAGACCTGCTCGGTCGCAGGATTGAAGCTATCCAGCAAGGCGCCGCCTTCGGCCTCGCACCATGTGCCATCGATGAACATTTTATAGCGGCGGATTTCACCCATGATGCGACCTGCCTTGCTCAACCTGTGGCGGCGCAACGAATTCGAGGATGCGCGCGGCGAGCACGTCCGGGCATTCGATCGGCGTCAGATGCCGTTGGCCGGCGATGATGGACGTCTGCGCCCGCGGCAACCGTGCCGCCAACGCTTCGGCCATCGCTACGGTCGAGCGCTGGTCGTCGCTGCCAGTGATGACCAATGTCGGTGTACCGATCTCCGCCACAGCATCGACCAGTTCCGCATCGGCGGTGGCGAAGACTTGATAAGCGGCAGCGTAGGCTGCAAGGTTGTTGCCGAGCATATGGCGGCGAACGCCTTCGACTATGTCTGGATTTCCGCGCCGAAAATCGGGGGTGAACCAGCGCTCGATCGCTACCTCGACGCTGGCCGGAAAGCCACCGGTCTCGACCTCGGCAACGCGCCGTGCGATAGACACCCGCTCTTCCTCCGATCGACGATAGACGGTGTTAAGCAGGATCAGATGATTGAGCCGGTCATCACCCGCCGCCGCAAAAGCCTGCGCAACCAGTCCGCCCATCGAAAAACCCAACAGATCGAAACAGCCCAGTTCCAGGGTGTTCACGACACGGGTCAATTGCGCGACATAGTCTTTGAGCGAGTAAGGACCAGCCGGCTTTGGGCTGCATCCGTGACCGATCATATCGTAGCGAATCACGCGAAACCGACCGACAAGCTGAGCTACCAAGCCTTGCCACATCGTTAGATCCATGCCGACGCCGTGGATCAGCACCAGCGGCCGGCCATGTCCTTCCGCACGCAGTCGCGTGCCGTCGCTGAGAACCTGATCGAGAGAAGGCATCACCCTTTGGCCTTTTCGGCCTCAATCTCGGCCATGTCGATGTAACGGTTGCCAATGCGCGGGTGCAACCTGCCGCCCGTACTGGCGCCCAAGGCGATGACGATTTCATCCGGCGCGGGGGCGTCGTTGACCGTGAATTCGACGGTCAGATAATGCGAGCGGGCTCCTTCGTCGAGCTTATGCATCATGGGTACTGCGATGGCGCAGCCCGGTGCGCCGCGCTTATTGGTGAAGCTGAGATAAGACGTTCCCCCAACGGCTTCGCGAAAGACATTGCCGAACCGGAGCGTGTGAATGAGGGCCGAGGCATGCTCGACTTCGCCCGATGTACCGACCACGGCCGCCTTGCCATAGGCTTCGACACGATCTTTGCCACCGCAGCGCTCGAGGATGATCGGCACCAGCGCCTCGCCCAGGATCGGCGCTGCCGCAAGAATCTCAGGTCGCAAATTGTCGACGAAGCCACTGCCGAGCCATGGATTATTGACGATGGCGGCCACGGCCACCATGCGTACCGGTGTCGCCCCGGCTTTGCCACCTTCGATGAAAACATCTTCCTGGTAGGTGACGATCTTGCGAATCTCGATAGGCATCAAAAAGTCTTTCCCCCGCATGCGTCAGATTGCGTCATTTCAAAGCATCAACGTGCGGTCGCCAGACTCCGCGGTGCGGCATTCTTGGCAAAAGCTGGCATCACTTCGTCGACGAAAAGTTTCAGTGACTTACGCTGCTGCGCCATGGGCAAGCCGTAGGTTGCGTAGTAGATAAAATTATCGACACCCAAGGCCTCATAGCGCTTCAGCTTTTCGATGATCTGGTCCGGCGTGCCGAACATCAGATTGGTCTGCAGCATCTTGCTGTCGTACTCGGCGCGGTTATCGAGGCTCGCCAGATCAATTTCGGAAGGGAAGCCGTTTTCGACTCCACCTTCACCGCGAAACAGATTCTCGAACTGGCCAGCCACCCGCTTCAACGAATTGACGAAGAGTTCCGCTTCCTGCTGGGTCCCGTAGACGCCAGTGTGACGCATGGTCGAGAAGCGCGGCCGGCGCGTGCCAGCAGGCGCCTTGGCAAGAGAGTCTTGGAAACGCTGCATGTAAAGCTCGACCTCCGCGAATTCACGCGTGAGCGCCCAGGTCATGACGTTGAGGTCGTTGGCGACAGCCCAATCGAAGGAAACCGGGTTGCGCACGGCTGCCCACAATGACGGATAGGGCTTCTGCAGTGGCTTCGGGCAGGCAGTCGCCTTTGGAAAGGACCAGAACTTGCCATGATGTTCGACATCGCCCTGCCATAATTGCTTGAGGAGCGGCAGCATCTCCAGCATGTAGGGCACGCTGTCCTGCGCCTTGAGCCCGCCTGCCATGCGATCGAATTCTCGCTGATAGGCACCGCAGCCAATACCAAATTCCAGGCGGCCATTGGTCAGCAGATCGCACATGGCGGCCTCTCCAGCGAGGCGGATCGGATGCCAATAGGCAGCAACGGCAACGGCGAGACCGAGGCGGATCTGGTTGGTGTGTTGACCCCACCAGGTCAGTTGCTGAAAGGGATTGGGGGCAATCGTCATCTCGATGGCGTGATGTTCAGCCGCCCAGACGATCTCGAACCCGCTCGCATCGGCGATCTGCGCCATTTCCAGCGTATGTCTGGCGACATCGCGCATGTCGGTAGCCGGACTCATCCGCTCGAAATTGATGGCAAGACTGAATTTCATGATGAGAGAATCCTTGTTCGAGAAGAGATCTAGAGAGCCAGGGCGGCATAGCTGCCGCGGTGGAAAATGAGTGGCAAGGCGGGCCTCTCTGCGAAGTCAACGACCTCGCCCAGCAGGATCATGTGGTCTCCGGCCTCGATCTCGCGCACACGCCGGCATTCCAAATGCGCCACGGCATCGTTGAGAACGGGGCTGCCCTGTCGGCCAGGACGCCAATCGACGCCAGCGAATTTGTCCGGCAATGGTTGCGCGAAGCCTTGTGAAAGTTCCTGCTGGCTGTGTGCCAGCACATTGACGGCGAATGTCTCGGCTGCGGCGAAGGCCGGCCAGATCGGCGCGTTCGTGGCAACGCAGACGAGGATGAGTGGTGGCGTGAGAGACACGGAGGTGAAGGAATTGGCCGTCATCCCGCGTGGCCGGCCGGACGCATCTCGGACGGTCACGATGGTGACGCCGGTCGCGAAGCTGCCGAATACCTGGCGCAAAGCGCGCGGATCGATCGCCGTATCTCCGCGCCGCGCGATGCCGGCAGGGCCCGTCACCGTTTCGGCAGTGGCAGTCTGGGACATGCCTGTCGCTCCCCGTCATTGCTTTTGACGGAGATTGCGGGCGTGGATGAGAATGGTCTTCCTATGATCTATAGGAATTCGACAATATTATGTACTATGAAACACAGGAGGTCTCGCGCCTAACTGCTGCCCAGCAGGCGCCGCACGCGGAGCGCCAGTTCGAGGCCGAGACGGGTCTCCTGCTCCTCAAGATCCAGCGCGAAAAGCTCGGATATGCGCTGCAAACGGTAGCGCAACGTCGTTACATGAATACCAAGCGCCTCGGCTGTCGCCTGCAGCCGAGTGCGATGTGCCAAATATTGTTCCAGCGTGAGCAGAAACTCGCCGCCACGGAGCGTGTCGTATTGCTCGATGCGGCCCACGACCTCCGTCACAAAGTCGCGCAGCCCCTCGGCATCCGTCAAAGCGACGAGCCGCGCCAGCGGTCCGAAATCGGCCGTCTCCGTAATTCCGGTATGGCCGACCTTCTCCGCAAGCGAGAGGAGCGTGCCCAACTGGCGACGCGCTGGGGGATAATCTTCCAATCGGCGGCAGGGCTGGCCCAGGCAGGCGACCGGTGCTGCCCGTGTCAGCCATTCGACCTCGCGCAGCAACTGTTCAAGGGTCTGCCGTGCAACGGTGCCTTTGGCCTTTGGCTCCGGCACGAATATGATAATGGCATCACCGTCGCGAAAGGCGCTGCCACCGGGCAGCACGCGCCGCAATTCCCGCACGACGGCATGCTCGACATCCGCGGCAATGTCACCAGCACCGCGCAAACTGATCGCGGCGAGACGCCCGGGCTCATCCAGAGCCAGACCCAGATGGTGGGCACGGGCCAGGATCGCTGCATGATCTTGCCAATCGGCCGAGAACAAGCGTGCAAAGAAGGCGCCATGCGTCTCCGCTTCGACCTCGAAACGGATATGCCGACGCAGGAGCAGCACGGTCAAAGCTGCACGGAGCTGCTGCGCTGTCAATGCTGCCGCCGCGCCAAGCGACCGATCTGAGAAAAGAGCCAGCCCGCCCAACACGCTGCCGGCGGCAATGCAGGGTTCGACGATCATCGATTGCCGCGCGGCAGATGCGGCAGCGCTAAATGGAATGTCTTCGACCATGTCGAACTGCCGCCCCTCCGCCTGCCGCAGGCGATCTCTCAGGCCCCGCATCAGTTCTTGTCTGTTTGCCGTGGCTGGCAGTTTGGCTCCTCCGCCGAAGTGAAGGCGGTTGGTGACAAAGTCGACCAGCAAAAAGGGTGTCGTCAGGTGCTGCGCCGCCAGCTCCAGGATTCCCTCAACGTCCTCCGTCGACAATACGTGGTCCATCGCGATCTGCGATATGTCGAGTGCTGTGCGCAACTGTGCCTTCTGTGCCTCGTCAAGACTGGTCCGGCGCGCTTTTTCAACGGCCAGCGACCCCAGCAACGCCACGGTCTCGAGGAAAGCCATCTCCTCCTCATCAACATCGCGTTGTTCGTGTGCATGAACAGAGAGCACCAGGCCTCGATCCAACTCATCAATCGTGCTGAAGGGGAGCAGAACGACGGTATGATAGTCGCGCTCGACCGCCTCCTTTCGATATCCAGGGAAGTCTGCGTTCTGCTGAGCATCTTCTATGATGATTGGCCGGCGCTCGGACAATACGGTCCGGATCGGGCTGGTGGAAAGAGTCCACTTGTCGACAGTGCCGCGCGCCACGTCGAACAGTGGATCGAAGCGTGCCACCAGGACCGACAAGCCTACATCTTCGTCCGCTGCCATGATGGCGCTGCTGGACCAGGATGACCGCTGACAGACGGCCGTCACGATAAGATTGAGCACCTCATTCAGGGCGTGGCCCGCGTTAATCAGGTTCGCGATATGGCCCAGACTTCTGATGCGTTCGGTGAGTTTTTTCGACATGCAAACCTCGTCGCCCACCTAACGTCGTCCAGCTGGAGGACCGAAGATCGTTCGGCACGGGATGCGAGGAATACAACACGTGATTCAATGTTGTGCAAATTCTATTGGAAGTGCCAGTGGGCCCCCAGTGTGGGCGGCGCATAGGATTCGAAGAAAATCCCGCCCTACTCCGCTCGATTTGATGTGCGTGCCCGCACTTCGGCTCAGCGCCGGAACGTGGTTGCGGTCGGTCACCAACATTCAAAGCCGCCATCGACCAGCAGGTCGACACCGGTCACGAAAGACGCAGCTCGGCTTGACAGGAACAAGGCCGGACCCGCCATTTCGTCGACAGTGGCCATGCGCTGCATCGGGGTTTCACGTTCGAAAATTTTACGCTGTTCGGCGACTTCGGGTCGAAGGTTCATCGGCGTCAACGTATAGCCTGGGCTGATGGCGTTAACGCGAATACCCTTGCCGACCCATTCCATAGCCAGGCTCTTGGTCAGATGCACCACGCCGGCCTTTGACGTGTTGTAATGCGCCTGCAGCAAGCCGCGGTTGACGATCGAGCCAGACATGGAGGCGATGTTGACGATCGAGCCGCGGCCGGCCTTCAGCATGATACGCGCCTCAGCCTGGCAGGACAGGAATATTCCCGTCAAATTCACATCCATCATGGTTTGCCACTGAGAAAGCGGCATGTCTTCGGCCGCAATGGCATTGGCGATACCAGCACTGTTGACTGCAACCGTCAGGCTGCCTAGTTCGGCTTCCGTGCGGGCGCAGGCTTCAGACAGCGCATCCGCGTTGGTGACATTGCCACTGGTAATCAGCGCGCGCCGGCCCAGTTTTTCGATGGCAGCGGCCGTGTCGCCGATACCCTTGCTGGCCGTCAGATCAAATAGAGCGACGTCCGCACCCGCTTCAGCGAGGCCAACGGCGATGCGCTGGCCAATACCGCTGCCGGCACCGGTGACAAAAGCGACCTCTCCGGCCAGGCTGAACATTTGCATCACACCACTCCCAGATTTCTGAATACCCGCCACGCCACCTGATATAGGTCGGGCGGGCGCTCTCACAACATTTGACTTGGTTCAGGTGGTCGCCAGTTCCATCACCGTCACGCGGGAAGCCTCATGATGAGAGAGAATACCGCGATTGCGGCCCCGGTTCAGCACCATGATCCGATGAGACAGGCCGAGAACCTCGTCGAGATCCGAGCTGACGACGATGACGGCCATGCCTGCATGTGCCAGCTCGGCGATCACTTCATAGATTGCGGCGCGCGCGCCAACATCAATGCCACGGGTTGGCTCGTCGAGGATCACCACCCGCGGGCCGCGCGAAATGCACTTGGCAATGACAACCTTCTGCTGGTTTCCACCCGACAGCTCGTCGGCCCGCTGCCCAGCCCGACCCTTGACGCCGAACCTGGCGATGGCTTCGCAGGCAAATCGGTCGACGATCCGTGGCAGTACCCAACCTTTTGGAGCAATCGAGGCGTAGTTGCCCAAGGCGATGTTATCGGCAATGGTATGCGGCAGTACGAGGCCCTGTGCCTTGCGATCTTCGGGCACCAACACGATCCCAGCATTGAGAGCATCGCGGGGGCTGCCTGGCTCAATCGCCCTCCCCTGCATACGTACCTGCCCGGCGGCCCGCCGATCGGCGCCGGCAATCGCCCGAACCAATTCGGTGCGACCTGCGCCAATGATGCCGGCGATGCCGAACACTTCGCCCGACCGCACCGAAAAGCTGACATCCGCAAAGCTGCCGTCAGGCGCGCTCAGTCCCTCGACGTCGATCAATGTGTCGCCTCCGACCTCCTCGATAGGCGGGAACATCCGGTCGAGTGGTCGGCCGACCATGTCCTCAACCAGCCGTTTGACCGGAATCTGCGCCGTTTCATGGGCGGCCACCAGCTGGCCGTCGCGCAAGACAGCAATTCGATCGGCGATACGGGCGATCTCATCCATGCGATGACTGATATAGACAAACGAGACACCGTCAGCTTTTAACTGGGCGATCTGATCAAACAAACGGTCCGTTTCTTCGGCGCCAAGTGCTGCCGTCGGTTCGTCGAAAATGAGCAGGCGGGCGTTGAGGGTCAAAGCCTTGGCGATCTCTACCTGCTGCTGAGCCGCGATCCGCAGGTCACGTACCAGCGTGGTAGGGGCGACATCCAAACCGAGGCGATGCAGCTGTTCGGCGGCCCGCGCGTTCATGGCGGTTCGATCGACCCTTCCACCTCGCATCGGGAGGCGTCCGACAAACACATTCTCGGCAATCGACAGATCCGGAAGCAACCGCATTTCCTGATGAATCAGGCCGATCCCGGCTGACAGCGCGTCGGCTGGCGAGGTGGGGGCATAGGTGTGGCCCAGCCAACGCATGCTGCCGGTACTGGGTCGAACGAGACCGGCAACAATGGCCGAGAGTGTGGACTTCCCGGCGCCGTTCTCGCCGATCAGGGCCTGCACTTCTCCATGCCTTACATCCAGATCGACACCACTGAGCACCGTCACCGGCCCAAAGGATTTGCCAACGCCCCGCAGCTCAAGGATGGATTCAGGCGTCGGAGGGGAAGCAGACTGTGTCATGGGCGTGCCCAGCAAAAGAAAGGGCGCAGCGGCGCCGCGTAGATAGGCGCCGCTGCGGCAGGGAGCCTTCCTGGGAGATCGGAAGGCCAGGCTCGATACTCAGGGGTGGTTGGCGATAAACGGTCCGACATTTTCTTTGGTGGTCAGCGTGGCATCCTGCAACTGCATGGCCGGCACCTTTTCACCAGCAACCAGCGCAAGCGCCGCGTCAACACCCAGGCGTCCCATCTTCTGGGTCTGCTGAGTGGCGGTCACGTCGAAGACACCGTCCTTCAACGCCTCGAGGGCGGCAGTGTCACCATCAAAACCGGCCACCCAGACCTTATGGTCGAGATTGGCAACCTTGACGGCCTGGGCCGCACCAAGGGCGAGGCCATCAGCCTGGGCGAAGATGATGGAGATCGACGGATCAGCCTGCAGCATGTCCTGCGCGATCTTGAAGCCTTCGTCTTGCGACCACATTTGACTCCATTGCTCGTTGACCAGCTTGACGCCTGGGTTGGCGGCAAGCGATTGGCCACAGCCATTGGAGCGGTCGATTTCCGGCGTGGTACCTTTCTGCCCATGGATGATGACCATGTTGCCGGTGCCGCCTGCCTGCTTGAGGATATAGTCGCACACGGTTTTGGCCGAGGTGACTGAATCAGTGGCGATAAAGGTGTCGCCAGGAGCACCGTCGGCGTTGCGGTCGATGTTCACGACCGGGATGCCTGCAGCCTTGGCGGCCTTCACCGGCACGGCGGCAGCCGTGGCGCCGGCGGGGATATAGATCAGCGCGTCGATGTTCTGCGCGAGCAAGTCCTGGATCTGGCTGACTTGAGTGGCCGCATCCCCCTTGGCGTCGACGGTGATCACTTCCAGACCTTTTTCGGCACCATAGGCCTCGACGGACTGTTTTATCTGATTGAAAAAGTTGGCCTGCAGGTTGGCGACGGCCAGGCCAATTTTCTTGGCTTCCTTGGCAGAGGCCATATCAGTCGCCCCAACAAGTGCCAATGTGGCGGCGGCTGCAAAGAGTGCTAAGCGACGTGAAAGCATTTTCGTTTCCTCCAGTTAGTTAAAGCCTCCGCCAGGCCGGGCTTCTTCCCGGCTTCAAGCGTGTCCTTGCGGACCAGTTTTCGCCCATGTCAGGAGCGAAATATTTGGGGAGCGTGCCGTAGCCGGCCCGCGCCCGGATCTCGTGTCAGCGCTTGCGCGCGCGGATGGAATCGCCGGCGACCGCCAGGGCAATAACCAAGCCGATGATGACCTGTTGAA
Source organism: Dongia sp. P2_B8 (assembly GCF_056404715.1). Classification (NCBI taxonomy): domain Bacteria; kingdom Pseudomonadati; phylum Pseudomonadota; class Alphaproteobacteria; order Rhodospirillales; family Dongiaceae; genus Dongia; species Dongia sp. P2_B8. Next base: position 175,652 of record NZ_JBFUDM010000001.1, on the reverse strand, counting down.
CAAAAGGCGAGACGTGCAGAAGATTGAGTCCATTGCGCAGGAAGCCAATGATCAGCACGCCGACGGCTGTGCCAGCGATGCCGCCCACGCCACCCGACAGGCTGGCGCCGCCAATCACCACCGCAGCAATAGTATCGAGCTCATAGCCCAAGCCGGATGAAGGCTGCGCCGAGTCAAGGCGCGCCGACAGAATGACACCAGCAAGACCAGCTAGCAGTGCACAGACGGTGTAGACCCAGATGGTCGCTGCCTCGACGCGTACGCCAGCCAGCCGGGCCACTTCTTTCGAACCACCGATGGCGTAGAGAGCTCTGCCGGTCGGCCGGAATTTCAAGAATACCCAAGCGACGACCGTCAGAACCAGCATCACGGCCACCGTGGCGCTAATCACGCCACCATGACGAATGATGGCAAGATCCGAAAACCAGCCAGGAAAGCCAACGATCTGTTCGCCGTCGGTGATGATCGAGGCAATGCCGCGCGTGATCGACATCATGGCCAGCGTGGCAATAAAGGGCGGCATGTTCAGACGCGTGATCATGACCCCGGCAACGGTGCCGCACAGGCCAGAAATGATCAGTGCAATGACAATGGCGACGCCGAACGGCAACCCCAGTTCATTGCCCAGATAGCCCATGACCATAGCCGACAGGGCCAGAACCGAACCGACCGACAGATCGATGCCACCGATGAGGATGACAAAGGTCATACCGATGGCCATCACGCCAATCACGGTGATCTGGTCCATGACGTTGAGGAAATTCCGAGCGCTGAGAAATGTGTCCGTGGCCAGCGACAGGAAGATGCACATGACAATGAGGCCAAGGAACGGCCCTGTCGCGCCGCTCCCAAGACGGAACCTAAACCGCCCTGATGCCTTTGCCGGTAAGACCTCGCCCGACGCCATTGCCATATGTCCTCCACGATCCTGCGGGTGGTCCCGCTTTTGTTCTTTGCCGGTCATCGCAAGTTGTCCGGTGCAAGCGACCGACCGACAGCCAGCTTCCAAGCACTCCTGCACTGCTCGCGCGCCGCACGCGGCAAGACCGGTCGAAAGGTCGTGCCATCGCGCGCCAGACCTGCCAGCTGCTCAAAACTGAACAGGCCAGCGGCATGCCCCGCGAGATGCGCGACACCAAGAGCCGACAGTTCTGGTGTCTCCGCGCGACATACTGGAAGGCCGATCACGTCAGCTTCAAATTGCATCAACTGGTTGTTGCGCGTTGGCCCACCGTCGACATGCAGCCGATCAACGGTGACGCCGCTGGCACGCACAGCCTCGACGAGATCTGCGATTTGATGGGCAATGGAATCGAGTGCTGCTCGTGCTACCGGTGCACGGCCGGAACCAAGCGTGAAGCCTGACAGGGTCGCGATCGCCTCCGCATCCCACCAAGGGGCACCAAGACCGTTGAATCCGGGTACCAAATGCACGTTGCCGGCATCTTCGACCGTGGCCGCCAACTGTGCCAGTTCATCGAGGCTGATACCGAGAAGATCGGCAGCCCAAATCAGTGTTGATCCTGCCGAGCGGATATTGCCTTCAAACGCAAGGCAGGGGCGATCGATCCACCAAGCAAGCGTGACGCAGAGCCCTGGATGCAGGCTTGATCCATCCTGCGTTGTGGCCCGGTCCAACAAGCCCATGACCGACGACCCGGTGCCATGAGTAGCCTTGATTGGCCCCGGCGCAAAAGCGCCGTGGGCAAAGAGCGCCGCATGGGAATCGGCCAGCGCCGCCAGGATCGGCACCCCGTCGGGCAGCGGCGCGAGATCGCACGCTGCATGAAAGGGCCCAATTGACGGGACAATCTGCGGCAAGCAAGCCTGCGGAATACGGAAGAGATCGAGCAGATCCTGGTCAAAAGCGCCGCGGACCACATTCATAAGCTGCGTCCGAGAGGCGTTGCCCGCCTCCACGACATGCGGTCCGCCGAAGCGAGACAGCAGAAAGGAGTCGATCGTGCCGACCCTGATCTCGCCCTCCGCCGCACGGCTGCGGTCCGGATCGATCCGGTCCAACAGCCAGGCGATCTTGGCCGCCGAAAACATCGGATCAAGCGGCAGGCCGCTGCGTGCGCGCACCATCGGGCCATGGCCCGCCGCGCGCAGACGGGCACACAGGTCTTCGGTGCGCTGATCCTGCCAAGACAGGACAGGCGTGAGCGGTGCACCGCTCCGTGTATCCCAGATGATGCAGGATTCGCGCTGCGTGCTAAGACCGATACCGATCACATGCGGTGCCAGATCCGCCGTCACAGTGCTGGCGACCGCCTGTTGAACGCTGGCCCAGATGGCAAGACCGTCCTGCTCGACCCAGCCTGGCTGGGGTGTCGCCAATCCAACCGACGCCTGGCCGCGCGCCACGACCGCTCCGTTCTTGTCGACGACAAGACATTTGGTGGAGCTGGTGCCCTGGTCAATGGCAAGCAGGAGCGGGCCAGTCATATCAGGCGCCCTTCAAGGCGCGGGCAGCAGCGGCGATGCCGGCCCGGTTGAGGCCAAAATGATCAAGCAGGAACTCTGCACTACCGGTTGGCGCAAAGCCGGCAATACCTAGGATGCGCATCGGTACTGGAACATTCTGCACGACGATGCCGGAAATAGCGGCACCAAGGCCACCCTGCACCACGGCCTCTTCTACTGTGACGATGGCACCGGTTTCGCGCGCCGCCGCGACCACGGCAGCCTCATCAAGCGGATGGATGGTTGCCATGTTGAGCACCCGGGCATGAATTCCATCTTTGGCAAGATCATCGGCGGCCTCGAGTGCTCGCCCGACCATGCCGCCGGTAGCTATCACGGTGAGGTCGCCGCCATCCCGCAACATATTGGCTTTACCGAAGATGAACGCCTCAGTCTGGCCAGCACTGACGGAGGGTACCTTGGTACGACCGACACGCATGAAAGCTGGCTTGCCATAGGCAACCGCCCATTGCACGGCGGCTCGGGTCTGCTCAGGATCGGCCGGCATGACAATGGCTAAGTCTGTGATGGCACGGAGCCAACTCAGATCTTCGATAGAATGATGAGTTGGCCCCAATTCACCATAGGCGAGCCCGGGACTCATGCCGCATAGCACGACATGATAACCGTTATAGGCTACGTCGGCTTTGATCTGCTCAAGTGCGCGACCCGTCAGGAAAGGTGCCGCGCAGCAGACAAAGGGCACGAAGCCACCGTTGGCAAGCCCGGCCGCGACGCCGACCATATTCTGCTCGGCGATGCCGACATTGATTAGTCGGTCAGGGAATTCCTTCTGGAAGGCGATCAGGTTGGACGAGCCAACGGAATCGTTACAGACGGCAACGATACGGGAGTCCTGGCGAGCCAGCTCAATCAGCGTCTCGGCAAATGCCTGACGGCAGTCGAAGGTCGCCGCACTGATGGTTTCGGCAATCATCGAGCCAACTCCTCAAGCGCAAGGACAACTTGTTCGGGGGACGGAACCTTGTGATGCCACTCAACGCGGTCCTCGATAAAGGACACACCCTTGCCCTTGATCGTGTTAGCGATCACGCAAAGCGGTTTTCCTTTGCGAGGCCTGGTGAATACGTTGAACAAGGTATCGTGGTCGTGGCCGTCAATCTCAGCGACCTCCCAGCCAAAGGATGCCCATTTGTCGCCCAATGGATCTAGCCGATTGGTACTCTCGGTGCGGGCACCCTGCTGCAAGCGGTTGCGGTCAACAATCGCCGTCAAGCTGTCGAGTCCGCGGTGGCCAGCCGCCATCGCAGCTTCCCAGTTTGAGCCTTCCTGCAACTCGCCGTCACCCAGCACCACGAAGGTGCGCCATCCCGTGCCAGACAAGCGCGCGGCGATAGCGCTGCCCACTGCGATCGGCAGGCCATGGCCGAGAGGTCCGGTATTGGCCTCGACACCCGCGACCTTGCGGCGGTTGGGATGGCCGTTCAAGATCGACAGCGGCTGCATGAAGCTCGCCAAAAGCGCCGGCTCGATGAAGCCGCTCATGGCAAGGGCGGAGTAAAGGGCCGCAGCGCAATGGCCCTTGGACAGGATGAACCGGTCTCGCAACGGGCTGAGCGGCGAAACGGGATCCACATCCAGCACGGCAAAATAGAGCGTAGCGAGAATGTCAGTCACCGACAGGTCACCACCGATATGGCCCGCCCGCGCAGCGCCGATCATCTGCACCACAGACCTGCGCAAGGCCTGCGACAACACCCGCAACCGCTCGGCTCGCTCGGCCGGCGGCAGTATGGCCAACTCTCCCGGTTTTGGTGCTGGCGGAAACGGGTGGGTAGATAGGGTGTCTTTCACTGGTGAATTTCCATTAGAATAATTATTCACTACTGGATTAATTTGCATGTTAAAGTTACAATCAGACTTCCGTCAAGGGTGGATTCTGATCTGGATTATTGCTTTCTGATCATGCTGCAATGCAGCACACAGCAAATGCGATGGACGAGGTTACGGCCCGGTTTATGCGCTACAAGAGCAATTCAAATTCGAATAATTATGCAAAGTACTGAATTGTCTGAAGTCGTTTCCCTCAAAATGACCCGTACCGGAATGCAATTCACATGAGCCGTGTCCATGAACTGCGCCTGATCGCCCGCGTCGCCCAGCTTTATTATGGTGATGGACTCAAGCAGGCGCAGATCGCGTCCATGCTCCACATCTCTCAGGCAACCATCTCCCGGCTGATTGGCAAAGCGCAGGGCGAAGGCATCGTGCGGATCACCATCAACGCCCCGCGCGGCACCTTCCCGGAACTGGAAGCGGACCTGCGCAGCCGGTTTGCCGTCAGCGAGGTCATCGTGGCCGAATGTTTCGAGGATCGCGAAGGGGCGATCTTGAGTGCCATCGGGGCTGCAGCGGGGCACTATTTTGAAACCACGGTAACGGACGGCGAAGTGATCGGGATTTCCTCTTGGAGCACATCGCTGCTGCGTATGGTCGACGCCATCCACCCGCTCAAACGGATCAAGGCTGAACGCGTGGTGCAGATTCTCGGCGGTATCGGTAATCCGTCAGTGCAGAGCCATGCCACCCAGCTGACCACTCGATTGGCAGCGCTCACCGGCGCCGATCCCATGCTGCTGCCCGCACAAGGTGTCGCAGGTTCGTCGGCAGCACGGCTGGTGATGCTGGGTGATTCCTATGTCCGGGCCACCACCGATCAGTTCCGCCGGGTCACGATGGCTCTCGTCGGGATTGGCGCGTCCCAACCTTCGGTAATGCTGGCCAATTCGGGCAACACCTTCACCAATGAAGAATTGCATGACCTGGAAGCGCGCGGCGCGATCGGCGATGTCTGCTTGCGCTTCTTTGATGCCAGCGGCAACCCGGTTGGTGGGCCGCTGGACGAGCGCGTCATCGGCATGTCTCTTGATGAACTCCGCGCCGTACCACGCGTCGTCGGCGTGGCCGGCGGCGCACGTAAGGTCGCCGCGATCCGCAGCGCCATGCTCGGTGGATTTCTTGACGTGCTGATCACCGACAAGTTCACCGCCGAAAAGCTGGTCGCTGCGCCGGCCGGCCAATAGCAATATCTGCCAGGAGGAAATATGCCCCGTTTCGCAGGAAAGACCGCCGTTATCACCGGTGCCAGCCGCGGCATTGGCGCTGCCATCGCTCATCGCTTTGCGGCCGAAGGCGCGGCAGTGGTGGTATCCGCCAATGAACCGCAGGCTGAGGCGATCGCAGCGTCCATCCGAGCCAAAGGCGGCAAGGCTATCTCTGTGCTGGCCGACGTGACCGACAAAGCCAGCGTGATCGCTCTTTATGACGCCGCCGAGACCGCTTTCAATCAGGTCGACATTTCGGTGCAGAATGCTGGTGTCATCACCATTGCCAAGATTGAGGCGATGACCGAGATCGAATGGGACAAGGTGATGGACGTCAACACCAAGGGTGTGTTTCTGTGTTGTCAGGAAGCCATCGCCCGCATGCGCAAGCATGGCCGAGGTGGGCGGTTGATCAGCACCGCGTCAGGCCAGGCTAGGCAAGGCTTCATCTACACGCCGCATTATGCTGCGTCGAAATTCGGTGTTATCGGCATCACGCAGTCACTGGCGAAGGAAGTGGCAAAGGAAGGCATCACCGTCAACGCCTTCTGCCCGGGCATCATCGAGACCGACATGTGGGCCTATAATGATGCAGCTTGGGGCAAGCTTTTGGGGAGCTATGCCCCCGGCGAATTGATGGCCGAATGGGTCCGCGGCATTCCCATGGGCCGAGCCGGGAATGGCGAGGATGTGGCAGGGCTCGTTGCCTTTCTGGCGTCTGAAGATGCATCCTACATCACCGGCCAGACCGTCAATGTCGATGGCGGCCTGATCATGTCGTGACCTATGGCGGCCCGACGCCGGAACGACCAGCGTCGGGTGCCTACAGCGCCGCAGGCTATGCCGCTACCTGTTTGAGTTGCTGGACATTACTCAAGGTCTGAGCGCAGGCATTGGCAACTTCAATGCCTTTGACGACAAAATGATCGAAATAGAATTTCTGATGCTCGCCATGCTCATGAAAATGATGCGGTGTGAGCACGGCCGACAGGACCGGCACTTCGGTCTCAAGCTGGACCTGCATCAGTCCGCTGATCACCGCCTGCGCTACGAATTCGTGACGGTAGATGCCACCATTCACCACGAAACCGGCACCGACGATGGCGCTGTATCGTCCACTCTTGGCGAGTAGTTTCGCCTGCAGCGGAATCTCAAATGCGCCCGGCACAGTGAAAAAATCCACCCGGCCGGCATCGATGCCGAGCTTGCCGAGTTGGGTCGCGAATGAGTCACGGCAGCGATCGACAATATCCGCATGCCAGGAAGATTGAATAAAGGCGACACGATCGACGTCAGCGCGTGTCGCATTTTCTTTAGTAGGATTGGCAGTTCGAAGGCTCTGATTCATCTTGGTTCCTCGACCATAGGACCTGGGAATCAGGGCAACGGGCTTATCCATAACCGGGTCATGCCTGATCATGTTGGCGATATCCCGTTCTCTTTCATCCGGACTATGACCGTCGGCCCCGGAGTCGCACCGGATCTGCTGACCTCATCAGATGATGCCGAAGCAACGGTCCGATGAGCGCTCGCGGGCTTATGCACTCTCATGCAATCACCGCCGGTGGGGAATTACACCCCGCCCTGAGAACGTATTTCCGCCTGAGAAATCATCTCGGACGGCAGCGTGAAGTACTCCATTTGCCGGATCGCTGCAAGCCAGATTGCCTTGCCGACTCAGGAAAGTCGCCACCAAAAATCGCCTTTTCCACGCGCTTTCATAGCGTTGCCGAGAAACTTTCTTGCCACCGAACCGTCTTGAGGTGGTCCTAATTGTCAGCGCCGGCCAGCTTGCGTCACCTTCACCCCCATGCGCGAAAGTTTCGTGGCTGCTCGAAACCAGTCCTGAGTGTTTCTATCTTGAGGGCGGGCGACCTCTCCACGCCTGAGCGCGCCCTCCTTCAAACCCTCGGGTATTTGCCAAAGAAGATCTTCGCCCGCTGCCGCCGCCAACGAAGCTTCGCTTTCAGGTCCCCGTCCACATAGTAGGTCAGCATGATCGACCGCCGTTCGCCATCTGCCTCCGTCGTCGTTGGCGCGCTGTGCCAGCTTTCCTTCCGACGGACGGCGAAGGCGTAGCCGCTAGAAGGCAGAAATTGCATCGCAAGTGGCTGGTCAGCCTCGTCCTTCTTATTGGTAGAGTGGAAGATCGTTCCGAGATGCGCTTGCGACGTATCACTCGGCAGATAGAACTGTACTGTAATCGCCTTGCTCAGCACGTCGGCGTGAATGCCGATGCGATAGCCGGGGAGATCACGCACCAGAATCGGCACGGGATAGAGTGGGATGCTCTCCGCCTCTTGCTGGAAGCGATCTTCTAAGGCTGTCCGGAATTTCCGCTTGAATGCGCTCTCAAGCTCCTGAGAGCATAGTGCGGCGGCAATCTCGCGCCAAATCGAGCTCTGTAAACGCGGCAAGCGCCAGAGGTTTTCGGGATAGAGGTACATGCGCATCCGCGTGCTGCTGCCGTCGGCCCGAAGCGCGTCATGGTGGTATAGCGGGTGATACTTGTCCGCGGCCGGAAGCTTCTCCAGTATCTCCTGGTAGAAATCTGCGGGAAAAACATTCTCCATATGAATGTGGTCAAAAGGCGTGTTGCGCAGGACCGCCCTATCCACGGCCCGGACAAGGTCGAGCTCGCCCCCCCTCTCGAACGTCGCCGAAGTGCCGGCGGTACCATCAACAATCTGCTGCGACATCATTAAAGCCTCTAAAACCCAGTCATAGGCCGAACCTGGATCCAAATTTATCTGGGTCCGGGTCTGTGGGCAATTCGGGAGGCAGTATCGTCCGATGTCTGCCCGATCAACCAGCAAAGTCGTAACTTCGGCACGATTTGTGCATTGCACAATATTCCTGCAACCGCGCCATTGGTATTTTGAGACATTGAGCCTTTCTGTCCTTGTCATCGACGAGAACCATATCCGGGCTTCGATCATCGAGGCCGGCCTGCGCGAAGCCGGTTGCTCGCCCGTCACCCTCGTGCGGGAAATCACCGGCCTCCTCGAACTCGTAAGCCGGATAAATCCGGACGTCATCTTCATCGATCTGGAGAATCCCAATCGCGATGCACTGGAATATCTGCTTCAGGTATCTCGCACCGTGCATCGCCCGATTGCCATGTTCGTCGATCGGTCGGACAAGGCGATGACTGAAGCAGCCATCGATGCCGGGATTTCTGCCTATGTCGTCGATGGGCTGAAAAAAGAACGAGTGAAGTCGATTCTCGACATGGCCGTCAGCCGCTTCAACGCCTTTTCGCGGCTCAAAAATGAGCTGGAGAGAACCAGGCAGGCGCTGGAAGAGCGCAAAGTCATCGATCGAGCCAAAGGCATCTTGATGACGGCCCGCGGGCTGTCCGAGGAGGAGGCCTATGCCCTCATGCGCACCATGGCAATGAATGAGAACCAGCGCGTCGCAGAGATTGCACAAAGCCTCATCATCGCCGCCAAGATATTTTCGGGAAATTCTTCATGACCACGGACGGGAGAATTGTAAGTTTGCGTGCAGGCTTCATGCCGCTTCTTGATGCAGCGATCCTGATTGTCGCCGCCGAAAAGGGTTTCGCAGAAGAACAGGGCTTGGCACTCCAATTGGTGCGCGAAACATCCTGGGCGAATATCCGTGACCGGATCGCCATTGGGCATTTCGACGTCGCCCATATGCTGGCGCCGATGCCAATCGCCGCGTCAATCGGATTGGCATCGCTCGCCGTTCCCATGATCGTGCCAATGGCGCTTGGTCTTGGCGGCAATGCTGTGACTGTGTCAAATGCCCTGTGGCAGGCACTTGCAGAGCTCGGTGCGCCAAATAACGGCGATCCGGCGCGCGTCGGCGCCGCTCTCAAGACACTTGTTGCCAACCGTCGTACAAAGGGCCAGTCACGCCTGACGCTCGCCATTGTGCATCCCTTCTCGGGCCATAACTACGAATTGCGTTATTGGCTTGGCGCTTGCGGAATCGATCCGGAAAATGATGTGACATTGGCAGTCGTTCCACCGCCCTTCATGCCGGACGCATTGGCCGCGGGTCATATCGACGGCTATTGTGTAGGTGAACCATGGAACACGGCTGCTGTCGCGGCCGGCGCAGGAAAGATCGCGACAACCAAGGCCGCTATATGGCGTTCAAGTCCTGAGAAGGTAGTCGGCATGCGTGCCGATTGGGCGGAACGAAATCGAGATGCGGTTAGAGCTCTCCTGGCGGCCATGTATCACGCCTCCAATTGGTGCGACAATTTCGAAAACCACACCGAGCTGGCACGCCTTCTGTCGCAACCAAAGTATCTTGATCTGCCGGTCGAATTGCTTCTGCCGGGTTTATCAAATCGGATCAGTCTTGGATCCGCAGCGCCGCAGGGTATACAGGACTTCCTGTCTTTTGAACGCAAGGCAGCGACTTTCCCCTGGATCAGCCATGCGCTGTGGTTCTTCAGCCAGATGGTGCATTGGGGTCAGGTCCCCTTGTCCGCAACGGCGCTCGACGCGGCGCGGCGCACCTACCGGCCAGATATCTACCGGGAGGCCCTCGGTCCGCTTGGCGTTGTCTTGCCGGGCGGCAGTTCAAAGGTCGAAGGCGCGCTGCTCAGTGAAACTCACGTGAGCGCCTCGGGCGGCACGCTTCGGCTCGGGCCGGACGGCTTCTTTGATGGCCGCGCCTTCGATCCTGACAAGCTCGACTCCTATCTCGAAAGCCTACCCTTCGGTGTCAAAACCGCGCGGGTCGCACCTCATTCGTAGAGTGCTGTTGTCGCGCGCACTGCACAATATTTACGCACGGCAAGCTCAAGAAATAGCCAAAACACCGCATCTAATCTCGTCGGCATGGAAATGTGGCAAACGCATAAGCTTCGACAGATAATGAAGAAAGTACCCTTCATGACACCCGGGATCCAGTTGGCACGCTGAGTGCATTTGTAACTTTGATTGGGCCACTGACGGTCCTCCAGAATATCGGCTCATAGAAGGGCCACCGGCAACGCCGCCGGCAGGAATCGAACCCCCAAGAAGAATTGGGGTGCGATCCTGCTTGCGGCGTTTTTTGCAATGACGACCGACATGGGTGACGAAGATGACAGGCACATATGCGTCAAGAGCCGATGATTTAACGAAAACCCGGTCCGCGGCGACTTTCATCGCAACGGTGTTGATTGGCGTGGTCACCTGGAGCGGAGCACCGCGCGCCGAACCGCTCGCGCTTGAAAAAGACCAACTCAAATTCGGCTTCATCAAGCTTACCGACATGGCGCCGCTCGCAATCGCCAAAGAGCTCGGCTATTTCGAGGATGAGGGATTGTACGTCACGCTGGAAGCCCAGGCGAATTGGAAGGTGCTGCTCGATCGGGTGATCAGCGGCGAACTCGACGGCGCACACATGCTCGCCGGCCAGCCGCTCGCTGCGACAATCGGCTACGGCACCAAGGCTCATATCGTCACGCCATTCTCGATGGATCTGAACGGCAACGGCATCACCGTTTCCAATGAAGTCTGGCAGATGATGAAGCCCGGCATTCCCCACGGTGCCGATGGAAAGCCGGTCCATCCGATCAAAGCCGATGCGCTCAAACCTGTTCTCGAGCAATTCAAAACCGACGGGAAATCCTTCAACATGGGGATGGTCTTTCCAGTCTCCCCGCACAATTATGAACTTCGCTACTGGCTTGCAGCGGCCGGCATCAATCCCGGCTTCTATTCGCCGGCTGACAATTCGGGACAGATCAAGGCCGACGTGCTGCTATCCGTGACGCCGCCCCCGCAGATGCCTGCGACACTCGAGGCAGGCACCATTTCCGGCTATTCCGTGGGCGAACCGTGGAACCAGCAGGCCGTCATCAAAGACATCGGCGTGCCGGTCGTAACGGATTACGAAATCTGGAAGAACAACCCCGAAAAAGTATTCGGTCTGACCGCGGCGTTCGTGGAAGAGAATCCGAACACCACGCTCGCCATCACCAAGGCGCTCATTCGGGCCGCCAAATGGCTGGATGAGAACGACAACGCGAATCGGATGCAGGCGGTTGAGATCCTGTCACGCTCGGAAAACGTGGGGGCAGACAAGGCCGTCATCGCCAACTCCATGACCGGCACTTTCGAATATGAAAAGGGCGACAAGCGCTCAGTACCGGACTTCAACGTGTTCTATCGCTACTTTGCGACTTACCCATATTACTCAGACGCAGTCTGGTACCTGACCCAGATGCGCCGCTGGGGACAGATCCCCGAAGCGAAGTCTGACGCCTGGTACGACGAAACCGCAAAGCAGGTCTACCGCCCCGACATCTACCTGAAGGCCGCCCAGATGCTGGTCGATGAGGGGCGGATCGACAGGGTAGATATTCCCTGGGACAGCGACGGCTATCGCAATCCGATGTCGGACTTCATCGACGGGCTCACCTACGACGGCCGCCACCCCAATTCCTATATCGACAGTCTGAAAATCGGCCTAAAGGCCCAAAAGACGACGGCCGACGCGGATTTTGTCAGCAACTGACACCACTTGAGCATGAGCCAGCAGGTCCGCCCAACCCATGTGCCTTCTGAGCATCCGGAAGTCCTTGAAATGGAATTGACATGACGCTGCAATCCGATTTCGCCAACCCTGCCAATAATACGGAGCGCGCCATCCGCCACGAAAGGCGCCGCGCCCGCATCGATCACACATCGATCTACCTCAACGCTGTTGGACTGGGTTGGACCGTGCCGATCATGCGGCTTTCCATTGGCGAGAATCCACAGGCACAGCTCAAGGAATTGTGGTCCACATTGCTGCTGCCTCTCATCGGCATCCTTTTCTTCATTGCTGCCTGGGGCTATTTCGCACCCCAGGTCCAGACCTCACTCGGTGCCATCCCTGGCCCGACAGCAGCTTGGTCGCAGGCGGTCAATCTCTGGCACGATCATGAGGCCGAGCGCGCAAAAAAAGCCGCTTTCTACGAGCAGCAAGAAGCGCATAACGCGCAATATGCTGCCGAGGGCAAACCCGACAAGATCAAGTGGCGCCGATACACAGGCCGTCCCACCTATGTCGACCAGATTTCTACCAGCGTCGAAACGGTCATGCTCGGCTTTGCGTTCGCCACGCTAATCGCAGTCCCAATAGGAATAGCTGCGGGCCTGTCGCGAACCGTCAACGGCGCCTTGAATCCGCTAATCCAGATTTTTAAACCGGTATCGCCACTGGCCTGGCTCCCGATCGTCACCATGATCGTGTCCGCACTCTATTTGGACCCAGTGGAGTGGTTGCCGAAATCCCTAGTCGTTTCGGCGATCACAGTAACCCTTTGTTCGCTGTGGCCAACTCTCATCAACACCGCCATGGGCGTGTCGTCGATCGACCGCGACCTGGTGAACGTCGGCATGGTATTGCAGCTCTCCACCTTTACCACCATCCGCAAGCTGGTCCTGCCATCGGCGATGCCGCTGATCTTTACCGGGCTACGCCTGTCGCTTGGCGTCGGCTGGATGGTGTTGATTGCGGCTGAAATGCTGGCTCAGAACCCAGGCCTTGGAAAGTTCGTCTGGGATGAATTCCAAAATGGTTCTTCGGAATCACTTGCGCGCATTATCGTCGCCGTCCTCACGATCGGTATTATCGGCTTTGTACTAGATCGCATCATGTACGCGCTTCAGCGCGCCTTCACCTACTCAACCGGGCGATAGAGGAAACACGCGGCGATGGCGATCCTGGAAATGACGAATGTCCGGAAATTTCGTGGCGAGGGCAATCAACGGACTGAGGTCCTGTCTGATATCAATTTTGCCGTCGAAGAGGGCGAATTTGTAGCCATCGTCGGATTTTCCGGCTCCGGCAAAACAACTCTGATGTCAATGCTCGCCGGTCTCGCCAAGGCTGATGAAGGCCAGGTGCTGTTCAAAGGAAGTCCGGTGACTGGACCCAGCCCTGCCTGCGGCCTCGTCTTTCAAAACTATTCACTCATGCCATGGCTCACGGTCTATGGAAACGTGGCGCTCGCCGTCGACGCCGTCTTTACGGACGAAACCCGCATCAATCGAGACACTCGAATACAGCACTTCATCGAATTGGTCGGCTTGTCTCATGTCCTCGACCGGAAACCGGCCGAACTCTCGGGCGGCATGCGACAGCGGGTGGCCGTCGCCCGCGCCCTCGCCATGAGCCCGGAGATGCTCCTGCTTGACGAACCACTTTCCGCGCTCGACGCACTGACACGTGCCAAGCTGCAGGACGAGATTGTCTCTATCTGGGAGGCGAACCGCAGAACTGTCATTCTCATCACCAATGACGTTGACGAGGCCATTCTGCTCGCGGACCGGATCATTCCGCTCAACCCAGGGCCGCGCGCGACGCTGGGACCGTCCTTTAGAGTAGACATTGCGCGGCCGCGCGATCGCATGACGCTGAACGGCGATCCAACATTCAAAGCCCTCCGCGCGACAATAACAGATTACCTTATGAACGTCGGCAAAGACGCAAAGAGCGAGATCGACGACACCCGGTCGCTGCCGAATGTGGTGCCGATCACTCAGCGTGAGGTTCTGCCAACTGCCTATGCCCGCGCAGCAGCCTCACCGATCGAGAACCGCTACCTTGAGTTTTCCGATTTGAAGAAAGTATATCCCACGCGGCAAGGGCCGTTGACTGTAGTCGAGGACTTCACGCTCAAGATGCGAAAGGGAGAATTTGTCTCTCTAATCGGCCATTCCGGCTGTGGCAAGTCTACAGTTCTCTCTATGGCAGCCGGCCTCAGCCCAATTACCGGCGGTGGCATCGTTCTTAACGGACGAGAGGTCGCTGGACCGGGCCCCGAACGGGCTGTCGTTTTTCAAGCCCCCTCGCTGATGCCCTGGTTGACGGCACGAGAGAATGTGGCGCTTGGCGTAGACAAGGTCTATCCCAAAGCCACGCCAGCGGAGCGGCGCGAGATCGTGGAGTATTATCTCGGGCGCGTTGGACTTGGGCAATCCATGCACAAGCCGGCGTCCCAACTTTCCAATGGCATGAAACAGCGGGTTGGTATCGCACGCGCGTTTGCCCTCTCACCAAAACTTCTGCTGCTCGACGAGCCTTTCGGGATGCTGGATAGCCTCACCCGCTGGGACCTGCAGGAAGTCTTGATGGAAGTCTGGAAGCGGACGCAGGTAACGACCCTATGCGTCACCCATGACGTCGACGAGGCGATCCTGCTGGCAGATCGTGTCGTGATGATGACCAATGGTCCTCATGCAAGGATTGGCAAGATTATGGACGTCGATCTGCCGCGCCCACGAACCCGCAAGGCCCTGCTAGAGCATCCTCACTACTACACCTATCGCCAGACAGTTTTGACATTTCTGGAAGAATTCGAGCATGGCGCCAGGGCCCAAGTCGGAACGGGTACGCCGGCGGTCGAAACGATTGCGATATCATCCGCCAAAACGGCCGCTTGAGGAGCCACCAATGAAGAATCGACTCGTCGTTGTGGGAAATGGCATGGTCGCGGGGCGAGTGCTCGAACATCTCCTCGCCTCGGCACCAGATGCCTATCAGATTACTGTCTTCAACGCTGAACCCCGCGTCAATTACGACCGGATCATGCTGTCGCCGGTTCTTTCGGGTGAGAAGACCTATGCTGATATCATCATTCATGATGACGATTGGTATGCGGAGAGAGGGATCACTCTCCATAAGGGACAAAAGATCATCGCAATCGACAAAGTCATGAAAACAGTAACATCAGTCGATGGGACAATCACCGCTTACGACAAATTGCTGATCGCCACCGGTTCTTCACCCATCGTAATACCTGTTCCGGGGCATGATCTACCGGGCGTGCTCACATATCGTGACCTTGACGATGTCGAAGCCATGTTTGCCTCGGCCGCCAAGGGTGGCCGGGCCATCGTCATCGGTGGAGGCCTGCTCGGCCTCGAGGCGGCGGCGGGTCTCATGGCCCGCGGCATGGCGGTAACGGTCCTCCACCTGATGCCAACCATCATGGAGCGCCAGCTCGACACCACTGCAGCGTTCCTTCTGCAGCGGGAGTTCGAGACCCGTGGCATCAAGGTGCTGACTCAGGCTGACACCAAGGCGATTCTGGGTACTGAGCGAGTTGAAGCGGTGGAGCTCAAGGACGGCAGCCTCTTACCGGCCGATATGGTCGTGATGGCCGTTGGCATCCGCCCCAATGTCGCACTTGCTCGGGAAGCTGGTCTCGCCGTCGACCGGGGTATTGCGGTGGATGACGGAATGGCGACGAGTGATCCGGACATTCTCTCGGTCGGTGAATGCGTGGAGCACCGTGGCGTTTGCTATGGCCTGGTAGCACCGCTCTACGAGATGGCCAGGGTGGTCGCAGCCCGACTGGCGGGCAATCATCAGGCAATTTACGCCGGGTCAACGACCGCGACAAAACTCAAGGTTACCGGCATCGATCTCTATTCCAGCGGCGATTTCAGCGAGGGCGTCGATCGCGAAGAGATCGTGTTGCGCGACGCCGCGGGCGGCATCTACAAGCGGCTCGTCATCAAGAACGACCAGATCATCGGCGCTGTCCTCTACGGTGACACGCGCGACGGCGCATGGTTTTTCGATCTCCTGAAACGAGGGGCGGATATTTCCGGGATGCGCGACACGCTCATCTTCGGTCAACAGTATGCCGGAGGGTCCCCGCTGGACCCTATGGCGGCCGTTGCAGCCTTGCCAGATGATTCCGAAATCTGCGGCTGCAACGGCGTATGCAAAGGCACTATTCTTTCAGCCATTGCGACCCAGCATCTCGCCAATCTGGGCGATGTGAGATCTCATACCAAGGCCTCGGCTTCCTGCGGTTCCTGTACCGGCCTCGTTGAGCAACTTCTGACATTAAGCCTAGGCGAGGCCTACAAACCGGCCACTGTGCAGCCTATTTGCAGTTGCACCGAGCTTGGCCATGATGATGTACGCCGCCTCATTGCCGTCAAACAACTCAGAACGATCCCGGCCGTGATGCAGGAACTGGAATGGAAGACATCGGCGGGCTGCGCCAAGTGCCGCCCCGCATTGAATTTCTATCTACTGGCAAAGTGGCCCGGTCAGTATCGAGATGATAGCCAGTCGCGATTCATCAATGAACGTGTCCATGCGAATATCCAAAAAGACGGTACCTATTCTGTGGTGCCGCGCATGTGGGGCGGTATGACGAATGCGCGCGAACTTCGCGCGATCGCCGACACAGTCGATAAGTTCTCGGTCCCGGCGGTCAAGGTAACCGGCGGCCAGCGAATCGACCTTCTTGGCATCCGGAAGGAAGACCTGCCGGCGGTCTGGGCAGACCTCAACGCGGCTGGCCTGGTGTCTGGCCACGCTTACGGCAAGGCCCTCCGGACCGTGAAGACCTGCGTCGGAACAGATTGGTGCCGGTTCGGGACGCAGGATTCGACGGGCCTAGGAATTCGCATCGAGAAATTCATGTGGGGGTCTTGGACACCGGCGAAGGTCAAGATGGCGGTCTCAGGCTGCCCACGCAATTGCGCGGAAGCGACCTGTAAAGACGTCGGCGTGATATGTGTTGATTCTGGCTACGACATTCACTTCGCCGGTGCCGCCGGCCTCGACATCAAGGGCACTGAAATCCTTTGTCATGTGGATACTGAGGACGACGCGCTTGAGATGATCGTTGCTCTTGTTCAGCTCTATCGCGAACAGGGCCGCTACCTTGAGCGCATCTACAAATGGGCAAAGCGAACCGGTATCCAGACGATCAAAGATCAGATCGTGGAGGACGCTGAAAAGCGAAAAATGCTGTTCGATCGCTTTGTCCATAGTCAGAGCTTTTCACAAAATGATCCCTGGGCAGAACGCGTTGCCGGGAACCAGGCGCACGAATTCCGCCCGATGGCTGATCTCGCTTTTGAGGGCATCGCGCAATGAACGCACAGCCAACGACCGCACAAGGGACCGAATGGATCGATATCGGGCGACTTGACGACATTCCCCAGCAAGGTGCCCGTACCGTCAGGACGCCGGACGGTGATATCGCGATCTTTCGCACGAGGGATGACCAAGTATTTGCCCTGTGGGACCGCTGCCCACACAAGGGTGGGCCACTGTCGCAGGGCATTGTCCACGGTCATGCCGTTACTTGCCCATTGCATAATTGGGTGATCTCCCTCGAGAACGGTGAAGCGCAGGGTGCGGACAACGGCTGCGTTCATCGCTTACGCGTGAAAGTCGAAGCAGGTCGTGTGTTCCTTGAGGGAGCGGCTTGTCCGGCAAAGGCCGCGTGAACCACATGATGGCTGGCCCCGCGCAAGAAATTCGAACCACCTGCCCCTATTGCGGCGTCGGTTGCGGCCTCCTTGCAGCGTCGCGATCTGACGGTTCCGTTGCCATCAAAGGCGATCCGGATCATCCGGCGAATTTCGGGCGTCTTTGCTCAAAAGGATCGGCGCTGGCTGACACTTTGTCCCTTGATGACCGCCTCCTTCACCCCGAAATTGGCGGACAGCGAGCGAGCTGGGAAGCTGCTATCGATCTGGTTGCAACGCGCTTCAAAGAAGCGATCGCAACACATGGTCCGGACTCAGTCGCTTTCTATGTTTCCGGCCAGTTGCTGACGGAGGATTACTACGTCGCCAACAAGCTGATGAAGGGCTATATCGGGACAGCAAATATCGACACGAACAGTCGGCTTTGCATGGCGTCTTCGGTGGCGGGGCATCGCCGAGCTTTTGGCTCTGATACGGTGCCCGGCAGCTATGAGGACTTTGAACACGCCGACCTCGTGGTTCTCGTTGGATCCAATTTGGCATGGTGCCACCCAGTCCTGTTCCAGCGGCTACTCGCCGCGCGGCACGAGCGGGGCACACAGATCGTGGTCGTCGATCCCCGCCGGACAGTCACGGCCGACTCTGCTGACCTGCATCTGGCATTGGCGCCCGGATCCGATGTTGCGTTGTTCAACGGATTGCTCGCCCATCTCGCTGCGACGGGAAAGACCAACGCCCATTACGTCCAGCAGCATACGCTTGGACAAGAGAGAGCGCTTGCCGCCGCGCAAGCCACGGGGATCGAGAGTATCGCACGCGAAACACAGTTGACGATCACCGATCTCCTCCATTTCTATGAGCTGTTCGCCTCAACTGAGCGGGTTGTCACCGTCTATTCTCAAGGCGTCAATCAGTCCACCTCTGGCACCGACAAGGTAAACAGCATCATCAACTGCCACCTGCTGACCGGTCGCATTGGACGGCCCGGCATGGGACCATTCTCGATCACGGGCCAGCCGAACGCCATGGGCGGGCGCGAGGTCGGTGGCCTTGCCAACATGCTCGCCGCCCATATGGAAATCGAGAACCCGGATCACCGCCGGATTGTCCAGGATTTCTGGCGAAGCCCCAGCATCGCAACAAAGGCGGGCCTGAAAGCCGTCGATCTTTTCCAAGCCATTCGAACCGGGCGTATTAAGGCACTCTGGATCATGGGCACCAATCCGGTCGATAGCCTGCCGGAGGGCGATGATGCTAAGGCGGCCCTGAAGACCTGTCCTTTCGTCGTGATTTCCGATGTGACACGGAGAACGGACACGGTCCCCTATGCCGAGGTGCTTCTGCCAGCTGCCGCATGGGGCGAGAAGGATGGGACCGTTACCAATTCCGAACGACGCATTTCCCGCCAGCGAGCGTTTCTATCGTTGCCCGCAGAGGTGAGGCCCGATTGGTGGATCATAGCAAAAGTAGCCGAACATATGGGCTATTCGGGTTTCGGTTACGCTGGCCCTGCGGCGATCTTCCAAGAATACGCGGCATTGACGGCGGCGAACAATGCAGGACAGCGAGATCTCGATCTTGGGGCGCTTGCCGATATCTCCGAGGTTGACTACGCTGAGCTTGCGCCACAGCAATGGCCGCTGCCTGCAGGAAGTCAAGTCACTAACTCAACGAGATTCTTTGGAGCAGGCCGCTTTTACACGTCAGATCGCCGTGCTCAATTTGTGCCGACACCCTTTCGGCCGCCCAGCCTTCTGCCAAGCGCAACATATCCGCTCATTCTCAATACTGGTCGGATTCGCGATCAATGGCACACCATGACGCGAACAGCGAAATCTGCACGCCTGATGAGCCATTTTGCAGAACCTTTCGCAGAAATTCACCCCGACGACGCTGATCGCTTCTTTATCGAGCCCGCGACCTTGGTTCACATTAGAAGCGCATTTGGTGCGGTAACGGTACGCGCACTGGTGACAGATCGGCAACGGCCAGGGTCGGTCTTCGTGCCGATGCATTGGACCGATCAGACAGCAAGTTGTGCACGCATCAATGCGGTCGTCGGCGCAGCAACAGATACTATCTCTGGTCAGCCGGAACTAAAACACACACCCGTCGCAATCCGGCCCGTGGCGATCGCCTGGTACGGCTTTGCGGTATCGACGGAACGACCCGACACAGACAACATCTTCTATTGGGCCGTGGCAAAAGCCGACGGCGGATGGCGGGCCGAACTTGCCGGCATCGCCGAGCCCGAAGATTGGGCCAGCTTCGCCGTGCGGCTATTCGCCGCTCAAAATAGCGCCATCGAAATTCTTTCATATCAAGATAGTGGGAACGGCGTGAAACGGTTCGCCGCTTTTGACGGCGATATATTGCGCGGCGCGCTGTTCGTAGCTCCCTATCCCGTTGTGGTCTCGCGCAGCTGGGCTACGGCACAGCTATCCAAGGTACAAGATCTGTCCAATCGCTTCGGCCTGTTGGCCGGTCGTGGCGGAGACAATATGCCAGATCCAGGTGCCACGATCTGCTCGTGCTTCTCGATCGGAGTGAACGAGATTGCAGGTGCCGTCGCAGCCGGAGCCACAACCGTCGACGAAGTGGGAAATAGCCTCAAGGCAGGAACAAATTGCGGATCTTGTCGGATAGAAATCCGGAGGACAATCGATGCATATCGTCTCAAAGAAGCCGTCTGAGTCCGTCACGCAGCGGTTCGGCCGACTGGCCAAACTCCCAGTATTCCTCGATCTCGCAAACAAGCGGGCTCTTGTGGCTGGTGGCTCTGCTGCAGCCGCATGGAAAGCGGAACTCATAGTTGCGGCTGGCGCCCATCTTCATATTTACGCATCACGGATCTCGCCGGAAATGCAGACTTTTCTAGAATATCACGCAGTCGCGGAAAAGATCACGCATCATATCAACGACTGGACGGGGATAGATCTCGACGGCAGCGCGATCGTGGTCGCCGATGCAGGGGACGAACATGAAGCACGCCTCTTTTCCGAGGCCGCAAAAGCTCGCAACATCATCTGCAATGTGATCGACCGTCCTCGCTACAGCACGATTCAGTTTGGAGCCATCGTCAACCGATCGCCTGTCGTCGTCGCCATTTCGACCGATGGCGCTGCTCCGGTGCTCGGGCAGGTGATCCGGCGCCGTATCGAAACATTACTACCTTCAGCACTCGCCGAATGGGCGACCCTCGCACAGACCATTCGAGAACATGTGAAGTCCGTGCTTCCCTCTGGCCTACGCCGCCGGCGTTTCTGGGAATGCTTTTCGGATCTCGCCTTCGGCTTTGCATCAGAAGGACTTCGCCGACAGTCAGCCGAAGTTCTGCTCGCCTCACATGTCCATCATGCCAAGGATGGGAGTTCGACGAGTGGCCGGGTAGCCATCATCGAAGTCAATTCGAGTGAGGCAGATATGCTGACATTGAGAGCATTGCGAGCGATGCAAATGGCCGACGTCATTCTTTTTGATGATCTTGTGCCAAGCCAGGTATTGGCACTGACACGCCGTGAGGCCCGGCACATGCTGATCAGAAACTCTGCGGAGACGAACGGCTCGCGGACAGTTGGAAACAACGACATAGCGATGAAATTTGCGATGTCAGGCAAATACATTGTTATCTTGAGGTCTGATCGACCTGCCACGGCGAATATAGCAGACGTGGAATTCGCCGAATTTGAGCGGAAAGGGATCTCCGTTGAGATCATCCGCAGCGTGACGCAGACCACTACCAAGGCGCCAACACAACCCGTCCATGCTCAAACCGCGGCAACGCTCGTATGACCTGATCGGCTTCACTTCTTTGATCCGGAACGGACACTCCTAGCTCAGCGTTGCCGGTCTGGAAGCTCTAGGAACGGTTATGACATCACCTTCGTGGTCGATGATGCCGATGCCTCCGGAATCTGGAACAACAGTACAGCTGATGCTGGTGCATCTGCTGTTTCAATCGATCTTCTTATCGTCGGATGCCAATTCGGAGAATAGGTTTAGCCGGTGGTAACCAGTTCGGCAGCTACCGTCTACGGCCTAAGCATTTGAATGCATGCAGAATATGCCTAGCCCGAAACATTTCTCGGATCTCTGGCGGGCGAGCCTATTCGCGGACATCATCACCCGACATTTGCACCCTAAATAAATATTTAACCATGACGATTCTACAATTGCGGGCCGCTTCATTCAGAGGTGTTCGGTGCAGGGCTCTTATGATGTCAGCCTGATCATTCTGTCGATCATTGTGAGCGTGTTCGCCTCGTTCACCGCACTCGGCCTCGCTCAGCGCCTTGCACAATCGACAGGCACCGTCCGGTATGCCTGGCTTGGTGCTGCTGCGATCGCGATGGGTGGTGGCATTTGGGCGATGCACTTCGTGGCGATACTCGCTTTTAGTTTGCCCGTCCCTATTACATACGATCTTACTTTGACGCTGCTTTCGCTTGCGGTGGCAATCATCTTTACTGCTCTTGGCATCCATCTCGCGTTTCGGCGCGGCGTTGGCGCCATCAATCTGCTGTTTGCTGGCACGTTGATGGGCCTTGGGGTCGTAAGCATGCACTATATCGGCATGGCCGCCATGCAAATGGCTGCGATCGTCACGTATAACTGGTTCTTTGTTGCTCTCTCGATCGCTATTGCCATCGCTGCCTCAATGGCGGCTCTGTGGTTGTCGTTCAAGCTCAACTCCATTCTCGGCAAGATAGCTGGTGCGGTTTGTATGGGCACCGCCGTTTGCGGGATGCACTATACGGGCATGTATGCCGCCACTTGTTCACCGGCCGCGTCATCACCAGTGACGAGATTTTCCGGTATCGACCCGGCTTGGCTGGCGGGCGGAATTGCTGCCGTGACAATTATCGTCCTTTTCCTGGGTTTGGTCCTGGCATTGGTTGATCAGCATCTCGAAGGACGGGCTACGGTCGCGGCTGAGCGCCTGCGACACATCAACGCTGAATTGGAGATGCGGGTCGATGAAAGAACGGCTGCGTTAACACGAATCAATCAAGCACTTCAGACGAGTGAAGCTCGTTTCCGTCGTGTGGTCGAAGCGGCACCCAATGCGATCGTTACGATCAATGAGGCCGGCCTGATCGAGATGGTCAATGCGCAGGCAGAAATGCTATTCGGCTATCGGCGAGAGGAACTTCTCGGGCAAGCCGTCGAAATCCTGGTACCCGAAAGATTCCGTTCCCATCACCCAGAGCAGAGGCAATCGTTCTTTCGAGACCCACAGTCACGCGCTATGGGTGCCGGCCGCGACCTCTTCGGCGTTAAGAAAGATGGTACTGAATTCCCCGTCGAAATCGGCCTCAATCCAATCGAAACGGACGACGGCACACTGGTCCTTTCCGCGATCGTTGATATCTCTGAACGCCGCGCGGCAGAAGCAGCGCTGCGCAAAGGCGCCGAAGATTTTCGCTATCTCTTTCAGAGCAATCCGTTGCCCATGTGGGTCTATGAGAGCGGCAGCCTGAAGTTCTTGAAAGTCAACAAAGCTGCCGTTCTGAACTACGGGTACTCTCGGGACGAGTTTCTGGCAATGCGCTTGACTGATATCAGGCCGCCCGAAGATATCAGGAAATTGATGGAGAACCTTGAGAGCGCGACCGGTGATTATCAGAAAACTCATAACTGGCGGCACCGGCGCAAGAATGGCGACATCATTCGCGTTGATATCTTCAGCCATGCGCTCATCTTTGAAGGCAAGGATGCGAGGTTGACGGTGGCGCTCGACGTCACGCAACGGAATGTCGCGGAAGAACAGTTACGCCAAGCGCAAAAGATGGATGCAATCGGTCAGCTCACTGGCGGCGTCGCGCATGACTTCAACAATCTGTTGGCTGTGATACAAGGAAACTTAGAAAGTATCGGCGATCGTGTCAGAGTTGATCCCGCAACATCGGAACTGGTGGAAGACGCTCTGAAAGCGACCGAGCACGGCGCGAGTCTTACCCATCAATTGCTAGCATATTCACGCCAACAGCCCCTTGAGCCGCGTGTACTCGACCTGGACAAGGTGATTAGTGAAATGGCGACAATGCTGCGTCGCACTTTGGAAGAATCGATCAAAGTGGACGCCGTCATCGCGCTAGATATGTGGAAGGTACGTATCGATCCACATCAGTTGCAGAACGCCTTGTTGAATCTTGCCGTGAATGCCAGAGACGCCATGCCAAATGGCGGCGAATTGACGATAGAGGGATCCAATGTCACTTTAGATGATCACTACGTCGCCAACAACGCTGATGTCGCGGCCGGCAGATATGCATTAATTTCTGTCAGCGACACGGGCGCCGGAATGCCGCCGGAGGTCATCAATCGTGCATTCGAACCATTCTTCACGACTAAGGCTGTTGGACATGGCACTGGGCTCGGCCTCAGCATGGTGTATGGCTTTGTCAAGCAATCCGGTGGTCACATCAAGATCTACAGTGAAGTCGGCTTAGGGACGACGATCAAATTGTACCTCCCTAGCGCCGAAACGGCGGGCAGCGCTACAGAAGAATTGGAGACGAAGACGGCAGCTCCCCGCAGCGCCGGTGGTGAAGTTATCATGGTCGTGGAAGACGATCCGTCTGTCAGGAAATTGACGGTTCGCCTGTTGGCGGAACTCGGATATGTGACCATCGAGGCCCAGGATGGCGCGAGCGCCCTCAGGGCCTTGGCCGAAGTTCCACGTATCGACCTCTTCTTCACGGACGTGGTACTACCCGGTGGAATGAACGGGGCCATACTGGCGCGCAAGGCAAAAGCACTGCGGCCCGATCTCAAGATCCTCTACATGTCCGGCTATACTAGAAATGCCGTTCTTCACAATGGTGAGCTGGACACTGGTGTCCAGTTGCTGACCAAGCCGTTTCGTCGCGTGGACCTGGCACTAAAGATTCGCCAGATTTTGTCGAACGCTTAGACGGGCAACATTCGGCCATGGCCGGATTGCAATCCACTGCAGCAATAGGCATGTCGTCTGCAAACGCTTCGCACTTCAGTTTCAGCCCGCACCTATTCTTGCCATGAATCGACCAAGTTCCTGGACATCCATGTTCACTACATGCTGACTTTCCGGATAGCTTCTGTTGCCAACATCGGCGACAAACTCCGAGAATGCAGCGACGCGCTCGGTCTGCAAACGATCGTATTCGGCGGAAAAATTGCGATAGACCTTGGAATGACGCGGTATATGCCCGCGATTTTGACCAAGAATATCGTCGGCAAACAGATACTGGGCGTCGCAGCCGGTTCCCGCACCCATCGAAATCATGAACAGCGATGTGCGCTCGGAGATGGCTTTAGCGACTTCAATCGGCACAACTTCGATCTCCGCGCCAAAGGCGCCCACCGCCTCATATTGCTTGACTGCATCAAATATCTGGACAGCCGTATCAGCGGTCTTACCAACTGCCTTGAAGCCCCCTGTCCACGTTGCTCGCGAAGGGATCAGCCCAACATGGCCGATGACCGGAATGTTGTCAGCCGCCAATCGCCTCACTGTCTCGAAGCCGGCGCTACAGTAGACGGCATCGGCAGTCGCCTTGTACATGCGAAAAGCCCATCGCAAGAAATCGTCTGACGTACCAATCTCGAAGAAATTGTCTCCCGGCATAGCAAATATCCCAGGCGCCGCATCACGAAACCGCGGATCAAGAATTAGATCCGGCGGCACGGAGACGATATCGATACCAGCCTTCTCGGCCGCCTCAAGCTCCTCCAAGGTCAGAACACGCAGCATGGTCAGTTGCCGCTTGCCTTTCATCGCGCGGAGATCGGCAACTGTCGGCCTCTTACGACTCATTGCACCTATTCCTTCATCCTGATTGTCTGCGTCGCAGCAACGCCTTGAGATTCACAGCTGAGTCTGCAAGTTCTTCGCACGTGGGAGATGCACGGCCGGCGATCAACATCTCCGCCAGTCGAATATCTTTGGCGACCGCATTTCCTGGACCAATGCCACTCGCAGCCACCAATCTCCCGTTATCGGCGAGATGAAATAGAAGAAAGACACCCGCCCCCATATCGCGGCGCACAATATGAGTCCCCTCGTCAGGTAGACCTGCTATCTGCAGCCCGAGGTCATACTGGTCCGACCAGAACCAGGGAACGGCCGTGTGACTCTCTCTTGCGCCGAGCATATTTCTCGCCGCCAGCGCCCCCTGTTCTCGTGCATTGCGCCATGCCTCCAATCTCACACGTCGCCCTCCATAGATCGCCAACGGGAATGAACAGCAATCGCCCGCCGCAAAAATATTCGGGTCACTCGATTGCATATAGCTATCGACTTTAATGCCATTCTCGATCTCCAGTCCGGCCATCCTCGCCAACTCAGTATTTGGCGTCGCACCAATTCCGATGACTGCCAGGTCGGCAGCAATCGTCTCTCCGTTCGCCAGTGAGATGTCGACATCGTCCTTCATCTCATCGATCGCGACGATGTTCTGACCGCAGACAATCCGGACGCCCTGCATTTCATGTCTGTCCTGGACCACTGCAGCGATGTCGGCAGGTACGCCGCGCATCAAGATGCGAGGCTGCGCCTCAATCACAGTGACCGTGCAGCCAACGCTACGCGCCGATGCAGCCAGTTCCAAGCCAATGAAACCGCCGCCGATGATGGCGACGCGGCGTTGTCGCGCAAAATGCGGCCTAAGAGCGAGGGCATCTTCGAAGGTTCGGAGATAGAAGCAGTGGCGATTCTTATGTACGTTGGTTAAGCGGCGCGGTTCCGCGCCGGTTGCCAAAAGCAGTCGATCATAGCGGATTTCGCCTTTGCCATCGAGGTGGAGGAGTCGGTCGGCCCTATCGATGCAGTCCACCTTCGTGGTTCTCATGAGAGTTATGCCGGCGTCGGAAAAGTGGGCAGCGTCGGCAATCGCCTTCGGCGCGGGTTCTGTTGCCTGGACGACGGTCTGTTTTGACAATGGTGGTCGTTCATAGGGCAGATGTCCTTCGGCTCCAATCAGAGAGACTGGACCGGTGAAGCCATGTTCACGCAACGCGAAAGCAGCGCGCGTACCACACTCACCCGCGCCGACAATCACCATTCCTGCAGAGCTGCTAACGCTCACTGTCTCGCCTTGCACGCTTGCAATAGTACATCACGCGATCTCGACCATGACTTTGCCAGCTGCAATTCTGACCAGAAAAGTTCGAAGATTGATGCAGACTGGCGCGCCCTTGGCTTGACCGGTCTTGTAGTTGAATCTGCCATTGTGCTTGGGGCATTCGATGATGTCACCCATCACCAGTCCATCGGCGAGATGCACTTTCTCGTGTGTACAGAGCCCTTCAGTGGCGAAGAACTCATTCTCTGGGGATCGATAGACGGCGAAGGTGCGTCCCGCCCGATCGACGCGAATCACGTCCTCCTCATCGATGTCATCCACTGCACATAGTTCAACCCAACCACTCATTCTCGATCATCCATGTAGTCACTGAAAAGGAACCCGGATACCCGTCGTCGATATCTTAACTCTCATCTTTCACCCTATTCCGCCAACGAAGATACGTTGGGAAGGTCTACGTTGATACGATAAGGCTGTGCCGTCGGGGGCAGACCACGCAGAACAAAATACTCCAGATCATGTCGCTGGCGCAGGAAGGCCGCGATCATCTCTCGAAAAGCATGAAATATCGACGGATTGGGGGCCGGCAAATCATGTTTGATCAGCTCATGGAGCTTGGGCAAGGCGTGATAAGGCACCATCGGAAACATGTGGTGCTCGATGTGATAGTTCATATTCCAATAAAGAAACCGACTGATCCGATTCATATAGACAGTACGGGTATTGAGGCGATGATCTGTCACATTGTCAGCAAGGCCGCCATGCTGCAGCAAGCCGGTCATTAGCATATGCCAGCAGCCATACATGCGCGGTAAACCGATCAGCATCAACGGTAGCCAGGACAGGAGGCTCAACGACAAGGCGAGCGTCGCCAGATAGATAGCAACATGATAGCGCGCTGCCCATATCGCCTTGGCCTGCTCCATTTCTGGAATGAAGCTACGCTCAGCCGAACTCAATCTACCGAGCGCATTCTGCGCCAGAGCCAAGATCGAATGCCAGACGTCGACAATACCGACAAATCCGAGCGCCACGCGCCATAAGTTGGGCGGCCGCATGACGGCTATTTCGGCGTCGCGACCGACGATGATCGTATCGGTATGATGCCGCACGTGACTCCAGCGCCAGGTCACGGGATTGCGCATCAGCATGAAACTCGCAATATGATAGATGACGTCATTCATCCATCGCGTCATAAAGGCCGTACCGTGGCCGCATTCATGCCAGCGTGCATCACTGGCCGAACCATATAGGACCCCATATACAAAGAAGAATGGCACACATTCCCAGCTGTTCCAGAAATAGATGCCTCCCGCAGCCGACAGGAGCAGCGACCCGATCCAGATGACAGAGTCCCGTATTGCCGGACCGTCAGAGCGGCGCATGAGGTCTTTCATAGTCTTGCGCGGCACATCGGTTCGATACCATTGCGCCATAGTGAGGCCGCTGTCGATCGCGTAGCGCGTACTCTCTCCAACTAGGCTATAATCTCGTCTGATCGGACCTGTCGATCCGTTGATACCTATCTTCATCACAACCTCCCACCGATACGCGGAAAATCGCCCGATGGTCGCGGATAGTCCTCTGCAGGCTGTCGCGCGATGGTCGAGATTCTCCTTTCCACCGCCGCAATCTGTTCGGCCCCGTCAACGATGCGAAAAGTTGCGTCGTAAGAGCGGCTCTCATCATGCTCAAGCCAAATCATTTCGGCGCGCTCACGCGCAGCCAGATTGCCAAGCACATGATGCGTTGAGGGTTCGATACCCAGCGCATACTGGCCGGCCTGGAAATTTTGCCACTGATACATGCAAGGTAGCTGATCTTTGCGGGTGATCACTTCCAAGCCGATTTTCAGGCGATCGTTGATGACAGCAACGGGTACTTCGCCAGCTTGGTCGGCGTCGAGCTCATGTTGCCAGACCTGCTCCTGGAACTTTTGCCGCGGCGCCGGCATGGTCCGATAGCCGACATTCTGCGCGTCATAACTTGCGCCTGCGTGCGCCGCCCATACGACATCCTTGATAGGTGCCAGATAGCGTGAGCCGTCATCAAGTAGCGGATGACTGACATTGATGTGATAGAAATACATATGCGGCGTTCGATAGAAACCGTGATTGACCACTCGGTCTTTCAACCGGATTTCGTTGCTCCCCACATCCACCTCGATACGGCGAATGAGGTGCAGATCTTCGCCAAACACGGTCGACTGCTGGACGATACCTTCCGCCCATAAAACGCAGCGATCACCGTCCCAAGTCTCACCATAGCCGGTAAGACGTGCCGGGATCGTGCTGATCCGTCCATGCAGAGAATGCGCAATCGTCTTCTTCGGCGGGTAGAGATAGGTGTCAGCCGGCACGTCATTCATAAAAAGAATATGATCGAGGCCGCAAGTGACCAGCAAACCGGAAAATGACCGGGCCCATGCCAAACCACCCTCTCCCTCATATTCATGGAGGCCGGGATGACGAAAGCCCGCCGGGGAATGCCACCCAATTGCAAGGCCTTTGAACTCACAATCGGCGATGTCCATGGCGCGGTCGACAAGAACAGTGAAGCGCAGCCCGGTACCGGTACGGAATTCGAGCATGCGAATTCCCCGTTCAACCCCGTCGCCGAGTGTCATCAGGCGGACCCCCGCAAACTGCGAGAGCATACCAGCCCGTTCGGCAATCTGGCGGCGCGACAATGCCTGACCATAGAGCTCAACCATGACAACCCGCCGGCAGGGGCCCATCGGTGAGATCTTTGGAGAGAACCGTCCGGCAGCATGGCAGCGCGGCATATCTTTCGCTCCCATCGCGTGATTGGCCCATGTGATCCATTGATCTCGCCATAGTGAACCCCGACTGTTCAGCGCTCAAAGTCCGTTAGCGCGGAACTTTCCATCCAGGAACTTTTTCGCCCTCGAGACGTCGTCCTCGGAAAGATGTTCGATGATGACAGGGATATTCGGGTGCTTTTCGGACAGCCGCTGCAGATAGAGATCGTAGTTGAGCGATCCCAGGCCCGGCGCTGGCAACTCGATCTCGCCGACCCCTCGGAACGTATGGCTCTCTAACGCATCTGTATCGCCGATGTCGGCGTGCTTTTCACTCTTGTCGCCACCAGCGCGTTTGACATCCTTGGCGTGCGCGATCCGGATCTTATCAGTCAGTGTATCAAAGACTTGGTTTAGAATCTGGTCGATCTTGTCGATGTTATGATTCTCGAAATAGTTGGTCGGATCCATCAGCAGACCCAAACCGGGATGATCGACCTGCGCAAACATCTTCACGGTTTCCTCCACAGAGCCCACGACATTATTCACATAGGTCTCGAGCAGGAAGACGGCACCATGGTCGTAGGCCGTCTGCGACAGGTCAGCGATGACCTTGCGGCACTCTTCAAAACCTTCTTCAGTCTTGTTCTTAGGGTGATGCACCCAGTCGGATTCTGTGTTGTAGGTGCCGGTTTCCGAGATGACATAGGGCGTACCGAAATGGCGTGCGTTACGGATGATCTCCTTGAGATAGCCGACCCGCTTCTCCCGCTCTGTCTTATCGGGATGAATGATGTTGGTGTAACCGGAGATGCAGCACACTGGCAGATGGTTGTCGCGGAACACGTCGCGAACCTTTTTCGCTTTGTCCTTGGTGATTTTCCCGGCAGAGAGATCGATGTCCTTGAAATGCAGATCGAGCTGCACAGTGTTGAAGTTCTGCGCCCGGATTTTCTGCGCAGTTTCTTCGAGGCCATATGGAAAGTATCCCGTAAAAATGCCTGCTTGCATCATGGTTTAGTCCTCCCAGACTAGGTGTTGGTTGGTCTTTATTTTATGGAGATCTCGGAAAGCTTGACAGTGCGGCGTTGGTCAATGGAACGATAGCCGGCTTCGATCAGCGCCATAGTCTTGACATTGTCGGCAACAGACAGCGCCGGTGGCATACCTGTCGCCAGCGCATCCTGCAGCTGCGCCATTACACCGATGAAGGCATGCGGGAACCACATCGTGGCCCATTGTGGCGAGACCCAGTTGCCGCCTGTCGTCTCGGCAGATGCATAGGTGAGTGTCGACGCGGCACCCGTCGGCCAGCCGATGGTGCCCTTGGCGACGCCCAGCGTTCCCTCGACGCGCCAGTCGATATGCTGATCATCCTTATATCCCTCCCGCCGTGGGCCCGACCAGACGTCCTCCAGCGACACCGCTAGAACACCAGATGGAAATTTCAAGGTCGAGATGGTGATACCATCGACATGATCGAACTTGGTACGTGGATCTCGGCGGGTCAGGCTCGTAATTTCTTCCGGGTCGCCAAAAAGGAAGCGCAAGACATCCAAATGATGCACACTCATATTGGCCAATGTCAGTCGGTCATACCCTTCCAGGAACGATTGCCAATGCGGGATGGCGTGCATGTCGATCTGGGCGAATACGATGTCTCCAAGCTCGCCGCCATCAACAATCTGCTTGAGAACTCGCATGGACTGGTCGTAGCGCATATTCTGGTTGACCGAGAGAATTTTGCCCGCGGCCGCCGCCTCATCGCGCAGCTTGATTGCGTCGTCGAGCGATAATGCTAGCGGCTTCTGCGCCAGAATGGCCTTGATATGCCTCTGCTTGAAGGCCTGTCGAATTAAAGCAGGTTGCTGGTCCGGCGGAAAAGCGAGATCAATGATATCGACGCTAGCATCGGCGATCAGCGCTTCCGGCGCGTCGTGGACCATAGGAATATGCCATCGCTCCGCTACCTTGGCCGCGTTGGCTCTGGTGCGCGAGGCAATCGCACTACCGGGAAGCCAGCCTCCCGATAAGCGGCCAGATGGCATTCCGCCATGATCATGCCAGCGCCGATGCAGCCGATCTTGAATGTCTTAGCCCCGACGGTGACATCCGGTTGGAATTTTGTCGCCCCAGCCATTTTTCTCTCCCCCTCGCCGATCGTTTGCAAGGCCGCTGTCATTGTGCCAGCGCTCCGCCGCCATGGCCGAAATAGTGAACGCGATTCGGTTCGCAGACGATCGATACCAACGAGTCCGCTCTGATATCCGGCTGCCCCCGAATGAGTGCCCGAAGACGTGTCTCCCCAGCCTCCAAGGTGATGACAGTGTAACCGCCCAGCGGCTCCACTTCGAACACTTTGGCCGGCCGACCTTTGGTATCGTCGGTCCAGCGTTGCAATTTGATATCCTCCGGCCGCAGGCCAATTTCTACGGTATCAGCCGGGATGCCAGGAAGGGCAATTCGAATGGCGCCACCAGCAGCCGACAAACCGTCGTCGCCATACACTGACGTTAAGACATTCATCATAGGCGAGCCTAGCAGGCGCGCGACATAGACACTGGCTGGATGATCGTAGATGTCGATGGGCGTGCCGATCTGGCGAATATGACCACCTTCCAGGATCGCCATACGATCGGCGACTGACATCGCCTCTTCCTGGTCATGGGTCACATAGATCAGCGTCTTGCCAAGTTCGCGCTGAATGCGTTTCAGTTCGACGCGCATCTCCTCCCGAAGCCGGGCGTCCAAGGCGGAGATGGGGTCGTCCATGAGATAGGCGGCCGGATCGCGCACCAGGGCGCGGGCTATTGCGACACGCTGGCGCTCGCCACCTGAAAGCTGCCCAGGCAGCTTGTGCAGGATATGGCCGATGTGCAGTTTGTCGGAAACGCTTTGCACGCGCGCTACAATCTCAGGCTCTGCGATCCGCCGCTCGACCAGCGGGAA
The DNA here is from genome assembly GCF_056404715.1 of Dongia sp. P2_B8. Taxonomy (NCBI): domain Bacteria; kingdom Pseudomonadati; phylum Pseudomonadota; class Alphaproteobacteria; order Rhodospirillales; family Dongiaceae; genus Dongia; species Dongia sp. P2_B8. The sequence continues at coordinate 143,143 of NZ_JBFUDM010000001.1, read as the reverse complement.
GCGGATGTTGCCGCGCGCGGTCAGATGCGGGAAAAGCGCCAAATTCTGAAATACCATGGCGACATTCCGCTCTGCGGGTGACATCTGATTGGCAAGTTTGCCACCGATCAGAATCTCACCTTCATCCGGGGTCTCTAACCCTAGGATCAGTCGCAGAATTGTCGATTTTCCGGAAAGCGGCGGGCCGAAGAAGCAGAAAAACTCGTTGTCATCGACGGTAAAGGTCGCATTCACGAGAGCCATTGTCCTGCCGTATCGCTTCGTTACGTTGCGAAATGCAATGTCAACCATTGGCGGCCTCCGCCCTGATCGCCAGACCGCTTGCTGCATCGAAGATACGGGTCGCTTCTGGCACCGGTGCGACCGTCACGACATCGCCGATCTTTATCCGGATATCGTTGTCAAATACTGCCTTCGCCGTTGCGGCCTCGTCGCTGAAGTGGACGATGGTCCGCGCTCCGATCCGTTCGACAAACCGGACCACCAGGGAAATACCCTGCCCGCCGGAGGCCAGTGTCATTTGCTCCGGACGGCAGCCATAGAGTACCTCGCCGGAGGCATTGCCGACGGCCGAGGCCAGCGACGGCGACAAAGGTGGTGTTATGCCGAGCGAACCCAGATCGATCGCCAGCCCGCGATCCGTCATGCAAGGCACACCCTTGAGCAAGTTCATGCCTGGTGCGCCGATGAACTGGGCAACAAAGACATTGGCCGGATTATTATAGACTTCGAGCGGCGAGCCGACCTGTTGCAGCACACCATGATCCATGACAGCGATCCGGTCTGCCATGGTCATCGCCTCAAGCTGATCATGCGTCACATAGACCATGGTCTGCTTGAACTGGCGCTGCAGGTGTTTGAGCTCGGTCCGCATCACGGCACGAAACGCAGCATCGACATTGGACAGCGGCTCGTCGAGCAGAAAGATAGCTGGCTCCAGGATCGCCGAACGGCCGATTGCCACGCGCTGCAGGATGTTGACGGACAACCGGTCTGCCTTCCGATCCAACATGGATGCGAGCTCCAACAGCTCCGCGATGGCTCGAACTCGGCGCTCGATTTCACCTTTGCTGTCGCCCCGCATTTTCGGGCCGTAGGCAAGGTTGTCGCGAACCGTCATATGGGTAAAGATGGCGTAATTCTGGAACACGAATCCGACGCCGCGGCGTCCCATCGGCATGTCGGTAACGTCACGATCCCCGAACATGATGCGGCCGCTCGTTGGGTCAACCATGCCGGCGATCATATTCATGGTTGTCGACTTGCCGCAGCCGGATGGCCCCAGCAGCGCCATGAACTCGCCATCGGCAATGTCGAGGTCCATCGTCTTCAATGCCGTGAAATCGCCGAACTTCTTGACCAAATTCTGGAGGCGAATGGTGCTCATATCACACCGCCTGCCGCGCTGTGGCCATGCGCTTCATGCCGAACACGGCGGCAATCGACAGCAGAACCAGGATGGCAAGGGCGATTGCCGCGACATAGCTCCAGATCAGATCCTGGGTCGTGACTTTATAGATGTAGACAGAGATGGTTTCCGTCGCGACGCCCGGACCACCGCCAGTCATGATATTGAGTGTATCGAAGATCTTGAAATTCTCGATGACGCGGATAGCGAGAGCAATGACGATAATCGTTTTCATCTTGGGCAGAACGATGGTCGTGAACCGCTGCCATGAATTGGCGCCCAGCAACGTGGCTGCTTTGATCTGGTCATCCGGCACGCCCACGAGGCCGGCCAGCAAGATGAGAAACATCAACGGCGTCCATTGCCATATATCGGCAATCATCACCGCGATGAGCGCTAGTGTCGGGTCCGACAGCCAGGCAACTGTTATCTGCAGGCCAGTCAGGGAAGACAGAATATCGTTAATCGGCCCATCTGACTGGAACAGCATGAAGAACATGTAGCCGGCGACAGCAGGGACTACCATCATCGGCATCAGCAAGATCGAGTAAAAGATCCGTTTGCCGAGAAAATCGTCAGCGAACAAGATGGCGAGCGCCAGACCCAGCAGGAATTCCGCCGGCACGCAGACGATCATCACAATGAACGTCCGCCACAGAGCGCTCCAGAACCTTGCATCGGCAGCAAGGTCCGGATAATTCGCAAGACCATTCCAGAGCTGCCATGCATTCCACCATTGCACGCCAGACAAAGGCGACCAGTCGGTGAGGCTGATGTAGAGCTGCATCAGGAGCGGAAACACGGCAATGAACAGGACCAGTATCTGCGCCGGCAGCGTCAGACGCAGGCCAAGACGCGCGGCTTCCGCATTGTGGGCCGGACGGACCTGCGCCATCGGTAATCCAATGTTGGTACCCACGATTGGCGCCTGTTCGTTGACTGGGACGATGACCGAGCTCATTGCTTAAGGGCTCCAAAGGTCAGCCCGCGCACCAGGTGGCGCTGGATGGCAATGCCCATGATCACCGGTGGCACCGCCGCGATGAGGCCGAGTGCTGCCTTGGCACCATATAGCTGGCCGGTCATGGAGGAGGAGAGCGAGGTCATATAGACTGGGATTGTCACCCATTCCCGCGTCGTGAGCAGCAGGGCAATAAGATAATCCGACCAGTTGAGGATAAAGACAAACAGGGCGGCACTTGCCAGTGGTGCCCGCATCATGGGCAGCGTGATGCGAGTAAAGACGCGCAGGCGCGAGCAGCCCTCGACCAGAGCCGCCTCCTCGATCTCCCGCGGCATGTCGTCAAAGAACGTTTTCATGAGCCAGAAGGCGAAGGGTAGCGTCACAATGCCATAGATGAGAGCCAACCCCCACCAACTGTCCATAAAGCCCAGAACGGACCACATGATCATCACCGGAATCATGACGGCCATGGGCGGAAACAACCGCAACTGAATGAGTGCCAGTGGCAAATTCTGACCAGCGCCGAAACGCGACAGACCGTAGGCGGCGGCCGTTCCCGCAGACATTGCAATCACCGTCCCGAACACCGCCGATAACAGCGAGGAAACGATCGGCTTAATAGCGGTGCGGTCGAGTGCGACGATGAGGTTGGTTGTTGATTCACCAAAGACGAACTGGAAATTGCTGAGTGTCGGATTTTTCGGCCACCAAGTCAGATCGGCGCCGGTCGCCGACCATTCGGCGATCGGTTTGAAGGCCATCGACATCATCCAGACGATCGGGACGAGCGTCACCGCCATGGCTGCCAGGATTGCAGCGTAGCGGAATATTTGAAAGGGTACTGAACGTGTCATTGGGAGCGATCGTCAAAAATCTCGGTTAAAACGAGGGAGGGGCACCGCCCCTCCCTCCAAGCGTCGACTGACTGGGAGGAGTCAGCCGAGCGGATCGACAATCGTCGGCCAGGCTTCCTTATTCGCCTTGATGGCGTCAAGGAGTTTGCCTTCGCCCGTCCGCCGCGCGATTTTCCTCCATTCAGCCTCTGTGTCAGCCATCGCCTGTTCTGCTGACTTTGCCTTGGTGAGCGCCGCCATCAGATTTTCGTCAAGAGCATTGTGAAAGGCGGTGGCACCTGGGTAGTTGATCGTTGGCACCGTGCGCGCCACTGTCTCGCGGACCACGTCCATGTGATAGGCGTGGTAGGTCTGGCGTACCAACGGATCAGAGAAATCCGACATGCGGAACGGATCGAAATAGCCGCCTGGATTTGCCGTCATCCAGGCATAGATGCGGCTCGACCCCAACCATTGCAGGAACAGATAGCAGGCTTCCGGATGCTCGGCCTGGGACGAGACCGACGCCGACAGATTGAGCCACAGCACGGACCTGCTGATTAGGTTGCCATCGATCTCACGCCCGGGCGGTAGCATCGACCCGATCTTGCCGGTGACCTTCGAATCCGCATTGCCTGCATTGTCGAGGAATTTCGGCAGGTTGGAGAAAGCGCAGGTCATCGCTGCGCCACCTTTGGCAAAGTTGCCGTATTGCTCCGGCCAGCCCCAGGAGATGGCATCGGGAGAATGGTGGGCGAGCGAGGCGATATATTCATTGGTGGCGGCAATGCCGGCATCGGAATTGATCAGCGGTTTTCCGCTGTCGTCGAACAGGAACTGGTTGGGTGAGCCCATCGACACATAGCGCTGGTACCAGTTGGTATAGCCCCAACCTTGATTGCGCAGGTCCGTCGATCCGAACAATCCCTTGTCAGGACGATGGAAGAAGGCCGCAACCTCATCCATTTGTTTCCATGTCCGGGGCGGCGCCAGCTCATAGCCATGCTGGTCGGCGAAAGCCTTCTTCTCGCCTTCGTCGCCGAAGAGATCCGAGCGATAGACCCAGGTCTGAAAATCGCCGTCCAGGGATACACCATAGGTCGACCCGCGATACTGATTGAGCAGCGAGACGCCCTTCGCACCGTTCACATAACCGCGCTCGGGATCGTCCCATTCCGGTTTGTGGGCGGCCACAAAATCGTCGAGCTTCAGGATACCACCGGTTTCAGCAAGATCCCCGAGGCGATTCCACTCCACGGCGTAGATGTCGTAGGCACCACCTTTCGTGGAGATGTCCTGCATCGTCTTGGTGAATTCCTGGCCGTTCGGGACTCCGATGATCTCGAGTGGAATGCCGGTTTCCTTTTCCCAGAGATCCTTGATCGAGGGTGCGCCTTCGGGAAACGGCTTCGTCAACTGGCCGATCGACCCATCGGACAGGCCAAGCACGATTTTCGCTGGGGCCTTGCCGGCCCCCTTCATCACCTTGACCGCCTCGACGGCACGGCCTTCCGGTGTGTCGGCACCGTACTGATAGCGTTCGGCACCATCAAAACCCGTCGGTCCGCCGATCATGCCTGGCGCCAACGCGTCGGCCGCGTAGGCGCGGCCGGGGCGGATGAATTTGGGCGCCATACCAGCTGCAATCAGGACAGCAGCCTTACCTCCGGACGCCAATAAGCGGCGCCGCGATATGCGGTTGAAGTGCGACATTTTTCTCTCCCAGCGTGGGCTGCAGTTGCTCCGCGGCCCTTATGATGGAGATTGACGATGTTATTTTATGTTGTCAACATCAATAACGATCAAAAAACATCAAAAAGAAGCTTGTTTTGACGATTCCGCATTGAAATCTGATGGGTGTCAGTAAAAATGCTTGGATTTGATTGAATGAGAGGGGCCGACTGGAACGGCGTTGGGGGTCAGGCAGAAAAATGGCGTGCCCGCGGGATGTCGCAGGGCACATCAATTTACATCAGAATCAGCGACGGCTGAGTTAGCTTGCCCCAGGATGGATTTATCGGGGCGGCTTTATCGCGACGGGCTTCCAGTCACTGAGACGGACTAAACAGAAGGAACGAATGGTTGTGCGATCTACCCTGACCGACATTGCGCGCGAAGCGGGCGTCTCCACGGCGACAGTAGACCGTGTGCTCAATAACAGATCCGGCGTGCGGTCGCGCACCCGGGAAATCGTTCTCGAGACCGCCCAGCGGCTGGGATATATCGCCGATGGGACGAGTGCCAACGCCCTGCCCCCGTCGGCTGTCGGCCCCGTCGTCCGGCTCGATTTCACTCTTCCCGCCGGCACCAACACCTTCATCAAAATGCTACAGCGCCAGATCGAAACTCAGGCGGCAATGCGCCCCGATCTCGACGTTCGCGTCTCCATGATCGAAGGCTTCAGCCCTGAATCCCTGGCGCGCGCCCTGCACGATCTACGCGGCCAGACCCACGGCGTGGGCGTCATCGCCCTCGACCACCCGACCGTGCGCGAGGCGATCCGGGCGCTCGCGGCTAACGACGTCAAGGTGGTGACGATCGCCTCCGACATCCTTCATGTGCCGCGTGTCGCCTATATCGGCATCGACAATCGCGCGGCGGGTCGCCTGGCCGGCTATCTACTTGCCCGGTTCCTGGGGGCTGAAAAGCCAGCCAAGGTCGCACTCTTTGCCGGCTCCCTCTCCTACCGCGGGCACCAGGAGCGCGAGATGGGCTTCCGTCATATCCTGATGGAAGAGTTCCCAAATATTCAGATTGTCGAACTTCGGGAAATGCGGGATGACCGGGAAAAGGCTTATGCTGAAGCATCAGCCCTGCTCGATCGTCACCCTGATCTGGCGGCCATCTACAATGTCGGTGGCGGCAATATAGGTATCGCCAGAGCGCTCAAGGAACGCAAGCGGGAACATGCCATTGTCTTTCTCGGGCATGAAGCAACCGAAGGCACCAAGGAGTTGCTGCTCGACGGCACACTCGATGCCGTGATCGATCAAAACCCGCGGGTCGAAGCGCGCGAAGCGCTCAACATCCTCAGCCATGCCGTGAGGGGCACGCCATACGAAGGGCATCCGCCGCGATTGCAAGTCATCTTCAAGGAAAACATCCCCGAGATATGATCTGCCAAGAGATCATATCAGTCGCCGGCAAATGGCCAACACGATTTGGCGCGGCTATGCTGGTCAGCGCACCGTATATGCACGCCCCTGCATGCAAGCGCCAAAAGCATTGTTGTAGTTGTTGAGCTCCGCCTGATATTGAGCTGCCGACTCGTCGCTCGCACGAGCTTGCTGCCGGCGTTCGCGACCATTTTTAAGCAGCCCCGCGGTAGCGCCCACGCCAGCACCGATCGCGGCGCCCTTCCCGGCATCACCCCCGATCGCACCACCTACTGCCCCGAGAGCGGCACCACCTGCCGCACCTCGCACAATATTGCCGCTCGGCGCGTAGGAATTGCCGTAATATTGAGGCGGAGATTGATAAGGGTAAATGCCGGTCTGCTGGGTTGCCCACGCGCGACACTCCGCTTCGTCTTTTGCTTGTTGCTCCAAGCTCTGGCCGTTCCCAGGATAGCTGATGGGTGACTGCGCGAACGCAGTAGCCAGCGTCCCAGGCGCCGCCAGCGTGACCATAAGCGTCAACACTGCAGGCAGGCCACAGTACCGACTTATGCTGCCTCCCATCGCACCCTCCATTCGCTGCTTCTATCCCGCGCGAAGTCACGATCCCGATCTATGGCAACTTGTAAGTAAGCTTCGGCCAGATAATGATGCCGCCGGCCGATTCCTGAACGACGTTGCCGCCGGTTCCGGTGAATTCCTGCAGACCGCTTCGGATCGTGATGGGGCCGCCACCCGTGATGCCGGCAAATCGGTCGGTGCCGCCGGTAAAGGTGAACTCACCATCGCATCCGACCATGTGAACGCCTTTGCATGCAATATCGGCGTACGCGCGCGAACCATCCTTTGCCGAGATCGTGCAGCGTCCTTTGCCTTCCTGCGTGCCGTCTTTGGGGTTCACGTCAACGATCGCCGGACAAACCATAAAGCCAGCATCAAGCGGGCCTTTCTCCGTTTCGACAAAGATCATGCCAGTGAATGACCCCACAAAGGTGGTGCGGTCTGGCCCGGTATCAAACATCTGGCCGCGCCCTTGCCAGGCGGCAAATGCCTTGAGAGTCTGTTCTTCTCCAGCGAATGCCGGCGATGATGTCATGACAGCACCACACAGCAGACCGAATATCATCGCGACATGCGTCAAGCTCAGCATGGCTTTCTCCCTCAAATCAATCGAGATCGATGTAGACGGCATCGCCGCCCAGTGAGAGTGCGAGGCCAGTGCGTTCTGCTTTTAGCTTCAGAACGACGCCCTTCGTATTTCCTAAGACCAACTCGCCGGCGCTTAGATTGCCAAGGGCCAAGCCATAGCGTCCCTGTACATAGGCGCCATCAAAATCTTCAATGTTGCGCAAGTTGTAGACGGTGCCGGTTGCAACCATCTTAGACAGTCCGATGCCGCCAACACCGAGGCCACCGACCGTAAAGTCATATTTCCTGCCACCGACCGTCAACGTCCCGCCGCCGAGATTTCCACTGCCAATGAATGCAATCTGGACTTGTTCAATGCGAACCGCACCTGACGGCACCAGGTCATCCGCAATGAGGGGCGAGGCGAATATCAGGCCTAAGCCAGCAACAAATGCGGAATATAATCCGCGGCGCATCATCCCAGCAGCTTCACGTCCTCTGCCGGCTTGCTTAGTACGGTCATTCATCGCCGTCCCCTTCCCAACCAGAAATGGAACATCAGGCCGATGATCGGCCAGACATCTACGCGTCAATGACGAAGGTTTCTTGGCAGTAACAAGGTTTGAGATAAACACCGCAGATGCAATGCGATGCATCATCAATCGATCATCAAGTGGGATCCAGGCACTCCTGCCGGGCGCAACGACACTGAGACTCTTTTGTATTGGGCCAACATTACAGCGCCACTATCGGTAAATCCAGCATCCAAGTGACGCTGAAGCGTTGCAGCGCGATGGATACATATTCGATCTGCTGCACTGCAACGGTCTGCTAGCACCGCAGGCGCAGGTGTCAACAAGATGGCTGCAGATCACGGGAGGACCGATCCCGCTGCCGTCAGCATGTCAATTCCACTTTGGTATGATCAGGCGAGAAGAACAGGGTCTACTCCTCAAGTGAAGGAGTGTCACTGTCATGGCAAGATCGCTTCAGATCTCTGCTTGCCATTGTTCGGCGCACACGAGCTTTCTCCCGGTCGCAACGCATTCGACATGGAAGCCACAGATCGGCGCTCGCGCCACCATACTTGTCGCAAGCAAAGGTCCGGCGGCGGGTTCATGGACGGACATTTCTGTAACTACGACAACGCGCGGGTTGACACGACTAGGGAATAGGACTTCAATCTTTAAAACGTTTGTCCTGGGAGGACGCTACCATGATGACCGTGCTTGTCGCTGATGATCATCCTCTGTTTCGCGAGGCAATCGTGGACGCTCTTCGGGGCATGCAACACGATATCGATGTGATTGAATCTGGATCGCTCTCCGAAGCCTTCGATCACATAGCCAACAGCGCCGACATTGATCTCATTCTGCTTGATCTGCGCATGCCCGGCGTAAGTGGCGTCAAGGGCGTACGTGCGCTTCGAACCCGGCGGCCGGATGTACCGATCGCAGTCATCTCCGCGTTGACAGACAACGTCGTCATTCGCGAATGTTTTGATGCCGGCGCCGCCGCCTACATTCCTAAGTCGCTGCCTCGAGCTCATTTCGCCAGCGCCATCCAGACCGTTCTTGATGGCGGTATTTATATGCCGGCAGACGATAAGGTTGCCACGCCCACCGATGACGATGAAGGCATTGACGACTCCCTTCTCTGTCGATTTGAGCTACTGACCAATCAGCAGCGAAAGGTTCTCGAACTCATGGCGCAAGGGATGCCGAACAAGTGCATCGCCTATGAAATTGATGTGCAGATGACGACGGTCAAATCTCACGTCTCGAGCCTGCTGCAGAAACTTGGTGTCTCCAGCCGAACGCAGGCCGTCATCCGCTATGAGAAGTATAGTCGGCACCTCTCATCACCGGACAGACGAGATCAGCGCTCGTAATCGAGCCGGCTTGATTGGCTTGACCAGCAATGTAGCCCCCATCTGCTGCACTAAATGCTGGATTTCGGAATTGCGGTCTGCGGTAATGATCGCTGCCGGCACGTCGGCATTGCAGTGTTTTCGAATGGCGGCGATGACGTCCGTTCCGACGCGCCCTCGATCGAGATGAAAATCCGCCAGAATGATATCTGGGCGGTCACCACGCCGCACCAGCTCCGCAAGAGCGCCCGCTTCGTCGGACGCGGCGATCACGTCGCAGCGCCATGTATTTAGCAAGCCGGCCATGCCGTCGAGAACGTCTGGCTCGTTTTCAACGACAACCACCCGAATGCCTCCAACACTCGCGCGCTCGGCAACCGTCGGCGGCCCCACCTCCACCGGCTCGCTGACACCGGTTGCGATCGGTACAGAAACCGAAAACATGGAACCCCTCCCCAGCTTCGAGCGCACCTGAACCGGGCAGTTGATGAGCCGGCTGATACGACGCACAATCGAAAGTCCGAGCCCGTATCCCTCGCCACCGATCTCCGTGAATCGCCGGAATTCCTCGAAGATCTCGTTGAGCTTGTCCTTGGGGATGCCGATTCCAGTATCGATCACCTGCAATTCGACAAAGGACCCGCGACGACGAGCGCCAAAAAGAATCCGTCCATTGGGTGCGTAACGGCAGGCATTGGTGAGAAAGTTCTGCAGCAAACGGCGCAAGAGCGGCACGTCTGTTTTCACATTGAGCGAACATGGCATGAGGGTAACGCTGACGCCGTTACGATTGGCAAGAGGCGCAATCTCCTCAAAGAGGGCGGCCATCAACGCCGCCAGTGGCGCTCGCCTGATATTGACCGCGACCTTGCCGGCATCGAGCTTCGAAATATCGAGGAGGATATTGAGAATGTCTTCGACGTTCGACAACGCGCGATCTACCCGACTGATCAAGCGAAGCAAATCGTCAGGCACCGGCTGATCCTGAATAGCGGCGACAAAAAGCCGTGCCGCATTGAGCGGCTGCAACAGATCGTGGCTGGCGTCGGCCAGGAACTGCGTCTTGCTCAGATTCGCGCGATCCGCCTGAATTTTCGCCTGCTGCAGCTCACCGGCGATCCGCCGCCGTTCGACCACTTCACCTAGCAAAGTTTCATTGAGCTGCTGGAGAGAAGCCGTACGTTCATGAACGCGCCGCTCCAGTTCCTCGTTTGCAGCCTCCAGGATGCGCTGTGCCCGGCGCCGCTCTGTAATATCCTGTACCAGCGTGAAAAAGCCGATGATGCGACCGTTGCTGTCGCGATGCGGCACGTAAGTCGCTAGCCCAAAACGAGGCTCGCCGTCCGCCGACGGCAGCGTCAGTTCGAAGACGACCGTCGATCCGCTCAGCACGCGTTCGATATACGGCCGGCGAAGATTGTATTCCTCCTCGCCCAGGACAGCCCGCATCTTGCGCCCGAGAATCTTCTTGCCGTTGCGCCCGAACGACGTGCGATACGCTCGATTGACGAATTGGTACTGCTCGATTTCGTCGATGTAGCACATCATGGTCGGCATGGCGTTTGCGAACAGGCGGATGCGCTCCTCCCGGTCGTGCACAGCCTCCTCAGCCAGCCGACGCTCAGTGATCTCTGCACAGGATAAGACGAACCCACCATCTGGCATGGGATCCCGCTTGATCGCAAACCACCTGCCGTTGACACTCACCTCGGATGGCGTGGTCGCATTCGTTGTGACGAGCGGTGATGTAACACCCAGCTCCGGAACGTTGCGAAGATCATTGAAGCGCTGGAAACTCTGCAATGTGGCGCCCACGGTCAACAGACTTGCCGGTAGCTCCAGCAGCTCGCCATAACGCTGGTTCACGGTCATAAGTCGCTGTTCCCGATCGAACACGGCAACACCGATCGACATACTTTCGAGTGTCGCCTGCAGATGGCGCGATCGCTCCGCCAAAGCCTGCTCGCGCTCCTGGCGCTCGGCGTCCTTGACGTCGGTGATGTCGGTGTAGATCGAGGCAATGCCGCCCTCAAGCGAGGGCCGGTCATTGACCTGGATCCACCGACCGTTGGAAAGCGCATAGACCCAGCGATTTATACCCCCGCGCTTAATATCTTTCCGCTGCGCCAGGCGGTCGGCAATCCATTGCTCGGCCGGACAATCGCTTGGCGTGACAATCGAGCCGTTCTTTATCGCCAACCTGATCAGCGCTTCGAACGTCATATTGGTGTGGACGTCCCCCTTCAAATTCGGCCAGAAATCCAGAAACCGCTGATTGCAGAGGATCAGTTTGTCGGCCGGATCGAATATTGCAAAGCCTTCAGAAATGCTGTTAATCGCGTCGCGTTGTCGGTTCTGGGCCGTCATGCCCATCGCCACCGCTTCATTCAACTCGCGATTTGTGCCCGCGACAGCCTCCAGTGCATGCTCGAGTTCTCGGGTACGTTCCTTCACCATCCGATCTAGCAAGATAGCGGTCTGGAACAGGTGATAGGCGTTGCCTTGCAGATCCAGGCTATGTTCGACATGCTGCGTTAAGGCGCGATTGATCTCACGCAGTTTTGAAACTTCGCGCCGCAGCTTGACGACCTCGTCGTTATCCGCAGGCGATGTAATCTGGTCCTGCATATTATCGTGGGTGGCCAAAGGCGATGCCGGTAAATGTCTGGCTCATATGCATTGTGCCGAATTGTTCACCATAGGTGTTGAACCCGATCACATTGTTGAGGTCGTGCAATCGCGAGACGTCGGTCAGCATGTCTCCCTGCTCCATCTCGATATAACGTAGGATGCAGTCAAAGCCGATCGTCGCCTGCACAGGCCCGAGATCGTTGCGCAATTTCTCGAAGACGGCCTCCAGATCAGCCACCAGGTCGCCACTGCGCGCAATGCTCAGCACAATGCCTTCGTCGATCGCACAGAAGAATTGCAGGCTATCGTCATCGTTCACCTTCTGGATCGACCGAGCGTAAAATCTGCCGCCAGCACGCACCACGAGCGGGTGCAAGGCGAAAACCTGGGATGTGAGATCCGCACGCGTGAGGCCGAGGAGTCTGGCATATTCCTGAGCTGCTGGTTCTGCATTGATCTGCATGACGACCCGGCGGGAGGGATCGGCACGGGTGATGACAAGTTTCTGCGCCAGCGCCTCGAAGTGCTGTGTTTGGAACACACGGAAGTCGAGATCCGTCGAAATCAACATTAATACTGCGGAATTGGTCAGGATGCGGCCACCCAACAGCATATTGGGCTCGTTCTTGACGGCGCTGACCCCAGCCGAGCCACCGACGAGTGGCACATGACCCAGGGCGTTGCCGAATGCGCTAGCGATGGCCTCTTCACGCATCGACAGGCCGTCATTGAGCAGGATCGCGAAGGAATTGGGCATCGTGGCATGAAACTCGGCCGCTTCATGCTGGGTGAGAAGCGTGCGCGCGGCCGAGAAGCCGTCAGCAAGGTCGAACTGGGCCAATTGTTCGAACAATTGCAGGGACAGGTTAAAATGTGCCTTGGGGAGGCTCAGCCCAGTAATGGTCCCGTGCTGGTAGCCATGCGGTGTGATCTCCCCGGCAGTCGTGCAGCCAACAACTGGCATGCTACCGCCATATTCCGCCACCGCGGCGGCGATTTCGGGAATGTGGAATTGCGGTGAGCAGAACAGCAGCACAAGCTCGCTGTCATCGTTCGCGATGGCCGCCAACACCGACAACACAACGTCCCTGGTCGTACGCGTCTCGCGGCGCGCTTCCACAGACCACAGGATGCCGCCACGGTCTCCCTGGTGGCCCGGCGCATTTGGCGCTTCCAGAACAGCCATCTCAATCCTCCCCAGCGCGAAGGGTCCTGTTGATTGATTGGTTTGGCGGCATGCAACCTCACGCCGCACTTATCGGTCCTCGCGCTAGCATTATCATTGATTGCGGCCTTGATCCAAAGTCCAATTTCCGACTTGGGCAAGTTCTCGATAGCATTTCCTTTCTATAAATCGGCTCGTACCTGCAGGACGTAGGCTAGCGGTGCTGGCGGTGCATGTCCCTCAAACGGATAGGAAACAATCATGAAAACCCGGGCAGCCCTGGCGACACAGGCCGGCAAACCGTTGGAAATTGTCGATGTTGAGCTCTCCGGGCCAAAGGCAGGTGAAGTCCTGGTCGAAGTCAAGGCAACGGGTCTCTGCCACACCGACTGGTTCACCCTCTCTGGGGACGACCCGGAGGGCATTTTCCCTGCCATCCTGGGCCATGAGGGCGCCGGCATCGTGGTCGATATTGGCCCCGGCGTCACATCGCTGAAGAAGGGCGACCATGTCATTCCACTTTACACGCCGGAATGTCGGCAATGCGAATATTGCCTCAGCCGCAAGACCAATCTCTGCCAGGCAATCCGTGCCACCCAAGGCCAAGGGTTGATGCCGGACGGCACCAGCCGCTTCTCAATCGGAGGCCAGAAGGTCTTTCACTACATGGGAACCTCGACCTTCGCCAACTTCACCGTGGTCCCGGAAATCGCCCTGGCGAAGATTCGCGAAGACGCACCGTTTGACAAGGTCTGCTATATCGGCTGCGGCGTCACCACCGGGATCGGCGCCGTCATCAATACGGCGCGCGTGGAAATCGGTGCCAATGTCGTTGTCTTTGGCTTGGGCGGCATCGGGCTGAACGTGATCCAGGGTGCGCGTCTTGCTGGCGCTAACATGATCATCGGCGTCGACCTCAACCCCGGTCGCAAGGCCTTGGCCGAAAAATTCGGCATGACCCATTTCGTCAACCCGAAGGAGGTCGAGGGCGACCTCGTCCCCTATCTGGTCGACCTCACCAAAGGCGGCGCGGACTATAGCTTCGAATGCATCGGCAACACCAAAACCATGCGCCAGGCGCTGGAATGCTGCCACAAAGGCTGGGGTGTTTCCGTTGTCATCGGCGTTGCCGGTGCAGGTCAGGAAATCTCCACCCGGCCCTTCCAGTTGGTGACGGGCCGAGTCTGGAAGGGCACAGCTTTCGGCGGCGCGCGCGGTCGCACGGACGTTCCCAAGATCGTCGACTGGTACATGGATGGCAAGATCAACATCGATGACCTGATCACCCACACCATGCCGCTTCAGGACATCAACAAGGGCTTTGAATTGATGAAAGCCGGAACCTCCATTCGCAGCGTGGTACTCTATTGACCGATGCCAGATCGCAACAAGGCATGGGCCCGATGGCCGTGAGCCAGATAACAAGCGTGCCGATCGAGACATTGTCGCGGCAGCGTTGTTTTGGTGGATGGCAGGGCTTCTACCGGCACCAATCATATGAAATCGGGCTGCCGATGCGTTTTTCAGTGTTTCTGCCACCTCAGGCGGAACGCGGGCCGTGCCCCGTTCTGACATTCCTGGCCGGCCTCACCTGCACCGAAGAGACTTTCATGGTCAAGGCGGCGGCACAGCGGTTGGCTGCGGAATATGGACTGATCCTGGTTGCACCGGACACCAGCCCGCGCGGCACCGATTTTCTTGGACAAGCCGATCACTGGGATTTTGGCGTTGGGGCGGGCTTCTATGTCGATGCTACGCAGCAACCCTGGTCGCGCCATTGGCGAATGTACAGCTACGTCACGCGCGAACTGCCGGACGTCATCGGCGCACATTTTCCTGCCGACATGGCACGGCAGGGAATCTTCGGCCATTCCATGGGTGGTCATGGTGCCCTGGTCGCTGCCCTCCGAAACCCCAGCCGGTATCAGTCCGTCTCCGTCTTCGCTCCCGTCGCAGCACCCAGCCAATGCCCCTGGGGGCAGAAAGCATTTCGCGGCTATCTCGGCCCCGATTCGGCGGATTGGCGTGCGTATGACGCGTCTGAACTGGTCAAAGTGCACCGGCATCCAGGTGAAATCCTTATCGATCAGGGCTTGGATGATCAATTCCTTGCCGAGCAGCTGCATCCGCATCTCTTTGAAAAGGCAGCGCTGCAGTCGGGCCAGGCCGTCGAGTTGCGACTGCATCAAGGCTACGATCACGGCTACTACTTCATACAGAGCTTCATGGCCGATCATTTCCGGCATCACGCGCAGCAAATCTGTCGCGACCAGTAAACCTCTATCCGAGGGAGGCAGGGATGGTGACATCCATGGGCCGGGCATTGTCGGTATTTTTCATGGCCCTTTGGCTGACCGGCCAGGCATGTGCGGCTGACTTGCCGACGGTCCGTGTTGGCACGCTGAAATTTGGCACTGTCAATTGGGAGCTCCAGGTGCTTGGTGACGGCCTTGACCGAAAGCATGGCTTTATCCTCAGTCCCCAAGTGCTTGCCGACAAAGAGGCCACCAGCGTCGCCCTGCTGGCGGGCGATGTCGACGTCATTGTCACGGATTGGATCTGGGTCGCCAAGCAGCGCGCTCTCGGGCGCGATTTCACCTTCGTACCGTTCTCGCGCTCGGTCGGCGCCGTCATGGCCAACCCGGCAACAGGCATCAAGACGATTTCTGACCTCAAAGGTCGCAGCATCGGCATTGCCGGCGGAGCCACGGACAAGAGCTGGGTTCTGTTGCGGGCCTATGCCCTGAAGACCGCCGGGATGGATCTTGCTAAGGATGTCGATGCACAGTTTGCGGCCCCGCCTATGCTCAATGAACTGCTGTTGCGTGGCAAATTGGACGCCGTCCTCAATTTCTGGCAGTTCAACGCCAGACTGGCGGAAAAAGGCATGGTGCCGGTCATTTCGATCGCCGATATTCTGCCGGCCCTCGGCATCAAAACACCACCGCCTCTCCTGGGCTGGGTTTTCAGCGAAAGCTGGGCGGGCGCCAACCCGGCCGCTGCCGAAGGCCTGATCGACGCGTCCTATGAAGCCAAAGATATCATGAAAACCGACGATGCCGTCTGGACGCGCCTGCGCCCCGTGATGGACGCCGAAGACGACACAGTGTTCGCCGCCCTGAAATCCGGCTATCGCGACGGAATACCGGATGGATATGGGGCGGCGGACGTTGCCGCGGCCAATGCTGCTTTTGAGCAGATGCGCGCTATTGACCCAGATGCAGTTGCCGACCTCCCGACACTACCGGCAGGAACCTTCTGGCCGCATTTCCGGCCATGACACGCGCGGCAGCCGTTCCGCCGATGGAGACCGCATCTGCTCGGCGCTGGTTCAGATGGCCATCTTTACTGGCCTTGTTGGGGTTCTGGTATCTCATCGCCTTGCTGCTCGATGACCCGGTGTTGGTCCCATCGCCGATCGCGACTTTGGCGGCCTTCTATCACCATCTCATCGAGGGTGATCTTGTCTTCAGCCTGGCCATAACACTGGCGCGGGTCGTCGTCGCTTTTACTCTGGCTATGATTCTTGGCAGTATTTCCGGGATCCTGCTCGGCCGGTCGCAGATCATGGACGATCTGTTCGGCGGCTGGCTGGTAATAGCACTCAACATGCCGGCATTGGTGACGATGGTCTTGTGCTATGTCTGGTTTGGCCTGAACGAGAGTGCCGCGATCCTCGCCGTGACGATCAACAAGACGCCGATCGTGGCCGCAATTACCCGAGAAGGCACCCGCGCCATAGACGCGTCTTTGTTGGAAATGACCAAGGTCTTTGCTGTACCCCGATTTCGGGTGCTGCGCCGGGTCATACTGCCGCAGATCGCCCCCAGTTTCATGGCATCAGCACGTGCAGGCCTTGCACTCACCTGGAAGATCGTGCTTGTGGTGGAGTTGCTCGGACGCCCGAACGGCGTCGGGTTCGAGATTCGCACCTTCTTCAATTATTTCGACATCGCCAGCATTCTTGCCTATTCCCTGGCATTTATTGCCATCGTCATGATGATCGAAGGTTGTCTCCTGACGCCAATCGAGCAGCGCGTCGAGCGCTGGCGGCGCCCTTGATCGGCTTGCAACTTCAAGGCATCACCCGGGGCTTTGCGCGCCCAGCGCCGCACGCTGTCTTGCGCGGCATCGACCTTACGGTGGCACAAGGTGAGCTTCTCAGTCTGGTTGGTCCCTCGGGCTCCGGCAAGACCACGCTTCTGCGTATCATTGCTGGCCTCGATCAAACGTTCGGCGGGCAATTGCAGTGGCCGGATGGATTGCGGCCGCAGATCGCCATGGTATTCCAGGAACCACGCCTCGTGCCCTGGCTCAGCGTTCTCGACAATCTCCTGCTCGTGGCGGGTGACGGACGCCGTGCGGAGGCGATGGCGCTTCTGGCGGATGTGGAACTGGGTGGCAGCGAGCATGCCTTTCCGGCCCAACTGTCCGGCGGTATGCAGCGGCGCGCCTCTTTGGCACGCGCATTGCTCACCAAACCCGCAATGCTGCTGCTGGATGAGCCATTCATCTCGCTCGACGCCGCCTGCGCCAGCCGAATGCGGCGGCTGCTTGCGGCATATTGGCAAGAGCATGGCACGACAATCCTGTTGGTGACCCATGACCTCCGCGAGGCGGTCGAGCTTTCGACGCGCATTGTGGCACTGTCGCCAAGCGAAGGGCGTCTGATGACCGACCTGCCCATTCCCCTGTCATATCCGCGTAACGATACCGACGCCGCTGTAGAGAAGATTCTGGATATTCTTAGGCCTGTGACGCAGGGCTGGCCGCAACCGGACAACTCTCAGGCAACCGAACGCAAGAACGACACCTCGGCGGTCTCGTCTTATTTCAGCAAGGCACGGTCAAGATTTCTGGCTTTGTCGAGGCCGATCACCTGATCCGCTCCCACAAGATCAATCAGCTTGGTGGATGCGACGTCAGTTTGATTGAAATTGGTACCGGCGACATTGGCCCCCGTGAGATCGGCGCCGGCGAGTTCCGCCAGCATCAAATCCGCGCCCGACAGATTTGCGCCGACAAGCTTGGCAAATTCTAGTTTTACCCGCGTCAGGCGGGCCCCCGATAGATCCGCACCGGCAAGGTCGGCGGAAGACAGTACCGCCCGCATCAGCCCCATCGACTGGTTCTTCATATCGGCTGACAGATCGGCACCAACCAATATGGCACCCCGGAAGGCCGCTCGCGTAAGGTCCGCCGTGATGCGCGCATTGGACAGATTGGCCGACGTGAAATTGGCATCGCGCATTTGCGCGCCAAACAGCGTGGCGCCGACCAGGCTCGACCCACTGAAGTCGCTACCGAGGGCCCACACCTGGTCGAGAATGGTACCGTCCAATTTGGCGCCAACCAACTTGGCGCTATTGAGATAGGCGCCGCGCAGATTGGCATGCCGGAAATCCAGCCCGGAGAGATCCAGGCCATTGAGCCGCTTGCCCGACAGATCGATCTCTGTCCCAGGCGCAGCTTGCGCAAGGAGATTCACAAGCTCGTCCCGGGTCATCTCCGCAGTCGTAAAAGCCGGTCCCGAGAGATCGACCTGATCCATCATGTCCTGCGCGGACGCACTATCTGCTTCCGATCCCACCAGGCCCAGCGACAACCAGAGGACCGCCGCCTTCATGCCGGGCCAGATTTTCACGGGCATCATCATTACTTCAATGGGACTGCTGCATTGAGCATTGTCGGGTATCCAGCGGCACTCCATTCCTGAACGCCTCCCGGAAACCAGTAGACGCTTCGATAGCCGTAGCTAAGTGCGCGTTTGGCCGCATTCCAGGACATCCAGCATTGCGCTTCGCAATAGAAGGCCAGCTTGCGCGCCCTGTCACCCAGGGAAATATTGTCGAGAGCATCCTGGAAATATTGGTCCATCTCGTCCGATAGACTCCCGTAGCCAACATTTGCCAGCCAGACGCTGCCTGGAATATCGTGCCTCGCCGGCGGACGCCAATAGGTCGTTGCCGGAAGTTCGGACGGCCGCGGCGGTTGTGGCAGCACATCAATTGCCACCACTGCGTCCTGCAGCATCAAGCGGCGGAGTTCTTGTGCGCCGATGACGGTCGCACCATGCAGCGTCGCTGGGGTTTCTGCGCGGTAATCGTTCAGCCGGTAGGCGTCCGGCTCAGCAACATCTGCACTTGCCGATGAGACCGAAGCGGCAAGGTACATGACAGCAAGCAGCAAGAGACGCGTGATTGCTCCGGAGGCAGTCATGGCATGAGATTGCGCTGGGCATCGAGTGTAGGAACATGATAGCTGCGCAGAATGGCGTTGATTTCTTTCTGATTCTCGCGAATGAGCGTGTTGATCTCATTCTTCCAATTGTTCTCGCCCGGCCGCACCGCCATCGTGATGTAGAATTCCATGCGCGTGGTCGCCGTCTCCCTGGTCAAGGGCGTGATCGTCAGTTGCCCGCCATGTGGCGCCGCGAAATAGCCGGCGATCGGCCCCCATAGCAGCGCCACGTCGATCTTGTCATCAATCAGATCCTGAATCATATCCTTGCCCGGCGATCGATAGCGCGTGTCGACCATCAGATCATAAGGGCGCACTCGCGATGCAAGGCCGCTTTTGGCAACAATGTCCGCCGGCGGCGCCCCGGCCGTCAGGCCGATTCGAAGATCCTTGGACCGCAAGGCCTCGATCGTCTCGGCTGCGATGCCATCCGCGCTACGCGTGACCATGACATAGGTCGACCGATAATAGGGGTTGGTGCTCTGCACCATCTCAGCACCGGTGACAATGCCCATGACCAGGTCGCAGCGGCGTGCACGCAAGGTATTGCGCAGGAACCCGACCGTGTTGGGGTACCAGATATATTTCAGCGGAACATGAAGTTTCGCCGCCAGCAGCTCGGCGATCTTATTCTCAAACCCTTCGCCCTTGTCGTTTGAAAAGGGCAAATTGCTGGGATCAGCACAGACCCGCAATGTCGAACGGTCAACTGCTTCGGGATGCTCCGTGGCATTTGCCGACGAACTTATGAATGAAGCAAGGCAAAGAGCCGCCAGGCAAGCCACGACGTGACGGTAGGTTTGGAACGCCTTGAGCGTCCTCCTCACGCGCTGAAATCCTTGCTCAATTAGCCATGCAGGCCGCTTCCGTTTCGGCCACCTCAGCCGGTTTTGGATCATGCTTCGCCGGTCGCCCAGGCCCGAGCGCACCGTCGGAACGCGCCTTGAGATAGGCATATATGTCATCGATATAGCACATGACGTTGCGGTCGGTGCCAAGTGCCGGCATCTTCAGCGTAGACGCCGTATTGACGTCCGTCTTGCCGTTCACGACGGTCTCGAAGAACTGCTCATAGGTGAGCACCTTCAACGATTCCATGAGCGCTGGCCCGAAGGAACTCCCGGCGCCATCTGGCCCATGACACGTGAGGCAGATACCGTTGTAACGTCGAAAGCCGTTGAACGTCGCCCAATCTGTCGTGCCGTCCGGCTGGATACGATAGGGCTTTTCGGCGGCATCGGCAGCACCGCTATCCTGCGCGCGCGCCCCGGGGCTTAGGCTAACAATTGTCGCCATCGTTGCAACGGCGATGAGTTGAAGATAGCGACTTCCATTCGGCAGCATTCATCGTCCTCGGTTCGATTTTGATCAGGCCCGCGCGTCGGTTACTTGGAAAGACGGCGGGGATGCGGCAAACCGCACCCCCGCCAGCCGGCTACTCACTTGGGAAGCGCGAAGACGGTCAGTGTTCCACCGAGTGCTGTGTACTTCGAGAGGGATTGGTAGGCGCCCACCGCCCCCAGACCCTCTTGCGCACCGGTCAGGCCCGCCGCCATACCGATACCAGCCCAGCCACCCAGACCGGACAGCACCGCGACATACTGCCTGCCATCGTACTCGTAGGTGTTGACGTTGCCGATAATGCCAGATGGCGTCTTGAACTTGTAAAGTTCCTTGCCGCTCTTGGCATCGACAGCTTTCAGATAGCCCTCCAGCGTACCGTAGAAGACCACATCGCCGGCTGTCGCCAAAGCACCGCTCCAGACCGAGAAGGGTTCCGGCAACGACCATTTGATCTTGCCGGTCTCGGCGTCCCAGGCGATGAAGTTACCGAGATTCTCTTCACCCTTGGGTGGATACATGCTCAGCGTCGCACCGACATAAGGCTGGCCCGCAGTATAGGCCACCTTATAGGGCTCGTAGTCCATGCACACATGGTTGGTGGGCACGTAGAAGAGGCCCGACTTCGGCGAATAGGCCGACGGTTGCTGGTCCTTGCTGCCCAGTGCCGCCGGGCAGACGTTCTGAGTGTTGGTATCCTCGCCGCCAGCTTCGGTCGAGAACTTCTTTACCCGGTCCGGCAAGCCGGTCTTCAGGTCGATCTTGGTTGCCCAGTTAACAGCTGGATCGTACTTCTCGGCCACCAGCAGTTCGCCAGATGCCCGGTCCAACGTGTAGCCAAAGCCGTTGCGATCGAAGTGAACCAGCAGCTTGCGGTCTTTGCCTTTGAACTTCTTGTCGACCAGGATCATTTCGTTGACGCCGTCATAGTCCCATTCGTCATGGGGCGTCATCTGATAGACCCATTTTGCCACACCGGTATCGGCATCGCGGGCGAAGATAGTCATCGACCACTTGTTGTCGCCTGGCCGTTGCACGGGGTTCCAGGTGCTGGGATTGCCTGTGCCGTAGTAGACAAGATTGAGTTCCGGGTCATAGGACATCCAGCCCCAGGCAGTACCGCCACCGGTCTTCCACTGGTCACCTTCCCAGGTGGAAATACCAGAATCCTTACCGACGGGCTTGCCAAGTTGCGTGGTTTTCTCCGGATCCATCAGCGTGTCGGCATCCGGACCCACCGAATTCGCCCGCCACAACTGCTTGCCGGTCTTGGTATCATAGGCCGTGACATGGCCGACAACACCGAACTCGGCGCCGCTATTGCCAACCAGCACCATGTTTTTGATGACCATTGGCGCCGACGTGCCGGTCTCGCCCTTGGTCGGATCGCCGTCTTTCGCTGTCCAGACAGCCTTGCCGGTCTTGGCGTCGAGCGCGACCAACGAAGCATCGGCCTGATGCAGGAAGATCAGCCCGTCGCCATAGGCAACACCCCGATTGACCGTATCGCAGCACATCACCGGGATGACGTTGGGATCCTGCTTGGGTTCATACTTCCACACGATCTGACCGTCCTTGCTGAGATCGAGCGCAAAGACAGTGTTGGGGAATGGTGCATGCACATACATCATATTGCCGATAACCAGCGGGCCACCCTCATGACCGCGCAACACGCCGGTCGAGAAGGTCCAAGCAACCTGCAGATCCTTCACATTCTTGGCGTTGATCTGGTCCAATCCGCTGTAGCGTGTGCTTGAATAGTCGCCGAGCGGCATGACCCATTGCTTTGGGTCCTTCTGCAGGGTGAGCAATTCGTCATTGGCGAAAGCGCTGAGAGACCACAATGACGCTATTGCAGTCAGACCCAGCACTACACCAGGTTTCATTCTTGCCATGATTCCCTCCCGATAAAAGTGAATGGCCCATTCGCATCGGCGTCTTTATTTTCCCTGACCTACCGAGCAGCCATGTCCTTAGTGATCATCACGCGACAACCTGGAGAGATTTACCGGCACCTGAACCGCGTTCACATTGCAAACGATGCATCGGGCAAATGACGAACTGGCCAATTCATAAGTAAGCCAGTCAATCTGTCGGGTTCTCTACAGGCCACGATAACGAAGGATAGAGTGGGGCGACCGACCATTTGTCGTCAATCGACAAACGCAACGTAACCATCGTCCTTTGGTACAACTTGGTCCGCGATACACACTTTAGAGAGATCAGCCGGATCATTTTGCACTCGCGCGATCTTAAGATTGCACCGCGACATGCGCCCAAAATTCACCGACTCAGTCCGCCATTGCGGGCGATGACGTTCGACGACGATAGCGGAACGCCGGCGACGGCAGAGCAGATGCTGATTCCGCCAATGCACGCATCTCGGCATGCATGGGTGACAGTGCGCAAGCGGGATCAGTGGCACCTGCCGCACCAGCGATCGCGAGCGCCTGGCATCGACAGCCGCCCCAATCGATCTCGCGCTGTGCGCAGCTGTGGCAGGGCTCTGGCATCCAGGCGGTACCGCGGAATCTTTCGAAGGCAGAAGACGTCGCCCATATCTCGCCCAATGACCTGTATCGCACTGAGTCGAATGACAGCTCGGGGATAGTTTCCGCTGCATGGCATGGCAAGACGCGGCCGGACGGCGTCACATTGAGAAACTGCCGACCCCACCCTCCCATGCACGCCTTGGGCACGCGGGCGTAGTAATCCGGCACCACATAGTCGATCACGATGCGGCCACGCAGGCGGAGGCGTGCCGCTTCGACACGCTCGGTGGCTTGCTCGAGGTCGGCCAAAGTCGGCATCAAGGCCGCGCGGTTCTTGAGCGCCCAGCCATAATATTGCACATGCGCAATCTCGACACGGGCAGCCCGCAGACTCACCGCCAGATCGATCATCTCGTCGACCCGGCTGATATTGTGGCGATTGACGATGATATTGACAGTCAAGGGGAGGCCCATCTCCTGGACCCAACCCGCAAAAGCCAGCTTCTTTGCCTGCGCGCCAGCATAGTTGCCGATCCGCTCCGCCGATTCTGGAAGCGAGTCCTGGAAGCTGAGCTGCGCATGATCCAAGCCGGCTGCCACGAGATCGGCAAATCGAGCACGATCGATTGCAACGCCGGATGTAATGAGATTGCTATAGAGGCCGCATTGCCGGGCATGGGCAATGAGATCGACCAGGTCGCGCCGCACGGTGGGCTCACCGCCGGAAAAATGGACCTGCAGTACACCTAGCTTCGCGGCCTCGCCAATCACCCGGCGCCATTCCTCGGTCGTCAATTCATCGCGCACATGGTCCAGCTCCAAGGGATTCGAGCAATAGGGACATTGCAGCGGACAGCGATGCGTCAGCTCCAGGAGGATTGCCAGCGGCGGTGCCGGTGCGACAATGGCATTCATATCTGTAAGACCCGCTTGTCGATAAGCCCCGTCAGCAGCGCCCGCACGTCGCCATCGATCTCCGATCGATCAGCACTATAGGCCAGCGCCAGATCATCTATCAGCGTCGCAATAGGAGTGGTGCCGTTGCAACGTTGCACGATATCGAGTGACGTCTCGTCCAACATCAGGATGCGTTCGGGCGCCAACAGCATCCAGGATTGGCGTGTCTCGTCAAAATGCAGTCTGACACCCGGCGCCAGATGTGGTCGGGAGTCGATGGCCAACGAGAGATCGTTCACACCAGCACCTCCGGTATGAAGGCACCTGGCGCGATATGCCCTGGCGCCACATAAGCGTAGTAAAGCGCATCGAGCTGGGCCCACAGGACGTCGCATTTGAATGTGAGCGCCCGCAAAACCGACTGTTGCTGCTGCGGTAGCCGCGCTTCCCGCTTGACATAGTCCAGCGCAAAATTTGCATCGCGCGGCGCCTGGAAGAGCCGTTTGTCAAAGTAGGATAAGGCTGCCCGGTCGACGAAGGCGTAATTGGCCAGCATCCCGCTGACGCGGTCGTTGATGATCGCTGGCGCGAACATCTCAGTCAGCGACGACGCCACCGCCTCCAGCAGGCTGCGCTCGCGAACAAAGTGGAGATATGCCTCGACCGCGAACCGTGTGCCCGGCAGCAGGCCCGCGCCGGACAGAACATAGTCTCGTTCAAGTCCAAGGGCGTCGGTAAGTCGGAGCCAGCGCTCAATGCCACCTTCTCCCACCGTTTCTCCTGCAGCGTCACCGTCATGATCCTCGATCCGCTGGCGCCAGGCGCGCCGGAAATCCCGGTCCGTCGATCGGCCCAGAATTGCAGCGTCCTTCATCGGAATGATCGATTGGTAATAGTACCGATTGAGCGCCCAGGCCTGCACCTGGCCACGGTTGAGCTWGCCGCTATGCAGCAGCGCATGGAATGGGTGGCGGCTATGATAGCGCTCGGCACCGATCGCCCGCAGCGCGCGCTCCAATCCGTCGGCATCCAGCAGTTCGCTCATAGATTTACCCTCATGCCGTCTTCGGCTACTTCCCAACCCGCCGCCATGACAGCGGCGCGTTCTGGCGAGGTATCGTCCAGCACAGGATTGGTGGTGTTCACATGGATGAAGATTTTCCGGCCGATCGCGAGGTCTGCGAATGCCGCCAAGGTGCCCTCGGGTCCGCTGATGCTCATATGTCCCATCCGTGCCCCTGTTTTCGCGCTGACACCAAGATCAACCAACTCGTTGTCGGACCATAATGTGCCATCGAAAAACAAAAGTGACGAACCTTGCAAGCGGTCCCGCAGTTCCGGCGTCAACCTGGCGCAACCAGGTATGTAATGAAAACGTGCCTCGCCACAGCTGATTTCAAGACCGATGGTATCTTCGACATTGCCTGCAAGATTGCCGGCATGCCGTGATTCCAGAAACAGCGGTACCTTACCCGGCACTGGAAACGCGGTGACGGTGATATGGAGCGGCCCGAGATGCCCGTCGATATCAACCGGCTCACCCAGCGGAAATGGCCCACGTTCTACATACGTGGGGGACAAGGCGCCGAAGATTGGGTTCTCGGCCAAAATCTCCAACACACTACGCGTCGCCCACAAACGGAACGGCTGGCTCTCCCGCATCGACAACAGGCCCGCCACATGATCAATCTCCGCACTGGTCAACAGGACGGCCTTGATCGGTGAGTCACGCAAGCCATGCCGAGGCCAGAAAGCTCGGTTCTGCAGAAATTGTTGGCGTAAATCCGGTGAGGCGTTGATCAACAGCCACCGCTCGCCATCAACACTTACAGCAATCGAGGCCTGCGTTCGCCACTTGGTATGGCTAACACCTTCGCGTGCTGCTTTGCTGGCCGGTGTGTTGCAGTTCCACTGCGGAAACCCACCACCGGCAGCCGAGCCGAGCACAATCACTTCCATGATGATGGTCGTGACATTGCCAGACTCTGCCGCACGGCGAATGGCGTAGGTTACAGACGTGCGCTGGCGTAGCTGTTGATTTCCATGCCGACGCAAATTTCACGGATACGCGGAGCTGTCCATTTCTTCACGATCAGTCCCTCCCAATTTAGAGCGATTGTTGAACTCGCACTAACAGTCGGCATTGCCGACCAAATGGATCGTATCGCGACTCATCGGCGGCGACAATGACGCGCGACGCTACCAGGCTCATCCTTAGGAAGGAATTTCGGCGATATATCCGTCTATGTCGCATTGCAGCGTATGCGCAGGCCGGTGAACCGCCTCTTATTCTTGCGTTCAACAAGCAGGAAATATGGGCCTGGCGCGAAGCCGCAGCATCTCCGACGACAGAACACGCATTGTCGGCGCCGTATCTCTTAACCAATGAAACTGCACGTCATAGGCTTCACGCTCCCGCGCGTTCCATTCCCGACAATCCAATGGCACGCTGAGCGCCGCACCACCATTGGTCCCGTTCAATGAATCACCAGCGCTGGCGGCGCGAATTTGCAGGAAGTGCGTGAGTTCATGGACCAGGATGCTGGTCGCTACCGGATCGCGACCGACAGCGATACTGTCGTCCAACAGGATGCGTCCGTCAGGCGTGGTGAAGGCAAGGATACCGCAAGACTTGCCGCAGACCTCCAGCGCGAGTTCCTCATGTGGCAGCGCCACGATCTCGGGCGGTGCCGCCGGGATCGCATAGCCTGTATATTCGGAGATCGCCACGAGGAGCGAAGCCAGCAGCTTTGCAGTAATCATGCTCCACACCCCGGCAACATCGTCGCCGTCATGATATCGCCCCCAAAGTCAATTGACGCTCCGGTGGGTGTGTGTTTTGCTGACGCCGATTTACCCTTTCCATCACGCTGGAGTTCGCATGATGTGGCGCAAATGGCTCTTCGGCAGCGTGATGGCGACTCTGCTGCTGACGACGGGACCAGGCATTGGCGGCGCCCAGGCAAACGATTATCCGACAACCGTTGTCGCCGATTATGTGATCGGCTGCATGGCCAGCAATGGCCAGAACCAGGACATGTTGCGGCGCTGTTCTTGCAGCATCGATACCGTCTCGTCGATCATGCCCTACGAGACCTACGAGAAGGCCGACACCATCATGCGTATGCAGCAGGTGAGCGGCGAAATGACCGGCATGTTCCGTGAAATGAAGATGCTGACAGATATCGTCAAGCAGCTGCGCCTCGCCCAGATCGAGGCTGATTTTCGCTGTTTCTAAGGTTTCCGCCACGTCTTTGCCTTGCTCTTGACGTCAACTCGCCGGCGGAGTTGGCCAGGCGGATCGATAGATCTCACCCTCCGAATCTTTGACCTCGACCTCGACGCGAGTGCCCTTTTTGGCCGGCAGGTTGAACTGGAAAGCAGGATTTTCGCTCAGCGAGATATTGCCTTCGACCGACAGCACCGGCTTCCCGTCGGCTCGGATGTCGATCGTTTCAAGATAATTGGCAGGGATATAATTGCGCGTGATCTGATCCATCTGCATGCCACTGAAGTTCGGGTGACGGATGAGAAGTTCAATCGGGCCATCACCGCCCTCTTCCGCCAGTCGCTTCAGTTTCATCTCGCCGCGATGCGCCAGTGCTTCGCCCGGTGCCTTGCTGGCAGGAGCGGAGCACCCTCCGGCCGCTTTCACGTAGGTCGAGATTTCGTACAATCTTCCGTCCGTTGCTTCCGCGACCGCATGCACGTCGGTGTATTCGTTGACTCGAACTCGAGTCCCGATGGAAGGATCGTCGACGCCGGCCGGGTAATGGAACACCGCCGCCACCGGCACCGGATTCTTATCGACAATCAGGGTCAGCGTGCGCAACCCGATGCCACCGAGGCGGGTCGTGTCAAAATCAATCTGAATAGGCACAACGGCTGCATCATAGGCCCGCTCTGGAGCGGTTATGTGCATGAACGAAGCACCGCTTATGATGGATTGCCCGGGAAACAACGCAGCCTTAAGGTCCGGCCACAAATCGTCTTCGGCAATGGCGGGCCCACCGCATAAGACGCTGATCGCTGCGGTGACGATGCATAAGCGCCAACACTTCATCATGGCCTCCCACCGGATTGCCGACGATCCGAACCCTATTCCCACTCCAGTTCAGTATACGCCGCCGTTACATTACGCGCATTATAGGAGTCGAATAGGTGCCAGCGGCCTTTCTCCGATAAGCCCACGCGGCTGGTCGCTTCCGGCAAGGTCCCGCCCTTGGCCAGAATCTGCCGTGTTTCCCGAACGATAAGCTCCAGGTAGCGTCGCTCGTCCGCCAACGCCGCCGGCCACGGCGCAGTGGCTGGACCATGGCCCGCCACAACCCGCTGGGCTGGAACCTGGCGTAGCCGGTCGATCGCTGCCAGCCAGCCAGTGATTGATCCGTCCACAGCCGGAATGCGCTCCAGAAAAACGAGGTCGCCGGCAAATAATGTCCCAGTTGCCTCATCAAGAACCGTGAGATCACTATCGGTATGTGCCGGCGGATAGGCCTCCAAAACCAGACGGCGATGTCCCAGATTGATTGCCTCTCGTGCCGCCACCAATCGTTGCGGGGCGACAAACCAGGATTGCGTTGCCATGGGCCCGAACAGCTCGTCCGCCCGCGTAAGATAGCCCGCTTGTCGTGCACTGAGGGCCGCCGGCAGATTGGCATGGCCGATAATCACGGGCTTTTCGGATGCGAATGCTGCATTGCCCAAGACGTGATCGGGGTGGAAATGCGTGTTGATGACATAGCTGACAGGCAGTTCCGTCACCTGACGGATGGCCGCCAGCAGCGCGTGCCCTATCATGGGGCTCCCACCGGTATCGATGACGGCGACGGAGATGTCACCGACAATAAAGCCGATATTGGCGATTCCGCCGGCATTCTCACGCGTTGCTTCCGCATCGGCGCCATGAAAGACATAGACTCCCGGCGCGATCTCACGGACCGGGAGAGGCGTTTCAGCGGCGGCAGGACATAGGCGCATGGAGAGGACCATTGCGACGACGGTCAGTCCTAGAATGATGTGGGTCACAATGTGTTGATGCAGGACCGGACGTGACATGCTCGTCTCGACGCTCCATTGTACTTTAGTCTGATGCCGGTGTTGAACGCTTGTGGAGTGTGGGATCGATTCCTAATATTCTGACGATTGCTTCAAGTCGCCGGCTGCTCAGCATTTACGATCCAATGCGAGCAGATTGAGAAGAGCGACATCGGAATCTATCACGTGCAACGAATTTCTGGGAGTTTGTGCATGCAGCGCTCTTTTGTCACTGCGGTCGCTGGTGTCGCGGCCTTCGTTATCCTCTCCCTTGGGGCGGGAGCCGTATCTCATGCGGTCGAACCTGGCGACCCCGTGAACGGCAAGAAAATCTTCGCCCGCTGCGCGGCCTGCCACTCGGTTGACGTCAATGTCAACAAGATCGGGCCGTCTTTGCATGGCATCATCGGTCGTCCGTCCGGTTCCATTGCCGACTTCAAATACTCGCCGGCCATGAAGAGCATTGGCCTCACCTGGGATGCCGACACCCTGGACAAGTATCTCACCAAGCCGAAGGACGTCGTCCCCGGCACCAAGATGATATTCCCGGGCTTACCCAAGCCGACAGATCGGGCCGACGTGATCTCATACCTTCAGGAGGCCGCAGGTACGACGCCATGATCGGCGCCGCGGCGTTTCGGCAATCTCTTGCCAGATGGGCGATGCTATGCACCCTGCTCCTGGCATGCCTTGTCACGATGCCGGACGCCAATGCGGATGCAACGGCGCTCACTGTCAAAATCGGCTATCTCGGAGAGGCTATCCCCGAGCGCGAGCCGTTGTCCTTGGTCGAAGTTGTTGCGACAGATAAAGGGCTGGCCGGGGCAAGGCTGGCAATCGGCGACAACAACACAACCGGCAAGTTCCTTAAGCAATCCTACAGCCTGACGGAAACAATCATTCCGGAGAAGGGCGATTTGCATGCGGCCGCCAGCGCCTTCAGCGCCGCCGGCATCAAGCTCATCGTCGCCGCCCTGACGGCGGACCGGCTGTCGGAACTGGCGGCTCTCCCGGAAATGCAGGACGCCTTGATTTTCAACATTCAAGCGCAGGACGACAGCCTGCGGATTGCCGGATGCCGCGCCAATATCTTCAACATCATCCCGAACCGCGCCATGAAGGCCGATGCGCTCGCGCAATATCTGATCAGCAAGCAATGGCCGCGATGGGTTCTCATTTCCGGTGCCGAACCCGCGGACAAGGCCTTTGCCGATGCCATCCGCCGCGCAGCGAAGCGCTTCGGCGGCGAGATCGTCGAAGAGCGGGAATATAAGTTCGAAGCCGGATCGCGGCGCACCGACACTGGTCAGCAGCAGATCCGCAAGCAGATGACCGACCTTACCCAGCGTCTCCCGGATTACGACGTGATGATCGTTGCCGATGAGAGCGACATTTTCGGCGAATATCTGCCTTATCGTACGTGGGCAGCACGGCCGGTTGTCGGCACGCAGGGCCTAGTGCCAACGGCCTGGCATCGCAGCCAGGAACAATGGGGTGGCACCCAGCTCCAGCGCCGCTTCACCAAGGCGGCGGGGCGCTGGATGCTCGAGGAGGACTATACCGCCTGGATGGCCGTCCGGGCGATCGGCGAAAGTGTCACGCGGGTGGCCAAGGACGATCCCCAGACCTTACGTCAATTCATGTTGTCCGACGCTTTTCAGCTGGGTGCCTTTAAGGGCCAGGGACTGACCTTCCGCCACTGGGACCAGCAACTGCGAGAACCGATCCTGCTCGCCTCGCCGATGATGCTGGTATCGGTCTCGCCGCAAGAAGGCTTCCTGCATCAACGGACACCCCTGGACACTTTGGGCTATGACGAACCGGATTCGGAATGCCGTCTCAACCCTTGACCGCCAGCGATGCCGGCCGTGTCATGCAAATGCTTTAGGAGATCGAGATGAATGGCTTGCCCGCTTGTGCTCTCGCCCTGCTCGCCCTGGTCATCGCGCCACCAGCACTGGCATATACGGCCTATGTCTCCAATGAGAAGGGCAATACCGTCAGCGTCATCGACCTGACGACGCTGGAAGTCACCGCCACTGTTCCCGTGGGCGAACGGCCGCGCGGCATCACCCTCAGCGCCGATGGCAAGCAGATCTATATCTGCACCAGCGACGCGGACCATATCGAGGAGTTCGATGCAGACAGCCTGACATTGATCCGCACGCTGCCGAGCGGGCCGGATCCGGAGCTTTTTGCCTTGGCACCAGATGGCAAGCATCTCTATGTCGCCAACGAAGACAACAACATGGTGACCGTGGTGGATGTCGGCCCGGGTGCCGTCTCGGCCGAAATACCGGTCGGCACGGAACCGGAAGGCATGGGTGTCAGTCCGGACGGCAAATGGCTGGTCAGCACATCGGAAACGACCAGCATGGCGCATTTCATCGACACCGCCAGCTTCGAAGTGGTCGACAGCGTGCTGGTTGACGCCAGGCCGCGTTTTGCCGCCTTCACGCCAGATGGGGGGCAGGTCTGGGTGTCGTCCGAAATCGGCGGAACCATCAGTGTCATCGACGTCGCGACGCGCAAGATCCTGCACAAAATTGCCTTCGACGTGCAGGGATTGCGCAAGGAGACAATCCAGCCGGTTGGTATTTCGATCACCCCCGATGGCAAGACGGCTTTCGTGGCCCTTGGACCGGCCAATCGTGTGGCAGTGATCGATGTCGCCAGTTTTACCGTTAAGAAGTACCTCCTGGTCGGACAGCGCGTCTGGCAATTGGACCTTACCCCGGACAGCAAGATGCTGCTGAGCACCAACGGCGAATCCAACGACATTTCCGTCATCGACGTCGAGGCGCTGAAGGTCATCAAGTCGATCCCCGTCGGGGAACTTCCTTGGGGGGTTGTGATCCGCTGACATGGCATCGTCGATGAACAGCCCGGTCGCCGATGCACGCAAGACTGCAACGCAGTCGCTGGCGGCGTCGGCAGCGACCAGCCAACCTCCGGCATTGTCTGTGACCGGCCTTTCCCACCATATCGGCGGGCGGGCGATTCTCGACAATGTAAGCTTCGACGTTCCCAACGGCCGCTTCGCTGTTCTCCTTGGCCTCAACGGTGCAGGCAAGACGACTCTCTTCTCCCTTGTCACCCGCCTTTACGCGGCCCAGCAAGGATCGATCCGCATTTTTGAATCGGATCTGCAACAACAAAGCTCTCTCGCTTTGTCCATGCTCGGTGTCGTCTTCCAGCAGCGTGCCCTCGATCCCGACCTCAGTGCCCGCCAGAACCTGTGGTATCATGCGGCCCTCCACGGCATGCCGCGGCGGCAAGCGCATAGCAGGAGCACCGAGGAGCTGGGCCGGGTCGGTCTGGCGGACAAGGCTGATCGTAAGATCCGCGCCTTTTCCGGCGGCGAGGCGCGGCGGGTAGAGCTGGCTCGCGCCTTGCTCCACGATCCACGATTGCTGTTATGCGATGAGGCGACCGTCGGCCTCGATATCAAGAGCCGCGCGGAGATCATCGCCGACGTCCGCGGCTTGGTGGATACGCGCGCCTTGAGCGTTCTGTGGGCGACACATCTCATCGACGAAGTGCAGCCCACCGATCTCACCATTATCCTTCATCGCGGGCGGATCCTGCGGATTGGCACTGCTGCCGAGATCGTGCGGGAGCTGGGTGCTGCGGATCTCAACGCGGCCTTTCACCGGCTGACCGAAGGAACCGGCACATGAGGCACGGCCTGCCCGCCAGTACCTGGTTTCGCTGCTTCCACGGCATCGTCTGGCGCGAGGGGTTGCGCTTCATTCACCAGCGCAGCCGCTTCATTTCCGCCCTGGTGCGGCCACTCATCTGGCTGTTTGTGTTTGCGGCCGGCTTTCGCGCCGTGCTCGGCCTGTCAATCATCCCACCCTATGAAACCTATATTCTCTATGACGAGTACATCGTGCCGGGGCTCATGGCGATGATCCAGCTCTTCAACGGCATGCAAAGCTCTCTTTCGATGGTCTATGACCGCGAGGTCGGCAGCATGCGTGTGCTGCTGACAAGTCCACTGCCCCGCTGGTTCCTGCTGCTGTCGAAGCTGGTTGCCGGCACGCTGCTCTCCTTGCCGCAGGTCTATGTATTCCTCCTGATCGCGCGCCTTTATGGCATTGAGGTGCCCACGCTGGGATATCTCGTCGTCCTCCCGGCCCTGTTCCTCTCCGGCCTGATGCTGGGCGCCCTCGGGTTGTTGCTATCCTCGCTCATCCGCCAACTGGAAAATTTCGCGGGCGTCATGAACTTCGTCATCTTTCCGATGTTCTTCGCCTCCTCCGCCCTCTACCCGCTGTGGAAGATCGAGGAGGCAAGCCCGCTCCTGCGCGACGTCTGCAGCTTCAATCCGTTCACCTATGCGGTCGAATTCATACGCTTCATGCTCTATTGCAAGGTCGACATCTTTTCGGGCCTGATCATGCTGGGCTTCACCGCCTGCTTTCTCGGGGCCGCCATCACGGCCTATGATCCGTCGAAGGGACTTATCGCCCGCGTGCGCGCCGGCACGGGCGCTTGAAGGGAGAATGACATGCTCGCCTACTCTCATTTGACCCAGTGCGACGCAAGACCGTGCGGCTCCCTGCGAGCCATTTCAGTTGGGCTGGCGCTGGCTTGTCTTGGTATCTTGTCCCATCCCGCCCAGGCACAGGAGACCACTGTCAGCGAGGCGCCCGCGAGCAACTGGCCCTGCGAGCAGGCATTGCGACCGGAGATTTCGCTGGGGTCGGTATGGTCCGGCCCCGATATTGCTGCCGTCGAAGAGACATGGCGTGATGTTCCGGCCGTCGTCACCCTGGTTTCGCAGATCGCACCGCGCCGTATGCCGCAGGCTGATGCAGTGGCGACGGTGCACCGCTTTGCCGCCGGTTATCAGGCCGACCGCTCGCTTGTCCTGACCCAGGTCTTTGCCGGCCTGTTTGACACCATGGACAAGGAACGCCGCGACATTATCCGCGGCATAGGCCGCTTCAATGAGCGGCAGGCCAGCCTGTCAAAACGCATTGAGGAAGGCTGGCACACGCTCGATACCCTGGATCCCAGTTCGACCGATCCCGCCGTCGCCGAGCAGCGGTTTGCATTGCAGCAGGCGATCGATTGGGACTCGCGTGTCTTCGACGACCGGCAGAAGCTGCTACCGGAAATCTGCCAGCAGCCGGTCGTGGTCGAACAACGCCTGTTTGCTCTGTCGCGGGCGATCCAGGAAGATGTCTCAGCCGGGCAATAGTGATGGGCGCCGGGGCCATCCGCGAGGGCTTTCCGCGGGTGGTCTTCCGCGGAGCGCCATCCACTCTCATCCTTTGGAACAACGACGCCTCCCGGCCCTCGACTAACGAATTTATTCGAGGATATAACCGGATAGTCAGGTGGATTGTAGGCCTGCTGCGGCAAAAGAATGGCCCAATCAAAACGGTGGTGCGCTTCGCTGCAAGGGCATCCAAATTAGAAGATATTGGAGGACGCGAAAATGGCTGTATTGATTCATCCATCCGTGGACAACGGCGTCAAGCCAGGGTCAAAAACTTTCTCTGGCGGGACTTTGACGTGCAAATGCGCGACGGATCCCGTAACCGTCACAATCGGGGCGCAAACGGCACACAATCATATCTGCGGCTGCACCAAGTGCTGGAAGCCGGCCGGCGCCACTTTCGCGCAGATCGCCGTCGTATCGCGCGATGCAGTCAACGTCACCAAGAATGCGCAGAAGCTCAAAATCGTCGATCCGAACGCGACCATTCAGCGCCATGCCTGCACGGGTTGTGGTGCCCACATGTATGGCCGCATCGAAAACAAGGCCCATCCTTTCTATGGCCTCGATTTCGTACACACGGAATTGTCCAAGGAAGATGGCTGGTCAGCACCCGAATTTGCGGCCTTCGTGTCGTCGGTGATCGAAGCCGGTACGAAGCCGGACCAGATGGCAGGCATCCGGTCGCGACTGAAGGAATTGGGGCTTGAGCCCTATGATTGCCTGTCGCCGCCCTTGATGGACGCCATTGCAACGCACCTTGCCAAAGCCTCTGGCGCCTTGAAAGCTTGACGTCCAGTGCAACGATCACTTGCTAGGCACAGCAAGTCGATAACCTGGCCGCGCTATCCCACCACTCGTTGAGCGGTAAGGATATGCGCGGCCATTATCGTTCCGGTGTCGGCGACGGATGACGATCCGGAATGACCAATCAGGTGAGGGCCGAGGATCCGCCGAACAGTGAGCAAAGCGAACTTCATACCTCCCACCGACAGTGCTGCTCGGGCGCCGGTTCCGGGCAGCGCGGAAGGCCCATCCATTCAAGATAGGCTGATCGCCGATCTTGCCAATCGGATTGGCAATCTCGGCGTCGAGATGGCGGATATTGCCGGCAACATTGAAGAAGTGACCGGACGTTTTTCGCATCAAGCGGAACAATTCAGTGGCCTGCAGCAAACCGTTCAGACCATGGTCGCTGCCAATCGCGAGATAGACGATGCCGCGCGGTCTGCCCAGGCAGCCGCCGTCGCAGCCGGCACGAAGGTCGTCGACTCACGGGCGACTGTCACGGATGCCGGCGACAGCATCGCTAAACTCATCGCCGCGGTAGGAAAGTTCGAAGAGCGCCTTGGCACCATTCAGTCCGTGCTGGAACAGGTGGCGGGATTTTCCGGCACGATCGAAACGATTGCCAAGCAGACCAATCTTCTCGCATTGAACGCGACCATAGAAGCAGCGCGTGCCGGCGATGCAGGACGCGGGTTCGGCGTGGTTGCCAACGAAGTGAAGTCCCTGGCCGAGCAGACGCGCAAGGCGACACGGCAGATCGACGCGACGGTCCGCGACCTCACCAGCGAGATCGGCAGCCTGATCCAAGAAAGCGGCACCGCCACCCAATATGCCAAGCAGGCGGGCGAAGGTGCCCATCAGATCGAAAGCGTGATCGTCGGCATCCATGACGGTTTTACCGCTGCGGATCGCGAGATCAACGCGATTGCCGGCACTGCCGCCACCAATCTTGGGCATTGCGACGCGGTCCTGGCCGAACTTGCCAATCTGGCTGACGGTGTGCAGCTCTCCTCGGCGACGTTGCGACAGGCTGACTCCCGGGTAGAGGGTCTGCTGCAGTCCAGCGAGACGCTGATCGCCTTCATTGCCGAAAGTGGCGTAGATACGCCCGATACGCCATTGGTCCAGGCGGTTGTGGAAACGGCTGGCAAGATCATGGATGCCTTCGAGGCAGCCATCCAGCGCGGCGAGATCACGCTGGAAAATTTCTTCGACGAAAAATACCGCGAGATTCCCGGCTCTAACCCCAAACAATATATGACCGACTATGTCGAACTGACGGATCGCATCTTGCCGCCGATCCAGGATCCGATCCAGAAGATCGATCCGCGCATCGTCTTCTGCGTTGCCTGGGCAAAAGGCGGCTATCTCCCGACGCATAATCCGAACTATCGACAGAAGCCGGGCAGCGATCCGGTCTGGAACTCGGCGAACTGCCGGAACCGGCGCCTGTTCAATGATCGTGCCGTGCAAAAGGTTGCCGCCAATACCAAGCCGTTCCTGCTGCAGACCTATCGTCGTGACATGGGTGGCGGCAAGTTCGTATTGATGAAGGATCTTTCCGCACCGATCATGATCCGCGGCCGCCACTGGGGCGCGTTTCGCATGGGCTTCCGCCAGGATTGAAGATTGCCGCCAACGATGATGCGGTGAAGTTCAGAACGGCGCGCGATTTGAGCGCTGACTTGCCAGCAATAGTTCAGGGTCGGCTTGAAGGGCGTACCATCAAAGGTGCTGCTAGGTCACGGAATACCGGTCGATCACCCAGAGCCAGCCGCCGTCAGCCTGCCGCCGCGCGACCTCGGTGGTCACATCGCCATCCGGCAGGCGCGTCGACGTCATGGCAAGACCACCGCAGATCAGTGCCGGCCGCTGTTCGCCCATCGCGAACTTGCGGCCCGCTGCGATACCTTCGACATACAAGCTGCGGATAGCTTCCTTGCCGCGCACCAACCGGCCACCGCCGCAGTCGATCACGGCATCTGGCTCGAACAAGGCGGTCATGCCATCGACATCGCCAGCATTCTGCCTGGCTACCAGCAGACGCTCCAATTCCTGAGGGTCGTAAACCGGTTCGCTCTCCACTTGGCTATTCATGATGAGGCCTCGCTATTTATTGCAGATCGCTTGAAACAACGACTGCAGGGAATGCCGAGGCCGTGCGAAAGGCAAGCACCAAAGCTCATCGTGTGAACAGGCCGGCATATCGCAGCGGGAGTTGGCACGGCGTGTTCAGGTCCGCAACTCGACGATTTTCCTGATCGAAGCTGAGCGGATGAATCCGTCCATCGGCGCTGAAGCGGATACTCGATGGCATTCCGCTGTCGATTGCCGCCTTTTTCACGATGTCGATCGAGGAAGATCCGCAATTCTTCTTCCAGGAAGAAGATCTGATCGAGATCGGCAAAGGCGCGGTTTCATTCCGCCAGGTCGGCCTACGTATTTGAAAGCGCCCTGCCGCACCGGTTCAGGAATACAGGATCAGAAGCCTGCATTGTCGTGAGCGCTTGCACCCCGCCCTCATTCTGAGATGGGGCCGATAGGATGAAAGTTCGATCCTGGCAATTGACGTGGCTCAAAGGAAAAGAAGCTAGCTCGTCGCCATCCGCTCGACATCTGCAAATGCCTCTTTCCTCACATCCAGTTCCTCGCGCATCCACGCCAGGAAGCCGTCGAGAAACCGCGTCGTGGCCGGCATGAAATGCGAACCATGATGATAGAAGGGATCGAGGCTGGTCAGGATCATTCTGCCCCTCGTCGTGACTTCATCGATGTAAAGGATCGGCTTGCCGCTCTCGTTGACGGCCAGAACCTCGGCACCTTCCGGCACGTCGAACCAGCCATGCATATGCCAAGAAAGATCATCCCGCATGAGGCGCTTGAACAGTGCGTGCCCGGGCGCCGTGATTTTCACGCCAAGATCCGCGCCGGGCGTCAACCACCACCACCAGTTCGTCGCCTGCGGCGTGAATCGGACAGCGGGCAGATAGAGCGCCCAGTCATTCTCACCGGTCGCAATCACGGTGCCGCCCTGATCGAG
Organism: Dongia sp. P2_B8; assembly: GCF_056404715.1. NCBI lineage: Bacteria > Pseudomonadati > Pseudomonadota > Alphaproteobacteria > Rhodospirillales > Dongiaceae > Dongia > Dongia sp. P2_B8. The sequence continues at coordinate 104,962 of NZ_JBFUDM010000001.1, read as the reverse complement.
ATAGTCGCGCAGCCGCCCCGCATGCGGGGTCATGCGCTCGGCCGGGGTCCGGCACGGGATGAGGACGACCCGGAAATCTTCCAGCCGTACGTCCTGGAGATCTTCGGGCCGCACCAGCCGGTCGAAACATCCGGCATAGCGTGGCGCCTCAAGGCTCTCGATGTGATAGAAGGTGCCGGGGTGGATGGCGAGAATGCTCATTGACTTAAATCTCCGTCCGCCCAAGCAACAGCGCGGTCGGCCAACATTTGGTGAAGGGCTTCGTCGTCGCCGTTGTGCCAGAAATCATTGCCGGCATGGGAGAAGATGTATCCGCCTTCCGGCCTCGCCCAATGCCAGTCAATCGGAAGATTCTGCGGCCCCAATCCATTGATGGCGGTAGCACCCTGCGGCATCGGATTGTGGCCACGCCCATAGAAGCCCGCGACTCCCTTGTTCATCTCCAGCGCCTTCTGATCGATACCGGCGAAGATCGGGTGCTCGGAGAGACGGGTGAGCGTGAAGTCGACGCGACGCGGCTCTGGCAACGGCACATAGATACCGAGGCCCGGAACGATAGGGCGCAGCACATGGCCGTTGAAGAGCCAGCGGCGGCCGCGGCCGAGCAGCGCCTGGATCGAACCCGCATGTTCGATGAATCCGATCTGGTCGAGATACATGGTGGTGATCAGCCCGGAGGCCCCAGTAAAATGCGCCGCCGTCAGGTCGCGCTGACGCACCCGGCGCAGTTTGCCTGCCGCTTCCGGCTTGTCGAACAGCGCCTCGGTCATGCCGGAATACGAATCAACGAAGAGGACGCTCATCCGGCACGGGCTCCGGCAAAGGCCGGCAACACCGCACGATGCAAAACACCAGCCGGGCCCGAAAGCTCGACGGTGCGCATCGGCACGCCGTAGAGCCGCTCCAGATGCGCCGGCGTCAGGATCTCCGCCACCGGACCGAACAGCGCCGAGCCATCGGGCATCATCAGCAAGACGTCGTCGGCCGCAGCCAGCGCATGGTTCGGGTCATGGGTGGTGAAGACGATGGCCTTGTGCCGCTCCTGCCGCAGGCTTTCAAGCAGCGTCAACAGGCGTTCCTGGTTGTGAAGATCTAGGGCAGCAGCCGGCTCGTCGAGGACCAGCACCTCTGATCCAGTGGCAAGGGCGCGGGCCAGCAGCACCAACTGGCGCTCGCCGCCCGACAATCGGTCGAACGGCTGCTCGGCATGGCTCGCCGCACCAGCGCGTTGGAGTGCTGCCTTTGCCACGATGAAATCCTGTTCCTTCGGCTGACGGAACAGCCCCAGATGGGCCGCCCGGCCCATGACGGCAATGTCGATCGCCTTGAGCCGCTGGTTGCTCACGCTCACTTGCGGCACATAGCCGACAATCGGCGGCGCGGTGCGGGTTCCGGCATGGAGGCGCTGAAAGCCCAGCATGGCGCGCAACGCCGTCGTCTTGCCGCGGCCGTTGGGACCGAGGATCGCCAGCGACCGCCCGATCGGCACGGAAAAAGACAGGCGATCGACAACGGTGCGGGCACCGAAGCGGACCGTGGCCTGAGACAGGCCGATCATCGGCCGGTCCTTTCCCGGTAGTGATGGCGGAGCAGTACGGCAAAGATCGGCGCGCCGACCAAGGCGGTGATGACGCCGAGCGGGATTTCCGCCGCGGTCGCGGTACGCGCCAGCGTGTCGATGATGGTGGTGAAGGCGGCGCCGAGCACGATCGAGGCCGGCAGCATGACGCGATGGTCATGCCCCACCAGCAGGCGCGCCGCATGGGGGATGACGATGCCGATCCAGCCGATGATGCCGGAGACCGCGACTTGGCTGCCGACAATGACGGCGACCAGGGCGAAGATCAGCCAGCGCTCGCGCTCGGTCTTGGCGCCGAGGCTCTTCGCCTCCGCCTCATCGAGCGCAAGGACGTTGAGCCGGAACCTGAGACTCCAGAGCAGAACCGCGCCGAGGATCAGCCCGGGTGCCGCGATCAGCACCCGCTCCCAGGTCGCCGAAGAGAAGGAACCCATCAGCCAGTAAACGATGGCCGGCAGCGAGGTCTCGGGATCGGCAACGAACTGCAACAACGAAACGACCGCCGCGAAGACCGAGCTCACGACCAGGCCGGAGAGGATCACGGTGACGGTTTCAGTCCGCCCGCTGATCCGCGCCAGGAAGCCGACCAGCACCAAAGCCGCCATGCCGGCGATGAAGACCATGGCGATCAGCGGAAATCCCCAGATACCCAGCATGATGGCGAGCGCACCGCCGAAAGCGGCACCTTGCGAAATGCCGAGAATGTCCGGAGAGACCAGCGGATTCCGGAACACGCCCTGCAACGCGGCGCCGCAGACCGCAAGGCCCGCGCCGGCCAGAGCCGCCAGCACCACGCGCGGCACCCGAACCAGAAGCATGATGCGCTCATCCATCGCCTGAAGTGGCAGCGATGGATCGGTCAGCCCCTGCCAGATCAAGGCGAGCGCCCGATGGACCGGCACGCCGAAACGGCCGGCGCAAAGGCTGACCAGCAGGCTGACACCGAGCAAGGTGAGCAAGGCGGCGAAAACCAAAGCGGTCCGGGTCCAGGCACGGGAGCCCCGCGGAATTCCACTGGGCGCCACCAGGCCTTCGCTCACCGAACTCATGCTCAGTGGACCTTGAACTGGTCGTAGTTCGCAGCGTCGCCTTGTTTGGCGGTCCAGAGCACCCCGTCAATATCGGTATCGGCCAGATCATAGTGGTAGAGGGTCTTATAGGCCTTCTTCATCTCGGCCCTGAGATCGTAATGGAAGACCTCTGGATGCAGCAGGTTCGCCATCCACATCCAGCTCAGCGGCGATTCCTGGCTGGGCGGATCCCAGCGATAGCCACCGAGCGGCAGCTTGTAGACCCTGTGGTTCTTGGCCGCGTTGGTCAGCGAGAGAATGGGATCCTTATAGACCCAACCGGCATCGAGCTCGGCCTCGAAAGCGTTGAGGAAGATCACATCCGGATTCCAGGCCGCGACCTGTTCCTTGTTGATCGAGACCGTGCCGACCAGCTCCGCGGCGGCGTTCCGACCACCCGCGAGCTCCATCGACCATTCGGTATAGTTCCCCTTCGTACCCGACGCCGCCATGTCGGTGATCGCGCGCTGGAGATAGAGTGCGCGCGGCTTCTTGTCCTCGGGGATGGCGGCCGTCTTGGTCGCGAGGTCCTGCCGCACCTGGTCGCGCCAATCGATCAGCGCCTTCAATCGCTCGTTTTGACCGATCGCCTTGCCGGCCATGGTCATGTAGCCCTGGGTCAGCTCCTCGGTCCCGTAGAGGATCAGCATGGTGTTGATCCCGGCATTCGTCAGCGGTGCCACTTTCTCTTCGCCGATATCGCCCCACTGCACGACCAGCTCGGGGTTCACCGCCGCCAGCGCCTCGACATTGGGCACGAAGCTCGGCGAGGTGACGTCAGAGGGAATGTCCTTCGCCTCCGGGAAGATCTTGCCGAGAATGCCCTGGGTGACGGCGCTCTTTGCGGTCGGATTCATGCCGACCAGCTTCTTGGTGCCGCCATCGAGTGCGATCAAGTTGGAGGCCATCGGGATCACGATGGACACGACGCGCTCTGCGGGTTTCGGCAGCCGCACCTCGCGGTTGGCCTGATCGGTGAAGACGACCTCCTCCGCCTGGGCCGGCAGGCCGGACAACATGATGCCGAAGGCAAGGCCGATGAGGGGTAGATAGCTGCCGGCCCGGGTCGCCGTCTTCAAACATCCGCGCGTCATACAAATCTCCACTGGCCATCAAGACTGATCCAGCAATCCCAGCCAGCGTCGCCGCCGCACTGAACTTACCGACGCGGGCCATGTTGGCCCAACTATCGGTCACCCGTCAATGCAATTAAGAAGCAGTCGCAATTAAAACATCGCAATATGTCTCATGCCACCATGCCTAGTCACGGTCAGAGACAGAGAATGCGCCGCCGGCGACGGCGGATGATGAAAAGGGCGGATAGAAGGCGGATAGAAGAGTGTGAGTATCAACCTATGGCCGGGTCATACCCCAGTTCCCGGATTAGGCGAGCGAAGCGCTTGCGAGCAGCGGCTTCCTGTTCGGCGGTCAAGCGATAGCGACTTGTTCCGCTTTCACTGCGGCCGACAAAGCGCAGCCCGGACTTGATCGCCGCCTCGTTGCGATTCTGGAAGAAGATCCCTTCGCGTCTTTCGGCAATCTCAGTCTCTTCGATCCGGCGCATCACGTCAGCCGTCGAGTTGGCGATGGCCGACGAGATATCAGCTTCCGCGCGGTCGAGCTGCAGGAAGCGGCAGATGCGCCTCAATTCGACTGCCGCGTCATCACGCAGATCCTCATAGCGCAGCCGCAGTCGAGGTATCTTGATAAGAGGCGACGACCAGCTGGCCGTATGCTCTTCGAGGCGGCCGATGCCGAATTGCTGGAATTTCGCCGGGCCGCCATGCTTGATGAACGCATCGACAAAATCGCTGGCCAGCTTGTCCACATCCTTCCCACTTGCCTCGTGCAACAGATTGCCGGACCTGTTGATCGCGTAGTTCTGGTTGGATTCCAGCGTGGCGATCGGATGGCGGACCAGATGGATGATACCCACCGTGTCTTCGCGGAGCGGAAACTGCGTGTTGAAGGCCCAGTGGGTCTTGATCAAGGTCGTCTGCGGACCCCAAAGATGCGCGCCGATAACGCCTTCATGGATATCCGGCACGGCCAGCCGGACCTCTTCCGAACTGGCAAGCGGGCGCTGCGCGAGGAGGTTCGCCAGCAGGAAGCGCAGCCACGTATTTCCAGATTTCGGATAGGACGCAACCCAGACGATTTTGGCCATGAGTAACTCGATGGAAAGAATGTGCGACGGGAACGGCCACGGCCGGCGGCACAAGTATATGTGCCGCCGGTCGGCCTGTCAGCAAGTCGTCAGTAGGTTGTGATCTGGCTGTTGGGGTCGGCCACCAGGTCGGCGATGTTGTTGATGGCGCCTGTGCCGATGCCGTGGAAGGTCAGCGACCCGCCGTTGCTGAAAGTCACCAGAACATCAGTTCCGTCATCCGAGACCGTGGTCGCTGCCTGGAGATTGTCCAGAATACCGTCATGCTCGGTATCGAGGATATCCGCAAAAGCCAGCTTGTCCTGGCTGACGTCAAAACCGTCGACGCTGTCATTCCCCTCGCCAAGCGCTGCGAAGCGGAATGTATCGCCGCCGGCGCCGCCATCGAGCGTGTCGTTTCCGCCGCCGCCCGTCAGCGTATCGTCGCCATCCAGGCCGCGCAGGACGTTGGCGTTGGTGTCGCCGACGATCAAATCGTTGAAGGCGGAGCCGCGGACGTTTTCGATGCCGGTCAGCGTATCCTCATAGCCGAAGCCATCATTCTCCGCCTTGCCGAGAGTGAGATCGACGGTGACCGCGGCATCGGAGTTCCGGTAATCGGCCTGATCGATACCGGCACCGCCATTGAGGATGTCGAAACCAGCCTCTCCGCGCAGATAGTCGTCGCCACCGGCCCCATTCAGGATATCGTTGCCGTCCCCAGCACGGATCCAGTCGGTTCCGGCGCCGCCATTGATCGTGTCGTTGCCATCGCCGCCATAGAGCGCGTCATAGAAGCCGCCATTGCCGTTGATCGTGTCATTGCCAGCAGTGCCGATAATCACTTCGGCGGTGTTGACATTGTTGGTACCCGTCAGGCCGCGCTGGAACACGAAGGTCGAGAGATCTTCGTTGACGCCGTAATCTTTATTGAGCTCGCCAACGTCGATCTGCACCGCGACTGAGCCGGTGCCGACAAAGAAATTGGCCAGTGTCAGCGCGCCGGTATCGTTGACGTCGTAGCTGTCGTTGATGGCCTGGGCAACGGTCAGGTCGGTGTCATTCCAGCTGTAATTCAGGTCGTAGAAATCATCCCCCTGCAGCTTGATGATGTCGCCGGCGTTATAGGTAGCGCTGCCTAGGATGTCGAAGCCGTCGCCCACTGCGAAATTATAGATGTCATTGCCGGCACCACCATCCAGATAGTCGTTGCCCAGGCCGCCCGTCAGCGTGTCATTGTCAGCGCCGCCTTCGAGACGATCGTTCCCGAGGGCCCCCGTCAGCGAGTCATTCCCGCCAGCGCCGGCGAGGATGTCATCAGCACCTGCTCCCACAAGAATGTTAGCAGCAGCGTTGCCAACAAATGTGTCGAAAGTCGTGATCTGGGTATTCACGTCATCGACCAGATCGTCGATGCTGTTATAACCGAATCCACTCATGCCGCGGAAGAACACGATCCCGCCGCCTGAGAATTGGAAGCCGATATAGGTGCCGTCATCGTAGACGAACTGCGCCGACTGGATGTCATCCAAAATCCCGTTATTGCCGACATCCAGCGACTTTGCGAAGGACAGAACATCCTGCGTCCGATCGAAGTCGTTGATGTCATCGGAGCCATCATTCAAGCTATTGAAGCGGAACGTATCCGCGCCATCACCGCCATAGGACACGTCATTACCGGTGCCACCGGCCAGGATGTCATTGCCTTCGAGGCCATACAGATAGTTTCCGTTGGCATCGCCAAGAATGATGTCGTCATAGGAAGAGCCGCGCACGTCATCAATGCCGGTAAACGTGTCCTGGGATCCGTAGCCGTCATCGAGCGCCTTGTTCTGCGATAGATCCACCATGACGCCGGACGCCGCGCCGCGGTAGTCCGCCAGATCAAAGCCGGCACCACCATTGAGAATGTCAAAACCGGCATTGCCGCGCAGGATGTCGTCGCCACCGGCACCGTTCAATATGTCGTTGCCAGCACCACCGAGAATCCGGTCATTGCCGGCACCGCCATTGATCGTATCGTTGCCGTCATTGCCATAGAGGGCATCATAGTACCCGCCATTACCGTTGATAACGTCGTTCCCGGCGGTACCGATGATAACTTCGGATGTCGTGGCATTGTTCGTGCCCGTGAGGCCACGCTGGAAGATGACCGTCGAGAGATCGGGATTCGTGCCGTAGATGTCATTGTCGGCGCCGAGATCGAACTGCACGGCAACGGAACCCGTACCGCCGAAGAAATTCCCCAACGTGATGCTGCCGGTATCGCTGAAATTGTAGTTTCCATCGATCGCCGGCGCGACATAGAGATGTGTATCGTCCCAATCGTAGTTGAGATCGTAATAGGTCCCGTTGAACCGGATGATGTCGCCGGTGTTATAGGTCCCGGCACCGATCCCGTCGAACCCATCGCCGGCAGTGAAATTATAGATATCGTTGCCAGCGCCCCCATCCAGGAAGTCGTTGCCCTGCCCGCCGGCCAGTGTGTCGTTGCCGGCACCGCCGATGAGCGCATCGTCCTCACTGCTCCCATTCAGCGGATTGTTCCCGGTATCGCCCAGTACCTTGAGTGCCCCGAACGAGGCGCCGACGAACGTATTGACAAACTCGGCGGCGGTATCGATCGTCCCGTCGCCGACATTCGAGAGCGTCAGTGTCTTCCCACCATTCGTGAACGTGGCGACCACATTCGCGCCGTCATCGACGACGGACGCAATCGAGCCTGCCACGTTACCTCCCAGTGACGTGGCGAAGGACAAGGAATCCTGCCCGACTGTGAAGTCCTCGATAACATCATTGCCTTCACCGAAGGCATTGAACCGGAAGGTATCCGCGCCATCGCCGCCCAGCAGACTATCGTTCCCACCACCTCCGGTCAGGATATCGTCGCCGTCGCGGCCTTCCAGACGATTCGCATTGGCATCACCGCTGATGAGGTCGTTGAAGGCTGAACCGCGCACATCTTCGATGCCGATCAGTGTGTCTTGCCCGCCCTCGCCATCATACATCGCCTTGCCGAGCGACAGATCGACAATCACGCCCTCGTCTGCACGATTGTAATCGGCGCGGTCGATGCCGGCACCGCCGTTCAGAATGTCGTATCCCGCATCGCCACGGAGATAGTCATTGCCGCCGGCGCCAATCAACGTGTCATTGCCGTTGCCGCCGCGCATCCAATCCGAGCCGCTGCCGCCGTTGATGGCGTCGTTGCCGTTGCCGCCATAGAGGCTGTCGTAGAAGCCGCCATTGCCATTGATGACGTCGTTACCGTCTGTACCGACGATCACCTCGGCGGAATTGACGTTGGCCGTACCGGTCAGTCCGCGCTGGAAAGTAAATGTCGATAGATTGGCATCGGTTCCATAGAGCTCGTTATAGGTTGCCGTATCAATTTGCACCGTGATCGACCCGGTACCACCGAAGAAATTCGATACCGTCACCTTGCCGGTATCGGCAAAATCGTAATCGCTGTCGACGGCCTGTGCGATAAAGAGATTGGTGCCATCCCAGTCGTAATTGAGGTCGTAGACGTTCGTGCCAGCCAGCTTGATGACGTCGCCGGTGTTATAGGTGCCGCTGCCGACAACGTCGAAGCCGTCGCCGACGCTGAAATTGTAGACATCATTGCCAGCGCCGCCATCCAGGTAATCATTGCCGAGCCCACCCGTCAGCGTATCGTTGCCAGCCGCGCCAATCAGATGGTCGTGTCCGGCGCCACCGCCGATCGCATCGTTGCCCGCACCCCCAGTCAAGGTCTTGTCGGAGTCGATGAAGGTCGTGAATTGAGTGTTCGGATCGGCGACAAGATCGTCGATGCTGTTGATCGACCCGGTCGCAGCCCCCCAGAGCGTCAAGGTATGGCCGTTGGCGAAGGTAACGATGACGTTCGGCCCGTCCTCGGTAACAGTTGCCGTAGCAAGATCGTTCAGGATCCCGTCATTGCCGGTGTCCAGCGCCGAGGCGAATGACAGCTTGTCCTGGGAACCGTCGAAATCTTCGATGATGTCGTCACCTTCCCCGAAGGCACTGAAGCGGAAGGTGTCTGCGCCATCGCCGCCAACCAGATCATCGTCACCAGCACCACCAGCGATGAGGTCGTCACCGTCACGTCCCTCGAGCCGATTGGCGTTTCCATCGCCGATGATCGTGTCATCGTGGCTGGAGCCACGCACATTCTCGATGCTGTTCAGTGTATCCGTGGTACCGAACCCATCGTCGAGCGCCTTGCCCAGGGACAAATCGACGATGACCGAATCGTCCGAGTTCTTGTAATCCGCACGATCGATGCCGTCGCCACCGTTCAAAGTGTCGTTGCCGGCTTCACCGCGCAAAGTGTCGTTGCCCGCGGCACCGTTCAGAACATCGTTGCCTTCCCCGGCACGAATCCAGTCGGTACCGGATCCTCCCGTGATAATGTCGTTTCCCTTGCCGCCGTAGAGCGCGTCGTAATAGCCGCCATTGCCGTTGATGACGTCGTTGCCGTCCGTGCCGATGATCACTTCGGCGGTCGTTGCATTATTGGTGCCGGTCAGCCCACGCTGCATGACGAAGGTCGAGAGATTGGCGTCGGTTCCATAGAACTCATCGTAATTGGCCGTATCGATCTGGACCGTGATCGATCCCGTGCCGCCGAGGAAACCGGCCAACGTCAACTTGCCGGTGTCGGCAAAGTCATAATTCTCGTCTACCGCCTGAGCGAGGATGAGATCCTTGCCATTCCATTCGTAATTGAAGTCATAAACGTCGGTACCAGCCAGCTTGATGATGTCGCCGGTATTGTAGGTACCGGCGGCCAGCGTGTCCTCGCCATCGCCGATATTGAAGATATAGGTGTCGTTGCCGATACCGCCGTTTAAAATGTCATTGCCGACGCCACCCTCCAGCGTGTCGTTGCCCGCATTACCCGTCAACGTGTCGTCGCCGGCGCCACCGGCGAGCACGTCATTGCCTACGCCACCCGTCACAATCCTGTTGGCATCAAGGAAGGTCGTGAATTGCGCGTTGGGATCGGCGAGCAGATCGTCAAAGCTGTCGATGGAGCCGGTCGCGGCACCAAGGAACGTCAGGGTGTGTCCGTTGGCGAAGGTGACGACGACGTCATCTCCGACTTCGGTTGCCGCGATGCTGGCAACATCATCGAGGATGCCGCCATTGCCTTTGTCCAGCGCAGATGCAAATGACAGCTTGTCCTCGGCGCCGTTGAAATCCGTGATGACGTCATCGCCTTCGCCAAGGGCGCTGAAGCGGAACTCATCGGCGCCGCTTCCACCAACCAAGCGGTCGTTGCCGGCACCGCCGGTAAGGGTATCTTCGTCATCTCCACCGACCAATTGGTCATTGCCGGCACCCCCGGCAAGGATATCGTTACCGTCACCCCCTTCCAGCTCGTTGGCGTTGGCGTCGCCGACGATGATGTCAGCAAACTCGGACCCGCGCACATTCTCGATGCCAGTGAGCGTGTCGACACCAAAAAAGCCGTCATTGGTCACCTTACCCGACGACAGATCGACGTTGACGCCCGTCTCGCCGCCCTCCTCTTCGAGACCGCGATCGACATCGGACAATTCGTAATTCAGCAGGTCAATACCGTCGCCGCCATTGATCTTATCGTTGCCGGCGCCGCCGGTGATGGTGTCGTTGCCGGCAAGCCCGTTCAGAACGTCATTGTCGCTACCGCCAAAGATCCAATCCTTGCCAGAGCCGCCGGTGATAGTGTCATTGCCTTCACCGCCATAAATCTGGTCGAAGAAGCCGCCGCCGCCATTGATCGTGTCGTTGGTGTCCCCGCCGACAATGATCTCGCTCGACGTCGTATTGGCTGTACCGGTAAGCCCGCGCTGGAAGATGAAGGTCGAAAGATCCGCGTTCGTTCCATAGGCAAGGTTGTCCGCCAGGTCGATCTGCACCGTGACCGAGCCAGTCGCTTTCAAGAAATCGATCAACGTCATCACGCCAGTGTCGCCGTAGTCATAACCGGCATCAATCGCCTGGGCGAGATTGAGATCGATGTTGTCGATGCTCCAATTGAGATCGTGGAGATCCGTGCCGGCCAACTTGATCAAATCGCCGGTGTTGAAGGTGTTCGGCCTCAGAACGTCCTCACCGTCCCCGACATTGAAAATGTACGTATCGTTGCCGACACCGCCATTCAGCTCATCATCACCCTTACCGCCGACCAGCGTGTCGTTGCCGGCGTTGCCCATCAGGAAGTCGTTGCCGAGACCACCCGTCAGATGATCATTGCCCGTGGCGCCTATGATCTGGTTGTTCGCGTCGGTGCCTGTGAACGTCCAGGCGGCCGTCCCGAAATACGTAAAGTTCTCAACATTCGCGAAATTATTCGCATTGAGAATCGTCGCTGTTGTCCGCACCGAATCCTGGGTGCCCTCGCCCACGCCCTCCGTGACCGAATCGTTGAGATTGTCGACGAAGTATAGGTCGCCGCCCTTCCCGCCGATCATCACGTCCGCGCCGGCACCGCCATCGAGGACGTTGCCTTCGTCGTTGCCGGTGATCGTGTTGATACCCGCGTTACCCGTGCCGTTGGTCGCGGTACCCGTCAGTTTCAGGTTCTCGACATTGGCCAGCGCCGCCAGGCTATAGCTCAGGCTGCTTTCGATCGTGTCGGTGCCGGCGTTGGCGAGCTCCGTCACCTTGTCGCCGACATTGTCGACAGAATAGGTGTCGTCGCCAGCGCCGCCGATCATGGTATCGGCACCTGTGCCGCCATCCAGCTTGTTGTTCCCCTCGTTTCCGGTCAGGGTGTTGACGAGTGTGTTGCCGGTGAGCTCAATATTTCCCACGCCCCCCAAGGCAATCAGATTCTCAACGTTCAAGCCGTTCGTCAGCAGATTGAAATTGACCGCTGTCTTGATCGTATCGGTGCCGCCCATGGCAGCTTCCGTCACCGTGTCGTCGTCGCTGTCCACCACATAGATGTCGCTACCGAGACCACCGCTCATCTTGTCGTTGCCGGTGCCGCCATCCAGCGTATCGTTGCCGGCATTGCCCAGCAGCGTGTCGTTGCCCGCACCACCCTTCAAAGTATCGATGCCTGAACCGCCACTCAGCGTGTTGTCGACGGATCCGGTCGCTGTGAACGTCCAGGCTGCAGCACCGGTATAGGTGTAGCTTTCGATCCCTGTCGTCTCCTTCGTGATCAGCGCGCTGCTCTGGAAGGTGTCGTTGCTGCCGCCCTCATCGTCGATCGCCAGTTTGTCGCCGATCGAATCGAAGATATAGGTGTCGTTGCCCAGGCCGCCGGTCATCGTGTCGTTGCCGGCACCGCCATTGAGAATGTCGTCACCCTCGCCGCCCAGCAGCGTGTCGTCGCCGCCATTGCCCAGCAGCGTATCGTTGCCCTTGCCGCCGGTCAGATTGTCCTTGCCCGTGCTTCCGGTGATCACGTTATCGAGGTCGTTGCCCACGAACGTCCAGGCCGCCGCGCCGGTATAGGTGTAGTTCTCGACATTGTCGAAGTCGGTTGTGATCAACACAGACGTCTTCACCGTGTCCGTGCCGGCAGTTGAACCTTCGACGACTTCATCCAACAGATTGTCCAGCAGGTAGGTATCGTTGCCCTTGCCGCCTTCCAACTTGTCCGCACCGGCCTTCCCGTCGATCACGTCATTGCCGTCGCCGCCCAGCAAGTGATCGACGCCCGCCGAGCCTGTGACAGTGTCGTTGCCGACAAGAACGCGAGCCGTCAGAAAATTCTGAAAGTCATCGACGGCAAAATCAGCATGAAAGTCCGCAGCCTGGATCGAGAGACCCGTAATCTGCACCTGGGTTACGCCACCCACCACCGACTTGATACCTGTGATGATGCCGCCCGTCGGCACGAAATCGCCGTCATAGGTGAGGTTGGTGCCGACATACTCGTAATACGTCGTCGCTGCCTGGGTAACGCGCCAACTGGTTTTTGTGTGGGTGGTGACATTGCTGCCACCGGGGGAGACGATCGGAAAATCGAGGGTATCGAAGTCAAAGCCGCCCGCAGCGGGCACCAACAAGGTCGCCATTCATCCACCCCCATAAGCACGTTTATTTCGCTAATTAATAGAATTGTGTCTATATTGATATCAATTCCCACGCGTTCGCATCACCTAAATGGGTGGAATTGACATAAATTATTAATGACATTAATTTCTCGCGAGCAATCAATGGGATATCTGCGCGCGCACCGGTGTTTAGCACCGCCCAGGCCCCGCTCGATCACGTTTCTGGCTGCCGAAAACACCTTAAATTTGTATTTCTTTAAGAAATCCTCGGCATCCGGCCGACGCGCTCGGACTCGCAATGGTACGCTTTCCGCTCAGCATGCAACGACCGATGCGCGGCGACTCTGCAGGTCATCGGGCACCTAGGGATGTCATGCGCTTGAGTAGCGCATCGAGCGGGAATTCCGCCGGGTTTCTAGGAGAGTATAGCTAGCGCGCCAAAGATCGCGCACTGGGATGAGATCAGGGAACGTCTTTGGGCGGCAGCAGCGGCTTTGGCAACGGAATAAGGTCGACCGATTTCGACTGGCCGCCGAGAAAGGCTGGATCGAACAAGCCGCCGCCTGAAGGATCGCCACCCGGGGGTGCAGCGGCATTCACCGGCGAAGTGCCCGCGACGCGGTCCTCTTGCGGCAGGTGGCCGAAGAATTGGGACCGGCCGCCTTGGGGATGGCCCTGCTCGATCTCCGCCTGTGCGGCAGACACGCGCCGCGCCAGTTCTGTCGAATAGGGCAAGAGGTAGGCCCGGGGTGCACCGCTGGGCAGGTTGGCGTCGTCCAACGCCTCCAGCCAGAGATGGACGGCACCGGGCTCCTCCTGGGCCGGATTCGGTTCAATGACGCGGGTCCACAATACCTGAAATTTGTYCGGCACGGCGACCGGCGCCGACCAGCCAAGCAAGCCTTGCGTTGCGAAGAAGACCACGAGGTAAAAGACGCTGGCCGCCAGGATCTGGGCAACCTTGATCGGCCGGGGAATCGGTAGCCGTATCATCACCACAAGCAGCAAGACGCTCAACAGCACGTAAGCCAGGGTCAGGCAGAGGACGCTGGTCTGCAAATTCATCATTGGGGCGCACCGTTTCGCCATGCTTTGCCGTCCGGCGCGGCGTTGTAGAAGGTCTGCAGGATCGACCTCTCGATATGGCTGGTTTCCGTGACCGCACCGCTTGCATCCAGCGTGAAGCGCGCGGCGGTCTTTTCCACGCCGCCTGCATTGAACTCAATCGTTTCCTTGGCCACGATCGTCACGATGGGGTTGAGCTTCTGGACAGTCACCGTCACCGGGACCGTCCGTCCCGTGAGCGCGCTGAAATGATAGACATTCACCGTATATTCGCCGGCCACGATGCCGCGCAGGCTGACCAGTTCCTGCCGGGTCGCCGTTGGCACTTTCTGGCCGTTGACCATGACAAACGCGTTGAGACCGCCCCGGTTGTCGCGATCCAACAGCATGAAGCCGGCCTCGCGCCGCCGGAACCAGACGATGTTGCCAAGCGGGTCCTGGACGAAGGTATCGAAATCGTCGGGATGATTATCCGGCCAGTCCACGCTGATGAGAAATTCGGCCTTGCTGTCCACTTTGCCGTTCTTCGCCTCAGGCGCGACGAGGAGCAGTGCGAAGAAAAACAGGAAGGCCAGAACCTGTAGCGCCTTGAACAGCACAACACTGAAGGGATCGAAGGCTTCCTCGCGCGGCAGGAGTTCGAAATTGTCGATCATTCCGCGGCCGTGCGGCGTTCCAGTGCCGAGATGACATGGACTTCAGTGAGATCGACCGCAAAAGCAAAGATCTTTGCCGTGGCGCTGTCCAGAAGGGCATATTGAATTCGGATCAGGATCGAGCCGACGAGGCCGACCAGGGTCGTATACATGGCGACCGCCATGCCGTCGCTCATCAGCGACATCGACGATCGGACCGCCGCGCGATTTTCGGGATCCAGTCCAGCAATCGGCGCCAGCATCATGATGAAGCCGATGATGGTGCCCAGAAGGCCGAGCTTCATCAGCGTGTCGCCGGCGAAGAGGCCGAATGGATTCGACCCGCGCAATCGGTCGGCCAGAACGCGCAGAAGCAGAGTCTGATCAATGCGCCCGGCGCCCTGCAACGCCGCCTTGGTGATCAGATCGCGGATATGGCTGGCGACATGGCCCGATGGGCCGTCCTTGCGCGCCGCACTTTCCTGGGTGGGTCCATCATTCAGGAATTCATCGCCGTCACCGACCACCGCTCGAGCGGTCTTCAGGGCGGCATCTCCTTCCCGCGAGACGATGATGATGCGCCACAGGCAATGCAGGCTGCTGCCGACATAGAGCAGGCCGATGACCGAGGAAATATGGGTACGATCACTGGTGAGCATCATGTCGATCAGCCCATAGTACCAAAGGATGAGAACGGCAAAGAGACAGACACCGGTGAAAATCAGCCAGGGCAGCAAGGGATCGCGTCCTGGCAGTTCGAGATTGCGTGCGCTCATGCGGATACGGCTCTCCAGGGTGTTTTGCCAAGGCTTCTGGGGCGGCACCGCGCAGCTTATCTGTCAATACGGCCGAGAGAGTGGGCACGGGACCCGCGTCACCCTGGGCAATTTGCCCGACCTGCTTCCGACGCCGCCGCTCATTGTCGTTGGTCATTCCCTCGGTACTTGCCGGCCAAGATGCTTGCCACCCAAGATCGGGGCGGCCAGTATGGACAAAGCCAATTCGACCGAGAGAGAAAAATGACTCTGTTCGCTCATCTCGTCTTGCGTCTCATCGGTGTCGTGCTCGTCTGCCTGGTCTGCGCCGTCGGCTGGGTGTTGATCGACACGCATCGCGCCATCGAAAAAGAATCGGCAGCGTCTGCCGACCGGGTCGCCAGCACGCTTGAAACATTGTATTGGCGTGAATTGCTCTGGCGCGGCGGATTGAGCCGGGGCCATTTGCTACCGACTCCCGACTGGGAAACGATGGCGACCATGAAAGCCATCTCGCCCGGCGTTTGCATCACCTTTGCACCTGGCAACGACTTGCCGCGACGCCTGTGCAGCCAGTTGGAGACGATCAGCGACCCGGCGCCGGCCTGGTTCGAAAATTTCTATGATCGTGTCTTTGGCAGCTATGCGCGGGTCGAGCGGCCCCTGACATTGCGGCAGCCGACAGAAGGCGTGATCTCGGCCGAGCCTGACCGCGGCGCCGCGGTCCGCCAGGCATGGCATCAGATCTATGTCGTGCTCAGCGTGGCGGCACTGCTCGCCATCGCGATCGGCGTTCTCGCCGCCCTGTTCATCGGGCAATCGCTGATGCCCGCCCGGGCTATTGTCGCCGGCCTCCGGCGGCTGGAGCGCGGCGACTACAGCTACCGCCTGCCCGGTTGCCGCACCACGGAGTTCAACCGCATCTCCGGCGCGCTGAATGATCTGACCGCCCGCTTGGCGGAGACGACCGCGCAGCGCGCGGCGCTGACGACCCGCCTGTTCCAAGTCCAGGAGGAAGAGCGGCGGGCGCTGGCGCGGGATCTCCATGACGAATTCGGCCAATGCCTTGCTGCGGTGGGTGCCCTGGCCGCCGCCATTGAGATGGAAGCAGCGGCAGACCGGCCCGAGATCGCGCGGGACGCCCGCTCGATTATTGGCGTCGGCAAGGGGATGACGGCAACGCTGCGCGGCGCCCTCGCCCGCCTGCGTTCGCAGGAGGTCGAGGAGCTCGGCCTAGAAGCGAGCCTGGCGCAGCTCGTCGCCGGATGGAACGTGCAAAATGAACCGCAGGCGGCCTTCCATCTCGATGTTGTCGGCGACCTCGCCGGATTGCCGGAGGCGACGGCTCTCAACATCTATCGCATCGCCCAGGAATGCCTGACCAATGCCGCGCGGCACGGTAAACCCCGCGACGTCCATCTGCATGTCGAGCGGGTTGACGCCCGGGACGACGAGCCGGGGCGCAGCGGTGCCGTGGCGCTCAGCGTGGAGGATGACGGGGGCGGCAGTCCCGGCCGGCTGCATTCCGCATCGGGTTATGGCATCCTCGGAATCCGCGAGCGGGTCGCGGCGCTAGGCGGCAGCTTGTCGATCGATCAGGCTCGCCGCGGCGTGCGCATCGCCGCTCTCATTCCGTTGATGCCCGCACGCGACCCATCCATCGCGACGGCGGTGCCGGCTTGACCGATCTCACCATCTTGCTGGTCGACGATCACCCCGTAGTACGGGAAGGATATCGGCGGCTGTTTGAACGGACGCCGGGCTACCGGGTCGTGGCTGAAGCCCATGATGCCGCGTCGGCCTACCAAGCCTATCAGAAGTCGCAGCCCGATGTCGTGGTCATGGATCTCTCGCTGCCCGGCATTGGCGGTATCGAAGCCTTGCGCCACATCCGGCAATGGGACCGCGATGCGCGCATTCTCATCTGCACCATGCACAGCGGCGCCGGCTTTGCGTTGAAGGCTTTTGAGGCAGGTGCCACCGGTTATGTAACGAAGGGAAGCGACGCCGCGGAGCTGATCAATTCCGTCGCGATTGTCGCCAAGGGTGGTCGTGCCATGAGTAACGATGTGGCCAGGGAGATCGCCGCCGAACGACTCGCTCATCCAAGCTCCGCGTTGGACGACCTCAGCCCGCGTGAGACTGAAATTCTTCGCCTCGTCGCCTCTAGCTGGTCTGCCGAGGAAATTTCGGCCTCGCTGCATCTCAGCCTCAAGACCGTCCGCAACTACCATTACCAGATCAAAGCCAAGCTCGGCGCCCGCACGGACGCCCAACTGGTGTGGCTAGCCATCAGCGCCGGCCTCGTCGGCGCCAATCTGCAGCCGGGTCTAGTCACGCGATCTGAGTGAAGAATTCGTTCAAGAATTTTTGAAGAGAATGGTGGGCCCGGAGGGACTCGAACCCCCGACAACACCGTTATGAGCGGCGCGTTCTAACCGCTGAACTACGGGCCCCCGAGGCGTGCGGCGTGCGCCTCACCCTGCCACTCGTCATCCCGGACTCTGACCGGACATGACGAGGAAAGGCAAGAAACGGTATCAGGTATCCAGGAAGCTCCGCAGCTTCCGTGAGCGGCTCGGATGCTTCAGTTTGCGGAGCGCCTTCGCCTCGATCTGGCGGATGCGTTCGCGGGTCACCGAGAATTGCTGGCCGACTTCTTCCAGCGTGTGGTCGGTGTTCATGCCGATGCCAAAGCGCATGCGCAGCACGCGCTCTTCACGGGCGGTCAATGTCGCCAGCACGCGGGTCGTGGTTTCGCGCAAATTCGCCTGGATGGCGGCATCGAGCGGCAGGACCGCGTTCTTGTCTTCGATGAAATCGCCAAGATGCGAATCCTCCTCGTCGCCGATCGGCGTTTCGAGGGAGATCGGTTCCTTGGCGATCTTCAGGACCTTGCGCACTTTTTCCAGCGGCATCAGCAGCTTTTCTGCCAATTCCTCCGGCGTCGGTTCACGGCCGATTTCGTGGAGCATCTGGCGGCTGGTGCGGACCAGCTTGTTGATCGTTTCGATCATATGCACCGGGATGCGGATGGTGCGGGCCTGATCGGCGATCGAGCGGGTGATCGCCTGGCGGATCCACCAGGTGGCATAGGTCGAGAATTTGTAGCCGCGGCGATATTCGAACTTATCGACGGCCTTCATCAGGCCGATATTGCCTTCCTGGATGAGATCGAGGAATTGCAGGCCGCGGTTGGTGTATTTCTTGGCGATCGAAATGACGAGACGAAGGTTGGCTTCCACCATTTCCTTCTTGGCACGGCTGGCTTCGCGTTCGCCCTTCTGCACCGTGTTGACGATGCGGCGGAAATCACCGATCGGCAGGTTGACGATGCCCGAAATCTCGGCGATGCCCCCACGGATGTTCTTGGCTTCGTCCTTGAAGTCGATGGCGAACTTCTTCCAGCCCTTGCCGGCGAGCTTGCCGACCTTGGCGATCCATTTCGGATCGAGCTCGGCGCCGTAATATTTCTGCAGGAATTCTTCGCGCTTCACGCCGGCCTTCATGGTCTGGCGCATCAGCTGGCCTTCGAGGCCCATCAAACGGCGGTTGAGACCATAAAGCTGATCGACCAGCGCTTCGATCCGGTTGTTGTTGAGGCGCACGGAGCGCATCAGCTCGACCATCTCGAGCTTCTGCTTCTCGTAGCTCTTTTCCGAGCGCGGGTTCAGCTCTTCGCCGGCAAGGATCGTCTCCAGGCGCTTCACCTGGACCTTGTCGAGCTTCTTCTGGAGCGAGGCGATCTTGTCGAAGGTCTCGAGGACCTGCGGCATCAGGGTAAGTTCCATCGACGCCAGCGAGACGGCGGCTTCTTCGCCCTCTTCGCCTTCCGCGGCGGCGGGCTTGGCCTCGCCTTCCGCGGCTTCGGCCTCAGCCTCAGCTTCCGGCTCGTCGCCTTCAAGCGCTGCCTCGTTCTGGCGCAGCATCTCTTCTTCCGACAGCGGGGCACCGCCCATGCTGGCGTCGAGATCGATGATATCGCGCAACAGCAGCTCGCCGGCCTTGAGCTTGTCGCGCCATTCGACGATGCAGCGATGCGTGGTCGGGCTTTCGCCGATGCCGCCGATCATCATGTCGCGGCCGGCTTCGATGCGCTTGGCGATGGCAATTTCGCCTTCGCGCGAGAGCAGCTCGACCGATCCCATTTCGCGCAAGTACATGCGCACCGGATCGTCGGTGCGGCCGACATCGCTGTCGTTCAGATTGCCGGCGGGCTTGGCGTCTTCATCGCCATCGGCATCGGCTTCGGCCTTCGGCTCGTCTTCGCTCTCTTCGCTATCGTCGTTCTCGACGACGTTGATGCCCATCTCATTGAGGAGCGCCAGCGTGTCTTCGATCTGTTCCGAGGACATCTGCTCAGGCGGCAGGACGGCATTGAGCTCGTCATAGGTGACGTAGCCGCGCTCCTTGGCCTTGGCGAGCATCTTGCGGACGGCGGCATTCATGCCATCCATCAACGGACCTTCTGCGGTCTCTTCCTTCGGCTTGGCTGCATCGGCCTGGGGTTTCGCGGTCGGTTTGGTTGCCATCTATTCTCACCTGAGCTCTTTGAGCGTCTAATCGGTCACGTTACGGCTGAATAACCGTTCAACTTTTGAATAAGAATTCAGTGTCGGCGAGATCCAGATCGCGCCGCCTGCTCTCTGCTTCGAGTTTCTGCTGCTGCGCCGCTTGGAAGCGGTCGAGGTTCTCCTGAGACATGTCTTCCTCCAGGGCCCGTGCCGCCGCTTCCAGCTCGACCTCGATCTCGGTCTCGCGCAAGATGGCCATAACGTGCAAAAGCCCCGCCTCAGCCTGGGAAAGCCCGGCTGAAGGAAGGGCAAATCTGATCGTTCCCGTATGCCGAACCAGTGTTTCGATCGCTGCGGAGAAACCTAGTTCCATCAAATGGTTCCTGAGGTCGCCCGCTTCAAGGTCCGGATGTCGGGAGGCGAGGTCTAACAAGGCCCCCTTCAGCTTGTCAAGCTGACGGTCCGGAATGGGGATCAAAGCCGCCGCCTCGCCATGCCGGTGGAGGAGGTCGGGATGGTTAATAAGGACCGCCAGAAGCACCTCATATGGTAGGCGCTTGACCCCGGCCGTCCCGCGCCTCGCTGCTTCCCCACCCCCATCCAGATGCTGGAAGGGTGAGCCTGGCTGGCGAATATTTGCAAAGCGGCCAAAGCGTTGGCCACTTGGCGGCCTGGCCTGCACCTGCCCAGCCCGGGCTTGGGCGGGGTTGGCGAACATCTGGTCGAGGCGGTTGAGCATCTCCCGCCGGTAATCCTCCATGACCCCTTTATCGGCAATCCGGTTGATCGCCGCCAAAAGGTCGCGGCGGAAGCCGGACCGGCGTTCCGGGGTGTCGAGGGTCCGGCCAGCCAGCGTCTCGGTCCACAGCACGTCGACCAGGGGCTGCGCCTTTTCCAGCACCTGGCGCATGGCGCCCGCCCCACCACCGGCGCCACCGCCATGGGCGGGTCCCCGGATAAGGTCGTCAGGATCCTGGCCCTGGGGCAGCCAGGCAAAACGCAGGGAGAGGCCGGGTTTCAGGAGCGGGAGCACGCGCTCGACGCCGCGGGCGGCAGCCTTCTGCCCGGCATTATCACCGTCGAAACAAAGGATTGGCTCCTGTGAGAAACGCCAAAGGAGCTGGATATGATCCTCGGTGAGGGCCGTGCCCAGCGGCGCCACGGCGTGTGGAAAGCCGCCCTCGGCCAAGGCGATCACATCCATATAGCCTTCGACCACGATGATCTCGTTCTTGTCGCGGGCCGGTTTCTGGGCGTGGTTGAGATTGTAGAGCGTGCGGCCCTTGTGAAAGAGCGGCGTTTCCGGGGAATTGAGGTATTTGGGCTTCTCATCCCCCAGCGCACGGCCGCCAAAGGCGATGACGCGGCCCTTGGAATCCATGATCGGGAACATGACCCGGCCGCGAAAGCGGTCATAGACCCGGCCCGAATCCTCATTCTTCACCAGCATGCCGGATTCCAAGGAGATTGCTTCCGGGATGTTCTCCTTGGCGAGCTTGGATTTCAGCGCCTCGAACCCGTCCGGGGCAAAACCGAGGCGGAATCGTTTCATGGTTTCAGGCGTCAGGCCCCGCCTTCGGAAATAATCGAGACCGGCCCGCCCAGCGCTGCCGCCCAGCTGCGATTCGAAGAACTTCGCGGAAAGCTCCATGACACCGGCCAGCGTGTCCTGGCGTTCGGCCCGTTCGCGGGCTTCGGGATTGTCGCGGGGAATCTCGAGGCCGGCCTCGCCAGCGAGCTTTTCGACGGCATCGCGGAACTGCATGCCCTCCGTCTCCATGACGAAGGTGATGACATCGCCATGGGCACCACAGCCGAAGCAATGGTAATGCGGCTCGTCCGGCCCTTCATAGACATGAAAGGACGGGCTTTTTTCGTTGTGGAAGGGACAGAGTCCGGTTGCCTGCAGGCCGCGGCGATTAAGCCGCACGCGCCGGCCCACGACATCAAAAATCGAGACGCGGCGGCGCAGCTCTTCGAGGAATTGCGGCAGCAGCGCCATATGCGAAAAGGCCCCTTAGCCGAGCTTCGCCTTCACCAGGGCACCAACCTTGCCGAAATCGAGCTGGCCGGCAAAGCGTTCTTTGAGGATGCCCATCACCTTGCCCATGTCCTTGATCGAGCTGGCGCCAGTTTCGGTCACGATGGCGGCGATGGCCGCCGTCGTATCGGCCTCGGACAATTGCTTGGGCAGATAGCGGTTGATGACGTCGATCTCGCCCTGTTCCTTGGCCGCGAGTTCCGGGCGGTTGCCCTTGGTGTACATCTCGATGCTTTCCTGGCGCTGGCGGATCATCTTCTGCAGCATGTCGATGATCTCGGCGTCGGAAATGCCGTTCATATTGCCGGGACGGGCGGCGATGTCCTTGTCCTTGATGGCGGCGGTGATCAGGCGGAGGCCGGAAAGCGCCTCATCCTTGGCCTTCATGGCCGTTTTGACATCATCATTGATCCGCTGCCGCAGCATGGGCGCCATCCGTTCGGGTGAGGTATAGTGGAAAGGCCGGACACTACAGGATTCGCTTTCGCGAGTCCATGCGGCTGATAGTCATCAAGCCTTTGAAAAACCTCGCTATTCTTTTCGAGACGCCGCTTGACGCGAGGTCTGTCACGGAATAGAAACTCCCAACTTGCGGCCAGCGGTCTTTAAGCTGAAGGCGGCTGCCCAGGTTGGCACGCCTCCCTTTTCACGCACGCACGCAAAGGCCCGCGCATGACCGCCGCGACCAAATCCCCACACGCGCCCGCATATGATGCAGCCCCAATCGCCACGGCGCTCATCGTTCTTGCCGACGGGACCGTGCTGAAGGGCCGAGGCTTGGGTGCAGAAGGCCATGCGGTGGGCGAGATCTGCTTCAACACCTCGATGACCGGCTATCAGGAGATCATGACCGATCCTTCCTATGCCGGGCAGATCATCACCTTCACATTCCCGCATATCGGCAATGTCGGTGCCAACCCCGAGGATGTCGAGACCCAGCGCGTGGCAGCGCGCGGCGCCATCCTCAACCTCGACATCACCGAACCGTCGAACTGGCGCGCGACCCAGCATTTCGATGCCTGGCTGAAGGCCAACAATCTGCCGGCCATCGCCGGCATCGATACCCGCGCCCTCACCCACCGCATTCGCGACCTTGGCGCGCCGAATGGCGTCATCGCTGTGAATCATGAAGGCAAGTTCGACATTCCGGCACTGATCAAGGAAGCCAAGGCCTGGCCCGGCCTCGACGGCATGGACCTCGCCAAGGACGTCACCTGCCGCCAGGCCTATCATTGGGAAGGCTCGACCTGGGATCTGAGCGCTGGCTACACCAAAGCGCCAGCCGCCAAATACAAGGTCGTCGCCATCGATTACGGCGCCAAGGATAATATCCTCCGGTGCCTGTCTGCTGCCGGTTGCGATGTCACCGTGGTGCCGGCCACCGCCAGCACGGACGATGTGCTGCGGCATAGGCCGGATGGCGTGTTCCTCTCCAACGGCCCGGGCGATCCGGCGGCCACCGGCGAATATGCCGTGCCGGTGATCCGCGACCTCATCGCCAAGGATCTGCCGATCTTCGGCATCTGCCTCGGCCACCAGATGCTGGCGCTGGCGCTGGGTGGCAAGACAAAGAAGATGGGCCGCGGCCATCGCGGCGCCAACCATCCGGTCAAGGATATCGGCACCGGCAAGGTTGAGATCACCAGCCAGAATCATGGCTTTGAAGTGATGGCGGAGAGTTTGCCGAAGGATGTCGTCATCACGCACCGCTCCCTGTTCGATGATTGCGTCGAGGGGTTGGCCATGACCACGAAGCCGGTCTTCTCGGTACAATACCACCCCGAGGCATCGCCAGGCCCGCAGGACAGCCATTATCTGTTCCACCGGTTTGTTGAGAACATGGCGAAGAAGTGATGATGGCTGGCAGCGGGAAATCGGGGGCATACCCCCCTCCCCGACCCTCCCCCTCAAGGGGGGAGGGAGATTCGACCGAATCTCAGACGTCGAACAAGTCTTCTCCAATTGCAAACGCGTCCTCGCCATCTACGAAGACGTCCTCTCCCCCCTTGAGGGGGAGAGCTAGAGAGGGGGGTATCTCTCCGCTGGCACAATCTGCGAGCAAGAAGCTCCGCAGCACCATGACCGAGGTGGAGAAGAAATTGTGGCGATTGCTAAGCCGCAAGCAATTTGCCGGGCATCGCTTTCGCCGCCAGGCACCCATCGGCCCTTACATCGTCGACTTCTTCTGTCCGAGCGTGAAGCTCATCATCGAACTCGATGGTGGGCAGCATGCCGATCGCGCCGCGCACGACCGACGACGAACTGATTTCCTGGAGCGCGCCGGCTATCGCGTGCTGCGCATCTGGAACAACGACCTTTTGCAAAATGAACACGGCGCACTGATACTTATCAGTCAGGCGCTTGGAATAGACGAGACAAGTGATGCCCAAACGCACTGATATCCACTCCATCCTCATCATCGGCGCCGGGCCGATTGTCATTGGGCAGGCTTGTGAGTTCGATTATTCCGGGGCGCAGGCTTGCAAGGCGCTGCGGGCTGAGGGGTATCGGGTCATTCTGGTGAACTCGAATCCGGCCACCATCATGACCGATCCGGATCTGGCGGATGCAACTTACGTCGAGCCGATCACGCCGGAAGTGGTGGCGAAGATCATCGAGAAGGAGCGGCCGGACGCGGTGCTGCCAACCATGGGCGGGCAGACGGCGCTCAACACGGCGATGGCGCTGCATAAGTCAGGCAAGCTTGCGGAACTTGGCGTCGAGCTCATTGGCGCCAATGCGCATGCGATCGACATGGCGGAAGACCGTTTCCTGTTCCGTGAGGCCATGGACCGGATCGGGTTGGAGAGCCCCAAGGGGCGCCAGGTCGAGACCATGGAAGAAGCGCTTGAAGCGCTGGACTATGTGGGCCTGCCCGCCATCATCCGCCCGAGTTTCACGCTGGGCGGCACCGGTGGCGGCATCGCGCAGTCGCGCGAGGAATTCATGCGCATCATCGAAGGCGGCCTCAAGGCATCGCCGGTCGGCCAGGTGCTGGTCGAGGAATCGGTGCTGGGCTGGAAAGAGTTCGAGATGGAAGTGGTCCGCGACAAGGCGGACAATTGCATCATCATCTGTTCGATCGAGAATATCGACCCGATGGGTGTCCATACCGGCGATTCCGTGACCGTGGCGCCGGCCCTCACCCTCACCGACAAAGAATATCAGATCATGCGTAACGCCTCGATCGCGGTCCTGCGCGAGATCGGCGTCGATACCGGCGGATCGAACGTGCAGTACGCGATCAATCCGGAAACGGGACGCCTGGTCGTCATCGAGATGAATCCGCGCGTGTCGCGTTCGTCGGCACTGGCATCGAAAGCCACCGGCTTCCCGATCGCCAAGATCGCGGCGAAGCTTGCGGTCGGCTATACGCTGGACGAGCTTTCCAACGACATCACCAAGGTGACGCCGGCGAGCTTCGAGCCCACCATCGATTATGTCGTCACCAAGATGCCGCGCTTCACCTTCGAGAAGTTCGCCGGCGCCGAGGCGATCCTCTCTACCTCGATGAAATCCGTGGGCGAAGCGATGGCGATCGGAAGGTCGTTCGCAGAATCGCTGCAGAAGGCGCTCCGTTCGATGGAGACGGGCCTTACCGGTCTCAACGAAGTGGCGCTCGATGGCGATGACAAGCCGACCATCATGGCGCAGCTGGCCAAGCAGACACCGGACCGGCTACTGCTGATCGCCCAAGCCCTGCGCCATGGGCTCACCGTCGAAGAAATTCACGAAGCCTCGAAATTCGATCCCTGGTTCATCCGCCAGATCGAAGATCTGGTGCGCACCGAGGCCGAGGTCAAAGCCAAGGGCCTGCCGAAAACGCGCCCTGGCTTGATGCGCCTCAAGAAGCTCGGCTTCTCGGATGCGCGTCTGGCGCAATTGGTGGGCGAGAAGCCGGCCACCGTGACGGCACTGCGCCTGAAGCTCGACCTGCATCCGGTCTATAAATGCATCGACACCTGCGCGGCCGAATTCGCCTCCAACACGCCCTACATGTATTCCTGCTATGAGGGCGATGGCGTTGAGAAGGCCGAGACCGAAGCGAAGCCCAGCGACCGCAAGAAGGTGATGATCCTGGGCGGTGGCCCAAACCGCATCGGGCAAGGGATCGAGTTCGACTATTGCTGCGTTCATGCGGCTTACGCGCTGAAGGAAGCCGGTGTCGAGACCATCATGGTCAATTGCAACCCGGAGACCGTGTCGACCGATTACGACACCTCCGACCGCCTCTATTTCGAGCCGCTGACCGCCGAAGATGTGATCGAGATCGCGCGCGTCGAGCAGAGTAAGGGCACGTTGCTGGGCTGCATCGTGCAGTTCGGCGGGCAGACGCCGCTGAAGCTCGCCGCAGCCCTGGAAGCAGCGCATATCCCGATCCTCGGTACGTCGCCGGATGCCATCGATCTTGCTGAGGACCGCGAGCGCTTCCAGCAATTGCTGCATAAGCTGAAGCTGCGCCAGCCGAAGAACGGCATCGCGCGCTCGACCGAGGAGGCCGAACGCATCGCCAGCGAGGTCGGCTATCCGGTCGTCATCCGCCCGTCTTATGTGCTGGGCGGCCGTGCCATGGAGATCGTCCATGAGATCGGCCAGCTACGCCGTTACATGCGGACAGCCGTGCAGGTCTCCGGCGACAATCCGGTCCTCATTGATTCCTATCTCGAGGATGCGATCGAGGTCGATGTCGACGCGCTGGCGGACGGCACCGATGTCTATGTCGCCGGCATCATGGAACATATTGAAGAGGCCGGCATCCATTCCGGCGATTCCGCCTGCGCACTGCCGCCGCACACATTGCCGCTGCAGGTGATTGCGGAACTGCGCCGCCAGTCGGAAAGTCTCGCCATCGGCCTCAATGTCGTGGGCCTCATGAACGTGCAGTTCGCGATCAAGGGCGCTGACATCTATGTGCTGGAAGTCAACCCGCGGGCCAGCCGCACGGTACCCTTCGTTGCCAAGGCCACGGGCCTGCCGATCGCCAAGATCGCCGCAAGGGTCATGGCTGGTGAAAAGCTGAGCTCTTTTGACCTCAACACCAGCCTGCGCCACCATGTCGCGGTCAAGGAAGCTGTGTTCCCCTTCGCCCGCTTCCCGGGCGTCGACATCATCCTGGGGCCGGAAATGCGTTCGACCGGCGAGGTCATGGGCCTGGACTCAAACTTCGCCCGTGCCTTCCTGAAGGCGCAGATGGGCGCCGGGGTCCATCTGCCGAAGAGCGGCACGGTCTTCATTTCGGTCAAGGACAAGGACAAGCCCAGCATCGTGGGTGCCACCAAGCGCTTGCTGGACATGGGTTTTGACATCTGCGCGACACCGGGCACGGCGGCTTACCTGCGCAACCAGAACCTCAATGTCCGCGCCATCAACAAGGTTCATCAGGGGTCGCCGCATATTGTCGACGCCATGCAGCGCGGCGAAATCAAGCTGGTGTTCAACACGGTGGCCGGTAACAAGGCTGTCGGCGACAGTTTCAGCTTGCGCCGGGCGGCCCTGATGGGACAGATTCCCTATTACACGACCCTTTCGGGGGCCGTGGCGGCAGTCGATGCTGTTGGCGCCCAGGCTGCCGGGGAGCTTGCAGTCGCGCCTCTGCAATCGTACTTTAAGAGCTGAACGGGAAAAACGACCGCCACTCGTTAACGGTCGACCAGGTGCGGCCCAGTGTTTGATTGTCGTTTTCGACAGCCATTTTTAACTGGGGGATCTGGTTCCAACGCACATGTCAGCCCCACCGGGTAGCGACGCGGCCTCCTGAAACGGAGCCGGGCTGCGCCCGAGGGGTTCTTTTGCTTTTTTGCTATGGATTTGACCATGTTGAAGATTCCGATGACCGAGGACGGATTCGTCCGCCTCGAAGAAGAGTTGAAGCAGCTGAAGTCGGTCGAACGGCCGGCCATCATCCGTGCCATCGCGGAAGCGCGCGAGCATGGCGATCTTTCGGAAAACGCCGAGTATCACGCCGCGCGCGAACGCCAATCCTTCATCGAAGGCCGGGTGATGGAGCTTGAGGACAAGATTTCGCGCGCCGAGATCATTGATGTTTCGAAGCTGACCGGCAAGCAGGTCAAGTTCGGCGCCACGGTGACTCTCATCGATGAGGATACCGAGGAAAAGACGGTCTACCAGATCGTCGGCGAGGACGAAGCAGACATCAAATCGCGGCGCCTGGCCGTGACCGCGCCACTGGCCCGCGCGCTCATCAACAAATCGGTCGGTGAATCGGTCGAAGTGACGACACCCGGTGGCTCGAAATCCTACGAGATCGCCAAGGTGCAGTTCAAATAGGCCACGTCCCGATGAACCTGTTCAACGGCCGCCGGATCCGCATGATCCTGGTGGCCGTTTTCGTTTTGGCGGCCCCCTTGACGGTCAGGTCGGCCGCCGCCGAGACGCCGAGCTATGTGCTGGCCCTCTCCTGGCAGCCGGCCTTCTGCGACAGTGATGCGGGCAGCAGCAAGGCAGAATGCCGGACGCTGGCCGACGGCGATTGGGCCGCCGGCGATTGGGGACGAGGGCATTTCACGCTGCATGGGCTGTGGCCCAATGCCGATCGCAACAAGGACGGCAGGCTCGACGAGGCCGACGATTATTGCCTGCCGCCCGCCGCTCGCGCGGACGCCATCACGCTCGATCAAGGCAGTTGGCGCAGGCTGCCGCCGGTGGCCTTGCCGAGCAATCTTCAGCAGCGCCTGATCCACGTGATGCCCGGCACAGCATCGCAGCTGGAGCGGCATGAATGGATCCGCCATGGCAGCTGCAGCGGCTTCAGCGCCGCCCGCTATTTCGGCGCGGCAGTGGCATTGACCGAAGCAATGGCAGAGACCGAATTCAGCGCGTTCGTCGCCGGACAGGTTGGCAGAGATGTTGCCCGAAGCGATCTGCTGCAGGCTTTCAGAACTGAATTCGGCAAAGGAAGCGAGCGGGCATTGCAGCTGCTGTGCCACAAGGATGGTGGCGTCCCGGTGTTGAGCGAGATCCGGCTGCGCTTGCTGCCGGATGCGGTGGAGCAGCCATTGTCGGCGCAGTCGTTCGACACGGCGAAGGTCGCGAAAGGAAATTGCCCGGCGCGGATTTGGGTGGTGGGAGACTGATCGAACCATACCCCCCTCCCCGACCCTCCCCCTCAAGGGGGGAGGGAGTTTCGACCGAGCTTGATGGCTCGAACGAGCATACTCGATCGGTCCTCTCCCTCCTTGAGGGGGAGAGTTAGAGAGGGGGGTGTCTCTCAATCGACCCGATCCTCCCAAAATCAAACTCAGCCAACACGATCCTTACAGACCCAAAACTCGGCCACCACCAAAAACAAAACCCCACCACCTTGCGGTAGCGGGGTTCTTTATCAGCCGACCTTGCGGTCGAAAGATTTACATCGGGTTGGCGAGTTCCGCGTCGTAAAGGGCGAGGAGCGCCTTCACTTCGTCCGAATCGCAGCCCTTGTTGTAAACCAGGACGCGGGTATCGGTCTTCGCGGCTTCGATCAGCGTCAGACGCTCACCGGCCGGGATCTCGTAATTGATCTTCTTGTCGATATAGGTCGACACTTTGCTCCAGGCAGCCGGATCCAGCGTCATTTCACGGCAGGCTTCCGCAGCGCGGATGGCCTGGTGATACTGGCTGTAGATCGCGGTCTGATCCTGAGCCGACGCGAACGCGGCCGACGCCATCACGCTTCCCGCCACCAGGGCTGCCGCCGACAGGCGGATCACGAAACTCTTTGACATGGTTGGGTATCCCTCTTTTGAGCCCATGGAACGCAAAACCGGCCTTAGTCTCGTGCGGCCGGAAACAGAATTCAACAGGAATTTGCCGAAATACAGGGGTAATAACGCCCTCGGACGGACCAAAGTTCCCGTGGCAGACGCAAAAAGAAGCTTTTGAAGGCCGTTTGCGCCGCCTCTTTTGTCCCAAGGTTGACCCTTGGAGGCTGACCCTTTGGGTTTGTCCTCAGGCAGCCGCTATCGCCCCCGACTCGGCACCGGGCGTTATGATAGCAGATCGGCTTTGGATACGAGATCATCAAGCCAGAGCATCAAGCCAGGTCATCAAGAGGGTCATGCCCATGCGTCGTACCGCCCGCTTCCGCGAACTCATCGACCGACCGGAGATCCTGGTGCTGCCGGGGGCCCATGATGCGCTGTCGGTCCGCATGATCGAACTGGCGGGGTTCGACGCCTTTACCGCCGGCGGTTACGCCGCCACGGCGAGCCTGCTGGGCGCACCGGATATTGGGCAGCTGGGCCTCTCTGAAATGGCCGATCATTATGCGCGCCTCTGTGACACGACGCCGTTGCCGATCCTCGCTGATGCCGATACCGGCTATGGCTCGAGCATCAACGTGGCGAGGACCTTGCGTGCCTACGAGCGTGCCGGCGTCGCCGCCCTCTTCATCGAGGACCAGGTGGCACCGAAGCGCTGCGGGCACATGGAAGGCAAGCGCGTCGTGCCGGTGACCGAGATGGTGGCCAAGATCAAGGCGGCGACCGATGCCAGGGTGGATCAGGACCTGGTCATCATGGCGAGGACCGATGCGCGTGCCATCGAAGGGCTGGAAGCGGCCATCGAACGGGCGCAGATCTACCGCGAGGCCGGGGCCGATCTCATCTTCGTCGAGGCACCGCTGACGCCCGACGAGATGGCGCGAATCTGCAGCGAGATTCCCGCCCCGTGCATGGCCAACAATGTCGAAGGCGGCAAGACGCCTTTGCTGTCGGCAGCCCAGCTTGAGGATATCGGCTATGCCTGTGTTGCCTTCCCGGTGGCTGCGACCTATGCCATCGCGCACACGCTGCGGCGGCTCTACACCACCTTGCGGGAAAGCGGCGACACCCAGGCACTGCAGGCTGAGATGCTGAATTTCACCGCCTTTCACGACATCGTGCGGCTGCCGGCCCTGCGCGAGATGGAGCGCGGCTGCGATGGCTTTGCCCGCGACCTCTTGGAACGCGTGGCGGCAAGATCGGTAGATTAGCCGCGCGTCGTCACCGGCGTCATGTCGGGGATCTGGTAGCGGTCGAAATCGTCATAGGCCTCGATGGCGATGAAACTGCCGGCCGGATCGTCGCCGCGCAGCAGGGGCAACAGCGCGAACTCATAGCTGGTGATCCGACCGTCCAGGAAATGGAGATCGTTGATACCGACGAGGGGGCACCGCTCGCTATGCATGAAGCGGTAGCATTGCTGCCAGTCGACACTGTCGCGGGCGCTGTAGACCAGTTCGTCGAGATATTGGCCGGTGAAGTCCTGCTGGCTAAAATCGGCAACGGCGGTGCCAATCAACCGGAACAGCACGCGGAACGGGTCCGGCTCGATATCGCCCAGCAGAATGAAGGGCAAAACCGGCTTGATCGCGGCGGGATCGATCTGGGTGCGCCGGGGTGGCAGATTGTCGCGCCAGGCCGACAGCCAGTAGGCATAGAGCGTGCGGGTCGATGGCATCCGCGCCTGTGCCGCGTCCGTAAAACGGTGAGAACCAGGCGGCGCTGCAGAAATTCTGCTCATAATCACGTCAGTTCAATGAATTAGCGATGGCCGTCAGGCAGCCTTTGCGGGAACGCCCAGCTTCGCCAGCCAGTCCGTCACGCGGGCGATATTAACGCCAAAATCGCCATGGCCATAATTGGACCTGCTGTAGATGGCCAGAGTGGCGTGGGTCGCATCGACTGGCATCACCGCGATGTTGACCGTGTCCGGAAAACGGAACAGGCGCGAGCGCTGCACGAACACGAATTTGAGGCCAGTCTCGTCGCGCGCCGCAAGCTCGGTACGCGGTTCCTTGACCAGCACGTCAACAATCCGCGCTGCCAGCTGGTCGGCAGGGAGCGCCACGATCTCGGTGAGAAGATCGGTCTTCGCCTGGCAAAGCCCAATCGGACAGGCCAAGGCGGTGTTGGGCGTCTCGGCCCGTACCAATGTTGCAAAATCGATGAAGCCGGTCTCGGCACTGCAGCCCGCCGTCAGCAGGCAGAAACAGCACAGAAGGCCCAAAATGGGGTGCTTGCGTCGGTTGGATTGAATCTCTGAACGGGCCATCGGGCGGTACCACCTTGCGGGATACCGCCCTTATAGCGTGCCGTCACTCCTCGCGGAAGGCGCGGTGCCAGCTGTCGGTGATGGGGGAGATGAAATAATCGATGGCGCGGCGGGGGCCGGTGGCAATCAGGACCTCCGCCGGCATGCCGGGATAGGGTACCACCTTCAGCTCCGGCGGCAGGGAGGAGAGATCGAGCTTCACCCGTGCCAGATAATAGGCGACGCCGGAACGTTCCTCGACGATGCGGTCGGCGGAGACGGTGATCACTTCGCCGTCGATCGACGGGACGCGGCGCTGCTTATAGGCCAGCAGCTTCACTTCGGCCTTCAGACCGACATGGACGGAATCGATATCGTCGGTCTTTACCTTGGCTTCGATCACCAATTGATCGTCCTGCGGCACGATATCCATGACCGGCTTGCCGGGCTCGACGATGGCGCCGGGGCCGAACACCTGCATGTTGACGATGCGTCCACCCTGGGGGGCACGCAGATCCATGCGCTTCAAGACATCTTCGAGGCCCGCCAGACGACCCACATAGTCGCTGCCTTCAGAGAGGACCTGCTGCAATTCGGCATTCACGTCGCTGGCGCGGGTCGATTTCAGATTCTCGATCTCGATGCGCAGGCCCGCCATGGTCTCGCCACCGCGCGCGATGTTGGACTTCAGCTCGCCGATGCGGCCGCCCAGTTCGGCCGAATCCCGCTCCAGGCCACGCAGGCGTGGAATCTCGGTGAGACCCTTCTTGTAGAGCTCGCGGATGCTGACCAGCTGCTTTTCCGTGATCTCGCGCATCTCGCGGGTGGCCCCGATCTGGCTTTGATAGCCATCGATCTCGTTCTCGGTCTCGGCGATCTTTTTCATGCGCATGTCGGCGCCTTCGTCGAAGGCCGACCAGCGGGCTTTCAGAAGCGATTCCTGCGATGCCATCAGCACCTTGATCGCCGGGTCCGACCCTTGCGCCAGCAGTTCCGCCGGATAGGTGATCGTGCGCTGGCCTTCCTGCTCGGCGGTCAGGCGCGCGATCCGCGCCAGGCGCGAATAATGCTCCATGTGCAGCTGGTTGATCTGCGACTGCACCTGGGTTGTGTCGAGGCGCAGCAGCACATCGCCCGCCTTCACCTGGTCGCCATCGCGCACCAGCAATTCCTTGATGATGCCGCCTTCAAAATGCTGCACCGACTTCTTGTTGCTGTCGACCACCACGGTGCCGTCGGCAACTGCCGCCCGGTCGAGCGATGCGAGCAAGCCCCAGAGAACAAAGCCGCCAAAGCCGAAGAGGACAACGGCCAATCCGGTGATGATGTAACGGCGAAGGCTCGGTTCCGGATAGACCAATCCGGCATGGTTCATCTCGATGACGCTCATGATTTCACCAACCTTGCCACACTGGCAGTTGCAGGCGCCAACGCACCTTCGCTTTTGCCGGACGCGGTCACCGAGCGGAGCACATCGGCGCGCGGCCCGAACTGGGCCATGCCACCGTCGCGGAGCACCAGCAGCTTGTCACAGACGCCGACGATCGAGGGGCGATGGGTGATGAGGACGATGGTGGTGCCATCGGCCTTCGCCGCAGCCAGCGCATTCATCAAGGCCTGTTCACCGGCCTGATCGAGATTGGCATTGGGTTCATCAAGCACCATGAAGGCCGGCGCGCCGAACAGGGCCCGGGCCAAGCCGATCCGCTGCCGCTGGCCACCGCTCAGCGAATAACCTTGCTCGCCGATTTCGGTATCGTAGCCATGCGGCAAGGTGCCGATGGTTTCATGGACATCGGCGCGACGTGCCGCCGCCACGACCTTGGTGGCCTCCGCCTCGCCCATATGCGCGATGTTCTCACGGACGGTGCCTTCCAGCAGCGAGACCGATTGCGGCAGATAACCCACCGCGGCGCCGAAGGAGGACCGCTCCCAATTGATCACGTTCTGGCCGTCGAGATAGACGGCACCCTGGGTCGGACGCCAGACACCCACCAACAGGCGCGCCAGCGTCGATTTGCCCGCGGCCGACGGTCCAATGACGCCCAAAACCTCACCCGGCTCCAGCGAGAAGGTGATATTGCGCAGCACGGCACGGTCCGATCCCGGCGGGATGAAACCCAGCCGATCGACCACAAGCCGTCCTTCCGGGTTGGCCAGCGCCATGCCAGGGGCACGCGTTTCCACACGGCCGATGAGATCCTTCAAGCGCGAATAGGCACCGCGCGCGAAGACCCATTGGCGCCAGCCTTCGATCAACTGATCGAAGGGCAGCAGCATGCGGCCCATGATGATGGAGGCGGCAGCCATGGTGCCGGGCGAGGCCATGCGTTCGATGACCAGGATGGCGCCGGCCGACATCATGCCGATCTGCAGCATGTAGCGGATGGTCTTCGACAGCGCCGAGAGAGAGCGGGCGCGGCGGTTGCCTTCGTCCAAGCCCTGCAACACTTTGTACTGGCCATGTTCCCAGCGCCGGGCGATAGCCGGCAGCATGCCCATGGCCTGAATGACTTCGGCATTGCGGAGCGCCGCCGCAGTCTGGCCGGTGCTTTTCACGGCAGCTTCATTGGCTTCCGCGAGCGGCCGGCGCGCCACCAATTCCATGGTGAGGCTCAGGCTGACGATGATGATGGCGGCCGCCACGGCGATGAGCCCATAGACCCAATGCAGCATGAAGAGGACCGCCAGAAACAAGGGCGCAAACATCGCCTCGAACGGCACGCTGACCGCCGAGCCGGTCAGGAACTGGCGCAGATCGTTGAGATCGCGCAACGCCTGGCCGGGGTGATTGTTGCGCCCTTCCAGATTGTCGCTGACCGCCGCCTGCAAGGTCGGGCCATTGAGACGCCGCGCCAGGCGGTCGCCGAGAACGTGATAGACGCGGCTGCGCACATATTCGAGCGTGCCCAGCATCGCAAGACCACCAGCCGCCACAATGATCAGCATCGAAAGCGTGTCGAGGCTGCGACTGCCCAGCACGCGGTCGTAGACCTGCACCATGAACAGCGGCACGATCAATTGGCAGACGCAGATGAATGCCGTCAGGAAGCCGACAAAGGCAAGACCGCCGCGCAGCGCTCGGATCGCCGCGTCGAATGGGTTGTTCTTCATGCTGGCCTGGGTTTTGGGACCCGCCATAATTCAGTGACTCCCCAGCAGATGATAGACGATGAAGCCGACCGAAACGGCACTGGCCAGGAGGGCCCAGGTCCAGAGCAGGACGGGCTTGCGGCGATGTCCCTTGCGCTCGACCTCGAGCAGTCGCTTGTCATAGCCCTGCAGCATGGTGTCGAAGCGAACCTGGAACACTTCCATCGCTTCCAGGCGATGGTCGACGTCCGGCAGGGCGGCATCGAGCCGCTCGAGCGATTGAATGACGCGATCGTTGAGGCTTTGATCGAGACCGCCGCGTTCCTTGGCGACCGAAACCAATTGCTTGATCTGGCCCTGCAGGCGCTGGTCCCGGGCGCGAATTTCACCCAGCACGACGGCACTGACCGAGGCCGGTGCTGGCGCCGCATTCTGCCGCTTCAACTCGACCGAGGAAGCACCATCGCTGGTCGTGGCGATGACGGTAACCGGCGAGGCGCGGTCGATTTCGCCGATCGCCGGAATGTTGGCAACGAAGGCATAGCGGCCATCGCCGATGCCGTTGGCGACCAGATCGGGCCGCGGCAGGTTCGCTTCAAGACGGACGATCAGCTCGGCACCTTGGCGGACTTCGACCGTGAGACGCTCCGACGGCTCGGTCGTGTTCCAGGCCCAGCCGTAGATCCGATCCGGTTCGATGGCGTCGATATAGCCCTGGATATGGGGCGCACCATTCTGCGGCACAGCGGCGCCGGTATCCTGCTTTGTGATGACGTCTGCGTTAACCGACATGAGACACCGCTTTTTCCGCTTTCGATTTCGCCGCCAAAGGTTTAGCCGCGAGAGATTTAGATTTTGATAACGATGAGTTTGTTGGCATTTTAGATACTTTGTTTTGGTCTTCGGCGAGCAGCCCACGATAGAGTGCCAGATGTTCGGCAGCGCAATCTTCCAGCGTCCGGCGCGGCTTGATCGCTGTGACTAAATTGTCCCACAGTTGCGGTTCGGTGAGCGCTCGCTCCATGACATCCGCCAAGGCCGAGGCATCGCCCGGTCGGAAGGTCAGTCCATCGATTCCATCGCGCACGGATTCGGCCATACCGCCCATGTCGCTGGCGATCACCGGGCGCTTCTGGGCGAAGGCTTCATCGATGACCAGGGGCGCGTTCTCCCACCAGATCGAGGGCGTCACCATCCAGTCCGTGTTGCGCATGAGATTGGCCATCTCGTCCGCCTGATAGGCGCCATGCCAGCCGACAAATCCGTCGACCTTGGCCAGGGCGGCGGTGAGATCGGCTTTGAAGGCCTCGCTCTGGAACGGCGCACCACCGTGGATATCGACCCGGAAGGCGCCCGGGTGGCGCTGATTGAGCAGCCGTGCAGCTTCCAGCAGGACCAGCACGCCCTTGTTTGGGCTGAGATTGCCGAAATAGGCAAAATTCCCGCGTATCTCGCCCTTCTTGAGGGACCGGTGCGGCATGATTTCCGGGGCCGGCCGCGCATTGCGCAGGACCTCGATCCGATCCGGGGCCAATCCCCAGGCGATATAGCGCCGGCGCAGGAAATTGCTCGGGCTGAGAAAGCGGTCGACCACGGAGAAATGCGTCTTGATGTGCCGCTCGCGCAGCACGAAATGCTCCTGGTCGATGGTCGGGAAGCAGCGATGGCAGGCATCGGGCGAGGCCGCATGACATGGCCGCCGGTCCTTGGTCGTCACCATCTGACCATCATGGGCGCAGATCGAATAATAATCATGCAGCGAGAGGGCGATCTTTGCCTTGGGCAACACGCGCCGCACCAGGAACAGGATTTCGACCCCCATCAGCAGAATGTGATGGAAGTGGACGATGTCGGGCTTGAGCTCATGGAGCAGGTCGGTGAGTTCCGGCACGATGCCGTGGAGATCGATCTGCGACAGGTAGAAATTATCGAAATGACCGGTCCACATCAGCATTTCGTCGCTGTTCGGGCCGATGCCCTGGAACACGGTGCCCGGCCGCTGGCGCCGATGATTCTGATCGACGCAGCCGATGAACACCCCCTTCACATCACCATCGTCATTCAACTGACGGTGCAGGTCGCGCGCAAAGATCTCCGTCCCGCCCGGATGCAAGGCGGGATGGTTGTGACAAAGATGCAGCACCTTAAGTGGTTTCATCATGTCCTCTATTTGCCGCGCTGAAACACGCAGATGTCCTGGAAGTTCTCGGCCACGCGCCCGCTCCAATGGCCAAAGGCGATCGGGCGGTGCAGCTGCAGCCCCTGGGCCCGCGCGGTGCCGAGAAACCAATCGGCATCGAAGGCGACGGCCGCCATGGGATGGGCCTTATCGGCGATATAATCGGGCCCCTCGCCTTCCAGATGAAAGGCCGGGCGCGCCTTCTTGGCCGCGACCAGCGTGCGATTGGCTTCATCCATCACGAAGGCCGTGACGAACAGGCGCCCCGTCGGTCGCAACAGGCGCGCGGCTTCGCGCAGATAAAAGGTGGTGTAGCCGGGATCGAGATGTGTCACGACCGAGGTCATGAACAGGAAATCAACACTGTCGCTGTCGAACGGCAGGACAGCCTGTTCATCCAGGCGACCATCCGGATTGTAGAGCTGGTTCTTGAAGTCGAGATGCAGGAACTCAAAATTGGCATAGGCAGCGGCGATGTTCTGCTGGCACCATTCGATTCCGGCCGGCACCACGTCGAAACCGCTGTAGCGGCCGGCCGGCGCCTCCAGGAATTGTGTGAGAGGCAATGCCATGCGGCCGATACCGCAGCCGATCTCCAACACACGGTGCTGCGGCTTCAGGCCGCCCAGCTCGACGAAGTGGCGCAGGAATTCGCAGCCGATGGCCAGGAAATCACCATCGCCGACAAAGTTGCGCTCCTGCGGCGGGATCGGCAGGAAATTGTTGCGCCGGATCGACTTCAGTTGCGCCGCAAAGACCGCTTCTTCGATATCGAGCGCGTTGATAGGAGCCTGGGTGACGGCATTCATGATGCGGCACCGCTGGTCTTGCTGCCGAAGCGCGTCATCAGCGCCTGCATGGCGCTACCCCAGCGCTGTCCTGCCAGCCAGCGGTTGTAGAGACCGGCCACACTGCGCTGATAGCCCGCATGACGGTTGATTGATTTGCGCTCGAAATGGAACAGCACGGCCTCCGGGCAATAATAGATGTCACCGCCCGCGGCACGCAGCTTCAGGCACAGATCGGAATCTTCGTAATCGCCGATGATGTAATCCTCGGTGAAGCCACCGACATCGAGGAAGGCCTGCCGGCGTACCAGCAAAGCAGCACCCGTCACCGCTGGTACCGAGCGCGTTTCCAGGGCCGGCGCAAAGTCACGGGGCGCACCCTTGTGGTAATGAAGGTTCAGCCAATGGCCACCGGCATCGCGGGTGAAGCGCATGCCGGCATGCTGCAGGGAATGATCGTCGAACAGCAGTCGCGCACCCGACGCCACGACATCCCGCCCCTTCAACAAGGGAGCTACCAGCTTCTGCAGCCAGCCAGCAGCTTCCGGCACGACATCCGAGTTGAGGAGGACCAGGAATTTACCTTGGGCGATGGCAGCGCCGGCATTGTTGGCAGCAGCGTAGCCGAAATTGCCGGACATGATCATGATGGTCATCGACAAAGCATAAAGCTGATGCAGGCCGCTGAGGAAATGGACGAGGTCGGGGCGCTGCTCAGGCGAATCGAGCACGAAGATGATCTCCGCCTGCGCCATCTCAGGGTCAGTGGCAAAGCTGCCGATCTGGAAGCGGAGATAGTCGAGATTGCGATAGAGCGGGATGATCAGCGAATAAAGCGGTTTCTTGGGCCGCGTTCCCAATTGCACGATATCCGGTTCGCGGCGCGCAGCGAGATGCTGGCCATGGAGCGGGACAGCGGCGGGCGCGATGACACGGGCGATCGCCTCCGTGGTCAGATGCTCAGGCGGCACGCCACCCAGCACAGCATCGCGCAGCTGGACCGGTGTCCCCTGCGCCGGCCGTGCCAGGATCTCCAGCGTGGCGCCGGATCCCAGCTGCAGCTCTACTTTCGCCTGGCCGCGGATGGTGCCGACATCGGGCAGAAATGCCACGAAACCCAGCGTTCCCGAGTGGCCGTCATAATGCTTGTCGATGTCCGGGCGCGGGAAGCGCAGCCAGATGTCGTCCAGGCGCTGCGACTTGATGCCGACCGCCACGAGATGCGCCTCCCGCGTCAGTTGATGCGGATCACGCACCCAGCCTTTGACGAAGATGCCACCCTGCCCATCGCCGATCAGCAGTTCGATGGCGGCGCCGACCGGCATCTTCTTGTCGGTAAGATTGCGACGCACAGCTGGCTGGAACAGTTCAAGCTCGCGCAGCAAGGCGGCAGCCGAGGTGTCCTCATCGGCGATCTCGGCCACACAACGCATGACAAAGGCACGGGTCGTGGTGGCGATCGGCTTGTTGGCCTGTAGCCAGGCCAGGAATGGTGTCTGGGGCTGCGCGGCGATGCGCGCGGTGGCAAAGCCCTGGGATCCCACGACGACCAGCAGGCTGCCCACTTTCAGGGCCGCGCGGTCGAGCAGGATCAGGCTGCGGCCCTTGCCGACCTTCAGCGGCTTGTGGAGACCGATGGTGATGCCCCGGTCGCCGATGATGATGACATCTACGATGTCGCCGATATGGCCGGGGACCGGCATGCCGGCCAGAGCCAGATGCTGGCTGATCACCGCCTCCGGGGTGAGGGAAGCGGCATGCGGCGCCAGATCCGTGAGCAGGCTGCGGCACAGGCGGCCATAGGCGGTGTCGTGTTTGAGCTGAAAGAGATCGCGGCACACGTCCAGCAACTGACGCACCAGGCGCAGCTTGCCGGTCTCGTCGAGGTCGCGGACCAGGCAGTCGCGGTCGAATGGCAAGGGCGTCGCCGGATCGGCACGGCCGAGCAACTGGCCGTCAAGGGCCATGAGGTCGATCGGCTTTTGCGCCTTCGGACTTGGCCGGAAAATAATCATCTGCCGCATGCCGCCATCCAGCAGCGGCAGCGCCACCTTGATCATCGGTGGCGGCAGAACCTTGCCGTCCTGCATCGGCATCAGGCTCGCGGTCTCGCGCGTCACAATCAGGCGCAGGCCCCCGGGCATGTCGAAGCACGCCGGCTTATCATCAAGAACGGGCCGCTCGTTGGGCAAATGGTCGATGGGCTGAACCAGCATGTTTTTCCATTATCCGCCAAAGAAAATGGCGCCGGGTCCTGCGCCAGTGTTGGCCGGACCCGACGCCATATCCTGTTAGCTGATGACGAAGAACGCGCTCGGATTGGCCTGCACGTCGACCGCCTTGACGCCGACCAGCGTTACCTGGTCGCCGCCACCGAAGTCGATGACCGCGTTGCCGCCGACATCGTGCGCCAGCGAGGCCACGTCGTCCGCGGAGGTGACATCGAGACCGTTGATGTTCTTCGAGACGTGGAGGATGTCTTCACCCTCCTCGAAGTCCATGATGACATCCTGGCCGCCGCCGCCGTGGAAGACGAAGGTATCGTCCCCGGCACCGCCACGCAGGAAGTCAGCACCAGCGCCGCCATCGATTGTGTCATCGCCGTCACCGCCGACGATGCGGTCCGCGCCGTCACCACCCAGGAGGTGGTCATCGCCCTTGCCGCCATCGAGGCTGTCATCACCTGCACCACCCTTGAGCAGATCGTCGCCGTTGCCGCCACTGAGGCTGTCCTTGCCGGCACCGCCTTCAAGACGATCGTCACCGTTGGCGCCGCGCAAGGCATCATCGCCCTCGCCGCCGTAAAGCTGATCGTCACCGTTGCCGCCGGTCAGATCATCCTTGCCGGCACCGCCATTGAGGATGTCGTCGCCGGAACCGCCATTCAGCCAGTCGTCGCCACCATCGCCGAAGATCGTGTCTTCGCCGGAACCGCCATTGATGTAGTCGGCATCGGCCCCGCCATGGATGCCATCGCTGCCAGAACCGCCCAGGACGTGATCGGAGCCGGTGCCGCCAGAAATACTGTCGTCACCACCACCGCCACCGATCCAATCATGGCCGGAACCACCGTCGATATAATCCTTGCCACCACCGCCGCTGATTGCGTCGTCACCACCGCCGCCCAGGATCGTATCCCCGTGGCTGGTGCCGACAAGACGGTCGGCGAAATCACCGCCCGGAATTGTCGCCATCGTGTCTCTCCTCGTTTGGATTGCTGGTCGTTGGTGCCGAAACCGCAGTTACTTGAACAGCAAATATCGAGGGCCGCAACATTTGTATTGTTATATAACTATGAAGCTAATTTTCGACGTCGTAATTACTCTAGCTTATACTTTGGTGGCATTTTTCTACGGCACGATCGTGGTGCCGCTCGTGGCGAGTGCCTTCCATTTCGGCAGCAGCAGAGTGCGAGAAAAGTGCAATTTTGCTCGGTTACTGGCGTTGCTGCGCATTTTAGAGGCATGTGTTGCATCATTTATCGCATGCATGATCACTTTTTCCAGCGCTGCAACATCACGGTGATCGACAAAGTGCGCCGTCGAATCATCGCCAAGTACTTCGCGGGTCGGTTCTGTGTCCGATGCGATGATTTGGCACCCGCATGCCATCGCCTCAACGAGTGACCATGAGGGAACAAATGGCACTGTCAGATAGACATGCGCGCTCGATATCTGCAGCAGCCGGCGATAGTCATCGCGCGCCAGCGTGCCTATGAAATGCAGGCGTGTGAGGTCGAGATCCGGCAATTCACGAAGCGCTCTCTCCTTATATGTCTCGCCATCCGGCAGCGCGCGTGAATAGAAGGGGCGGTCCTCGCCGGCGATGGCGACATGCAGATTCTCGTCGGCACGCAGGCAGCCGGCGATGGCACGCATGAATTCCGGAAAGCCGCGATAGGGCTCCATGCCGCGCGTCGCGTAGGTTACTAAATGATTAACATTGGTGAGATCGACACCGCTGAATTGGCGCGAGACATTCGTCGCCGGTTTGAAATATTCGGTATCAACACCATCGTGAAGGGTGACCAGCTTGTGCTGGTAGGCGCGCGGCAGTCGAGATTGCTGAAAAGCCGTTGGCACAAGGCCTAAATCGACATCTTCCAGCATCATCAGAATCGGTGCATTAAGCGTGCGGATGCGGCAGGCATTGTCCGGGGTCATGGCATCCGGAGCCAGATAGTCCGCATCGCTGTTATGCGGATGATAATACCATTCGAAATAGCCGATGAGCCGTGCCCGCGGGAATGCTTCGCGGAGATACAGGCCAGCGCCCCAGCCACAATGTGCGAATATCACATCCGGCGTAAAAGCTTCTTCGCGCAGCCGATGGCACGCTTCGAAGACTGCCTGCCCGGCGAGCACCCCTGCTTCAAAGCCATGCAGATAATGATGCGTCGATGGTGCTGGCGCGCGCCGTGGCTGATAGCGGCGCACCATCATATCAGCGCGATCTCCGACCACAGCAG
Organism: Dongia sp. P2_B8; assembly: GCF_056404715.1. Taxonomy (NCBI): domain Bacteria; kingdom Pseudomonadati; phylum Pseudomonadota; class Alphaproteobacteria; order Rhodospirillales; family Dongiaceae; genus Dongia; species Dongia sp. P2_B8. The sequence continues at coordinate 62,618 of NZ_JBFUDM010000001.1, read as the reverse complement.
AAGTTACGAATGCAACACGATGATGCGTCGATTGCGCCAGATGCTCGGCCAATGCACCGAATTGGCCGGGGAAATCACGATGCACGAACAGGATATTCAAAGCGATCTCCCGCAGATGAGACGAAACAGTGACGTCACATAAAATGCGCAACACACATCTTCTTGCAAGTCTTTGCATACAGATATTGTCGCGACCTTTATGAATATTATCGCCAATAAGTAATTAGTGCTTTGCAGCATTCTGTTTGATAACTTCGCTCTTGGAAACAGCCAGGATGAGAACGCAATGCGCCATGTGCTTGTAACCGGCGGTGCCGGATATGTCGGCAGCCACGCGTGCAGAATACTCGCGGCCAGCGGCTATCAACCCGTGACCCTCGACAATCTTTCCACCGGTCATCGCTGGGCCGTGAAATGGGGCCCGCTTGAAGTCGGTGATATCGCTGACCACAAACTTGTCACATCGGTGATCGCGAAATATAAGCCCGTCGCCGTGATGCATTTCGCAGCGCTGTCGCTGGTCGGTGAATCCGGATCGCTGCCGGCCCGCTACTACGACAACAATGTCTCGGGTACCTTGTCGCTGCTGCAGGCGATGCGCGTCGGCGGTATCGATCGCTTCATCTTCTCCAGCACCTGCGCCACTTATGGACAGCCGGAGCAGTGCCCGATCGAAGAGACGACCCGGCAGCAGCCGATCAACACCTATGGCCGCAGCAAGCTGATGGTGGAAACCATCCTGCAGGATTTTGTCGCCGCCTACGGGTTGCGTGCGACCGCCCTGCGCTATTTCAATGCGGCTGGCGCCGCGGCCGAAGATGGTATCGGCGAGGCGCATCAACCCGAAACACATCTCATTCCCCTCGTCATCGAAGCGGCCCTCGGGCAACGCGGGCCAGTCCAGGTGTTCGGCGAAGATTATCCGACCGCCGACGGGACCTGTGAGCGGGACTATGTGCATGTCAACGATCTGGCCAGCGCCCATGTCCGCGCGATCGACTTCATGGAGGCACAGCCCGGCTTCCATGCCTTCAACCTCGGCACTGGCCGACCCTATTCCGTACGCCAGGTTATTGCCGCGGTCGCCGCCCAGGCCGGCCACAGCGTGCCGCAGGTGATGGGCCCGCGCCGCGTGGGCGATCCGCCCGCTCTCTATGCCGATCCGCGCCGCGCCAAGGACATGCTCGGCTGGACGGCAACTCAATCCTCCCTCGACGAGATCGTCACCAGCGCCTGGCGCTGGCATGCAGGCAATGCCAGGGAGGTGCGCCTTGCCGTTTGATCCCGCACCCAACAGTCATTTGTCAGCCAACCATCTGCCGGCTGGTGTCCGGCTGATCTCCGGGCGGCAATTCGCCGATGCGCGTGGCTGGTTCATGGAATTGCACCGCCGGCAACCGAGCGATGACGCGGCGAACGCTTCCCTGCCCGACTTCTATCAGGACAATGTCTCGCTCACCGGACAGCCGGCCGTGGTCCGCGGCCTCCATTTCCAGCGGCCACCCTTTGCGCAGGCCAAGCTGGTCACTGTCCTGGCCGGCGCCGTCCTCGACGTCATTGTCGACCTGCGCTCAGGCTCTCCGGATTTCGGCCGGCCGGCCACTTTTCATCTCGCGGCCTCGACCGGACAACAGCTCTTCGTGCCGGCAGGCTTTGCCCATGGCTTCTGCTCGCTACAGCCCGAAACGCTGGTGCACTATAAGGTGTCGGCGCCCTACACGCCCCAGGCCGAAGGTGGCATCGCCTGGGACGATCCGGACCTCGGCATCCAATGGCCCTTCACTGCCGCAGAGATCCTCGTCTCCGACAAGGATGCGCTGTTGCCACGCCTGCGCGATGTTGCCCCCATCGATTGGCAGCAGCACGCCGCGGTGAGCCAGCCGCATGGCAGTGGCCGTCGTGCCCAGAGGATCGCCATATGAGGATTGCCATATGAAGGGCATCGTTCTCGCCGGCGGCAGCGGCTCGCGCCWCTATCCGATGACGGCCTCGGTCACCAAGCAGCTGCTGCCGATCTATGACAAGCCGATGATCTTCTATCCGATCGCGACCTTGATGCTGGCCGGCATCCGCGACCTGCTGCTCATCACGACGCCCAAAGATGTGGATCGCTATGTCGATCTGCTGGGCGATGGCAGTCGATGGGGCCTTAATATCAATTACGCCGTCCAGCCGCAGCCCGATGGCATCGCGCAGGCCTTCGTGATCGGTGCGGACTTTCTGGGCGGTGCGCCGTCTGCCCTGATCCTGGGCGACAATCTGTTCTTCGGCAGCGGCCTCAGCCAGCGCCTGGTCAACGCTGCGACCCTGACCGATGGTGCCCACATCTTCGCCTGCCGCGTCGATGATCCGGAACGCTATGGCGTGGTCGAGCTTGATGCCGAGCAACGCCCGCTGTCGATCGTCGAGAAGCCACGCCATCCAGCCTCCAATTGGGCGGTGACGGGCCTCTATTTCTATGACGGCGAGGCCAGCACCATTGCCGGTGCCTTGAAGCCCTCGGCGCGTGGCGAATTGGAGATCAGCGATCTCAATGCCCATTATCTGGCACAAGGGCGCCYCAGCGTCGAACGCCTGGGCCGTGGCTATGCCTGGCTCGATACCGGAACGCCAGAGACCTTGATGGCAGCCACGCAATTCGTCTGCGCGCTGGAAAGCCGCCAGGGCATCAAGATCGCCTGCCTCGAGGAAATCGCCCTCGCCCAGGGTTTCATCACCGCCGACAGCTTTGCGCGATTGGCCTCCGCGGCACCGGTCAGCGCTTATGGCCGCTATCTGAAGACACTGCTTGCCGATCTCGAAATCGAGCACAGCCCGATGCCGCTACGCATCGCCGGCAGATAGATCGCCGCATTACTGCGGTGCGATAAATATATCTCAAATACTGAGACGATCCTGTCGTGCATCATTACTGTATAAATAGCATTAGTACTTGTTTTTATAAGATAATCACCCATGCGTGGGAGTATTTTTATTTATAGAATTGTTGATGCATCTTTCCAGCATTGCTATATTGCACCGCAAGATCAGATGAGCCACCAGATGGAAAGGGCGCGCGCGTGATCAGTGCTGCGACTGCACGACCTCAAGAGATCCACGTTCTCGACACCGTCAAGCGCGGCTACATCCGCAAGCCGGCAATTCTCTTCAGCGGTCGCCTGAGCGACAATGTCAAGGCACTCGCCGGCGACAGCTACGAGATGCTCAAGATCAAACGCGTCGCCGATGATCATCTTCTGGTACGCGATCAGTCAGGCCAGGAACGGCGCCTTGCTGAAGCACCGGTGCAATTGGCCGGCATTGTCGCGTTCGAAGAGACCGACCGCGAACTGGTCGAGCGGACCACCGACTGGCTGCGCAAGCGCCGCAACACGGGCGTGCCCGCGGCACAGGTGTTGGCCGGCGATGACACCGCGCAATTTGCCGCCATCATTCTTGCCAATGCTCAGCAACTGGCGCAGAAGAGTGCCGAGCTCACCACCGCCTTATTCCGGCAATTGTCGGAATCGCGGCAGGCCAATGAAGAGCTGCAGAATCGCTTTGCGGCCTTGGAAGCCTTCATCGACCGCCATGGTTTGCAGCCGTTCGAACTCGCCTTCATCAATCCGCCGGTCGATGATGATGCGGAGCCAAATGTGCTGGCGACCGCCAGCGGCGGTCGGATCAGCCAGATCCTGCCGGTGGCCAGCGTCGGCGTCAGTGCCATCGCCCTTCATATCGCCAAGGCGGCACCGCGCGGCAATGCCGTGCTTCAGGCATCGCTGCAATCGGTGGAAGATGGTCGCGTCATCGAGACCTGGTCCATACCGGTGGCTGAGATCGACGCCGGATGGATGACCCTCTCCCTCAAGAACACCATCGCCGGTCTGCGCCGGACCTTGCGCCTGATCGTGTCGGTTGACGGGCAGCGCGCGGATCTGCCCACCCTGTCGCTCGGCAATGCCCAACCACTCGATCTCTTCCGGTTGCAGGATCCCGATCTGCGGCAATCCATTTCCAGCAGCAGCCTTGCCTTGCAGGTCTATGTCGGCCTGCCCGGCGTGGTGCCACCGACACGCACCGGATTCTCGCCACGTACCTCGCAGGACAATGCGGCACCCGGCTTGCGCGAAACCTCGCTGCTGCCCGAAGTGCTGGCGCTCACCCGCCAGGTGCATCTCGACGAGGAATCGAGCGGGTTCGAAGGCGTCACCTATCTTGAGGGCGACCGTATCGTTTCCTGCCATCCGCCGGCCTTCGGCACCACCATCGCCAAGATTGCCGGGGGCTGTCCCGCCGGCACCTTGCGCCTCTCCGCCAATCTCCTGGTGGCCCATGAAAAGGCCAAGGATGTCGAGTTTGCACTGGTCGTCGGCCGCGACGAATCGCGCATTGCGCATCTCCTGAGCGGAACCGCAGATCCGGAACCCGGCGAAGGTTTCTCCGGCTGGGTGCGCGTGCCGGCCAAGCAGCCAAGGTTCGGCAGTCTCTATCTCGACGCCGCCGCCGCTGAGGCCAATGATCTCTATCTGGCCACGCGCATGGTAGATCCCGGCAATCACGACTTTGCCTGGGCCCGCTTCCTCAACATTCATGCACTCGTGCAGGGCTGACCCATGCAGGCACGCAAGCTGACCAAAGCCGCCAATGAGTCCAAGATCACCGCGGAAGATCGTCCGCCGGCGGTCGCGGGAGAAGATGGCTTTGCGCCCACCCTTGCGATCGTCATTCCGGTCTATAAACATTCGGTGCTGATGACCGAAGCGGTCGAATCGGCCCTGGCGCAGCAGGCGGATTTCGGTATCGCGATTGTCATCGTCGACGACGGCTGCCCGTTCCCGGAAACAGAAATCATCGGCACCAACTACGCGACCGCGCATGCCAATGTCTTTTATGTCCGCAAGCCCAATGGCGGCCTGAGTTCTGCCCGCAATTACGGCGTCGATTTTGCCTTCGACCTGTTTCCGGGCATCGAAGCAATCTATTTTCTCGACGCGGACAATCGCATCACCCCGCCGGCCATGCAGGATGTGTTCGATTTCCTAAAAAGCCGGCCGGAGATCGACTGGGTCTATCCCAACATCGATAAATTCGGCATCGGCTGGAATGGCAGCTACCAGGCGCCTTATTCGCGCCTACTGCACATGACCTTCGACAATATCTGCGAAGCTGGCAGCATGGTGTCGCGCCGCGTCTTCGATGCCGGCATCCGTTTCGATGAAACGATGAAGGCTGGCTTCGAGGATTGGGAGTTCTGGCTGCAATGCATCTCGCTGGGCTTTCTCGGCGCCAACTATCCCTTCTTCGGCTTCGACTACCGGCAGCGCGCTGAAAGCATGTTGCGCGATTCGCATCGCACCAAGGCCGCCATCATGGCCTATATCCGCGAGAAGCATAAGAAGCTGTTCATGCCCGATACGCTGGCGCAATGGGAGCATGAGGAGAGCCCGCGCTTTGCTGCGATCGCCACCGGCACCTATGCCGTCTCGCTCTTCACCGATCCCACAGCCATTCATCCCAAGATCGATCTCGAGACCTTCATCGATCGCTATTGGGCGGCCCTGGCGGAACCTGATGCCCATGGCGTGCCGCCTTTCATGCTGTGGATAGCGCCGGCGCATATCGAAGCGATGCGCAAGATTGGCGTCCTTCACAATGTGCTGTGGCACGCAGAGCGCCTCAGCGAAAAACATCATCTGGTTGCCATCCGCCTGGAGCACGATGCCAGCCGGATCGAAATGAAGATCGTCGGCGCCGGGACACCGGATTTCATGGCGAAGAAGCCCTTGGCCTGGATGTGCTCGGTCGACATCTTCAAGGCCTGTGTCGAAGATATTTCCGACGAATGGATCGGCTCGATCCGTACCAAGCGCCCCTCGCCGGATACGGTGGAACTGGTTATCCGCGGCCCCTTCAAGGCTTTCGATCTGGACCGGACCGTTCTTTCCGCCACCAATGGCCTGCTCTCGACGCTGGGTGTGTTCCGCGATTCCGCCTATCGGCGCGTGACCAGCGCGCGCTGGACATGGCGCGGTGGCTATTTCCCGGCCATCAAGACCCATTACCGGATGTTGCGCGAGGCCGTGGGCGCGTCACCGGTCCTGCCGCGCATTGCCGGCAAAAACCAGGCACCGCGCATCGGCTTCCTGCTGCCGATCGCCTCCTTCGGCGGCGTCGAGAAGGTCGCCTACGCCATGGCGCGCGTGCTGGCGCGGCTGGGTTACGAGACGCATCTCTATGTCCTCGGCAAATCGTCCTGCGAAATGGTGTTCGACCTTCAGGACTTCACCAGTGTCAACTTCCTCATGGATGACTATCCGCTCTGGGGTGGTGCTCATCATTTCGCCGGTCATGATGTGATGATGGCGCAGGATGAAGGGGCGCGCGTGGAGCGTCTGCTCGGCCTGTTTTCCGGCCTCGACGTGGTGGTCAATTGCCAGGTGGCCCCGGTCAATGCCGTGCTGGGCGAGTTGCGTCGCCGCGGCGTCAAGATTCTCGATCATGTGCATGTGCTGGACAAGACGCCGTCCGGCCGCGCGGCCGGCCATCCCTATATCGCCCTGGCCTACGAGCATATCTACGACCTCATTCTCACCTGTTCGGAACAGATGGTCGATTGGTTCCACGGCATGGGCGTTCCCTCGGCCAAGCTCATGCATATCCGCAATGCGCCAAGCTACGAGATGCGTGAGTCAGAGGTCCGCACTGTCCTGCGTCAGCGCCAGCGGCGCGGCATGCCGGAGCGCCTGAAGACATTGTTCATCGGACGCCTCGATTCACAGAAGGGCATCGAGCGCCTGTACGCGGCTGCGGTCGCCATCAAACGCCGCAAACTGCCGATCGACATTCGCCTCATTGGCGGCGAAGTTCTGAACGATCAGAATCGCGGCTCCTGGACCGAACGTTTTGCCGATATCGGCATCAAGCTGGAACCGGCCATCTATTCGGCCAAGGCCATCACCGATGCCTTTGCCGAAGCCGATGTGCTGATCCTGACCTCGCGCTGGGAAGGCGCACCGCTCACCATCCTGGAGGCGCAGCGTGTCGGCTGCGTGCCGGTGGTGACCGCCGTTGGCGCGGTGGCCGAGCTGGTGGAGCATGACGTCGACGGCATGCTGATCCGGACGGACGACGACAATGCCGTCGCCCAAGAATTGGTGAATTCGCTTGAGCGGCTGCTCAGCGAACCGCACCTCCTCAATCGGCTCTCCTCCAAGGCGGCAGACCATGTCGCTGCCGGGAATTGGGCTGAAAACCTGTCGCCGCTCATGGACCGGCTTGAGGCTTGGTTTCCCTTCAGGTCGGAGGAAATCGAGCTACGCCGAACCGTAACCTCGAGTCCCGGCCGATGAGCGGCGGCAACCATCTTTGGCTCGGCAAGCTGCTCGCCTGTGCCTGCACGATCACTGTGGGTGCCGGCGTGTCGGCGGTGGCAAGCGGCCAGAATGCCGGTGGTTTCGACACCAGTGGCTTCAATACCGGAATCGCCGCAGCCAACATTGCCTGGGCGAAGCCGAAGGCCATCGAAACGACTCTCACGGACATTGCCGCGGCCGGCTTCGGCAGTGTGCGCATCGGCCTCAAGAATCCGCTGACCGGCAGCTACCGGGCGCTGGAACAGGCCAAGCGTGCCGGGCTCGATGTGCTGGTGACCATCCCGCTGATCGACGGTGCCGTGGCGGCCAAGAGTGCCGAACCACGAGCACGCACCGATCGCTTTTTTGCCGCCTACGGCCTGTCGCAGATCGATCTCGAGCGCTATCGCCTGCGGCTCGAAGACCTGCTGGCTTTTGCCGATTTCCACGGAATCCCGCTTATTGGCCTCGAGCTTGGCAATGAGCTCAACTGGTCGGGCTACAATGGCGACCTGCCTTTGTCGCCTTCAGGTTCCGTCATCAAGAAGGAAGCGGACTGGCAGGCAACTGATCGCACCCGTTTTGAGGCTGGCCTCGATCGATACCGGGCGGTGATCGACATCACCCGGCAGGCGCTCGCCAAATATCCGTCCCTGGCCCGGGTCAAGCTGGTCTCGGCAGGCCTTGCCGACATCAACAGCGGCTTCATCCATCATAGCGGTGCCACTTACATTGCACCCGATCTCGTCTACCAGGCCTTTGCCGCACACAAGATCTTCCAGCAATTCGATGTCGTCGGCATCCACCTCTATGAACCGCTGCGCAACGCCAATGCATTGAGTGCGCGCGCCACCATGATCGACGCCCAGCTCGACGATTGCGCTGAGGCGGCCTTCGCCACGCGCCCCTGCTGGATTACCGAATTCGGTGCGGCCTTGCCGCAGCAGGATTGCGCACCCAGCGACAGCAGCCGCATCGCCTTGATGCAGCCGTTGCTGAAATATCTGGCCCTGCCGGCCAATGCCGGCCGCGTGCCCCTGGGTTTCTACTACGACTGGAATGACGATGCCGGCTTCGCCCTCGTGCGCTGCGGCCGTCCAACGGAACTGACCAAAATATTGCCGCGCCACAAAGACGGCAATAACGAGCTTCTGGGAACACCATGAGTAAGTTCATTCGCCTATTCAAACCATATCGGGGAGGAGGATTTTCGCGATGAAGAGACTTTGTTTCGGTCGTCAACCGGCGGATACCCGCTATCGCTATCATCCGGGTATGCCCTTCTCGGAGGGCCTTCCCCGGTCGAACAGCACGGATTTCAGCACGCTGTCGCGCAATTTCTACCTGACGTCGAACAAGGGCAATATGCTCATCGGCGAAGGGTCGTGCCGGATCTTCGACTATGACCGCAACTATAGCTGCATGCTGAGCGTGCACGTCCTCTACGACGCCTATAAGGGCTCGAAAGAGGCGATGGACATGCTCAACAACAATTTCGACGCCCTCGTCCTGCCGATGGCGAATGAAATCCGCCCCAATCTCAATCACAGCTCGCTGGTCAAGGTGATCGAGCAGTTGAAGATCCCCCTCGTCGTGCTCGGCATGGGCATGCAGAACGAGCTGGAGGATCTGAGCGGCCTGGAACCGGCCACGGTCGAGCTCCTCAAGCTCATTGACGAGCGCGCCCTGGTGTTCGGCGTGCGCGGCACTTATACCGAAGCCTGGCTACGGAAGATGGGCTTCAAGAACCCGACAGCACTCGGCTGCCCCAGCATGATGCTGTATCCGGAGAATATCCTGGCCATCAAGGCACCCACGAAGAAGCCGGAGGATTACCGTTTCGTCACGGCCGGCTATCTGCAGAAGAAGTCGGTGCGCGGCCGGCAGCTGGCCAAATTCTTCACCGGCCAGAAATGCTCCTATGTCTTCCAGGACGAGATCTTCCAGTTCAAGGACGAGTTGCAGGGCCGTCACTTCTTCGACGACGCGCGCAACCAGATGATCCAGAGCGTCTTCGAGCCGCTGATGTCCGAGGCAATCGGCACGCCGGCGCCATTCGACAAATATTTCTACTTCGATAGCGTCGATGCCTGGCGCCAATGCTATGGCTGGCATGATGTGTTCATCGGCGACCGCTTTCATGGTGGCGTCGCAGCGTTGCAGGTCGGCCTGCCGACAGCGATCCTGTTCAAGGATCTGCGCGTCAAGGAATTGGCCGAATTCTTCGGTGTGCCGCATACCTCGGTCGACAAGGCCTGCACCATGGGTATCGAGGCGTTCATGGCGGAGTTCATGTCGGAGCAGCGCATCAATGCCTTCCTCGACACCTACCGCATGCGCCTGAAGAACTTCCATCGTCACCTGACCGAAGCCGGCCTGATGATGACGGAGAACTACCAGGCCATGCTGATGGCTGCCTGAGAGCGGGAGAACCGAACCTAATGCCAAAGACCCTGCGCACCACCATCATCGGCGGCTCCAACACCGTGATGGAACCGGGCTATCTCGGCCAGATGCTGGCTGCGACCGAACGCCAGGGCCTGCGTCTCGATGTGATCGAAAATATGGCCGTGGGCGGCACCACCAGCGCCTACGGCCTGTTTCGCCTGAAGACCAGCGATGCGCTGGAGCGCTCGGATCTGCTGATCATTGAATATGCGCTCAACGATGCCTTCATCTATGGCGATGAGCGCCGGCAGTTCCGGCACTGGGCGCGAATCTATGAGGGCATTCTGCGCCATGCTCTCACCCGCAATCCCAGGATCAAGATCTGCACGCTGATTTTTGGTGCCCGCAACGGATCGTGGCTCGGCAGCGTGCCGTCGATCGATGCTGGTATCCATTACCTCTCGGACTGGTACGGTACGACGGAGATCGATATCTCGCGCCTGCTGATGCGCCGTTTCGGCCGCGACGTCGTGAGCGATCCCTCCTTCTACAGCGACCAGGGCCATTACACCCGGCCGATAGCCACCGCCATGGTGGCCGATCTTGCGGCGGAAGCGCTGGTGCGCACTGCCCGGGATGCGGCATGGGGTGCCGGATCGGAGGCCGCCCTGCCCCCGGCCGTCGATCCGGATCACTTTGCCGATGCGGGCGTCATTGATGTACCGACCATCTTCCGTGCGGCCAAGGACGCGCCGCTGGTCGAATACCACAACCGCCGCTTTGCCCTGACCGCAATCGATATCGCGCGCCATCAGCTGACCCTCAAGCTGGACGGCGGCAAGTTGCTGGGCGTGTTCCATGTCAGCACCCCAGGCACGGCACCCCTGGCGCTGACCCGGGGCGAGACCGGCTATCATTGCTCGATGCTGAAGGGCGGTGTGCGCGACGGCAAGTTCAAGTTCCTCGCCGCCATGATGCCGTGCGAGTTCCTCTATGGCGCCGAATTGCTGCAGGATGTGGCAGCGGAGACCTTCACCTTGGGATCCGCCGGCCCGGATGCCGCCTTGAAACGGCACGTCGCCAAGGACAATGTCGCCCAGGACGCACCAGGTCCCGACACGGCGCACCTGCCGCTTTTGGGCCTGCTCTACAGCGGCACCCGGCTGGGCTTTTCGGCCGCGCCGCGGACTGCCCGCACCACTTCCGAGGCAGAACCGCGCCGCGCCGCCAATTCGGCCTGATCACCCCTTTCATCCTGGCCGTCCCGCCATGCTATAAGCGGGGCGATCGTCGGTTTGTGGATGGGGTTCCAGATGGCGGCTTATCTTTGGATTGCGCTCGGCAGTGCGCTGGGCGGCATGGCGCGGTATTGGTCCGGGAGTTTTGTCGGCGCCAGGCTTGGCACCGAATTTCCCTGGGGGACCATCTTCATCAACATCCTGGGATCATTCGTGATCGGGTTTTTCGGCACGCTGAGCGGACCCGACGGCCGGCTGCTGGTCGGTGACAATATCCGTCTCTTTGTGATGGTCGGACTTTGCGGTGGCTACACCACCTTTTCCGCCTTCAGCCTGCAGACGCTGGACCTCATCCGTGCCGGTCATTTACCCGCCGCCGCCGGCAATATCGCGCTGTCGGTCATCCTCTGCCTGATCTTCGTGGCACTGGGCCATTTCGCCGCCACCTTTTTGAACCAGGCCCGGGCTTAGTCCCTTAAGCCTGGCGACTGCGGGCAACTAACGCCCTTCTCCGGTGTTTGATCCTGAAGAGACCCGAGTCACGAGAATTCGGAAGGGTGACATCTTATGGCCGACCAGCATCAGCACATATCGGCGCAGAAGGCGCGATCCGGCGAGATCAGCGGCCGCGTGCGCAACGTCCTCATTCTGTCGACATCACTGGCAATTCTCGCCCTGGCGATCATCGCCGCCTATTGGATGGGTTGATCAGCGGCAGGCGAAACCAGCAGGCAAAACCGCCCGATCCTCACGGAACGGGCGGTTCTTTTGCCGTGCGCGAAACTAGATGCGTCCGCTTGATACCGCGAGGACCACGACGATCAGCAGCACGACCATGATGCCGCTCGGGGCATAACCCCAGGAACGGCTATATGGCCAAGCCGGAACGGCGCCCAGCAGCATCAAAATGAGCAGTACCAACAGAATGGTCCCTAGCATGTCATCCCTCCATTGATCAATTATCGACGCCGATGGCGATGGCGGTCGGCTTAGACGATCAACCCAAAGACGTGATGCAGGTTCCGCTTCACAGCTGCCGGCAACTGAGCCGATAGTCGGAGAAATCGGCACTATGTTTTCTTGACGCGAAAAACCCGCCTCGCCAGGATGCTGTCAGTTTTAACGATATTGATCACATAGGGTAATGATCGCATGGGTTACTGGCCCCGGGCATTTCGCCCGGTCCAGGCATTTTGCTCGGTACTGTCGTTGGAGATGGGCTTGCCCCACACGGATCCCACAGCCATAAGCCAGCCCTGGCATGCGCGCCTGGCACCGATGGTGCGGGCCAGCGGCGGCCGACATCTCAACCAGCTGATCGTCCTCATCGGCGCAACCTCTCTCATGGTGGTGGTGGCCCTGGTGTCGGCATTTCTGGTGATCGACAACCGTGCCGCCGGCACGGAGGTTCTCCAGGCACAGCACGTCACCACCGATGTGGCCCGCCTGCTGATCCTGCTGCAGCGCGCCGAAAGCGGCCAGCGCGGCTATTTCCTGACCGCCAATCGCGACTATCTCGACCGCTATAACGACAGCATGAGCAAGATCTATCCGACGCTGGAAGCGGTCACCGAGGCCTTGAAGGGCCATCCGGCGCAGCAAGTCGAACTGCTCAATCTGCGCTCTGTCATCGGTGCGAAGATCGGCGAAATGACCAACACGATATCCCTGTTCGAATCCGGCAGGCGCGACGATGCCATGGCCATTGTCCGCTCCAATCAGGGCAAGGTCCTGATGGACCAGATCCGCACCAGCATCGCCGCGATCTGGACCGAATCAACCCGGCAATCGCAGGAACGCATCGACAGCTGGCGGGCCAACGGCAACTGGCTGTTCGTCGTGCAGCTGGGTGCCGCCATCCTGGTGCTGCTGGTATCGGGGCTGGCTGTCGTCAGCGGTGTGCGCCATACCCGTGGCCTGCAGGCGACGCAGGAGACCCTGCGGGCCGCCAATGAAAGCCTGGAGGAACGCGTGCGCGCCCGCACCGCCGACCTGCAGGAGGCCAATGAGGAAGTGCAGAAGTTCGCTTATATGATCAGTCACGATCTGCGCTCGCCCCTGGTCAATATCATGGGCTTTGCCGCAGAACTGGCAACGATCCGCGCCGAGACGGCAGCGCTCCTCGGCTCGGCGCCACCAATCGATATAAAACCGCGCGATCCTTCCGTCATCGATCAGGATTTTGGCGAGGCGCTCAGTTTCATCCAGCAATCGACCACCAAGATGGACCGGCTGATCAGCGCCGTGCTGCGGCTCGCCCGGTCCGGTCAGCGGCAGTTCCAGTACGAAAAACTCGACATGACGGCACTGCTCAACGATATTGCCGCAACGCTCCGTCACCAGACTGTCGAAAGCGGCACCGAGATCGTGATCGAGAACCTGCCTGACCTGGTCAGCGACCGGCTGGCCGTCGAGCAGATCTTCGGCAATCTCCTCGACAATGCCGTCAAATATCTGGACGACAGCCGCTTGGGACGGATCGTAATCCGCGCCCAGCTGTTGCGCCGCGCCGTCCTGTTCGAGGTCGAGGACAATGGCCGCGGCATTGAACCCCACGATCTCAAACGCATTTTCGATCTGTTCCGCCGCGGCGGCCGGCAGGATCGCCCCGGCGAGGGCATTGGCCTGGCACATCTGCGGGTCCTTATCCGCAGGCTCGGCGGCAAGATCAGCTGCCGGTCGGACTATGGCAAGGGCAGCGTATTTTCAGTGCTGTTGCCCCAGGGTGACTTGTCGCCCGACAAACACACCTGACGCAGGAGACCAAGGACCATGACCGGACCGGTACGCATCGTGATGATCGAGGATGATGATGGCCATGCGCGCCTGATTGAAAAGAACATCCGCCGCGCCGGCATCACCAACGAGATCATCCCCTTTACCCGGGGCCGTGCCGCACTTGATTTTATCGACGATGCCGCAGCACCCGGCAGGCCGGGCGGCGATGTCAAGTTCCTCATCCTCCTTGATCTCAACCTGCCGGATATGAGCGGGCTCGACATCCTGGCCAAGGTCAAGGCCGGCGAACATACCAAGCAGATCCCGATCATCGTGCTGACCACCACCGACGACAAGGTCGAAATCCAGCGTTGCTATGATCTCGGCTGCAGTGCTTATGTAAAGAAGCCGCTGGAATATGATGCCTTCGCCCATTCGGTCCGGCAGTTGGGCTTGTTCTTTTCCATCATCGAATTGCCATAGGCCTAGGATCACCGTGCCTCCTGAGACAGCGCCGCATATTCTCTATATCGACGACGATCCCGGCATCTGCCGGCTGGTCGCCAAGGATCTTGCGCGCCATGACATCAAGGTGACGCTGGCCCATAGCGGCGCCGATGGCCTGCGCCTGGTGCGCGAAGCAGCCTTCGACGTGATCGGCCTCGACCACTTCATGCCGGGCGAGAACGGCCTCCAGATTCTCAGCGACCTCGACGCCCTGCCGAACACACCGGCAGTGATCTACGTCACGGGCAGCGAGGACATCAACATCGCGGTGGCGGCCCTGAAGGCCGGCGCCAGCGATTTTGTGGTCAAGGATCTGCAAGGATCCTTCCTGACCCTGCTGCGTAAGGCCATCCATTCCGCCGTCACGCAATCGCAGCTGCGCCACGCCAAGGAAGCGGCCGAGGCGGAGATATTGGCGGCCAATGACCGGCTGGAAAAACTGGCGGCCAAGCAATCGATCCTGCTGCACGAAATGAATCACCGCATCGGCAATTCGCTGCAGCTCATCACCTCGATGATCCGCCTGCAGGCCTCCGCCACCCGTGATCCCGATGCGAAGGATGTCCTTCGCCAGGCGGCCGAACGCGTGATCGCCGTGGCCCAGGTCCATCAACGCCTCTATACGTCGGAGGACGTCCAGTTCGTGCAGATGCAGCCCTATCTGCGCAAGCTGCTGGAAGATCAGCAGCTGGCGGCGCGGGACCGGGGGTGCGAATTATTGGTCGATGTCGAGGACGTCAAGCTCAGCACCGACCGCGCCATTTCGGTCGGCATCATCGTCACCGAACTGGTGACCAATTCGCTGAAATACGCCTATCCGGACAAGGGCGGCCCGATCCGCGTGAAGCTGGCGCCGGTCGCCCAAAGTACCCAGCTAAATACCCAGCTAACCAACACCCGGGCAAATGACACCTTGGCGCTGGCGGTCGAGGATGATGGCGTCGGGTCAAGCGCAGCCTCCGGTCCCGATGGGCTGGAGATCCAGGGCACCGGTGTCGGATCGCGGATCGTCTATGCCATGGCCAAGAGCCTTGGCGCGCAGATCGAACAGGATTCAGGGGGAGCCGGCTTCCGCTCGATGCTTGTCTTCCCGCGGGCGGCGGAGGCATCCACGATCATGCCGGCCGCCGTCACGGCGCAATAGGCGCCCGCCTCAGGCGCGACGCCGCCCGACGACCACCAGACCCAGGCCGGCCACGACGGCAATGATGCCGGCGATATCGGGAATGTGAACCGTGTGTTCCTTGTCGGCCGTCGCCACCAGGGGCCCAAGCTCGAGCACTTTCTCTTCGGTGGTATAGGAGAAGCGGCCGATGGCCAGCGCGGCTACGCCGCCAATGATCAGCAGCAATCCGACAATTGAAATTGGTTTCATCGTCTTATCCTCGCCATCGTCTTATTATCCTCAAATGTGACGAGATCAGGAGCGATCTTGCCCGCGATAGGTCTGCTGCGGCGTGTCGGTAACCGAATCCTGTTCCAGGAATGGCTCCAGGCCATCAGCTTGGGTTGGGGCCGCATCACTGCGCTGACCGTTCAAAGTGCCCTGTTCCAAAATCTGCTTCAACTCGGCGCGCGCGCGCGAGACGCGGCTTTTCACCGTGCCGACGCGGCAATTGCAGACCTCGGCCGCTTCCTCGTAACTGAATCCGCTGGCGCCAACCAGAATCAGCACCTCGCGTTGATCGGCATTGAGTTGCCAGAAGGCGCGCCGGAAATCATTGAATTCGAGATTGGCTTCCTGCGCGGGTCCGATGGAAGGTTCATCACCCGCCATCTCATCGATCGGTGTCGATTTGATCCAGCGCTTGCGGCATTCATTGTAATAGAGGTTGCGCAAAATGGTGAACATCCAGGCCTTGAAATTGGTGCCTGGCGTAAACTGGTCGATGGCCGCCAACGCGCGCACCACCGCATCATGTGTGAGATCATCCGCCTGATCGCGGTTGCGGGTGAGTGAGCGAGCAAATGCGCGCAGATGCGGAATGACATCCAGCAGCATCGCTTCGACATCGGCCCTGGATTGTTTCACGACCTGGGTATCCATTCACTACTCTCCCTTGCCGCTCCCAAACATCGGGGGCGGGCCGCAGTTCCTTAGGCGAACTCGGCGTGACGCAGTTGTCGGCTGGAAAATATGCCACGACGCGTCCATGCGCGCTTAACAGGCGGCGTCTTGCTCTTAGTACTTTTGACGCAGCTATTTTTGACGCAGCTATTTTTGACCCTGGGCCTTCAACTGGCCAATCAATTTTGCCAGATCGGCCGGCAATGGCTCGCTGCTCACGTCATTAAATAATTGATTGAGCTGATCGTCGAACCAGCGGTCCAGCGCCTGGGGCGCTTTGCCACCCCCGGAGGTAGAAGTCGGTCCGGAGACTGTGCCGCCGGCATCAGCTTTTCCCTCCGCCGCCAGACCATTGTTGTCCGGGGCGCCCGCCTTTTGATCATTATGCTTTGAGGTCACGATGGCCAGCCGCCTTATCAATCTTTCTGAGGACTCATGCCGAGGCCCCTGAACAGGGCCAAATGCCACGACAACCCTAGCTCTGGCGATATAGGAACATATCCTTAGCATCGCTCGAAGCGTCTTTTTCTCTCGGTGACGGGAACCCAGCAAGTGTTAAACGGTTCCTTCTCCATCTGAAAAAAGTTAATCGCAGATCGAATTCTCAAAAAAGGGTGGCAACGTGCGGGCAAATTCTGACGAAATCGTCCACAATCTCAAGTATGTACGCCGTTATGCACGCGCTTTGATGGGCTCGCAGGAATCCGGCGATCTTTACGTGCGCATCTGTCTTGAAGCGCTGCTGGCCGAACCGGCCCTGCTGCCGGAGGGCACCGATGTAAAGCTGGGCCTGTTCCGGCTGTTCCACGCCGTTTCCAGCCGCAATGTCGACCCGGGTGCCGATACCGGCGAGTTGGTCGATCTTTCGGTTGAAGCGCGCCTGCGCGCCTTGCCGGCTTCCGAACGGCAGATTCTGCTGCTCACCTCGCTTGAAGGCTTCTCGACGGCGGATGCAGCCACCATCCTTGCCATTCCCCTCGCCGAAGCAGAAGCGCTTCTGGTCGATGCCTGGTCGACGGTCAACCAGCAGATTGCCACCTCGATCCTGGTCATTGAAGACGAGCCGGTCATTGCGCTCGATATCGCCAGCCTGGTGGGTGATCTCGGCCATCAGGTGGTCGGCATTGCCGCCAGCCAGACCGAGGCTGTGGCTCTCTTCAAAAAGACCCAGCCAGGGCTGGTGCTGGCCGACATCGATCTCGGCGCCGGTGGATCAGGCATTACCGCGGTGACTGAGATTCTGCGCATGTCGTCGGTCCCGGTCATCTTCGTCACCGCCTATCCGGAGCGCCTGCTGACCGGCGAGCGGCCGGAGCCGACCTATCTGGTGACCAAGCCATTTGAATCCGACACGCTCAAGGTGACCATTTCGCAGGCCCTGTCTTTCTCCAGTGCCGGTCACGCCAAGCGGATCGCTGTCTGATACCTGGGCACGCCACCCCACTTCACGTCCGCCTGCGTCATCAATCAGGGGCGCCGGTTGGCGTGGGCGCAAGTCGGCGGGGCGTTATCTGGTGGGGCTGGAGGATTGCCTTGTATCCATTGCCTTGTAACCCGGGCCGACCGAAACGCATTGCGGAATACGCGACACGGCAGATTTAGCAGCTGGGGAGCTTTGAAAGATGCATGGCGCCACCAGCAATAGCAATGCAGCGCCCACCAGCATTGCCGCCGCGCGTTCTGGTGATACCAGATGATGGGCTCCTTTCTTGGGCCACTGCGCCATCGCCTTATTCTGCTGTTTGCAATCGTCTTGGTGGTACCCAGTGCCTTCGGTGTCTGGGCGGCCATCGACAATTTCCGCAGCCAAGTGGCGATTGCGCGGGATTCGACCGCCCGCTTTGCAACCCTTGCCTCGAATTATGAAGCCAACCTTCTTTGGCAATCGCAACAGATCGTCCAGAACCTCTCGCGCGACGATGACGTGCTCTCTGTCCTGCGCGGTGTCAGCGATACGCGGATTGCCACGGCCTGCAACGAATCTTTCGCCAGGGCGGTAAAACCCTACCCACCCTACGGCACGGCAGTCCTGTTCGATCTGGGTGGCCAGTCCCTATGCCAATGGGACAACAGCAAAGCCATCATCAACGTCTCGCAGCGTGAATGGTTCAAGACGGTGATGGCAACCAAGACGGCAACGCTGAGCGGCTTCCTGATGTCGCCGGCCCTCAAGGAACCGATCATCTCCTACGCTGCCCCCGTCTTCGATACCGATGGCGTGATGAAGGGCGCCATCGCGCTGGGCATCCGCCTCAACTGGCTGTCTGCCATCGGTCAGGAACCCGGCCTGCCCAGCGCCGGTGAAATCACGCTCCTTGATCATGATGGCAAGGTGCTCGTCAGTTCGACCGGCGACGGCGAACGTGCCAAGAATGCCTTGCCGGGTGAAGCCGCCTTGCTGCGGATCGTCAAAGAAGGTGTCCGTGCCCTTGAGGAACCCGGCCTTGATGGCGAGACCCGGCTTTATGCCGTCAACGCCCTTGGCAATAACGGTCTCTTTGTCATCTTCGGCATGCCGCGCGCAAATGTCATGGACCCGCTGCTGCGCGACCTGATGATCCAGATTGGCATTCTTACCCTGGTCTCCGTCGCCGGCATGCTCGCAGCACTTCTTGGCGCCCGATTGCTGGTGACGAGATGGACGGAAAAGCTGACCGAGGCCGCCAATTCCATGGACCTTGGAAACCTGTCTGCCGAGACGGAACTGCGCGGCGCGCCGATGGAGATCCGGCAGCTGGGCGACAATCTCAAGGCCATGGCGATCCGCATCGAGCATCGCGAGGCGGATCTGCGCGATTCACTGGCGCAGAAACAGCTGATGCTGCGCGAGATTCATCACCGGGTGAAAAACAATCTGCAGATCGTCACCAGCCTGCTCAACCTCTATGCACGCCTGCCGCGGGGCGATGCTTTCAAGCAGGCCTTTTCCGACCTGCAGATGCGCATCAACGCCCTCGCCCTGGTACACCGGCATCTCTATGAAAGCGAAGATCTGAAGGAAATCGACCTGGCGCCCTTCATGAAAAACCTCTGCAACCTGCTGCAGGACGGCTCCGGCATATCATCCCGCCGGGTCAAGATGACCTTCAGCTTTCCTGAGTTGCGCATGATCGGTGATCGCGCCGTGCCCCTGGCTCTGCTCACGACCGAGATTCTCACAAACTGTTTCAAGCATGCCTTTCCCAACCAGCTGGCCGGCACCATCGACGTGAAACTGGTGGTGGCAGGAGATGGCGCGGCAACGCTCACCATCGTTGACAATGGTGTCGGGCCCCTGGCGGAGGAAGCTGGCAATCCGGCGGCAAGCATGGGCGCCACCTTGATTGCCGCCTTTACCAAGCAGCTAGGTGGCCGCATGCACGTTGCCGGGCCGCCCGGCACCGCGACGACGATTACGTTTAACGTTCTGTCCCTGACGCCCGAACAGACCGCCGAAGCCCGGGAACTCCAGCCATCGGCCTGATTCCCGTCTTCAACTGACGCCTGCTAGCGACCTGATGAGGCTCACTTCCCGGATTTCGTTGCGGCCGTGACGGCAAATTCCAGATCATCCAGTTCCTGGCGCGGCACTTTGATCTCCCGCAGGATGGCCGACGCCTCATTGGGCGACAGGCTCACCCCATTCGGCGAATTGGTCGAACGCGCTTTGCGGATGATGTCGATCAATCGGCCGATGGCGCCCGGCAGATCCAGGGCCTCAGAGAGAACGTCGCCACCCTGGCGGGGTGTCTCCGTCGTCGCATCGGCCAATTGCCGCGTATAGGCCTCCAGGAAAGGTGCCCGGCCAACTTTGGCATAACAGGCAGCATCCAGCAGGACGGACTTCGCCAAGGTCGGGCGGCCCGCACGATCGGGATCGGAATAATCCCGGATCGTCTTGGGCGACAGATTGGCAGCCTTGGCTGCATTGGTGACGCCCAGGATGCGCAGCACATCCAGCGTGGCGTCCTCGAAAGTACCGGCAGCGCGAATCTTGGTCATCATTCCTCCGACTTATCTTGGCCATGTCCCCACCAAGCCATTGAAGCAGGCGGGTTCACGGCACGCAGGCTTGTGACAGTCCGCGGTCAGCCACAGACTCCCTGGCTGAATAACGCCGCCCGCTACAGAGAGTTCCGCAAGGGCCAGTTCCAATATGTGGCCCGATATCCGGCCCGATATCCGGCTGCGTACAAGCGGAACATTTCCCTCATCCCGTCGTTGTTATTCCGCCCCGGCCGATTATCCCGGCGGTCTCATCATTCACGAGGATGACTGGATTAACGCCGTGGCCACGATCACCGAAATACCTGTCGGCAAGGCGCCGCAAAACCCTATCGAGAACGAGGATGCTGCCGTCCCGGAATCGGTTCAGCTTGGCCTCGATCCGATCACCGTCGCCATCGTCGGCCTGTTCCTGCTGGCGCTGCTCTGGGCGCTTTATATCGGGCGGCCGGTGGTGCTGCCGATCGTCGTCGCCTTCGTGCTGCGCCTATTGCTGCAGCCTATCTTCCGGTTTTTCACGAAAGTACATCTGCCGAAAACGGTGGCGGCGTTGCTCACGATCACTTTTCTCGTAGGCGTCGGCCTGCTGGTCTTGGCGCCGCTCATGGGGTCGGCCACCGCCTGGATCGAAAAGCTGCCCGAGGCCATCGCTCGCCTCACAGACCGCCTCAGCCTGCTGCGCGAACCGATCGATCTGGTGCAGCGCCTCATCCACCGTGCCGAGACGGCAACCAATGGCGCCGGCACAACGGTGACCGTGCAGCATTTCGACGTCGTCGGCTGGGTCGTTGGCCGGCTGGGTGCTGTCACCGATGGTCTGCTGACCACTGGCATCATTCTCTTTTTCCTGCTGATCGCCGGCGACAAATTCCTGCGCCGCCTGGTGGAATTGCTGCCGACCTTTCGCCAGAAGCGCCAGGCCATCGACATTTCACAGCAGATCGAAAGCGATATTTCCGCCTATCTGGTGACGGTCAGCATCATGAATCTCGCCGTCGGCGTCGCAGTCGCCATCGCGATGTATTTCTGCGGCCTGGGCGATCCATTGCTCTGGGGCGTGCTTGCCTTGCTGCTCAACTATGTGCCGATCCTGGGCCCCATCGCCGGCCTCGGCATCTTCCTGCTGGCAGGGTTTTTGAGCTTCGCGAACGATCTCCTCGCACTTCTGCCGGTATGCCTCTATCTCGTCATCCATGTCATCGAGGGCGAGATCGTGACCCCTCTGCTCCTGGCCCGGCGCTTCACGCTCAATCCCGTGGCCGTCATTCTCGCGTTGATCTTCTGGTACTGGATGTGGGGCGTCGCGGGCGCCATCCTCGCGGTGCCTATGCTGGCGATCACCAAGATCCTGTGCGACCGGGTCGAGGCTCTTAGCCCAGTCGGGCATATGCTGGAGGATTGATGTCGCCCGGGCATGGACCGGCACAGGGAACGGGCCGGCACAGGGCGTCGCTACCCACAGGGCGTCGCTACCCCATGCCGGTTCTATCTCTTGGTTGGGGTTGGCTGTTAGTTGGGGTTGGCTTCATAGGCCGGCAGGGCTTTCAGGCGCTCCTTGGTCGCGTTGACCAGGGCCTTCACCTCGCTCTGCGCACCGCTGAGCTGGACGTCCTTCCAGTTCAACAGGACCGGGTGCACGCCGATGCCGAGGAAACCACCGACATCGACCACCACGCCCTGGACGCTGCCATTCTCCTCCAACACCACTTCCCCGACTTCGCCGACGACATCGCCATCGCCGTTCTCGACATCCAGGCCGATGAGCTTGCTGGTGTTGATGCTGCCATCGGCATTCTTGATCGGCGTATCGTTCGGCATCAGCGTGCCGGGCTCGGCCGCCGCGTAAGGCTTGCCGTCGCCGGTCATGACCTTGCCGCGCAGGGAATCGTCAGCATAGTCATAGGGTGGTGTCGCCTCAGCCAGGTCCTTGGTCAGGCTGGTGACGATCTTCCCGTCCTCGGTCTGCTGCAGATCCTTCCAGGCCACCGGGATCAGCTTGTCACCTTGAATCCAGCCACCGACGTCAATGACGACCGACTGCACCCTGCCGCCAGCGTCGACCATGACGCTATCGACCTCGCCCACGGCATTGCCTTGGGCATCGACCACATCCTTGCCGATGAGGCTGCCGGCATCGACACTGCCATCCGGGGCGATCGTCTGTGTCATGACCGCATTGTCGGCAAGGCCGAGCGCCGGCGATGCCACCATCAGCACCGCCAGCGCCATGCTTGTCCTGAGCATGTTCTTCATTCCGTCTCTCCTTGAACTTGGGCTAGGTGATAGGAATGGGCCCTGCCGGCATTAGTTCCTGGCACGGCCGCGCCCAAATCTCCGTCAAAGTGCCGGGCGCAGTAACAGGCGCATTAACTTGTCTTTACAAGTGCGGCCCGAGGCCGGATCAGCGGGCATCTCGACGCCAACTTCTCACGCATATCGCAGCCACCTTATTCTACAATGTAGAATAAACGTCACATTTCCTTGGGCATGAGATAGCGGGCGGCAAGCAGGCACATGATCGTGGTGAGGCCCAGGATCAACGCCACCAGCGCATTGATGTCCGGCGTGAAGCCAAGGCGCATCATGGCCCAGAGGCGGGTCGGCAAGGTATTGTCAGTGCCGGTCACCAGCAGCGTGATCATGGTCTCATCAAACGAGAGCGCAAAGGCCAGGATCGCAGCACCGATCATGGCGCTGGTGAGATTGGGCAGCAGCACATAGCGGAAAGTCTGGAATCCGCTGGCGCCGAGATCGTAGGACGCCTCGACCAGGCTTCGGCTCAAGGATTGGAGCCGCACCAGCAAGGTGCGATAGACCAATGCCAGGACAAAGACGGTATGGCCGATGATCACCGTCACCAGCGACCGGTCGAAATCGATCTCGCGGAAATAGATGAGCAAGGCGAGGCCGGTGATGATCGGCGGCATCAGGAACGGCAGGAAGATGATGAACTGCAGCAAGGCCCGGTCCTTGGACTTGCCGCTGCTGACATAGAGTGCGCTTGCCATGCCGAGGATGAGCGAACAGAGGACAGCCGAGACGCCGACCACCATGGTATTGCGCAACGCCACCAGGATACCTTCGTTCGATGCCAAGGTGACATAGGCACCCGCGGTCGGCTGCTGCCAATCCACGACGCCCTGCTTCAGCGTAAAGAAGGAGGATGCGATGGGAACACAGATCGGCCCGTAGAGCAGGATGAAGACCAGCAGGGTGAAACCTGCCAGGAACCAATTGCCGCGCGAATCCCGGGTCATTTGCCAGCACTCCGGTCACGGCCGAAGACGGTGCCCACGGCAATGGCAGCGATCACCACGGCAGCCAGGATCACCGACAGAGCGGCGCCGAACGGCCAGTTGAAGGCTGTCCCGAACTGACTGTAGATGATCCGCCCGAAGGTGAAGCCGCTTTGCCCGCCGACCATCTGCGGTGTCAGGAAGTCGCCGATCGCCAGCACGAAAGTGAAGGTGAGCGCGGTGATCGTACCGGGCAGACTCAATGGCAGGATGACGCGCATAAAGGTTTGCCCGGCACTGGCACCAAGATCCGCCGAGGCGTCCATCAATGAGCGCGGGATGCGTTCCAGTGACAGGAAGATCGGCAGCACGGCGAAGGGAATGAGCAGCACCGTCAATGTCAGCAACACGGCATTGAGGTTGAAGACGAAGATGGTCAGCGGCTCGTCGATCACGCCCAGCCACAGCAGCGCCCGGTTGAGCGCGCCATTGCCCCCCAAGATGCTGCGGATCGCATAGATCTTGATGACATAGCTCATCAGCAGCGGGACCAGCATCAACATCAAGAGGATGTAACGCTTGCGCCCGCGCAGGCTGGCCAGAAAATAGGCAACGGGATAGCCAGCGAATACAGTGAGGAAGGCCACCTCGAGACAGAGGATGCAGGTCTGCCACAGGACCGGCAGGAAGACCGGGTCGGTGAAGAAGCGCTGATAATTGCGCAAGGTGAGCGCATAGGACATCTGGCCCTGCTCGGTCCAGAACAGGCTGTAGGCAAGGAAGGCCACCAGCGGCAGCAGGATGAAAGCGACCGGATAGACGAAGACGCCGATCGCTGCCAGCCAATTGCGGCCTTGTCCCGGCGCTTTCATTGCCGCCTCTGTCGTGGGGCCGTTCATCTCACACCAGCACCAGTCGGCATTCCGCGGCGCGCCAATAGAGATTGCTGATCATGCCGGCACTGAGTGCCACGCCTTCGACGCGGCTGGGCAGGCGCAGGCGCAAGGTGACAGGCTCGCTGGCGCTGACATTGATGTTGGCCAGCGTATGGGCGCCAGCAAAGCTCAAGGATTTGACGATGCCATGAGCGGAATTCTCCACTGGCGTGCCAGTCGGCGTTGGCGACAGCGCTTCCGGCCGGAAGGTCGCAAAGGCGCGGGTGCCATCCGGTGCCGCGGCGAGTTCAGGCTGGCCGTCGATAGCACAGGCGAGGCGGCCGATTGGCGTGTCGATCCACCGCAGATCGCCGGCGACCTCCTGCAGGCGGCCCTCCACCAGGTTATTGTCGCCGAAGAAACGGGCCACGAACTCGCTGGCCGGCCGATAATAGACTTCGTGGGCGGTGCCCAATTGCTGGATGCGGCCGGCATTCATGACACAGATGCGATCGGCCATCGCGATTGCCTCTTCCTGGTCATGGGTCACGAACAGGAAGGTCGTCTTGATCTCGCGCTGGATGTCCTTGAGGAACAGCTGCATATGGCGGCGCAATTCGACGTCGAGAGCGGCGAGCGGTTCGTCGAGCAGAATGAGACGCGGACGGCAGATGATGGCGCGTGCCAGGGCCACGCGCTGACGCTGGCCACCCGACAATTGCGCCGGATAGCGGCCGGCAAAATCACCCAACTGCACCAGATCGAGCGCCTGCCCGACCCGGGCCAGGATCTCGGCATTCCTGGCACCACGGACTTTGAGGCCATAGCCGACATTGGCCGCGACAGTCATGTGCGGAAACAGGGCATAGTCCTGGAACACGGTGTTGAACGGCCGCTTGTTGATCGGCAATGGGCTGATATCGGTGCCGTCGAGCAGGATCTGCCCGGTCGTTGGGCTTTCAAAACCGCCAATCATCCGCAGGATCGTGGTTTTGCCGGAACCCGACGGTCCCAGGATGGTGATGAATTCACCGTCACGCACGGCAAGATCGATCCGCTGCAACACGTTGGTGTTGCCGAAATCCTTCGAGACTGCCTTCAATTCCAGCAACAGCCGATCGGTGCTCATCATACCCCGGATATTTCGCAGAACTTAAAATAAGCTCGGCTGGCGACCCACCCCCATGGATCGCCAGCCGACCGTAGGACCGCTGCTACTGGGCGGCTTTGATCTCGTTCCAAAGGTCGGAACGCTTGGTCGGGTCTTCGACCGATTCCAGGTAGATCAACTTGTCATTGGCGCCGGCATTGGGTGACGGAGCCACCGTGTTGCCGAAACCGGTACGCTGCGACAATTGCTCGCCGATCTGCTTCTGCAGGACGAAATCGATCCACTGCTCGGCCAGATCCTTGTCTTCGACACCGCTGGTGAGCGCCCAGGTATCAAGCCAGGCAAGCGCACCTTCGCTCGGATTGACGTAAGCGATATGGGCGCCGGCATCCTGCATCGCCTTGACCTGCTGCTGGCCGTAATTGGCCCAGATCAACGCCACGTCATTGCTCTGATAGATCTGCAGTGCCTCATCGGCGGTGCTGTAGAAGCTCAGCACATTGCCTTTGAGAGCAATGAGCTTCTTCTTGATCTCGTCTAGCTGCGCGGCGTCGAGATGGAACGGGTCCTTGATGCCGAGGGTGAGTGCCGTGAACGAGAAATTGTGTTCGCCATTGTCATAGGCCAGCACCTTGCCCTTATATTTCGGGTCCCACAGGATGTCCATGGAGGTCGGCGCCGGGCTTACCTTGTCGGTGTCGTAGATGAGGCCGATGGAATCGAAGCAGAACGGAATGGCATGCACCTTGCCGTCGCGCATGACACCCTTGACCTTGGTAAGGTCGGCAAAAATCGGCAGCTGGCCCTTCTGGTTCGGCACCTTGTCGAGGTCGATCGGCGTGGTGAGACCCGCGTCGATGTAGCGCTGCAGCTGTGCGGTGTTGACGGCGAAGAGATCAAAATCCTTGCCTTCCGAACCCTTGATCTTGGCCCAGATTTCATCGTCCGTGCCAATGAAGACGACGCTGACATCAGCACCGGTCTTCTTCTCGAATTCCTTCACCCAATCGTCGTCGGCATAGCCCTGCCAGGCGAGGATGCGCAATTCCTTGGCATCGGCAGCCTGCGCGCCCATCAGGCCGGTACCGATCAGGGCACAGAGACCGGCCATCACCGGCAGTCCGCGCTTTACCAGATTCCCAAACATATTGAACCTCCTTGTTGATTGTTCGTCATCATCGTTCAGTCGTGATGTCTTGAACTCTCGCCGCACGCAGTATCGCGGCGTCACAGCACCTTCACGGTCACCAGACCTTCGTCCGGCACCGCCACCATCTTGTTGCAGAGCGTCTTGCCGAAGACCTCGGCCTCGATCTCGAACACGTCACCCACTTCCGTCTTGATCTTCGAAGCATAGCTCATGACCGCGGCACCGAAGAAATAGGCATGAAGGTCGCCCGGCCGCCGGAACATGGAATAGCGGAAATGATAATGCTCGAGATTGGCGATCGAATGCGACATGTTCTTTTCGCCTGACAGGAAATCCTCTTCCCACAGGATCTTGTCACCGCGGCGGATGCGCGACTTGCCGCGCACATCCTGCGGCAACTCGCCCAGCAGGATTTCCGGTCCGATCGAACAGGCGCGCAATTTGGAATGCTGGGTGTAGAGATAATTCTGCGCCTCGGTGAGATGATCCGAGAATTCGTTGCCGAGCGCATAACCGATGCGGAAGGGCTGACCATCCGGCCCGACGATATAGAGCCCGACAATTTCAGCTTCCTCGGCGCCGGCAAGCGCAAAGGCCGGCAGGGGCAGCGGATCGCCCGGCGCCAGAACACAGGTGCCGACACCCTTATAGAACCATTCCGGCTGGATGCCGATCTTGCCGGCGCCGGGCTTGCCACCCTCCAGCCCCATGCGAAAGATCTTCATGGAATCGGATTCAGGTGCGCCGTCGCCATGGGTGCTGATATGCATCTGGTTGCGCGCCGATGCCGAGCCGATGTGGGTGAGGCCCGTACCCGTGATGAAGAAGCGCGCCGGTTCCGGATGTTCGACCGGTGCCATCACCTGGCCCTTGGCCAGCAGGTTGGCATAATCGACCGTCTTATCGGTGGCCAATTCCTTGACCAAGGCTTCCAACCCGGTCTTGCGGGCGATAGCAAGATTGGCGAGCTCGAACACGCTCGATACCTGGCCGATTTCGCGGGCATGGTCGCCATCGGGCTGCACCCAGCCGACATGCCGCGCACCAGCATTGAAATATTGAATGAGACGCATTTGATGACCCCGTTGCGTAAGGCGATGCGCTGGACTCAGACCCAGCCGCCATCGACGATGAAATTCTGCGACGAACACATGCGGCTGTCGTCAGCCGCCAAGAACAGGACCATGCGCGCGATGTCGGCCGGAAAGAGCTTGTCCTTGAGGCATTGCCGCTCGTCGATCTGCTTCTCGCCGGCCTCATCCAGCCACAATTTGACCTGGCGTTCAGTCATGACCCAACCCGGCAGCACGCAATTGACGCGGATGCGTTCCGGGCCGAACTCCCGCGCCAGCGCCCGCGTCATGCCGGTGATGGCAGCCTTCGAGGTCACGTAGCCGGGACAGTCGCCATCCCCCACCAGCCAGGTAATCGAGCCGAAATTGATGATTGAGCCGCCACCGGCATCACGCATCATCGGTCGCACGGATTGGGCCGCGAAGAATTGATGCCGTACGTTCACAGCCATCCGCTCGTCCCAATAATCCGGTGTCACGTCTTCGCTGCGATGACGATCATCATTGCCGGCATTGTTGACCAGCACGCGGATAGGGCCATGCTTGGCGGCCGCGGTGGCGATGGCCGCGCGCAGGGCCTCGATGTTCCTGAGATCAACCTGGATGAAGTCCGGCGCCGCATGACCGCTGGCGGCGATCCTGGCACAGAGAGCGCGCGAGGGCGCTTCCGCGATATCCACGAAGGTGACCTTGGCCCCCTGCTGGCAGAGATGCGTCACGATGCTTTCACCGATGCCGCTGCCACCGCCGGTAACGAACACCACCTTGCCCTTGAGACTGTGGAACGTGGCGGGTTGGTCGATAAGTCCGGTCATTGTAGCGCCCCAATGTCGTGTTTCATTCAAAGCCCCCTCACCCCAACCCCTCTCCCCGCAAGCGGGGCGAGGGGCTTAGAGCCGAGCTCGCTCGAAACTCCCTCTCCCCACGATAGTGGAGAGAGGGTCGGGGTGAGGGGTTTCTGGATTGGATCATTACCCGCCCCTAATGCGATTGACGGGGCACATCGGCACCGCGCTTGCCGACCAGAAAATCGAAATCGCAGCCGCGGTCGGCCTGCAGCACATGATCGACGAAGAGCTTGGCGTAGCCGCCACCGGCAGCGGCGCTGGCCGGCACCGGTGGGGTCCACGCGGCTTTGCGCTGTGCCAACTCGGCATCCGACACATCCAAATGCAGGCGGCGGCCAGCGACATCGAGCTCGATCATGTCGCCGTCGCGGACCAGGGCGAGCGGGCCGCCAAGGGCCGCTTCCGGTGCCGTGTGCAGGACCACCGTGCCATAGGCCGTGCCGCTCATGCGCGCGTCCGAGATGCGCACCATGTCGGAGACGCCTTTTTTGAGGAGCTTGGCCGGCAGCGGCATGTTGCCAACCTCCGCCATGCCCGGATAGCCGCGGGGTCCGCAATTCTTCAGCACCATGACGCAACTCTCGTCGATGTCGAGTGCCGGATCGTCGATGCGGACGTGATAATCCTCGATGGTTTCGAACACCACGGCACGGCCGCGATGTTGCATGAGCGCCGGCGTCGCCGCCGACGGCTTGATCACCGCGCCATTGGGAGCGAGATTGCCGCGCAGGACCGCAATGCCACCTTCCGGCGTCAGCGGCTTGTCCATGTCACGGATGACCTCGCTATTGTAGTTGGGCGCATCCTTGATCGCCTCGCCGATCGTGCCGCCGGCCACGGTGAGCGCATCGAGATGCAGCATGCCGGCATCGCCCAAGGCGCGCATGACGGCTTTGAGGCCGCCGGCGTAATAGAATTCCTCCATCAGGAAGCGGCCGGAGGGCATCAGATCGACAATGGTGGGGACACCGCGGCCGAACTTGTCCCAATCGTCGATACCAAGATCGACGCCGAGACGCCCGGCAACCGCAATGAGATGAATGACGGCGTTGGTGGAGCCGCCAATGGCGCCATTGACGCGAATGGCATTCTCGAAGGCAGCCCTCGTAAGGATCTGCGACATCGGTACATCCTCCTTGACCAGGTCGACGATGCGCCGGCCGGCAAGATGCGCCAGCACGTTGCGCCGTGCGTCGACCGCCGGAATGGCGGCGTTGTCGGGCAGACCGATGCCGAGCGCTTCCACCATGCTGGCCATGGTCGAGGCCGTGCCCATGGTCATGCAGGAGCCGGCCGAGCGGCTCTGCCCCTGCTCGGCCGCGAGGAAATCCTCGATCGAAATGCGGCCGGCCTTCACATCCTCGAACACTTTCCAGACATGGGTGCCCGAGCCCACAGCGGCACCCCTGAAATTGCCATTGAGCATCGGCCCGCCGGAGACGGCGATGGTGGGGAGATCGCAGCTGGCGGCCCCCATGAGCAGCGCCGGCGTGGTCTTGTCGCAGCCGACCAGCAGGATGACGCCATCCATCGGATTGCCACGGATCGATTCCTCGACATCCATGGAAGCAAGGTTGCGGAACATCATCGCGGTCGGGCGCAGATTGGATTCGCCCAGCGACATCACGGGAAATTCCAGCGGCAGGCCGCCCGCTTCATAGACGCCGCGCTTCACATGCTCCGCGAGCGTGCGCAGATGGGCGTTGCAGGGGGTGAGTTCGGAGAAGGTGTTGCAGATGCCGATGACCGGGCGCCCGTCGAACACGTCGGCAGGCAATCCCTCATTCTTCATCCAGGAACGATGCATGAAGGCATTCTTGCCCTGCCCGCCGAACCATTCGGCCGAACGCAGTTTACGCGGCCACTTGGCCATCCCTGTCTCCAGTCTCTTGCGGATGCCGGCCCTCTCGATCGGGGCTTGCGATCCATTTTCTTGTTTGGTATTACAAAACTATGTTTTGCATTGCCGTGACTGTACGACTGAGCCGCGGGTGAAGTCAATAAAGGGAAGTGTCGCGATGTCGGATGAACGCTATCGGGTGCAAAGTCTTGGCCGCGCACTCGATCTTCTGGAACTGCTGGCGAAGTCCGGTCGCGACGGTGGCCGCTTGACCGATCTGGCGCTCGGTCTCGGCCTCTCCAAGGCGGCGACCTATGCCATCCTGCAGACCTTTCTCTCGCGCGGTTTCATTTCTGCGATCGGCGAGGGGCCGACCAAGCGCTATCGGCTCGGCATGTCGCTGGCACGCCTCGGCGACCAGGCGATCTCGAACATCGCCTTGGCCGACATCGCCATGCCGGTCCTGCGTGAGCTGACGCGTGAAGTGGGATTGACCAGCCGGGTGGCCGTGCTCGACGAAGGCTATGCGGTGGTGATCGGCCGCGCCGATGCGCCGGGTGCCATCCGCTTCGACGCAGCGCTCGGCCGGCGCGAACTGCCGCACAGTTCCGCCGTCGGCAAATCCCTGCTGGCTGCCATGCCGCGTGCGCAAAGCAATGCCATCCTGCAACAGATCGGCCTGCCGCAGCGGACACCGCACACGCTACTGACCCTCTCTGCCGTCAACGAAGATCTCGACCGCACCATCGCGCGCGGCTATGCCATTGATGACGAGGAGGATACCGAAGGTGTGGTATGCATCGGCACCTGCGTGTTCGACCGCACCGGCCTTGCCATCGGCGCCATCAGCGTCACGCGCCTCAAGCAGCAATCGACCGAGCAGCATCAGGAACAGCTGGCGGAAACGCTGATCCGCCATGCCAATCAGCTCTCGCGCCATCTGGGCGGTTTGGATGGTGTGGATGCCTGGGCGCTCAGGCGGGTCGCTTAGAAGCCGTAAAGTCCGGCCGGATTGTCGACCAGGATGCGCTGGCGCACGGCTTCGTCCGGCGCCCAATCCAAGAGCCGGTCGAGGAGATGCGCGTCATCCGGATAGCCGATCTTTTCGGCCAGAGCATGAGGCCAGTTGCTGCCCCAGATGATGCGCTCGGGTGCTGCCTTGACGAGCACGCGCATCAACCGCCCCACATCCTCGAACGCCGTGCCGCCTTCCTTGGAGAATTCGTAGGCGCCGGAGATCTTGACCCAGCAGCGCCCGGTTTCGACCAGCCGCAACAGGGTCTTGAAGGCTGGGCTGTCGACGGCGACCGGCTCCATGAAGCGGCCACAATGGTCGATCACATAATCGACCGGCAGGCGCCGCAATTGCGCCTCATGCTCAGGCAAGGTGCAGCCATCGAGTTGTACGATGGCGCTCCAGCCGAAGGGCTGCACGCGCGCTGCCATCTCGTCCATATGTTCCCAGGTGAGCGTCCCGCCGAAGAGATTCATGAAGCGGATGCCGACGGCGCCCGCTTTCGTGAGACTGTCCAGTTCCGCGTCGGCAATGCCGGGCTTCACCACGACGACACCGCGCGCGATGTCGCCCAGCGCCTTGACGCCCGCCATGGTCAACCGGTTGTCGTCGCCATAGGCGTTGGGCTGCACGACGACCGCGCGCGCGATGCCGAGCCATTTCATCACCTGGCGGTAATCGGCCACGGCCGCGTCGGGCGGGTTGAGCGTGTTCGGCAGCGCCGGATATTTCCGGTCATAGAAATGCATATGCGTGTCGCAGGTGCCGGCTGGCGCCTTTAGCTGCGGCGGCGCGCCGGTCAAAGTTCGCACCAGACTCATGCTCTCAATCCATCACGGTGAAATGTTGCAAGGCGTAAGGATCGGGTTCGAAACCGAGCCCAGGTGCATCCGGGATGGCGACCATGCCGTTCCGTGGACTCGGACTCTCTAGCCCGACCCAGCTCTTGGGCTGGATGAAGAGATGCTCCAGCATGCCGAGCTCCGGCAGGAAAGCCGCCAATTGCAGGCTCGCCCACCAGCCAGGTCCTGAGTAAGGACAATGCGGCATGAGGGTCTTGCCGGCCACCTTGGTGGCTTCGGCAACCTTGATGAATTCCAAAATGCCGCCGATCTTCGTGACGCTCGGCTGCACGAAGGTCACGGCGGGGACAATCTGTTTGAACTGGAAGGCCGTGCAGGCATTCTCGCCGGTGGCCAACGCCACGCCGAACTTCTTCTCCAGCGCCGCCAGGGTCTCGAAATCCTCCGGCGGGAAGATCGGTTCTTCGACCCAATAGAGGTTGAGGGCCTTCATGCGCGGCAGCAGATCTTCGGCCTGCGCCAGGCTCCAATTGCAATTGACGTCGGTGGTGAGACGCAGGCCGTCACCACCGGCTGCGCGCGCCGCGGCGATCACGTCATAGGCGATCTCATGAAGCTTCACATCGGTGAAGCCCTGGCTCATGGCAGCGTCAATGACGGGTGCCATGGGGGCTACTTCGCCGTAGCGCACGAGACTGGCATAGGCTGGAACCGAGTCTCGCTTTCGGCCGCCAAGGAGGCGTGCCAGCGACACACCTGCGCGTTTTCCGGCGATGTCCCACAGCGCCATCTCGATGCCGGACCAGGCAAAAATGGTGATGCCGTAGCGGCCCTGGATGTGCAATTGCCGCTGCATTTCCCGGCTCAATGCTGCGATATCGCTGCAATCCTGGCCGATGAGGCGTGGGCTGTACATGTCACGGACCGCGGCCCGCGTGGCGGTGCCGCAGGCATAGGCGAAGCTTTCGCCCCAACCAATGAGGCCGTCATCCGTCTCGACACGAATGAGCAGCGTATCGCGCTGGGTCCAGCCGCGCGGCTTGGTCCGCGGCCCGGCATAATAATCGTCGAACGGGATATCGAGGAGGATAGTGTCGATGCGGGCGATTTTGCTCATGATCAATCACGCTGCTTCAGTCGGTCGAAATCACCCGCGAAGTCCTGCGAGCAGAACGGCCCGCCCTGGAAATAATCACCGACCGGGTCCGGCACCTTGGCCGCCTGCCCGTCGAGGGCCGCCTGCAAGTGAGCTTCCGACTCACCGCTGGGCTTATAACCATAGCGATAGGCCGTGGCATTGTCCCACCAGCCGCGCACATTGTCGGAGATGCCGTAGAAGATTTCATAATTGAGATCGGGATGCTCGAGGCCGATCTGGATCAGCTGCACAAGATCCTCGGGCTTCAGCCAGATCGACAGGTGACGCAGATCGAGCGGCGCTTCGTTGATATTGCCGATCCGCAGGCACAGCACCCGGAGGCCGAATTTGTGGGCATAAAGCGCTGCCAGCCCTTCGCCAAAGGTCTTGCTGACACCATAGAGCGTGTCAGGCAAGGCGGTGACATTGGTGTCGACGCGCTGATCCCGCGGGTAGAAGCCGATCACATGGTTGCTGGAGGCAAAGACCACGCGCTTGACACCCTGGCGCCTGGCCGCTTCGAACAGATTGTAGGTGCCGACGATGTTTGCGTTCAGGATCGTGTCCCACGGCCCTTCGACCGAAAAGGCACCGAAATGGATAACGGCATCCATGCCAGCAACCACTCGCTCGACGGCGGCAAGATCGGACAGATCGGCCGCCACGAACTCCTCATCGGGCCGCAAATCAGCCGGCGCCTGCAAGTCGGAAAGACGCAGCTGCGGATAATGAGGCGGCAGCAATTTCCGCAGGCGAGTTCCAACGCCACCACTGGCACCGGTCAGCAGAACGCTTGTCATCACCATCATCCCCGAACTATTGTGGCCCCAATTTGTCGATCAGCAGCTTCAAGGCCGCGCGCTCTTCGGCATTGCAATCGACCAAGGGCGTGCGGACCGGGCCGGCGGAACGGCCGACCAGATCAGCCCCCGCCTTGACGATGCTGACGGCATATCCAGCGCGCTTATTGCGGATCGCGGCATAGGGCATGAAAAACGTGTCGAGCAGGCGGTTGAAGGTTGCGGCATCATCATCCCTGACGGCACGGTAGAATTCCATCGCCATCTTCGGCACAAAATTGAATACCGCCGAAGAATAGACCGGGACGCCCATCGCCTTATAAGGGGCGGCGAAGAATTCCGCCGTCGGCAGGCCACCGAGATAGGCAAAGCGCTCGCCCATGCGGCGCCGCACGGAGACCATGAGTTCCAGATCGCCGATCCCGTCCTTGAAGCCGATGAGGTTCGGGCACTGCGCCGCAAGCTTTTCCAGCGCATCGGGGCCAAGGCGGCAGACGTTACGATTGTAGACGATGACACCGATCTTCACCGCAGCGCAGATCGCCGCCACATGGCGCGAGATTCCTTCAGAATCGGCTTCCACCAGATAGTGCGGCAGCACCAGGAGGCCAGCGGCCCCCGCCGCTTCCGCAGCCTTGGCATAGGCGATGGCCTGGCGCGTGCCGAAACCCACACCGGCGATGATCGGCACCTGCCCCTTGCAGGTCTCGACCGCAGTACGAATGACGGTTGGATATTCATCTGGTGCCAGAGAGAACAGCTCGCCCGTCCCGCCCGCTGCGAACAAGGCGGTGGCACCATAGGGCATCAGCCATTCCAACCGCGCCCGGTAACCCTTGGGATCAAATTCGCCGGCGGCATCGAAATCGGTCACTGGAAAAGATAACAGGCCGGTACCGAGAACGGATTTCAACTCTTCTGGACGCATCGCTCTTCCTTCACCCGATAAGCGTTTGATGATGTCGCCGGGACATGAAACTCAATGGCCGTCATTCTCGGCCATGGCGAGGCGCAGGCGCTCGCGCGAATTGCTGAGATGGAGCCGCATGGCGGATCGCGCCGCCTCGGTATCCTGGCGGTGGATCGCGTGGTAGATGTCTTCATGCTCGCGGTTGACGCGGCGCAGATATTCAGTGCGGTCGGGCGCAAAGTAGCGAAAAGTCTGCAATCGCGCCCGCGGGATCAGCAGCGAGCCCAGATAGCTGAAGAGATGCGTGAAATGCGGATTGCCGGTCGCCTCGGCAATCGTGCGGTGGAAGTCGAAGTCCGGCGACACGGCATCTTCCGATTTGTCGATGGCAAGAGCCATCCGGTCGAGGGCTTCGCGCATGGCGACCAGATGTTCCTCGTTCCGCCGCAGGGCCGCCAAGGCGGCCGCATCGGATTCGAGCGCGATGCGCAGCTCGAGGACCGAGATCACATCCTTGATGAGATTGAGGCTGGTGCCTTCGATGCGGAAGGATGGCGATGCCCCCGACTGTAGGACAAAGGCGCCGACGCCCTGCTGCGAGGTGACGAGGCCTGCAGCCTTCAGGCTGGAGATCGCCTCGCGCACCACCGTGCGGCTGACGGAGAACTCTTCGATGAGGTCCTGCTCCGTCGGCAGCCGGTCGCCCGGCTTCAACTGACCGCTATGGATTCGTTCGGTCAGCGCCTTGACCACCTGCGAGGTCAGTGTTTCGCGCTGAGGCAAGGCCGCCACGGTGATTCCTTCCAGAATGAGAGGCTCAGACGCCCCTTTCCTATCATCGTTCATGATGTATGACAACTAAGGTATATGTTGCGTCGCAATAGGAGAAAGAACATCGAAAGAACATGCGTGCGTGACAATCACGCCCCCTTGTCCTATTGGCCATCATTCTACTGATATATATCGATTATATAGATAATAATCTTATCAACAAACAGCCAATTGATCCTACTATAGACCTGTTATATGATCATCATACAAGTAAGGGAAACATAACCCCGCTGATAACTGAGCGGCGATCAACGAAATCGCCCGCCGACTAGGAGGAGACCCGTAATGACCAAGCTTGCACCGATTCTGACTGGCGTCGCCATGGCCCTGGCACTGACCAGCGCGTCCTTCGCCAAGGAATTCCGTTCTTCCGACGTGCATCCCGACGACTATCCGACCGTCATGGCGGTCAAGAAAATGGGGGAGATCATCGCCGAGCGCACCGGCGGCAAGGACACAATCAAGGTGTTCGGCCAGAGTGCCCTTGGCTCGGAGAAGGACACGGTCGAGCAGGTGAAGCTCGGCGCCCTCGACATGGTCCGCGTCAACGTGGCGGCCTTCAACAACATCGTCCCGGAAACCATCGTCCCGGCCCTGCCCTTCCTGTTCAAGTCGAAGGAGCATATGAGGAAGACGCTGGATGGTCCGGTCGGCGAGGAGATTCTGGCCGCCCTTGAGCCCCAGGGCTTTGTCGGCCTGGCCTTCTATGACAGCGGCTCACGTTCCTTTTACACGACCGAAAAGCCCATCAAGACGACCGCCGACATGAAAGGCCTGAAGCTGCGCGTGCAGCAATCCGACCTCTGGGTCATGCTGATCGAATTGCTGGGCGGCAATCCGACACCGCTCCCCTATGCCGAAGTCTATACCGCGCTGAAGACCGGCGTCGTCGATGGGGCAGAGAACAATTGGCCGTCCTATGAATCCTCGCATCACTACGAGGTCGCCAAATATTACAGCCTGACCGAGCATTCCATGTCGCCAGAGATTCTGGTCTTCTCCAAGGCCGTGTGGGACACGTTGCCCAAGGAAGAGCAAGATATCATCCGCCAGGCGGCCAAGGAATCGGTACCCTATATGCGCCAATTGTGGGATGCGCGTGAGGAGCAGTCGCGCAAGACCGTCGAAGCTGCCGGCGCCATTATCACCAGTGACGTCGACCGTCAGGCCTTTGCCGATGCAGCCAAGCCGATCTACGATAAATTTGCCGCCGATCCCAAGCTGCAGGATCTGATCAAGAAGATCCAGGCGACGGAATAGGCTCACTACTCGCAGACCGGGAAACATAGATGTTGCGCTGGCTCACACCTTTCAACGCCTGGGTTTCCCGGCTCTGCATGTATATCGCGGTCGCCGGCCTGTTTGGCATTGTCGTCGTCGTTGCCTGGCAGGTCTTCGGCCGCTACGTACTCAACAACACGCCCACCTGGGCGGAGAGCATCGCCCTCGTTCTAGTGCTCTATGTCACCCTGCTCGGTGCCGCCGTCGGTGTCCGCGACGCGCGGCATATCGGCTTAGATTCGCTCATCATCTTCCTGGTGCCCGAACGGCATCGCATCTGGTTCGAGCTGACCTGCCATCTGCTGGTGGGCCTGTTCGGCGGTCTCATGATGTGGAATGGCACCGTCCTTGCCAAATCGGTCATGCCCTACAAGATTCCCATCCTGGGCATTTCCGAAGGCATCAATCATATCCCGCTGGTCATCTCCGGCGTGCTCATCATGCTGTTTTCGCTGGAGCACATCCTGGCGCTGATCCAAGACAAGAAAGTCATCCCGTCTTGGCACTGATCATCCTGTGCGTGAGCTTCCTGATCCTGCTGCTGATCGGTGTGCCGGTGGCCTTTGCCATCGGCCTCTCCGCAGTCGCCACCATCTTTTATGAAGGGCTGCCGCTTGCCGTCGTGTTCCAGCGCATGAGTGCTGGCATGAACATCTTTTCGTTCCTCGCCATCCCGTTCTTCATCTTTGCCGGCGAACTGATGCTCTATAGCGGCGTTGCCGAGCGCATCGTCACCTTCGCCCGCAATCTGGTAGGGCATATCCGCGGCGGCCTCGGCATGTCCAACGTCGTGGCATGCACCCTCTTCGGCGGCGTTTCCGGCTCGCCGGTGGCCGATGTGTCTGCCATGGGGTCGGTGATGATCCCGATGATGAAGCGCGAAGGCTATGACGCCGACTATGCGGTCAACGTCACGACCCATGCGTCGCTGGTCGGCGCACTGATGCCCACCAGCCATAACATGATCATCTATGCGCTGGCCGCCGGCGGCAAAGTCTCGATCGCGGCCCTCATCCTCGCCGGCTTGGTACCGGCAGCCCTGCTCACCGCCTGCATGCTGGTCGCGGCCTATCTGGTCGCTATCAAGCGTGGCTATCCCGCCGGCATCTTTCCGGGCTGGAGCCCCGTTATGCGCTCCTTCGCCGCCGCCATGCCGGGTCTCTTCGTCATCGTCATCATCATCGTCGGCATCCTGTCGGGCGCCTTTACCGCAACTGAATCGGCTGCTGTCGCGGTCATCTATTCAATTCTGCTGGGCCTTTTCTTCTATCGCTCGCTCAAGGTCGAACATCTGCTGAAGGCGGCGGCCAAGGCGGTGAAGACCACCGGCATCGTGCTGCTGCTCATCGGCATTTCCAACACCTTCGGCTATCTCATCAGCCTCTATGACGTAGCCCAGCTGACCGCCGATGCTCTCTCACACATCTCGACTTCGCCTTGGGTCATCTTCTTCCTGGTCAACGTCATCCTGTTCCTGCTCGGCACCTTCCTAGACATGGCGGCAACCATCCTCATCTGCACGCCGATCTTCCTGCCGATCTGCATGCAGTTCGGCATGGGACCGGTGCAGTTCGGCATGCTGATGCTGATCAATTGCGCCCTCGGCCTCAACACGCCACCGGTCGGCACGACACAATTCGTCGGCTGCGCCATTGGCGGCGTCTCCGTGGCGCATGTCATGCGCACCATCCTGCCCTTCTATGGGGCGCTGGTGGCGGCCCTGTTCCTGGTCACCTATGTGCCGAGCTTCTCGCTGGCCCTGCCCAATTTCCTGCTAGGGCATTGATCGCTCGGGGGGCGAGCCTAGATCCTGGCCCCGAGCATGAGCCGGACCAGCTCCGCCTGGCTGTGCGTATCCGTCTTGTGGAAGATATTCTTGAGATGCACGCGCGCATTGCCGGGAGAGATCTCGAGGTCAAGTGCCGCAGCCGCGATGCTCATGCCGCCGGCCAGCCGGCTCACGATCGTCGCCTCGCGGGGAGTAAGGCCAAAAGCAGCGGCGACCGCGGTCACCTGCCGGTCCACCTGATGATCAGGATCGCGGATATAGACGGCGACACAGCCGGCAGCAGCATGCATATACCGCTGGCTCCGCGTACCACCGTCAATCGGCAAAGCACGCACGGCCAGCGGCCGTTTGCCTGACGGCCGGGGCAGCAGGCAAGGCTCGCCAGTTGCCGATCCCACACAGACGCGCAATCTCTTGGTGTCGCTCTCCCGCGCCGCGACGGGACCGGCAGGCGTCCAATCCAACCCGTCCTTGGCCCGCAAGATGCGCTCGCCAACGGCGTTGGCATGAAAGGGCCGCCGTTGTGGATCCAGCAGGAGAATGCCGATATCCGCTCCCTCCAACGCAACTTCGATCGACGCGCTGCGCGTTTCCAGGAGCGAGAGATGACGCTTCAATTGCAGCACGGTGGTGAGGGCCGGCAAGGCACTCTGCAGATGAACGAGATCGCCTGATTTGAATTCATCTGCCTGCTCCGGCCGGCAGAATGTAATGAAAGATCCTTCGCAGGGTCGCGCGATGATCGCGTGATGGCCGCCCATGGGGCGCACGATATCGGCATAAAGCTCCGTCCGGCGAAAGACGTCATCCGGCAGGAGCGCCTGCTGCGGCAGTGCCCGTCCCGTGGTGAGGCCGCTGGCAAAATTCATGGTGCCCATACCTGTCGCCGAGACGATGGGCAGGAACTCCTCGGCAAGGCGCGCGGTCCAGGACAGGACAGACCCTGGCGCTTGGGCAAGGTTGATGCCGGTATTCTCACCGGCATTTCCTGGAACATGCCCGCGGGCAAGCGCGATGACATGATGTGCCCCGCACATTTCGGCCAGGGCATGCAACCCTGACTGCCAAGCCTCGGCATCGAGGACACCAGCATAGAGCAGCGCCGTCACATCATCGCGATCCATCGAAGAGTCTCCCCGATCTCGGCGCCGCTGTCTTTTGACCCTCCCATATGGGAGGCGACAGGACGCTCGACTTTACAGAACTTCAGAGCCGGCCGCCAAGACAGGCGCGAATCCAGGATGCACGCATTGATTCTACGGGACGAATTCAACCAGCACGCCAGGACAAGCCTACCTGCGGGCCTGCACCGGCGCTGTGACCCACTTCACTGCACGATCCGCATGAAGGGGCGCCTATAGAGCGCCACGAGAGTCGGACCAGCGAAATCACGGGCAGAGAAATGCCCCTATCAGGAGACGACCGAGATGACCGCAATCACTGGAACCGCCGGAAACGACATTCTGGCAGGCGCCGATTCCGATGACATTCTCAACGGCCTCACGGGTGCCGACAAACTCAGCGGCGGCAAAGGCAGCGACCTCTATCTCGTCGACAATTCAGGTGACGTTGTCGTCGAAGCGGCCAATCAGGGGAATGATCGCATTTTTGCGACGGTCTCCGTTCCCGTCCTGGCGGTCAATGTCGAAACTCTGGCGCTGCTCGGTGGCGGCAATATCAACGGCACCGGCAATACGCTCGACAATGTCGTTGCCGGCAATCTCGGCGACAACATTCTTGATGGTGGCACTGGCAATGACACGATATTCGGCTTCGACGGCAATGACACACTTATCGGTGGGGCCGGTGACGATGGTTTGAGTGGCGGTACCGGCAACGACCAGATGAAAGGTGGCCTCGGCAACGATATCTACCTCGTGGAGGATGCCGGGGACACCGTGGTTGAGTTGGCCAATCAGGGTACCGACAGCATCATCACC
This sequence comes from Dongia sp. P2_B8, assembly GCF_056404715.1. Classification (NCBI taxonomy): domain Bacteria; kingdom Pseudomonadati; phylum Pseudomonadota; class Alphaproteobacteria; order Rhodospirillales; family Dongiaceae; genus Dongia; species Dongia sp. P2_B8. Next base: position 21,741 of record NZ_JBFUDM010000001.1, on the reverse strand, counting down.
GCCTTCAGCTTCGACCTCGCCACCAATGGACTCAATGTCGAGAATTTGCAGCTGGACGGCAGTGCGAATCTGACCGGCACCGGCAACGACCTCAACAACATCATCTTTGGCAATGTCGGCAGCAATACTTTGTCCGGCGGTAAGGGCAACGACCAGCTGCTCGGCCAAACTGGCGCAGACACTCTGTCCGGCGGTGGAGGCAACGACCTGCTGGACGGCGGGACCGACGCCGACAAAATGAGCGGCGGTCTCGGCAACGACACCTATGAAGTTGACAATGCCGGGGACGTGGTTACTGAACTGTCAAACGAGGGGATCGATACCGTCCGCAGCAAATTGGACTTCAGCCTGTTGGCGAAGGGCGCCAATGTTGAGAACCTGACCCTGCTGGGTACCGGAGACTTGGCTGGCACCGGCAACGATCTCAACAATGTGATCACCGGCACCAGTGGCAGGAACGAGCTGGACGGCGGCAAGGGCAACGACACCCTGATCGGTGGTAAGGACGACGATACCTATATCGTCGACAGCATCGCTGACAAGATCACCGAGGCCACCAATGAAGGCTTCGACACGGTCAAGTCCACCGCCACCTTTACACTGGCTGCCAACCTGGAAGCCCTGGAACTCACCGGAACCGCGGATATCAACGGCATTGGCAACACTCTTGAGAATTTCCTGACCGGCAACAGCGGCAAGAATGTCCTGAGCGGTGGTGCAGCGCTCGATGTGCTCAAGGGGGAGGATGGTGACGATACGCTGAACGGTGATGCCGGCGATGACGTGATCGAGGGCGGCAACGGGAATGATTTGCTCTTCGGCGGCGAGGGCAATGACCAGCTTGAAGGTGGTGCCGGGAATGACGTCATCGAGGGTGGCAATGGCAATGACGCCCTCAATGGCGGCGCTGGCAATGACAAGATGATCGGTGGTGCCGGCGACGATGAGTTCAATTCAAATAGTGGCGGCGGCGTTTATACGATGATCGGAGGGCTAGGGAACGATTTCTATCGCGTCGACAGCTTGACCAACATCGTTACCGAGCTGGCGGGCCAAGGTACGGATCTTATCGAATCTAGCGTGACATTCAGCCTGGCCGGTATCCTCAACGTCGAGAATTTGGATCTGACAGGTAATGGCGACATCGATGCCACCGGCAACGATCTCAACAACGTGATCAACGGCAACGACGCGAAAAACATCGTGTCGGGTGGCAAAGGAAACGACCAACTGTTCGGCTTTGACGGGACTGACACGTTGCTGGGCGGCGACGGCAACGACCTTCTGAATGGCGGGATCGATGCCGACAAGATGACCGGTGGCCTCGGCAACGATATCTATGAGGTGGACAATGCCGGGGATGTGGTCACCGAACTGCTCAACGAAGGCATCGACACTGTCCGCACCAAGCTCTCCTTCAACCTCCTCACCAACGGCACCAATGTCGAGAATCTAACCTTCCTTGGCACAGACGACGTCGATGGTACCGGCAACGACCTCAACAACATCATCACGGGCACTGACGGCATCAACCAGCTCGCCGGCGGCAAAGGCAATGACACGCTGTCGGGCGGCCTGGGCAAAGATATTTTGGATGGTGGCATCGGCAACGACACGCTGATCGGTGGCAAGGGCGATGACACCTATATCGTCGACAGCACAACTGACAAGATCACCGAGGCCGCCGATGAAGGGTTCGATATTGTCGAGACCGGGTTTACCTTCACGCTCGGCGCCAATCTCGACGCCCTGGTACTGACCGGGATTGCCGATATCAACGGCACCGGCAACGCCCTTGAGAATGTCATGGTCGGCAACAGCGGTAAGAATGTGCTGAGCGGTGGCGACCGCACCGATCGGCTCGAGGGTGACGATGGCGACGACACGCTGAACGGTGACGGCGGCAACGACCGACTTGAGGGCGGCAACGGGAACGACCTGCTCTTCGGTGGCGAGGGCAATGACCAGCTGGAAGGTGGCGATGGGAATGACGTCGTCGAGGGTGGCAATGGCGATGACGCGCTCAATGGCGGCGACGGCAATGACAAGATGACCGGCGGTGCCGGCGGCGACGAATTCAATTCAAATAATGGCGGCGGTATCGATACGATGATCGGGGGGCTTGGGAACGACGTATATCACGTCGACAGCTTGACCGACATCATCACCGAGCTGGCCGGCCAGGGTACGGACACCATCGAATCCAGCGTGACGTTCAGTCTGGCCGGTTTTGCGAACATCGAAAATCTGACCCTGGCAAACGTTGCCAATATCGACGCCACCGGCAATGATCTCAACAATGTGATCATCGCGAACGAAGGAAAAAACACGCTGTCCGGCGGCAAGGGAAACGATCAGCTATTCGGCGATGACGGGACCGATACGCTGCTGGGCGGCGACGGCAACGATCTGCTGGACGGTCAATTCGATGCCGACAAGATGACAGGCGGCCTTGGCAACGACATCTATGAGATAGACGATCCTGGTGACGTGGTCACCGAACTTCTCGGCGAAGGCATCGACACGGTCCGGACCAGACTCTCCTTCAGTCTCCTGACGAACGGCGCCAATGTCGAAAACCTCACTCTCCTCAACACCGGCGATCTCAATGGCACCGGCAACGATCTCGACAATGTGATCACTGGCAACGATGGCATCAACCAGCTTGCCGGCGGCAAAGGCAATGACACGCTGAATGGTGGTCTCGGCAATGACAGTCTGGACGGCGGTACCGGCAACGACACTTTGATCGGCGGCCAGGGTAATGATACCTATTTTGTCGACAGCCTCACCGACAAAGTCACCGAGGCAGCGAACGAAGGCACCAACGACACCGTCGTCACCACGCTGACCACATTCACGCTGGGGGCGAATGTGGAGAATCTGATCTTCAACACCGGCACTAATTTTACGACCGGTATCGGTAATGCCCTAAACAACGACATTAGCGGCGCGGACGGAAACGACGTCCTCAGTGGCGGTATCGGCGATGACAAGATCGAAGGATTTGCCGGCGCAAACACTCTGAATGGGGATGCTGGCAACGATGCTCTACTCGGCGGCGACGATCGCGATATCCTGAACGGCGGCAGCGGAAATGACAACCTGTTTGGTGGCAACGACAATGACGTTCTGAACGGCGGGGCCGGCAACGATTTCCTATTCGGGGACGCGGGCGACAATACTCTCAACGGCGATGCCGGCGACGACAACCTGTTCGGCAACAGCGATGACGATATTCTCAACGGCGGCGACGGCAACGATCTGCTGGATGGCGCGGGTGGCACCGACGCGCTCAGCGGCGGCGCAGGTAACGACTTGTACTTCGTCCGTGACGCCAACGACACCGTATTTGAGCTGGCCAACCAAGGCATCGATAAAGTGGTGAGCAACGTCAGCTTTGATCTTTCCACCCAGGGCGCCAATATTGAAGACCTGGACGTGAGCTCCAACGCCAATGGCACCGGCAACGATCTCAATAATGTGATCACTGGTGGTAGCAACTTCAACACTCTGTCCGGCGGCAAGGGCAATGATCAACTGTTTGGCAATGGTGGCGCCGATGTTCTGATCGGCGGCGACGGCAATGATGTGCTGACCGGCGGCACCGAGGCTGACAAGATGACCGGCGGCCTCGGCAACGATACCTATGAGGTGGACAATGCCGGAGACACGGTCATCGAACTGGCGGGCGAAGGCACAGATATCGTCCGCAGCACGGTGAACTTCAATCTATCGACGAAAGGCGCCAACGTCGAAAACCTGATTCTGCTGGGTACCGGCGATTTGAATGGCACCGGCAATGATCTGGATAACGTCGTCACAGGGACCGACGGTGCCAATGAGCTGGACGGCGGTATCGGCAACGACATCCTGGTCGGCGGCAAGGGCGATGACACTTATTTCGTGGACAGCCTGACCGACAAGGTCACGGAGCTGGTTGGCGAGGGCGTCGCCGATATCGTTATCACCACGCTCTCGACAATCACGCTCGGTGCCAATGTCGAGAATTTGACCTTTGATGCCACTGTCATCAATGCGACCGGGATCGGCAATACCCTCGAGAATCGCATGAAGGGCGCTGGTGGAAATGACGTCCTCAGCGGCGGGGCCGCCAATGATTTCCTGGAAGGTCTTGCCGGTGCCGATATTCTCAACGGCGATGCTGGCAATGATACTCTCGACGGCGGCGACGACAACGATATCCTGAATGGTGGCGTCGGCAATGACACCATGTTCGGTAAGGCTGGCACGGACACGCTGAACGGGGGCGCCGGCAACGATTTCCTCCTCGGCGACGCCGGCAACGACATTCTGAACGGTGGTGACGGCGACGATCAGTTGGAGGGTGCAGTTGGCGCCGACGCACTCAGCGGCGGTCTCGGCAACGACTCCTATTTTGTCGAAGATGCCGGTGACACAGTCGTGGAGTTGGCCAATCAAGGCATCGATCGCGTGACCTCAAATATCAATTTTGATCTCTCCGTCAAAGGTGCAAATGTTGAAGAGTTGCTTCTGGGTAATAACAGTGCCGTCATCGGTATCGGCAACGACCTCAACAACGTGATCCAGGGCAATGGTGTCAATAACGCTCTGTCGGGCGGCAAGGGCAATGACCAGCTGTTTGGCAATGGCGGCAACGATGTTCTGGTCGGCGACGACGGCAACGACGTGATCAACGGCGGCACCGAGGGCGACAAGATGACCGGCGGCCTCGGCAACGACACTTATGAGGTGGACAATAGCGGGGACACAGTCATCGAACTGGTGGGCGAAGGCATTGACACCATCCGCAGCACGGTGACCTTCGACCTCCTGGCCGACGGTGCCAATGTTGAGAACCTTATCCTTACCGGCAGCGATCTCGACGGCGTCGGCAACGATCTGAACAATGTCATCACCAGCGATCTTGGCGCCAATGAACTTTCTGGCGGCAAGGGCAACGACACGCTGGATGGTGGATCAGGGAACGACACGCTGGACGGCGGTATTGGCAATGACATTCTGATCGGTGGCAAGGGTGATGACACCTATTTTGTCGACAGTGTCGCCGACAAGATCACCGAGAAGGTGGGTGAAGGCACAGCCGATGCCGTTGTCACCACGCTTTCGACATTCACCTTGGGTGCGGAACTGGAGGTTCTGTCCTTCGATGCCGCCGTCATCGGTGCGATCGCGACGGGCAATGCCCTCAACAACGAGATCATTGGCACAAATGGCAATGACAAGCTGGATGGTGCCGCCGGCAACGACGCGCTCAGCGGCTCCCTGGGCGACGATATCCTGATCGGTGGCACCGGTGACGACGAGTTGGAAGGCGGCGCCGGAAACGACAATCTGGACGGCGGCACCGGTAACGACGTCTTGGATGCTGGCACCGGCAACGATACTCTGATCGGGGGGACCGGCGACGATCTATTGGATGGCGGCAGCGGCGTCGATGTGATGACTGGCGGATCGGGCAACGACACCTTTATCGTGAGCGATGCTGGCGATGCGGTGTTGGAGCTGGTCAATCAGGGGATCGACAGGATCATCGCACAGGTCAGTTTCGATCTCTCGATCAGCGGCGTCAACGTCGAGAACCTGGAACTGCGCGGCGCCGGTAATCTGGTCGGCACGGGTAACGACCTCGACAATATACTCATCGGGAATGCCGGTCTCAGCATTCTCTCCGGCGGCAAGGGTGCCGACACGCTGCTGGGCAATGACGATGGTGATTTTCTGTCCGGCGGCGACGGCAATGACGTCCTTGATGGCGGGCTCGGCCCGGATTCCCTCACCGGCGGTGCCGGTGACGACCTGTTCCTCTATCGCCTCGATAATCCCGCCGACCTCGCCAATCTCGGCGGTGACACCATCAACGATTTCGAAAGCGGCAAGGACAAAATAGATCTCGTTGACCTGTTTTTCGATTTTGGCGTCGATACGACCAACCCCTTCGATGACGGCTTCCTCCAACTACAAGTGATCGGTACCGATACGCTGATCAAGTTCGACAGCAGTGGCGGCGCCAACAGCTTCGTCACACTGGCTACCGTCAGCGATGTCGCTGTGACCGCCGCCGATCTGATTTTCTGACGGTATTGGATAGCCGGCACCGGCCGGATAACGCCGCTCAACTGGACTCCGCTGCTCAGGAGCCCAGTTGAGTCGCGATTGCCACAAAAGACTCCCGGCGGCCGGCCGATCTTAACGGCCGGAGCAGTCTTTCGTTTCACCCATTTCTCCGGCGGCGTCGATCATTGATGAAACGGGAAAATCTGGCTGTGCTGGCTGTCGGTGGCGAACCAGCAAGCTTGATCGCTCGCGGCCCGCTAACGCTGCGCCCTCCGAGATGCCAGAATCATCTCGCCGACGAGAGTCTCACCGGGTTGCAAAATCTTGAGCGGCTTGGCAAGACTATCGGCGGCCCTGCGAGCTGTAGCGCCTGTCGTGTGGCTTTGCGGCTCTAGGCAGAAGAAAGGCGCTGCCGTCGGCGTGTAGATCATGAGCTCTGGTAGCGAGGCCGAAGCAGACAGATTGATCGTGATCCCGCGTTCGATATCATCGATTACCAGGCTGCCGCGCCAATCTCCGTAACAATTGTTGCGCCAGCAGTCCGGCAGCGGCCGGCCGTTGGCGAAATCGAGTTCCGCCGGTAGCGAGATGGCATCTGTCGGAAGGTGTCCGGGACCCTCGAGCCAAAAGCGCTCAGCCATGAAGCTGAGCTGCATCCCTGGCATACGATGGAAGTATGGATGAAGGCCGATGCCTGCTGGGATCGATCGCCTGGAAATGTTCTCGATAGAGAGCGTGGCCTGCAACGAAGCGCCCGCTAGGGAGAGGTGCCAAGTGCTGCGAAAGGGAAATACCCAATCTCCCTCCTGGACAACCAGTTCCATCAGGCAATCGGTCTGGCTCGTTGCCACGATCGTCCAAGGCCTTTGCCAGCCGATGCCATGGAGGGCACAAGGCTCATCGGCGACATTTGAATGCAGGATCAATGGCGGTTCTACGATATCAATGCAATTGCCGCGAGCGCGATTGGCAAAAGGAACTAGCGGATGCATGGCCGACTGCGCAGCGCCGCCTCTCATGAGCGCATCAACCGATACAGGCCGGAGGATCGGAAGAAAGGTGCCAGTCGTCAATTTGAGATCAAGTCTGGCTACCGAGCCACCGATCTCTGGCGCGATCTCAAGATAGAGCTCATCGCTCTGCAGCGAGATGAGTTGCAAGGTCTACTCACGATAGGACGCGCGCGGCAAGCCCGGCACATCCACGTCAATGGCGAGCAATCCACCGGCCCAAGGTTGGCCGCGCAACGCCACCTCGGTGAGATCGCCTATCGCGGTAGTGATATAAAGCGTCTTCAGTTCCGATCCACCGAAAGCACAGCATGTCGGCCGCTGCACCGGCAGATCGATGATCCGGTCAAGCGTACCGTCGGGCGCAAAGCGTGTGATGCACCAGCCGTCCCAGCGGGCGTTCCAAAGATAGCCGTCGCGATCGACTGCGGATCCATCCGGATAGCCTTTGACCGTGCTTGAATTGCCGAAGGGCAAACGCGCGCCGATTGTGCCCGCCGCGGCATCATAGGCATATGCGCCGAGATCATTGGCAGCGGTATCGGCAAAGTAAAGCACCGTGCCGTCGGGGCTGAAGGCGATAGAGTTCGATATGCCGATCTCAGATTTCACCTTTCGCAGTCCGATCGCGGGATCCAGCACATAGAGGCTGCCGGTACTACCGCTGCCTTCCTTGTTCATCGAACCAGCGAGAAATCGCCCGCGCGGATCGGTGCCGCCATCGTTGAACCGGTTCGCCGGCAGCGTCAGTTCGGGTCGGGCGATCCAGGCGACGTTCTCACACCTGTCGTCGAAGGTAGCGAACCCGCTCTCGAAGGTACCAACAAAACCACCATTCTGGCGCGGCGCGAAAGCGGTGAGACCCTCAGCAAGATCGATTGCGGTCAGCTCGCCACCGCCAAGATTGAAACGATGCCAGCGTCGGCCGAGAATGTCGACCCAACGCAATGCATTCTCCCGTGCGACGAAGACCGGGCCTTCGCCTAAACTATTCTTTGCATCCGCGATCAACCGGACATCGCTCATCATTTGCTCCGCTTGCCGGTACGTTTGTCGGCAGAAGAACCAGCATTTGCGACGCGCATCAGATCTTCAGTTGCGATTCCGAGCAGGGCCTGCATCCGGGTCCTCGCCACATCCGGCTGCCGCATGCGGATGGCTTCCAGCACCTCCCCATGCGCCGCCAGCGTCGTCTGGTAGTTGAGCGAGGCCGAAGTCGTCAGGCGAAAGGCATTCCGCAGGGCGGCGCCAATGACATTACCGAGATTAGCAAGCACCGGATTGCGGCTGGCGTGCAGGATGGCGATATGAAAAGCGACATCGGCCTCCGCGCACGCGTCGAGATCAGTGAGTTTCGCACTACACATCGCATCATATGCTTCCTCAATGGCGGCGAGATTGCGGGATGTCGCCCGCCTTGCGGCCATCTCGGCGCTTGCGGGTTCAATGATCTGCCGCGCCTCCGTAAGTCCACGCACGAAATCCAGATCGGGTTCGATTTCGCCCATCCAGCGCAGTACGTCGGGGTCGAGTCGACTCCAGTCTTCCGATTGACACACCCGCGTACCGGCGCGCTGGCGCGATTCCAACAGGCCTTTGGCCGCCAGTGTGCGCACGGCCTCGCGCAAGGCGGTGCGGCTCACTTTAAAGGCAGCACCTAGCTCGCTCTCTGTTGGCAGAAGAGATCCTTGCGGGAAATGGCCGGAGAGAATTTGCTTGGCAAGGCCACTCACCACGCGGTCGCGGATTGACGTCGACGACGATCTCGCTGCCCCGATGTCGACGATACTGGCGACTTTGGCCATTTGTTTCCTGCCTCAGGCACGGTTCTGCTGATATTCGGCGATAACCACGGCCAGTATCAACAAGCTGCCCTTCGCTAGCAACTGATAGAATGTCGGCACGCTAGTGAGAATCATACCGTTATTGAGCACGCCGATGATGGCGACGCCAAGCAATGCACCGGCGATGGTCCCCTTGCCGCCCTGCAGCGCGCAGCCGCCGAGCACAGCCGCCGTGATCGCTTCCAGCTCCAACCCTTGCGAGCCGGAGATGGGCTGCCCAGACCCCGTCCGCGCTGCCAGCAGGATGCCGGCGATGCCAGCGAAGAAGCCACTCATCACATAAATACCCACGCGATAGGCGCTAACGTTGATGCCGGAAAAGCGAGCGACTATCGGATTGCCGCCCAGTGCATAGACATTGCGCCCGACGATACTTTTGGCGAGGAATATCTGAAAAAGGATCGCCGAGACAACCAGCACCCAGATTGGGAACTGCAGACCGAGGAGCGTGCCGACACCCATAAAGCGGAAGGTGTCGTTGAAGACAGAAATGGACTGGCCATCGGATAGGATGAATGCAACACCGCGAAAGATCGCCATCGTGCCTAAAGTCGCGATAACCGCGTTGACCCGGCCATAGGTCACAATGATGCCATTCACAAGCCCGGCGATACAACCGATGACGAGGCCGGCGAGGATTCCAGTCGCGGCCGAATCATCTATCTGGATCGCCATGGCGGCGGAAACGGTCGTCAGGCCGACGATCGACCCAACCGAGATGTCGAGTCCGCCAGCAACGATCACCACTGTCTGGCTCATGGCGAGAACACCGAGGATGGTGATGGCGAGACCTATATTGAGGATATTGCGTGATGAAAAGAACACGTCGCCGCGCAGGCTGCCGAAAATTACGAGTAAGACGGCGAGCGCAACCAATAGGCTCATATTGTGGATGCCGACGCGCTCCGTGAGATGCGCAAGGCGCCGTTTCCCCGACTGCCCATCGCCTTGCTCCATGGCCTCTCTCCCAATCGCACTCATAATTTAACCCGCTTTCTGAAGAGCTGTCGTTCTCTGCGGCATCGCCAGTTGCAGCAGGTTGCGTTCCGTAATTCCGTCGCCCTCCAGCATGCCGATGATTTCACCGCCGGCCATGACGGCGACGCGGTCGGCAAGACCGATCAGTTCAGGCATTTCGGAGGAAATGAGGACGACGGCCATACCTTGGGCCGCCAATTCATCTATCAGGCGATAGATTTCCGACTTAGCGCCGACATCGATGCCGCGCGTTGGCTCATCGAGAATTAGAAGGGCCGGTTGGCGCGCCAGCCATCGCGCCAAGATGACCTTCTGCTGGTTGCCGCCCGAGAGCTTCGACACCAACTCGTCGAGATTAGGAGCCTTGATCGCCATCTTGCGGGCAAGCTCTCCTACCACATCCATCGCAAGCCGACGGCTGAAGAAACCCATTTGCGCGGTCTTGTCGGGAATGCACAAGGCCGCGTTGTCGAGTATCGAACGGAACAACAGCAGTGCTTCATGCTTGCGGTCTTCGGGTGCAAAACCGATGCCGGCACGGATAGCCTCTGCCGGACTGTTGGCCATTACGGCCTTGCCATTCATTGTGACTGTACCGCTCTTGCGCCGATCGAAGCCCACGATCGCCTTGGCAAGTTCCGAGCGACCGGCACCCATCAGGCCGCCGATTCCCAACACTTCGCCGCGCCGGACGGTCAGGCTGATATCGCGGATCTTGTCCGTACGGAGCCCGGCAAGTTCAAGCACGACATCTCCGGGAACACGAGACGATCGGCGAAACAAGCTGCTGAGATCACGCCCAACCATGTGCCGGGTGATGGCTTCCTCGCTAAGCTCGGTCGTCGCGAACGTGCCGACTACGCGCCCATCCCGCAGAATGGTGACACGGTCGGAGAGCTCCATCACCTCATTTAGGCGGTGCGAAATGTAGACGATGGAGACTCCGTCCGCCTGCAGCCGCCGGATCACCTTGAAGAGGCGGCGCGCTTCGTCATCGGTGAGAGAAGACGTTGGCTCGTCAAAAGCGATTAATCGTCCTTGCGAACGGACAGCCCGCATGATCTCGATCATCTGCCGCTGGGCCGGTCCCAGTGCGTCGCATAGCTGGCGCGGGCGCAGATCGCGCTCCATGCCGAATTCGTTGATGATCGCCCGAGTCTTGATTTCCAAGGTCGACCAGTCGAGCAATAATCCGGCCTTCTTCGGCATGTCACCCATGAAGATGTTTTCCGCCACGGTGAGATAGGGAACTATCTCCGGCTCCTGATGGATGACTCGGATTCCTGCAAGATGCGCTTCGCGCGGCTCTTTAAACGCTACCGTCTTGCCGTCCATCGTCACGCTGCCGCTATCCGGCGGAAATACACCTTCGACGATACGCATCATGGTCGATTTGCCGGCGCCGTTCTCGCCTACCAGCGCGAGGATCTCACCGGCACGGACCGTCAATGCGACGCCGTCCAGTGCCTGGACGATGCCGAAGCGCTTGCTGATACCATGCAGGGTCAACATTATTCTGGTGGATAGATCGGAAGTTTGCATCCGAATGTCACCGTGAAAGAAATCGCGGATCGAGCAGCCCCTCGATCCGCGCTAGATTATACGCTTACTTGCAGAGCTTCGCTTTATAAGTGGTGGCGAAGTTGTCCGCAGTGATGAATTCCGGGCTGGTGAAAGTCTGCGTCGGAAGTTCCGTCCCATTCTTGATGGCATCGACCAGCAATTTCACGGCTGTCGCCCCGTGGTTTTCAGAGTTGAGCCACATTGTGCCCCGGAAGGCGCCGGGCTTGCCACCGCCGAAAGCGTCGCACGCCCGGCTACCGTCGATCCCGATGCCAATGCCTTGGTCTGGTTGGTAGCCGGAATTTTCCATGGCGCGCGCAGCACCCAGCACGCCGTCGTCGTTGCAGGAATAGAAGATCCAGTTGGTGACGTTGGGGTTGGCCGTCAAGGTTGTGGTCATGACGTCGATGGAATTGACCATCGTGTTATCGTAGGGCACGCGCACAATGTTCTCTGGCTTAAAATCCGGCACGGCCTTGAGAAATGCCTCTTCGGCACCCTTATTCCGCTGCATGCAGGTATCAGCCTTACGGTCCTCAATCGAGGCGATCCGCACTTCCTTCCCCGCCCATCCTTCTTGTTGATAAAGTTTGGCCAGTTCCTCGCCGACACGTGTGCCGATGTTATGGGCATTCATGCCGACATAGGGCACCTGCGTACCGTCCTGGAAATAGATGTCGTCATCGACCGCGACGAGCTTGATGCCGGCCTTCTTCGCCTTATCTGCTATCACTGGCCCTAAACCCTTGTCGGGCACGACGATGGCGATGCCCTTGACGCCGTCACCGACCATTGTGTCGAAGGTCGTCACGGTGAGGTCCGCATTGAACTGCACGTCCTGAGCCTGAAAGCTAGCACCTGCGGCTTCCGCCGCGGCCTTGGCGCCGGCGACCTCAGCGACGAACCAGGGATGGTCACCCATCTTATTGATATAGCCGATCTTGATGTCCTGGGCCGTCGATTGCGAAATGCCGGCCACCATGATGAGGGCCATTGTGATTGGCCACGCCGCATACTTCATTTTTGTCTCCTCCCAATTGAACCCGTTTCTCGGGTTTTCCTAATCGTGATAAAGCACTGAGCGGCCGCCATCGATGACGATCGTTTCAGCGTTGATAAACGGCGCCTCGTCCGAAGCCAGGAACAGCGCCGTCATCGCAACCTCTTCCGGTCGGCCGATCCGCTTGGGCGGATGCAGGTCATAGGCCCGGCGCCTTTCGGCATCAGGATCCGGAAAGGTATTCCAGTAGTCGATTGCAATAGGTGTCTCGATATAGCCCGGCGCGATGGCGTTCACGCGGATGCCACGTGCAGCGTATTCAACGCCAAGTGCGCGCGTCAGACCGAGCAAAGCATGCTTTGCTACGGGATAGGGGAAGCAATGCGGGATGATCTGGAAGGCGTGGCAGCTTGCAATGTTGACGATAGCACCACCTCCCGCCGTGATCATACCGGGCAGGACAGCGCGGGCGCAGCTCCAGCACGCCTCTAGGTCGAGCGCGAAACAGCGCCGCCATTCCTCTTCCGGCATCTCCAAAGGTTCATGGAAGACATTGGCGCCGGCATTGTTGATGAGGATGCGTGGTACACCGAACTTCTGTGTCGCTGCCGCTAATAAGCGCTCGATTGCGGCCTTGTCAGTGACATCCGTCTCGACGAACAGTGCTCTCCCACCTTCGCCTTCGATCGCGGACGCGACCGCGCTACCCGTCTCCGCATTCTTCTCTGCCACCACCACGGCAGCGCCTTCGCGCCCAAAGACACGGGCTATGGCTGCACCGATACCTTGACCGGCGCCCGTAACGATAGAGACTTTACCTTGGAGACGGTCGCTCATCTCGCATCACCAATCGACGATCGTGCCGTCAGGCATGACGGCGTTGCGGGCATGCAGAACTTCCTGCTGGAAGGGATGCTTTGCGATGACCTTCTCGTCCACCTCGATGCCGAGACCTGGCTTCTCAGGCACATCCCAACGGCCGGGCTTCCGCTCAATCGGCCATTGGACCACCTCGCCATACCAGGCGACGGCACCTGACATCTCTTCCTGGATCACGACGTTGGGTGTCGCGATTCCAAAATGCAGTGCCGCCACACCGGCGATCGGCCCCAGCGGATTGTGTGGAGCAAGGCCGATGCCCGCGGTTTCCGCCATGGCGGCGATTTTTTTGGTCTCCAGCAGGCCCCCGGTATGGCAAATATCCGGCTGCGCGATGTTGAACGCGCGCGCGCGGATCGCAGGCTCGAACTCCCGACGTCCCACCAACCGCTCACCTGAGGCGATGGCCACCGGCGAACGCGCGGTGATTTCGGCAAGGCCGGCCAGGTTTTCTGGCGGCACAGGCTCTTCGACGAAGAGCGGTCGGCTCGCGGCGATCGCCTGAATGTAGCCCATGGCGGCATTGACCGAGGCTGGGCGGCCATGAAAGTCCACCATGATGTCGATCTCAGGGCCAAGGGCCGCACGCAGATCAGAAAGCATTTCCCCTACACGGTCGATGCCTTGGTTGGTAGCCGTATAGTGGGTGTAAGGGATGCAGACGACTTTCACCGCATCGTAGCCGGCCTGCGTCACGATGCGGCCGCGCTCGACGATGCTGGCAGCGGTCTCCGTCTCGTATACGGCACGCATGTCGCCGAGACCGAGATGGGTATAGGTGCGCAGATAGTTGCGCACCTTACCGCCGAGTAAGCGCCACACCGGCACGTCCAGAGATTTGCCCAGGATGTCCCACAATGCGAGCTCAATTCCGCTCACCGCTGACATGCCAACGACACCGAGGCGCCAGAAGCCGTGGCGCGTCATTATCTGCAGACAGTGCTCGATATCGCGCGGGTCCTGGCCGATGAGAAGTGGGGCCAGATCTTCGACCGCTCCGACGACAGCGCGCGTCTTCCATTCCAGTGTCGCTTCGCCCCAGCCGAACAGTCCCGGTTGGTCGGTTTCCACCCGGACGAAGATCCAGTTGCGCATCTCGGCATTGCAGACGCGCGCGGTGACGGCAGTGATCTGCACCCTGAGCTCCCCAACATCATTTCTTTATTCATTTAGGTATGATTTATTATATCAAAGATCGACACTGTCAACTGGCAATATGGCCCGCTGAGTCGAGGCGGGCTTGAGCACGCGGCGTCCGGCTGCTGCTGGCGCCGGAGGGGCTGCGGCAAATATCTGCTGCCGAGATCACGATCACCCGCCCGTCGCCCTTTCGTTAGATATCTGGGCCGCTAAGAGCGCCGGCACCAGGAGCAAGGCGGGAGTTAATCTTCTGAAGAGGAGATCGGCACCGTCGAATGATGCACAGCCGCCGACACTGTTGCTGGACCAGGATATTGACGCTGCTGAACAGATATCGATCGATAGGGAACAGGCCGGACAGCACATCGAGATCAAGGTACCGGCCAGTTCATCCGCTGCGGCCAGGAAGTGAGACTGGTGATCGGCAACGATGACGGCAACTGTGCCGGCGTCGATGACCACTTACTGCGGGAGATCATTCAAGCCCGCCGATGGTTCGACGATCTAGCCAATGGGCAAGCCGCCAGTGTTACAGAGCTTGCTCGGCCATCCGGCATCAGCGCGCTCTATATCAGCAAGAAGATATCGCTGGCTTTCCTCGCGCCGGACATTACGGAGACGATTGTCTCCGGAACGCAGCCGATCAGTCTGACACCTGAGGCTCTCAAGCGGGCCTGTCCCCTCTCCTTCCCTGTATCGTGGGACGAGCAGCGGGCAAAACTGCTTACCTAATCCGCGTCTCGGGCAGCTCCACTCGAACGCTCACTCAATCTAGTGAAAGTCGACCCGAGGCAGACTGCAATCCGCCCCGATCGCATGGCAATTAGCAAGCCACCATATCCGGAACTTTGGCATTCGGAGACAAGGCCAGTGGCGGCCGCCGAATTCGCACCGTTTTGGCGTCTCTGTGGCATGCCTCGCGCGTCAACTGAGCCTAACCGGCGGGAATGTCGCGAGAATTCCGGAAGCCGCAAAACTGGCGAAGTAGAGAGGAAGAGTCTGGCTGTGCTGGCAGTCCGTGGCGAACCCGTCTCTCTTTATTTTCCCTGTTAAGCAGCGAAATTACAGGGAATCTCGCGATTTTGACTGACCAAAAGGCCCATTCGATTACCGCAATGCCCGCTATATCAGGCTCTTCGAGAGAATAATCGACTCTCAATAACAGGGAAAGTTACTCTCAAACAGGGAAAGTTACTCTCAGTAACAGGGAAAATTGCACACCGTAACAGGGACCTAAGCCGCGAAAATCAGTTGAGCATGGTAGCAGCGGCGTTCGATCGATATTCTCCGCGCCCCGTAAAACCGACCATTTGCTACCAAGAAAACTGTCCATTGCGATTTCGGCTTCGCCCGCTGCCGATTCTCCATTCTGGGTGTCGCGCGCCAATTTGAAACCATGTTCGGCAAGGCTTGCTGGGAGGGCCTTTGCGGCGACCAGATTTTCCCCGTCCGGTGCCGCGCTTATTCCCGATCCTTCCCCGGCGCCTCGCACTCTTCGACGTGGATGCGGTGCATCCCCGATCGCGCGGCGCCAATAAAATCTGATAAATACGACCACCTCACCTGTGGGAGCATATTTCTGCCGAAAGCTATAAGGATTTAGAAATCGTTCGGCCGGCCTATTGCCAAGCGGCAGCGAGGACGGGCGCGAGCGATTGCTTGACAGCGGATTCGAGCGCCATCTGGCCAACCGTCGGGGGATTAAAGGCGGCCATGGCGTTACCGATCTTCCGCTGCTACATCCCGAGCGAGTCGACTATGCGGTCAGAACGCTGACCGCAGTCAGCGCCAGCGTCTTCGGTCGCGATGATCTTGCCAACTTTCTAATTCGCGAAAGCAAGCTGGCCATCCGCGCACAGGGAATGTGCACACGCCTGCTGGCGGAGTCGGATGAGCAGATGCTTGATCTCGGCCGGCTGTCCCTCATCAGAGTATTTGAAACACGTGTGTCAGTTGGCAATTACGAAGCGCCGAACCTTGCTCCAGAGCAGGGTCACGTCGCAACACAATCGATCGAGGGTATTGGCTGTCGTCCAACGCGCCCCTGGATTTTCAACAGGCTCTCAGAGCTATTTCCCCACGTGTACTTGCCCAAAACACAACCCGCGCACGAGCACTTCCCAACGGATTGGACCGTCTCTCCCAGCGCCAGCACGACGCGTGCGGTCTTTGTCGCATCAAGAAGTCCTTTGGATAGCCCGTCTCTGGTCGACCATTTGATTGATAAACAGACACACCAATAACCTTACTGTCTGACAAGCTCTCCTACCGACTAGCAGTGTCTCAGCCGGAACCGCATTCTCTCTCAACCTAAGAGAGTCAGTGCCACGCCGCCGCGAGAGCGGGGGTTAGCGACTGCAGTACACTGGGATTAAAAGTCATCTGCCCGAGGGGTGGCGGGTCAAAAGCAGACATTGCTGTACGCAACTGCTCCACGTCATTCACGTTGGCATACTCGCCGTTTGCAAGCTCTATGATATTGAGTTTCTCATCCGCGCATGAGAGCGACGTGGAAGCTCTTGAACGTGGCGAACTTCTGACAGAATTAGGATGCAAATTTTAGCATTGAATTAGCCGAGAGGGACCGACAGGTCATTCCAGAAGCTTCCCCTGAGCTGAAGTAGGTTGCACGCATCACAGCTATCCATCTAGGCAGCAGCGCCACTCCTTGTTAAGATAATTGGAACATTCTGTGCTCTCGTATCAGTGAGGCCTCATCCAATGAATTTCGACGCGTTAAATCTAATATTTCGCAATCCAAGCTATAAGCGCAACAACAGCCGCCGCCAGGAGCATCTGGCGACGCTGGGCCTGGATGTCTTTGACAAATCTGTTCTTGAGCTTGGTGCAGGACTTGGCGATCACACCTCATTCTTCTTAGATCGTGGCTGCACCGTAACGAGCGTCGAGGCGCGTCCAGAGAATTGCCAATTCTTCGCAGCGACTATGGAATTCGTTGGGAAGCATGGCTATCTTCCTACTGCAAAGTGGAAACTGATCGAAGCCGATGTGGGCGCGTTGAGCCCCACTGCGCATGGCATATTTGACATCGTCTATGCCTACGGTATTTTCTATCACCTAGCTGATCCGGATAATGCTCTGAAGCTCTTTGCGACGCTGTGCGGTGACTTGCTCCTGCTGGAAACCTGCGTCTCGGTCGGTGATTACGAGGCCGCCAACATTGTTGCGGAACCCAAACAACTTCAGACTCAGGCTTTCGACGGTGTCGGCTGTCGGCCAACACGCCCTTGGATTTTCAACCGACTCGCGGCCCTCTTCCCATATGTCTATGTCCCGAAGACGCAGCCGGTTCACGAAGACTTCCCCATCGACTGGACAGTGGCACCGCAGACCGAACTGACCCGAGCGGTCTTCATCGCCTCAAGGCAGCCGATTGACAATCCGATGCTGCTAAGCGAACTGCCGGCGAAGCAATCCTATCGGTAGCCACGGGGAACGCCAGCAGCTTCTTGCTCGCTGACAAATCCCCCGAAATCGAAAAGAAGCCGGACCAGAGCGACGTCTGGTCCGGCTTTCCTCAATGCACTCTATTTCGCTCTCAATGCCACGCGGCAGCAAGAGTCGGCGTCAGAGCCTGCAAGGTCGTTGAGTCGAGCGTCAATTGACCGAGCGGTGGCGGACTGAAGGAGGCCATCGCCGAGCGCAGTTGCTCAACATCGCTCGCAGTTGCATATTTTCCATCGGAGAGTTGGACGGTATTGAGCTGGCGATCCGTACTGCTATACCAACCTTGGACCGTCACCGTGTCATTGGTGCCAATGATCGTCATGATCAGGTCATTACCAGATTGCGAGAACCAGACTTGGTCTATAGCAACGCCACTGGCAATGGAGAGTTTGTCGGCACCACCATCGGTATCGTAGGCATCAACGATGTCCACTCCACCAGAGCGACCAAAGCGGAACTCGTCGGCGCCTTGGCCCCCGATGAGCGTATCGTTGCCGTCGCCACCATCCAGGGTATCGTTTCCATCCGCGCCGGTCAGCGTATTGGCAGCGCTGTTGCCACTTATTTGATTGTCCAGCGCATTGCCGGCACCGCCGATGGCTGATCCACCCGTCAGGGTCAGATTCTCGACATTGGCCGCCAGAGTTGAGATTGCGACCGAGCTTTCGATAGCATCAATCCCTTCATTCGCATTTTCTGTTACGACGTCGCCGATATTATCAACCACATAGGTGTCGTTACCGGATCCACCGTTCAAGAAGTCATTGCCACCGCGGCCGTCAAGCCGGTCATTGCCCGCTGCGCCGTTTAGAATGTTCAGACCGATGGCGCCGATGATTACGTTGTCGAGTTCATTTCCGGTTCCTTCAGCCCCGCTGGTGCCGGTCAGAATGAGATTTTCTACATTCGCGCTGAGAGTATAAGTGGTTGTGGAGGTTTCGACGGTATCCGTACCTTCACCAGCATTCTCCGTCACGACATCGCTAGAAAGATTCACGTCGTATGTGTCGTTCCCCAGTCCACCAAACATCTTGTCGGAGCCAAATCCTCCAACAAGACGATTGTCACCAGCGTCTCCGGTAAGGCTATCGTTCTGAGAAGACCCGCTTAAATTTTCAATGTTGACCAGCGTATCACCTTCCGCATCACCACCAGAACCGGTACCAGCAGCTAGGCTTACTGTTACCCCTGTCAACGAACCTGAATAGTTGGCCCAATCAACACCAGATCCACCGTCTAAGAGGTCCGCACCACCCTTACCAGTCAACGTGTTGTTGTAGGAGTTTCCGATGATCACATTATTGAGCGCGTTACCAGTCCCGCTAACAGGGTTTGCAGTTCCAATCAGAGTCAGGTTCTCAACGTTGTCACCGAGTGTATAGGTAATCGAGCTCAAGACAGTGTCGATGCCTTCGTTGGCAATTTCCGTCACCACATCAACCGAGCTATTAATGACGTAAGTGTCGTTGCCAGCGCCGCCAATCAGTTTGTCAATCCCGGCGCCACCATCCAGCGTGTCGGCACCATCACCACCTGTCAGTTCATTCGCGCCGCTGTTACCTATAATGATATTGTCGAGCGCATTTCCGGCCCCATTTATCCCGCCAGATCCCGTCAACGTCAGGTTTTCGACATTGAGCCCAAGCATGTGAGAGGCAGAACTCTGAACCAGATCTATTCCTTCGCCCGCACTCTCTGTCACAACGTCGCCAACATTGTCCACCACATACATGTCATTGCCGAGCCCACCCGCCAACGTATCGACACCGGTCCCGCCATCAAGTTGATTGTCAGCACTATTGCCAACGATAACGTTGTCCAATGTGTTGCCGGTTCCGTTAAGCACCAAGCCGCCCGTCAACGTAAGATTCTCAATATTCGCGCTGAGGGTTGTTGCGACGCTTGAGAATACCAAATCGATTCCCTCGCCGGCATTTTCTGTTGTGACGTCAGCAATATTATCGACCACATAGATGTCGTTACCGGCCGCACCGACCATCGTATCAGCACCGGCACTGCCATCTAGTTTGTTGGCGGCACCATTGCCCGTTAGGATATTATTTAGGTCGTTGCCAGTACCATCAATCTCATCACTTCCCGTCAATGTCAGGCACTCAACATTCGTACCTAGAGTCGTAGAAATGCTCGACAGAACTAGGTCTATGCCTGCGTCGACATCTTCGATAGTCACATCACCAACGTTATCGACAAAGTAGATGTCGTTGCCACCGCCGCCGGCCAAGTAGTCTGCACCAATACCGCCGTCCAGCTGGTTAGCATTGCTATTGCCTGTAATGCGATTGGTTAGTTCGTTTCCAGTGCCATCGATCTTGCTTGTGCCCGTTAACACCAGATTCTCAACATTCTGCCCCAGCGTTATCGTCACATTTGCCAACACCAAATCAGAGCCAACGCTATCGGCTCTCTCAGTTATGACATCGTTCACGTTATCAACAACATAGGTATCGGCACCATCACCGCCATCCATGGTGTCCGCGCCGGCGCCGCCATCTAGCTTGTTATTGCGATTATCACCAATCAGAGTGTCGGCGAAAGTTGAGCCAGTCAGATTCTCAATTTCGAAGAGCGTATCTCCTTCGGCGTCGCCATAAAATGCGGCACTGTTCTTCAGGCTCACAAATACAGCGGCTTGAGAGTTCGAATACGTTACCGTATCTGTTCCATCTCCGCCGTCCAGGATATCAGCGCCTGCACCGCCATCGAGAATATTGTTGCCGCTACTCCCAATTAGCGTATCGGCGAGCCCAGAGCCCGTTAAATTCTCAATTGACGTCAGGCTATCGCCAGCAGCATCACCGCCAGTCGCAGTATTTTTTGCAAGATCTACGACGACTGCAGCGGCCGATCCCACGTAGGATGCTGTGTCGACTCCGATGCCACCACTAAGAACGTCTGCGCCCGCGCCGCCAATAAGGATATCGCTACCATCCTCACCATAGAGACGGTCAATACCTGCAGCACCAGACAGAGTGTCATCGCCTTTGCCGCCAAAGATCGAATTGTCGCCTGAGGTTCCAGTCATGGCGTCGTTAAACTGAGAACCGATCAAATTCTCCACGGTGACGAAGGTATCCCCTTGGGCAAACCCACCAGAGCCAGTATTTGCCGTCATGTCCACGGTGACCGCAGCATTGGAATTCGCGTAGGTCACGGTATCTATGCCTGCGCCCCCCGTCATGGCGTCGTTGCCGGCCCCACCGTCGAGTACATCATCTCCATTGCCACCATCTAAGCTGTTGGAAAGCGAGTTACCGGTCATGATGTTATTCAGCGTATTCCCGGTCGCCGTGATGCCAGAGAGGCCGGCGCCGATCGTCAGGTTCTCGACAAAACCCGCCATGGTGTAGCCGGTGACACGGACGTCAATCGTATCCGTGCCTTCGCCAGTCAGCTCCGTAACTAAGTCAGTAGCAGTTCGGACAATGTAGGTGTCGTCACCTTTGCCACCCTTCATCGTGTCGATCAGCGCATCGGTGCCACCGTCGAGCACGTTAGCGCCGGCATTGCCCGTGATTGTGTTCGCCAGGCCGTTACCCGTGCCGTTGATGTTTCCGGCACCCAGCAACGTCAGATTCTCAACGTTCGCTGTTAACGTGTAGTTGGCGAGGAAGGTCTCGACGCTATCCGTGCCCGTGCTGGTGCCCGACAGCTCCGTGACGATGTCGCCGGCATTGTCCACCACATAGGTGTCGTTGCCGTTCCCACCTTCCAGCGTGTCGATACCCGCACCACCGTCGAGGCGGTTGGCGCCGGTATTGCCGCGCAGCGTGTCGTTGAA